>NC_019780.1:630168-1260336 GCF_000317615.1 Dactylococcopsis salina PCC 8305 | reverse complement strand
AAAAGGGGATAAGGGGTTCTCTCCCGTGATGGTTTCTCAGAAGGTGATGACGGAACAGTGGCTACCTCAGATCGCTCCTGTTACCACCAAATACGGTTGGGAAACCTCAGCAAGACGAGAGATGCTTGGGCTAGAAAAAGATAGAGAAAAGTCTAATCAAACCCCTGCTACTCATGCGGTAGATGGTGTGGCTTTAGCTTCATATCAGTTCTTAAAGTACAAGCGTATTAAAGGATACAAGGGATGGTTTGAGGGAAGTGTTGAAATAACGAATGCTCCTTTCTCGACAATTAAACGTCCTCCAGTTAGCCGTCGTCAGCTTCACTTAATGATTCCTGCTAAAGGTGGTGTGAGACGGAAGTACGGAGGAACAGTAACCAGACACGATTTTCGTAAAGGAGATTATGTTGAGACTGAAAGAAAAGGAATCAAATATCGAGGCTGGGTTTCTGGGGAGACAAAGAATCAAGTCTCAGTTTCTGGCTTTGACTGGAAACGTTTAGGGCAGTTTGGGGCAAAAAAAACTCAACTTTTGAAACGAAACACTAACTTAATCGTAAACACGCAAACAGGAGGACGCGCTTTCCTCTCCCGTTGACCTAGCGTTACAACGGGAGTCTCCAGCGCGAAAATTAGATGAAATTAAAGGTAGTTCAACAACGGTATTTTTGGTGGACATTGTCCGCCTTTGCTTTCGCTCTTTCTCTCTTGGCGATGATTTTCTCTTATACTCAGTTTAATGCGCCCTTACGTCCTGGTATTGATTTTATTGGGGGGACTCGTTTACAACTAGAGTTAAATTGTTCCCTTCCTGATAACTGTGACGGACCGATCGAAATCGGTAAAGTAAGAGAGGTATTAGAAGCGCAAGGTTTCCCCGATTCAACTGTCCAAGTCGTAGGAGAATCAAAACAAGGTTTGTCCATTCGGACGAAAACGTTGGGAGTGGAAGAACGGACGGGGTTACAAGATGCTTTAAGCGACGAAATCGGACAATTTGATCCCAACACGATTAAAATTGATACTGTCGGACCGACGATTGGACAGGAATTGTTCACATCGGGGGCTTTAGCGTTATTGGTTTCGTTTTTTGGGATTATTGCTTATCTCAGCATCCGTTTTCGTTTAGATTACGCCCTTTTTGCCATCTTGGCGTTATTCCATGATTCTTTTATTACCGCTGGTGTCTTTTCTCTGTTCGGTTTAGTGGCAGGAGTGGAGGTGAATAGTTTGTTTCTGGTGGCGCTGTTAACAATTATTGGGTTTTCAGTGAATGATACGGTGGTGATTTACGATCGCATCCGAGAAACTCGCAAACTCGAACCAGAAGCGAATATGAATCAGGTGGTAGAGGATGCGGTAAATCAGACGTTAACTCGATCAATCAACACCACAGTAACCACAGTTTTACCCTTGCTGGCGATTTTACTCTTTGGTGGTGAAACCCTCAAAGGATTTGCTTTCGCTTTAATTGTCGGCTTTATTTTAGGGGCATATTCCAGTATTTTTCTTGCGAGTACCCTTCTCGCTTGGTGGGAAGACTCGAAAGCACCATTGGAAGAAGAACCCTCTTAAATCAGCGCCATCGCTACCGTTAACGTAACGTTACAATTAGTGGAAATGGGTCTGTTACTGTCAAAAAAAAGCCAATGAGTGAATCAAGAAGCCGCATCTGTATTTTAGGGGGAGGATTCGGAGGGCTATACACGGCTCTACGTCTCAGCCAACTGCCTTGGGATCATCAACCGCAACCAGAAATTATTCTAGTGGATCAGCGCGATCGGTTCTTGTTTACCCCGCTTCTCTACGAACTCCTTACCAATGAGTTACAAACTTGGGAAATCGCCCCGCCGTTTACAGAAATCCTTGCTGATACTAAGATTCAGTTTCGACAAGGCACGGTGACTGGGGTGGATGTGAACCGTCAACAAGTTCAATTAGCAGATCAATCACAGTTGGATTATGATTGGTTAGTATTGGCAATGGGAGGAAAAACACCGATCGAAGCGGTATCTGGTGCGGCGACGTTTGCTTTTCCCTTTCACAGCTTAAAAGATGCCTATCACTTAGATGAGAGATTGCGCTCTTTAGAAAATAGTGATCAAGAGAAAATTCGTATCGCAATTGTCGGTGGGGGTTACAGTGGCGTAGAAATTGCTTGTAAACTAAGAGATCGAGTGGGCGATCGCGCTCGCATTCGCATCATTGAACGGGGAGAGATGATCTTAAAGACTTCTCCCGAATTTAACCGTGAAACCGCTCAAAAAGCACTCTCCGATCGTGAGATTTGGCTAGATACAGAAACCAGTGTCGAAGCCATTACCGCGCAAGATATCACCCTCTGGTATAAAGGGAAAAGCGATACGATTCCTGTCGATGTAGTGATTTGGACAGTGGGAACAACCGTATCGGAATTGGTGAAAAACTTAAACCTTCCTCACAACGAACAAGGTAAAATTAAAATTGAGCCGACCTTACAAGTGGTAGATAACTCGTCAGTGTTCGCATTGGGAGACTTAGCTTTTTGTGAAGATGGCAACGGAAAAGTTGTCCCCACCACCGCACAAGTAGCGTTTCAACAGTCTGATTATTGTGCCTGGAATATTTGGGCAACAATTACAGGACGACCCCTGCTTCCCTTTAAATACTATAATCTTGGCGAAATGCTAGTGTTGGGAACAGACAACGGTAGTTTAACCGCACAAGGCGTAAAACTAGACGGAATGCTTGCTTATTTAGCCCGTCGTTTCGCCTATCTCTCGCGAATGCCAACCCCAGAACATCAGTTAACCGTTGGCTCGAATTGGATTACACAGCCTTTTTCTAAGTTATTATCTGATCTCTAACTTTATGTCACAACCAGAGGTTATTTTTCTCGACGCAGTGGGAACATTATTCGCGGTTAAAGGGAGTGTCGGTGAAGTTTATAGCGCGATCGCCCGCCGTTTTGGTGTTCTCGCTGCTGCGGCGGAATTAGACAGCGCATTTAAGGAAGTGTTTAAAACTGCTCCTCCCCTTGCTTTTTCTAATGTTTCCCCGCAAGATATTCCTAAAAAAGAGTTTCAATGGTGGCGTGAAGTTACCAAACGCACCTTTCAAAAAGCAGGAGTTGCTCACAAGTTTTTAGACTTTGATATCTTTTTTAATCGCCTTTATTATTACTTTGCCACAGCGACACCTTGGCAGGTTTATTCCGATGTGATTCCTTGTTTACAACGTTGGCGCGATCGAGGCATTAAACTAGGGGTAATTTCCAACTTTGATTCCCGTCTTTATCAGGTTTTAATTGCCCTTGATCTCAATCATTTTTTTGATACAATTACTATTTCCTCAGAAGTGGGAGCGGCGAAACCTGATCCGATTATCTTCAAGAGCGCGATCGAACAGTATGCAGTTTCTCCCGAACAAACTTGGCATATTGGCGATCGTCGTCAAGAAGATTATGAAGGAGCAAAAGCCATAGGAATGCAAGGATTTTTATTAAAACGAAAAAGCCTCGTTTTAAATTAACAACACCAAAGGATAAGAGTAATTTGGATACAACTGGATTGAAACTAATAGATGTTTTTGCCGCCTTTATTATTTTAGGTTTATTTCTCCTCATTGGACGGTTTTTAAAACAAAAAATTAGAATCTTTGATTTACTCTACCTACCCGAATCAATTTTAGCGGGAGGTGTAGCATTACTGATGGGAAAAGAAGGTTTAGGAAATGTTGTCCCTGATCAAACTTTTCTCGCTGATAATGGCATCTTTCCCGAAACCATTTCTGCTGTTTGGTCACAAGCGCCGAGTGTATTTATTAATCTTGTTTTTGCCACGCTTTTTCTCGGAGAAACCATTCCCAGTGTCAAAGAAGTTTGGCGAAAAATTGCGCCTCAAGTTGCCTTTTCTCAAATTTTAGCTTGGGGACAATATGTTGTGGGACTATCAATCACGATTTTAGTTTTAACCCCAATCTTTGACATTAATCCCATTGCGGGAGCGTTAATCGAAATGGCATTTGAAGGGGGACATGGCACGGCTGCGGGAATGGGCCCCGTGTTGGAATATTTTGGTTTTGAAGAAGGAGGGGAACTCGCTTTAGGGTTAGCTACTGTGGGATTGATTTCTGGTGTGGTGACAGGAACTGTTTTAATTAATTGGGGACGAAGAAAAGGTCATTTATCTTCAGAGACGAAACAAAAATTGATTTCAGATCAAGCCCCAGCGTCATCTCCTTCTCATCCTGAATTATTATCCGCAGAATATCAAAAGCTCAGTAAAAATCTTCTCATTGATCCGTTATCCATTAATCTCGGAATTGTGGCGATTGCGGTAACACTAGGTTGGCTCATTCTAGAAGCATTAAAAGCGTTAGAAACTCTCACTTGGGGAAAACTAGAAATCGAAATTATGAATTATGTTCCTCTATTTCCGATGGCGTTAATTGGAGGATTGATTGTACAAATTACGATGAAACGTCTCGGAATTGATGGCTTGATTCTGCGACCGTTACAGAAGAATATTGCAGGGGTTTCTCTTGATGTTGTTATTTTTAGCGCGATCGCATCGATTTCTTTAACGATTCTCGGCACAAACTTAATTCCCTTCCTAATTTTGGCTCTCGCTGGCGTAACTTGGAATCTTTTTGCTTTTCTGTTCTTTGCGCCTCGGATTCTCCCTTCTTATTGGTTTGAGCGTGGTATCGGCGATGTCGGACAATCCATGGGCGTTACCGCCACTGGTCTGTTATTGTTACAAATGGTTGACCCTGATAATCGCACGGGAGCGTTAGAAAGTTTTGCCTATAAACAGCTTTTATTTGAGCCGATTATGGGGGGAGGCTTCTTCACGGCGGCTGCGCCAATTTTAGTGTTTCAATTGGGAGCAATGCCTGTTTTAATGATTACTGGTAGCGTGCTGATTTTTTGGATCGGGTTTGGTTTAATTAACTTTAAAAGGTAGTAAGGCAAGAGGCAAGAGGCAAGAGGTAAGATTTCAAAGTTTTGATGCAGGGTGCGTGACTATTGAGCGTTCAATTCCCTTGCACTTTTTCAAAGCATTAAGAGCCTTAAAAGCTGATTGGATAAAGGTTTTAGGTTTATTCAGGAGGCACTAGAATAAAAAGGAGTGATATTTGAGAGGAGTTTCGCCACTACATAAACTTCAATGTCTGTCAACCCTTCGTTACAAACCTTATAAATCGCCTCGAAAAATTGGTTTAAACTCTTCCTCAAAAACTTGACAAACTTTTCCCGATCGCAACGAAGGAATGGAGGTTTGAGCGGTGAATTTTGCTCAAAAGACAGACCATCCCGTGGCATTATCGTTTTGAGCATCATACCTGAAAAGGCGTAATCTCGTCAATATTTTGCTTCCTCCAAAAATAGTTAAGAACTGTAAAGGACACGGTTCGATATAAAAATCTAATTGAATCTAACAACAAAATTAGTTATACTAATACAAATTGACAGGATTCTCGCTGAGTTGATAGTAGATTATAGATTGGTGTTGGGTTTCATTTGATTTCACCCAACCTACGTTTTTGTCCTTCGACAGGCTCAGGAACACCTTTGTCCTTCGTGAAATGTAAGAGATCACTAATGACTAATGACCAATGACTAATGACTAATGACCAATTGTTGTTGGGTTTCATTTCATTTCACCCAACCTACAGATTGTTGAGTTTCCACCGATGTTTTTTGGTAAGGTGGCAATACTTCCTCTACGGTTTTCATGGGTTGTTGTAATGAATCAATCTGATCCAGAATTGGCGCAGCAAGTCCAACGACTACATCTGGTAGCGGTTTACAGTCGTTGGGTGCTGGTGGTGGGATCATGGTTAGTCGTGATTCCCATTGCTTTATGGCAGCTACAAGAAGAGATTGCCTTGATGCGGTCTTATTTTACGATCGCGGCGGTGCGTTATGCGTTGATTTTTAATCCGATTTGCTCGATCGCGCTGGCATGGTGTTTAGGGATTACCACCGCCGTTTTACTGTGGCAAAGTAGCAACATTTTGTTTGGGTTTTCCTCTGCTTATCGTCATCGACTAGAGAAACAAGTGATGCGTATCCGAAAGCAAGGTAAATCCCATCCTTTTTGGCGTTGGGTAATTGACCAGTGAACAAATAACAAATAACGAATAACGAAAACCTAACCTACGTTGACTGATCATTGTTTTGAGGAGGTGTGGGTTGCTTTTCTAGATATTCAAGAAATTCCAGTAATTCAGCATCGGACAAAAGTGAGCGCGATCGTTTGCCGTAGGTTTCTCCTAAAAATTTCCGTCCTTGTTCACTCGTCCAATTGAGTCGTCTTAATTCTACGTTTGTGCGAGCAATAATGTCAGAACTATCCATCATAGTTTTGTCTTCCTGATGGGAGGAGGGAACGGAATGACTTGATAACTCTGATGATGAGTTCGAGGTTTCTTTCGGGGTAACCGTTTCAGGTTTCGGCTTTTCCCTAGAAGGGGAAACAGCATTGTCTGATGATGAGTTCGAGGTTTCTTTCGAGGTAACGGTTTCAGGTTTCGGCTTTTCCCTAGAAGGGGAAACAGCATTGTCCGATGATGAGTTCGAGGTTTCTTTCGGGGTAGCGGTTTCAGGTTTCGGCTTTTCCCTAGAAGGGGAAACAGCATTGTCTGATGATAAGTTCGAGGTTTCTTTCGGGGTAGCGGTTTCGGGAGTAACGGAAGACTGATTTAATTCTGGTTCAACAATAGCCGTAGGAGTGAATGAATTTAAGTTTCGACTGGAAGGAGGAGTGGTTTCGTTTCTTGGTGGTGTCTTAGTGGAAGTGAGATAAATATCTAAAACTGCTAAAGCCCTCTCTCGTGCTTCGTCTTCTGCTTTTTCTACTGTATCAGCCGCCGCTAAACCTGTAGCGAGAGTTAATCCTGCATTTTGGACACTAGCGCGGACAATGTATTTTCCGTGATCAATTTGTACTAATTCGCTGAGAAGACTACCTTGGGGAAAATGACGGCGAAATTGCTCAAACATAATTGAATCGTGATGATGTGTTATCGGTAATGATTTCTCACAATGACCGGGAAAGGATGAATTGAGGATTGAACCTCTCCCATTAATTCAAAGAATATAATGGGAGATTCTCGCCTCAAAGGGAGAGTCTAGATGAGGTTAAAACCTCATCCCCGAACTCTTTACCCTGATCGAGCATTCTTCCCGTCGCACCGACGGTACTTTCTCCACGTTTCTTTACTACCATCGCCGCCGCTACATCTCTATCCTGCTCATATCCACAATCTGGACACTTATGCACCCGTTCAGAAAGAGTTTTCTTGCCGCAGTTAACCCCACATTCAGGGCAAATCTGACTTGTCCCATTAGCGTTAACTTTGGCAAAAAATACTCCTCTTTTCCAACAGACATAAGACAGGATGTTGACAAACGTTCCCCAAGCAGCGTCCAAACAGGCTTTTCTAAGTGCTGAACGCCCTAGTGCTTTTAGGTTTAAGTCTTCTACAAAGATCATCCCTGCTTGATCACACAGATAATGAGAGGTCTTGTAGAAGAAGTCTTTGCGACAGTTGGTTATCTTTTCGTATAATCTTGCGATACGACGGCTGATATTTCTCCAGCGACGAGAACCTTTCTTCTTATTCTTGAGTTGACCTTGCAGTGATTTCAGCTTGCCTTCAGATTCCCTCAAGAACTTATGACCTTTAATGAGTTCCCCTTCACTGGTTGCTAGAAATTTCTCTAACCCTAAATCAATGCCAATTGGATAACCATGAGGGGGTACATCAGGAACATCAACATCTAATTGAAGATTGATATTAATGTAGTACCCACTTGCTTTCTTAATTATCCTGACTTGTTTAGGGATAAACCCTTCAGGAATGGGGCGAGAAAGAACTAACGGTAGTTTTCCTAGTTTGGGAAGAGTGATTGTTTCCCCTTGAATACAATCTGGTTTAACTTGGGGAAAGACAAAAGAACGCATCTTTTTCTTGAATCTAGGAAAACCAAATCCTCGATTCCACATATTTACAAAAGCCTCTTCTAAACCTTTTAGAGTTTGTTGGAGGACTTGAGATTGAGGAATGGATAATCGAGGAAACTTTTTCTTCGCCACCCCTAAACCTTTACATTGATTAGCGTATGTTGGTCTAGGAGCATCGGAAGGAATGATATACTCGGATTCAAGGGAACAGCGATCAATTGGACATTTTCTAGAATTTACCCAGTCTTTTCGCTCTCTTAAAGCATAGTTATAAACAGATTTACAGACATCTAACCATTCATCGATGGTAGAAGCCTGTTGTTTATTGACTTTGAGCTTATACTGGTAGTTAAGACTGAGCATTTTAAGAAATCGACCGTTGTTTTCTAAAGTTTAACACAAAAATGATGAGGGGGCTTCTACGGCTTTTATTGGAGGCGTGACGATTCATCACTTCGACAAATCAGAGATTATGTCGAGAGCCTTCTCGTCACATCGAGGTAAATCCCAAAACAATATAAAATAGATGAGGATGTTACTATCACTGTAGTTTAATCGTTATTAAGCTAATATGCTATTGAAAGTTAAAAGAATTGATGCGCTCCGAAGACATCATTAACTTTAGTCTTTTACTTTCCCCTAAACATTGGCTTTATTGGCTTAATCGTTTAACGAGTAACTAACAGTCGTAGGGTTTGAGTAATATCAACCAGCATTTTAACGGTGCTGTGTCTCGATTAAAAACCTTAATTTATTCCTGTAATTGAAACTGAAGAGATATTGATATCAGATGGAATTTTCAATCGCTACAATCCTGTCTCATTTGAGTGATAATAAACTGGTCGCACCAAAAGTTCTCGAAAAAAAGCTCAATCTCCAAGATGACAAAAGTATCGAACAGCTACAAGTTGCTCTCGATGCTCTCGAACGCATTGGCGTTATTGTTAAGGAAAGAGGAAAATATCGCCGCTTTCCTCAAGAGGAAGTCGTGGAAGCAAAGTTACGTTGTTCCAGTAAGGGCTTTTGTTTTGCGATTCAAGATCAAGAGGGAACGGATGATATTTATGTAAGAGAATCACATTTAGGTAGTGCTTGGAATGGCGATCGCGTTTTAGTAAAAGTCATTAAAGAGGGAAGTCGTCGTCGCTCTCCAGAAGGGGAAGTCCAAGTGATCCTCGATCGAGCGAATCCCTCTCTCCTAGCGCAAGTGAGAGAATTTCAAACTAATGATCATCAAGAATATCATGCGATTCCTCTCGATGATCGGCTACTATTTGAACTTGATTTGAGTGAGAAGGGAGAAGACTTAAAACAAGCCGTGGATCATTTGGTTCATGTGGAGGTGTTACGGTATCCCCTCGGCGATCATCCCCCAATTGGTCAAGTAACTAAAATTTTAGGCAGTGACGCAGAAGAAGCCGCCGATACCGATATCGTATGCTGTAAACATGATCTCCCTCGATCGTTCTCTCAACACGCTTTGAAGGAAGCTAAAGCCTTAACCCCGAAGATCACTGATGAAGACCGAAAAAACCGACAAGATTATCGTGATTTACTAACGATCGCCCTTGAGGAAAAAGCAGACAAAACCCCTTTCGTCGAAAATGCGTTAACCCTAGACAGAACCAACGGAGGGAAGTGGCGTTTAGGGATACATATCGCAGATGTCGCTCATTATGTTTCCTCTGATTCTGCTTTAGATAATTGTGCCAAACAACGAGGAACGGCGGTACATTTAAGAGACCTGGTGATTCCTTTATTTCCCCAAGAAGTCCAAGATTGTGCATCTTTTGTGGTAGGAGAAGATCGTCTCGCCGTTAGTGTGATGTTGACGTTGGATCAAATGGGAGAAATTGAAGCGTTTTCCATTGATGAAAGTGTGATGCGTTTGGATCAACTGTTTAGCTATGAAGACGCACAAGCGCTTCTAGGAAAAAGTGATCAAGTTGATTCAGAACAGAAAGCCGCCGCTGATTTACTCAATGAGCTTTTCTTTACCATCAGTCCTCTCGTGAAAGCGCAACGGTTACAACGGGGAGGTTTCAATATAGAATTATCAGAAGCGCAAGGAGGGTTTAAAGATGAAGGACGCTTAGGCGCTGTAGTTGTTGATTCTTCTCTCCCCGTGCGATCGTTGCTGACGGAATTAATGATCCTAGCTGGACAAGCCGTAGGGCGGCACTTACAAGCACTTGGTGTTCCTGCGCTCTATCGCATTCAACAGATTTCTGATTATACGGAAATTGAAGACTTGATGAAATTGGGAAATAATCTCGATTTAGAGTTGGAACTGGAAAACGAAGACGAGTTACGTCCTCAAGACTTCCAAAACTTTAGTCGTCAAATTTCTAAATCTAGTGCCGATCGGGTTTTGATGTTTTTCCTGAAATCAACCCTGAAACTTGCCAAATATAGCACCAAGCCAGGAGAACATTTTGGTTTAGCAGATAATATCGCTTACAGTCCTTGTATTTCCCCTGGTGGACGATATGCTGATCTCTGGGTACAACGAATTTTAAAAGCCGTTTTCAACCAAGGGCGCGATCGTCGCGTTAAAACGCAAAAAGAGGGAGTTGATCTCCACAGCAACAGCAGTCATGGCAAAATCAACTGGAAAGTTCTCCCTCCCACAATGGCGACGGAATACGAAGAACAAATCGCCAGTTTTATCCATCATCTCAACGAACGGGACAAAATGGTAGAAGACGCAGAAAATGACCTGAAAGGGCTGAAGAAAGCGGAGAAAATGAAAGAACGCACGGGAGAAGTCTTCGCTGGTTTAATTACGGGTGTTCAATCTTACGGCTTTTTTGTGGAAATTGAGGACTTATTAGTCGAAGGATTAGTTCATGTCAGTTCCCTAAAAGATGACTGGTATGAATACCGCGCTCGTCATGGGTGTTTAGTGGGACGGAAAAATCGTATCGCCTACCGTCTCGGTTCTCGCGTTAAAGTACAAGTGAAGAGTGTTGACTACTATCGTCAGCAAATCGATCTTGTCACCGTTTCTGGAGCTACTCCCGCGACTGATGAGGATTTTGAAAATTAATTTTATTCACTGATGGAAATGTAGGGGAGTCCATGGCTCTCCTAGCAATGAGAAAATAATCAATAACAAATAATAAATGGTTGATTTACCGATTACTGTGGGAATTAGTGGCGCATCGGGATTAATTTATGCAGTGCGTACTCTAAAATACTTATTAGCAGCAAACTATACCGTTGATGTGGTCGCTTCTAAAGCAAGTTTTATGGTTTGGCAGGCGGAAAATAAAGTTAAAATGCCTGTAGAACCCGATCAACAAGAACAGTTTTGGCGTGAACAAGCAGCACAACCGAACAGTGGAAAGTTACGCTGTCACCGTTGGGGAGATGTGGGCGCTACGATCGCCAGTGGTTCGTATCGCACGTTAGGGATGCTGATTATCCCTTGTAGCATGAGTACCGTTGCTAAAATTGCACAAGGTTTAAGTTCGGATTTATTGGAACGCGCTGCAGATGTCCAACTGAAAGAAGGGGGGAAACTGGTACTGGTTCCGAGAGAGACTCCCTTGAGTTTAATTCATTTACGAAACTTAACGGCTTTAGCGGAAGCAGGAGGGAGAATTGTTCCCGCGATTCCCGCTTGGTATCATCACCCGCAAACCATTGAGGATTTAGTTGATTTTGTAGTCGCTCGCAGTTTAGACCAATTTGATATTCCTTGTGTTCCGCTTAAACGTTGGGAAGGACATTGATACGGGAATCATCGCCCCCTCACCCCCAATTCTGGGGGAATCATCGCCCCCTCACCCCCAATTCTGGGGGAATCATCGCCCCCTATCATTTTTGTTCTTCGTTCTTCCTTTTTTGGTCACTGTAAAGCGGCTTGAATCTGTTTTTTGACTTCTGGAATAACAACTCGATACATCCCTCGCAAGTCTCCCACTTCAAAGTTATAGGCTTTATCTTCTGGGTAGCGTTGTTTCACAAAATCAGGGCGTTGTGCTTTTGCGCCATGACATTTTAAGCAAGTTGCTTCCACATTAATTCTGCGATAATAAAAGGTTTCTTGGTTGCTGGTTTCCCAAAAGCCAAATAAGTCGGGATTCTTGGCAAATTTTTCTAACGCAACGGCTTCTCTGGCGGTGGGTGCATGGGCAGGATTTCGATATTTTTCGGCGACTTGTTTCACATCCCAAGGATTATTTTTGCTTAGTTGTTTGGCTCGCATTCCCACTGGTTTACACACTTGTTTAAAGGTTTCAAGAGTTGGTTTTTCATCGGTTTCTTTAAGGGTAGAAGCGAGGCTCTGTCTCATTCTATCTAAAAATTCGATTTCTTGAATGGCTTCAGATAATTGTTCGGGCTGTGGTTGAGCCTTCACCTGATTCATCGGCAGAAAAATTAGGCTAAAGGTTAATAAAAAAGATAGTAATTGCATCATGATTGATCTCTAATAATGGATGATTAAGAATTGATTCTTCGTTCGTTGTTCTTTTTTACTGGTCACTATAAATGTTGGGTTTCGCTTGGGTGCTAACTTGCGATCGCGCTTCCATCTTTCACTTCAGAAGACGGGTTTAAAATAATGGTATCTCCTGCTTCTAAGCCCGAATGAACTTGCATTTGATCCCCTTGTTGGCTACCAAGAGTTACTGTCGTAAATTGTGCTTGGTTATCGACAACGCGATAAACCCCAGTAATGCCAAAGCGTTCAATAATTGCGGATTCTGGAATCATTAAGCCTGCTTTTTCTTGGGTAGGTAAGTTGATCCGACCAAACATTCCAGGAATGATTTTGTTGTCGCGATCGAGGTCAATTTTGATCATAAAATTACGGGATTTTCGATCAGCATTGGGGACAATTTGTTTAATCTCACCGCCAATTTTGCGCCCGATTGCACCAATTTCGATCGCGATTCTTTCCCCAACCGCAACTTCTCCGAGAAGAGATTCGGGAACCGAAACGGTAAACTCTAAGTCTTCCACTGTTTCAAGGGTGACAATCGGTTGTCCAAACCCTGCCATTGCGCCCGCCATTGCTCCTTCGTGAGTTTGTTTTTTGGTGATGATACCGTTAAAAGGAGCTTTCAGTTGTCCATAGTCTAGATCAGCATCACTTTTTTGTAGTGTGGCTTGCGCGGCTTCAACGCCAGATTTGGCTTGTTCAATGCTACTCTGTGCTTGTTCCATTTGCGATCGCGCTTGTTCCACTGCGCCTTTTGCTTGTTGGATGTTCGCTTTAATTTGTTCCATACGCGCTTGACTGCTGGCTAAACGAGCGTTGGCTTCATCCAAACGGGATTCACTCACCGCGCCGTTTTCATAGAGCATTTTCATCCGTTTTTGGTGCAGTTGAGCATCATTTAATTCGGCTTTTTCTTCCTCTAACTCCCCTTTTGCTTCTTGCACTTGTGCTTGTGCTTGACGTTTTTGAGATTGGGCGGCTAGATATGCCGATCGCGCTGAATTAACCGCAGACTGCGCCTGAGACAGATTCGCTTGCGCCTGATTGGTTTGCGCTTGCAAATCACGAACATCAATTTTAGCAATGAGATCACCTTTAGAAACGCGATCGCCTTCTTCGACCAAAATCTCTTCAATGATACCGTTAACCCGAGTGGTCAAAGTCGCTGATTTTTCGGCGGTGACACTTCCTGTTAAAACTCGATCGCGCCGCCGAGTCTCATAACCCACTGTCGTTGTCTCTACTGCTATTTCTACGGTTTCTGTTTCTTGTGCGGTTTGGGAGGACACTTGATTCGGTTTTAAAACTGCATTCAGTCCCCACATTCCCCCACCTGCAAGTACAATTATTAAACTGGTTAAACCAATTAATCCTTTTTTCTGTGATAGTTTTGTCATTAGTTATTTGTTATTCGTTGTTTGTTATTCGTTATTTATCACTGTTTACTGGGAGACGTTCCATGGAACGTCTCTACATTGGTCACTGATCACTGGCTTTACACGCGATCGCACAATTTCAACAATTCTCGATCGATCACGCGATAATAACGAGAAGTTCCCACCCGCCGACAAGCCACAACCCCCGAAGTTTTCAACAACTGCAACTGTTTCGAGACATTAGCTTGCTGTAACCCTGTCTGTTCACAAATCTCACTCACATTTCGTTCCTCTCCACAAAGGACTTCTAAAATTCGTAATCGCGTCGGTTCACTCAGGAGTTTGAAGCGATTTGCCAAAAACTCATATCGATCGATGGTGATCAGATGATTCATCTTTTATCCTTATTTATCCTTTGACACGGCTTAAATCCTTTTGTTGGTCAGAAGTTTCAGGAATTGGCGTAACTAACGATAACCGCAACAAAAACAGTCCGAGCTTTTCAAACCAAGGCACAGCAGTTCCCCAGCGCATTTTCATCAAGAAATACCACTCAAAAACATTTTTCGCCCAATTTACCCAAATTCCCCTTAAAGCAGTGGCATGGCGACGATGACCAATACTGGGATCAGGGACAACTGGTGCAGCAATAAAGATGATTCCAGTATCGCCAAAATCTGCCATACAAATCGCTTCCAAGCTCGGTTTCACAGGGCGCGATGGAATTTCCCCCAATTCTCTAGCGATATTATGAGCCACCGCCATCGCCATTGATTCCGTCATTTGACCCGTTTTTGGCGCACCGAGAGGAATCTCTGTGGTTTCGGGAGCATCCAGTTGCGTAATCACTCCTGCGCTATAAATCGAGGGATAATCTGGATGTTGATAAGTATCCAGCACAGGTAAAAATCCCTTCTCATCGGTTAACCCTGGAACTTCTTTCAAAAACGGCGCTCCGTGAAAAGGAGGTAAGAACATGGCGTATTGAAAAGGAAACTCTTGACCATCAGCTAATTTAACCTGATTTTCTTCAATTTCTGTTATTTCTGCATTTTCAACCCATTTAATCCCCCGTTGTTCCATCAGTTCGGTGACTAACTTTCCAGAGTTTGCCATCCCACCGATTCCTAAATGTCCTAAATAAGGTTCTGGACTGATAAAGGTGATGGGCACTTCCTCTCTTATTCCTTTTTTTCTCAGTACAAAATCCGCTAACAGGGCAAACTCATACGCAGGCCCCATACAACTTGCTCCAGGCACCCCCCCCACAACGATCGGACCTGGGTTTTCTAAAAACTTGTTCCAAGCCTCACGAGCCATTTCTGCGTGATGAGGGTTACAAACTGATTGCGTATAGCCTTCTTCTGGCCCCAAACCTGGTATTAACTCATAAGCTAACGATGCACCTGTGGCAATGACAAGATAGTCATAGTTAAAAGTTATGTCTTCCCCTACCCTCACTCGTTTCTCGTTAGGATCGAGTGCGGTTACTCTCCCCTGTTGCCAATGAATCCCTTGTTTTTCCAATAAGGGTTTCACTGAGAGTTGCACTTGCTCTAATTTTCTTAAGTTAAATGCGACCCAAGGCAGCGAGGGGATAAAAGTAAAGTTGGGTTCATCAGAAATTAAGGTGATTTTGTGTTTTCCCCGTAAAAGGTGTTTCAGTTCGTAGGCGACGGAAAGCCCCCCAAATCCTGCTCCGATGATTACTATCTGTGCCATTTTTTTCCCTTCTTTATAAAACTATTTAATCATGTATTTATTTTAGCATAGTTTTTTAAGGTTGACTAAATTACTATTTAGGAATACAATCATAAATAAGCGAGGAAAAGCAATAACGGATCAAAATTATGGTTACAGCATCAGCAGAGCCGACAGTACGGCAAATTTCACCGAAGCAACTTTTAAACATGGCTCGTCCTCCGAAATTAATTGATGTGCGGACGGGGTTGGAATATATGACGGGTCACGCACCGCAAGCAGTAAACTTGAGCTTATTTCGTCTCTCTTTCGGGATGATTCGAGGGTTGAGACGGTTATTACTACCGAAATGGTTTCGGGAACTGCCAAAAGATGAACCAGTGGCGGTGATTTGTTTAACGTCTCATCGCAGCCCGATCGCGGCGAAACAACTTTTAAAGGCAGGTTTTACAAAAGTTTATAACATCACGGGGGGAATGATGGAATGGCAGCAAAAAGGTCTTCCCACCAGTAAGTAATCGTTTGTCCTTCGTCCTTTGTTGTCCAATGACTAATGACTAATGACTAATGACCAATGACCAATGACTAATGACTAAAGAATTTGGAGGTTAATTATTATGCAGATTAGTCGCAAAAATTTAGATCAGCGACAGGATCATATTTACGATACGATTGTCGTCGGTGGCGGTGCGGGAGGATTATCCGCAGGAATTTATCTGCAACGGTATAATCTTTCTAGCCTGATCATCGATAAAGGAAAAGCGCGATCGTATTGGATGCAGGAGTTACACAATTATTTAGGCTTACCGCCAGATACCCCTGGAAGTGAACTCCTCAAGCACGGAAAAGATCATTATCTTTCGTTAAATGGAGATTTTCTCAACGGCTTTGTGGAAGATGTGGTGGATGAAGGAGACACCTTCGCGGTAACGACTAAAGTGGGACGCAATAATAATAGTGTCTATCCAGTGCTGCGATCGAAGTATATTATTGTCGCCAGTGGAATTATTGATCAGCTTCCTCCCCTCGAAGATATGCAGAATGTCTATGAATATGCAGGATATAATCTGCACGTTTGCATGGTCTGTGATGGCTATGAAATGACGGATAAAAAATGTGGTTTCTTTGCGGGAAGTGAAGCCAGTATTGAAGAGATGGTCTTTAACTTAAGCTGGTTCACGCCCTACATTACCATCTTTACGCATGGGATGTTTGAAATTAATCCCCAACTACGACAGCAACTCGAAGATCATGGTTATCGCATTGTGGAAACTCCCATTAAACAATTCCTCGGTGAAAACCATCAGATGACAGGTGTGGAATTAACCGATGGGTCTGTCATTGAGTTAGAAACAGGTTTAATCTCAATGGGATCGAAATATCACAACGATTATCTACACCGCATCAACCTTGATTATAAAGGGAATAACTTGATTACCGACAAAATGGGACGCACTTCTCACGATCGCATTTTCGCGATCGGGGATTTAAAGGTGGGTTTAAATCAAGTGGTGGTTGCTGCTGGGGATGGCGCTTTAGCTGCAACCCAAATCTGGCGCGACATTCGCAATGCAACCCCTCCCCGTCGTTGGGAAGAAAACCTTTTCATCAGTGAGCAGTTACCAGTGAGCAGTTACCAGTAATCAGTTACCAGTGATCAGTGACCAGTGAGCAGTTACCAGTGATCAAGAACCAAGAACAACAATAAGGAGTTTAAAACAATGGCTGAATTATTTTCCCCTGAATGGATGGCTACCTACCAAGAAAAATGGAACGCTGAACCTGATTTGTCTGATGCTTTGGCGAAAATCAACTTTGATTCTGTGATTGGTTATGGTTTCAAAGGCGAAGATCAACCCAGAGGCGTTTTAGTGATTAAAGATGGAAAAGCGATCGAGTCTGGCGCTTACAATGGACAAACTCTCAACTGGGATTTACGTGCGAAACCTGAAGATTGGGAAAAATGGTTTAAAAATGGACTGAATATGATGGGCATGAGTAGTGCGTATATGCAAGGAAAGCTAAAATTCTTAGTAGGAGACTATGGCGCGATGATTAAAGACCCGCGCATGGTCAATCCTTTCTTGAAGAGTTTCTCGGTGATGGGAGAAGTTCACGCGGCTGCTGTTGGTTAGAATTATCCCCCCTAACCCCCCTTTGCAAGGGGGGAAATGACTAATGAACAATGATTAATGACTAATTATGGTTTCTTCCTCTACTCCTGAACAAGATCGCCCCTTAAATATCGTCGGTCGCATTACCGCCTATTTTGTCAACTCCCAAGTGACACTACTCATTATTGTCGCCCTGGTGATCTTTGGGTTGGCTGCTGCTTTGTTTACTCCCAAAGAAGAAAATCCCCAAATTACGGTTCCAGGTGCGGATATCTATTTCCATTATCCAGGTGCGCCTGCAGAAGTGGTGGAAGAAACCGTTACTGTCCCGATCGAGGCTAAAATTAGAGAATTGCCAGGGATTGATGATATTTATTCCACTTCCCAAACGGGACAAGCCCGTATCACCGCCCAGTTTTTTGTGGGGGAAGACTGGGAAAATTCTCTATTCCGCCTGCAAAATCATCTGTTTAACTCCCAAGATGAGTTACCGCAAGGGGTGAATTATCAGGTTAATCCGTTAATTGTGGATGATGTCCCGATCGTGACGCTGACGATAACGGGAGAAAACTACAGTGATAACCAGTTAAGGCGAGTGGGAGAACGTTTATTAAGAGAGTTGCGACAGATTCCCGATACAGGGAATTTAACCATTTCGGGGGGACAACCGCGAGTGATGCGGGTGGATTTAAACCCGGAACAGTTAGCAGCGTTTCAGTTATCTCCCGCCGCGATCGCGCAACAAATCCAAGCAGCAAATATTCAAGTTCAAGCAGGGGATGTTTCTGTTGGTAATCGACGCATTTTTATTGAGGGGGGAAACCTATTAGAAACTGCTGATGAACTAAAAGCAGTGGTGGTTGGACAAGGAGAAAATGGATCACCGATTTATTTAGAAGATGTGGCGACAGTTAGCGATGGCTATGACGATCGCGTTACTTATTCCCGTCTCCTCAATCGCAAGGATTGGGATGTCACCGCACCCTATCCCGATCCCAGTTTACAGCCTGAAGAAGACTTTGAAGAACGTCCTGCGATTACCATTGGGATTGCGAAGAAAAAGGGAACAAATGCGGTTGTCGTCGCCCAACAAATCTTCGATCGCGTGGATGAGTTACGAGACGAGATTCCCAATGATATCACCATCGCCGTCAGTCGCAATGCAGGACGTACCGCAGCCCGTGCGGTGGGCGATTTATATTCTAGTTTATTCCAAGCGATCGCGATCGTGGTGATCTTGCTGATTGCTTTCTTGGGTTGGCGAGATGCGTTGATTGTTGCTTTAGCCATTCCTTTAACCCTTGCGGGAACATTGTTAGTGGGTTGGATCGCAGGACAAACCATTAATCGGATTACCCTATTTGCGCTGATTTTATCTTTGGGGATTTTAGTAGATGACGCGATCGCAGTCACGGAAAATATCCACCGTCGCTTCGAGGAAATGCCGGATCAGTCTTTTTCCCAGAAAGTCCGAACGGCGACGCTTGCGGTTGCAGAATTAGGCGTTCCCATTCTCCTCTCTACGATTACAGTCATTCTCGCATTTATTCCGATGGCGTTTGTAACAGGAATGATGGGCCCCTACATGGGACCAATTCCCTTTAATGTTCCTGTGGCGATGATTATCAGTACCTCCCTTGCGGTTATTGTCACCCCTTATCTGGCGGTGCGGGTGATTAAAGTTAAGGGACGTTCCACAGATAATAATGAAAGCAATGATGGTCAGGCTTCAGAAGAAGTTCCCAACCGCATTTACACCTTCTATCGGCGGATCATGGAACCGTTACTCGATTCTGCAACTCGCAGACGATTTTTAATCTTCTTCGTGGTGGGATTACTGTTAGCCAGTTTCGCCCTCCCCTTGACCCAAGCCGTTAAATTCCGTATGCTACCGAAAGCGGACGAAGAACGGTTCTTAGTGCAGGTAGATGCGCCATTAGGGACAGAATTAGTGGAAACTGACCGCATTGTCCGCGAAATGGAAACCGTCTTAAAAGAAGACTCAGAGGTCATCCAATTTGAAAGTTATGTGGGAACTGCAGCGCCCATTGATTTTAACGGGTTATTGCGGGGGAATACACACCGTAGCGGGGAACATTTAGCCGATATTCGAGTTCACCTCACTAATGATGATGCGCGATCGGTCAGTTCCGAGGATATCGTGTTTCGGTTACGTCCCCAGTTAACCGAGATCGCACAAGAGAATAACGCGATCGTGAAATTAATTGAAGACCCCCCTGGCCCTCCTGTGCGTTCCACGATGTTAGCAGAAATCTATGGCCCCGACTACGAACGCCAACGCGAACTTTCCAAACAAGTTGCTGATGTCTTCCGCAATACCGCAGAAGTGGTGGATGTGGATGACTCGGTGAAAAATCAAATCCCACAGATGAAATTGGAGGTCGATCGCGCCAAAGCCAACCAAGCGGGATTAAGTACCCAAGAAATCGCCGAAACCATTAATATGGCAATTAGAGGGGTCGATGCTTCCACATTACAAGTGCCAGGAGAGTTAACCCCTGTCCAGATTCAAGTCCGTTTTGCAGAAGCCAACCGTCAAAGCATTGATGATCTGCGTCGGATTCAAATGCCGACACCAGAGGGAAATTTAGTTCCTCTAACGGAGTTAGTGACCTTTACTTCTACCACTGTGGATCAGCCGATCTTCCACAGAAATCAAGTTCCTGTTACTTATGTCTTTGGGGAAATGAATGCGCGATCGTCTGTTTATGCGGTGATGGAACAGATGATTCATTTCTTCCGTAACCCCTTACCCGAAGGATACAGCATCAAGTGGGAAGGAGAATGGCAACTCACCCTCGAAGTGTTCCGTGATTTAGGCTTAGCGATGCTGGTGGCGGTGATTCTGATTTATATTATCCTTGTGGGACAATTCCGCAGTTTCAAGATTCCCTTAATCATGCTGGGGGCAATTCCATTAGCCCTAATTGGAATTTTAGTGGGCTTCTCTCTCAACGGCGTGTATTTCAGCGCCACAGGAATGATTGGAGTGATTGCATTAGCTGGGATTGTCGTTCGTAACGCGATCGTCCTCTTAGAGTTTGTGGGAGACAGACGCAAAGAAGGAATTGAACTGAAAGAAGCCGTGATTGAAGCGGGTGCGGTGCGCTTTCGTCCGATTCTCCTCACCAGTGTCACCACCATGTTAGGCACGTTAACCATTCTCAGCGATCCCGTGTGGTCTGGGTTAGCATGGACATTGTTAACAGGAATGTTGACCTCTTCTGCGTTGACGTTGTTTATTATTCCCTTGATGTATTATGGCGATCAGCGATCGAGCCGTAAGCAGGAACAGACACCTGTGAATGAGAAACAACTGGTAGCAGATAATTAATCTTCAGTAGGCTATCCTAGAGTTGAGATTGGTTGCAAACGATCAATGGTGGTAATTATGACAACAACAACTGCTCAAGCACCAGCTACCATATCAATGCCAAGAAAGTTGCCTTTCTTAGAAGCAATTTGCTGGCAAACCAAAGACGTTTATCAGTTTACCCCTGAACAAATGTTGAGTCGTTATGAACGAGGTTGGGAGTATCGCAAACTATTTGGTTTACCTCAAGGCGAAGAACTCAATTTTCTCAAGCAGCTTGCTAAGTATTATCAATCTTGGTTGCAAGTTGAATTATGACCTTTCAGTTATATCATCACAATAGAATTTTGACTATTCTTGACAGTTTAGATTCTAATTTATTGGAGGAAAGTCAGGCTTACTTTGGCGGTGGAACTCTGCTAACATTAGACTTTAGAGAATACCGTTGGAGTAAAGATATTGATTTCATTTGTCCGATTGCTTCATCAGGTTATAAACATCTGCGTACAATTATCTTTGATGGCGGTTATCAAGCGTTATTTCATGACCAAACTGCGATCAATATTCAGCGAGGAACAACCAGTCAATATGGAATTCGTTTATTGATAATAGTAGAAGGCGAACCCATAAAAATAGAAATTATTGTCGAAGCGCGCTTTCAACTTGATCCGCCTAGATATCCACAATGGTCACCTGTTGCTTGTTTAAGTCTTAATGATTGTTTTACCTCTAAAAGATTTTTATTAGTTCTTTCTTCTTGCTTCGCGACTTTTGATGTCTTATGGCGATCAGCGATCGAGCCGTAAGCTGGAATCGACACCAGTGAATGAGGAACAATTGGTTGCGGATGACTAAATTGTAGATAATTAAATTGTAGGGTGGGCAATGCCCACCTTTCATTACTGTAATGATTTTATAGGGTTCACTGTTCTAGTTTATGGTATTAAAAGGGGGCCTTATTTTATAGTTGGAGAATGACCAAAAAAGAGAAGTTAGAGAAAAAAGCAAAGGAGAGTACCACAAAATCTGACTTTTGAGGAATTTGAAACCTTATTGAGACAATCAGAATGGATATTGAGTCGTCAGAAAGGAAGTCATCGCCTATGGTGTTCACCGAATGGTCAATTATTACCCATTCAACCTCGTAAAGATGGCAAAGCAAAACTTTATCAAGTCCAACAATTTCTTAACTATCAAGAGGAAGCAGAATAATGTCTTTAGAGGATTATAACTTTGACGGTTTTATCATTAATCTATATGTAGATGAACAAGGAGACTGGCTTGCCCATTTTCAAGAATTGCCAAATATTTCTGCTTTTGGAGATACGCCTCAAGAAGCTCTAGAAGAATTGAAAATTGCTTGGGAATTAGTGAAAGAAGATTATAAACAGAAAAATCAAGCAATCCCTGTTGCTATAGCAATCCTAGGTGATTCGTAAATCGTTTTGCCCCCAAATCCTCACTTCGCTCCGGCCAATAATGGGGGCTTTCATTAATCAATTTTTTACAAATGATTTGGGATTGCTATAGTAGTCGGCAGAAAATTTTCAGCCAAAATAATTGAGTAAAGTAAGCTCTTTAGAAAAATTATTGCTAAGTGCAAGCCTTGCGTGATTGGAATTTAATCTATGATGCGCGATCGGACTCCGTCTTTGCAAGGCGCGATCGCGTTCATAGTTTGAGTTGACAGATCAAACCCAACATCATCACTCTCTGGAAAGGCTATAATCATACTTGTACTTAACTATGTACAAATCCAATGAACATGAACATTGTCAACTTTAGCGAAGCGAGAAAAAACCTCAAATCTGTACTTGATACAGTAGCAAACGACAAAAATTGTACTGTTATCGTTAGGAGAGATGCAGAAGATGCAGTTGTCATGTCTAAAAGTTATTATGACAGCCTAATGGAAACAGTTTACCTATTAAACTCTCCTGCTAATGCCCAACATTTAGAAGCAGCGATCGCCGAGTATAAAGCAGGGCAAACACAAGAACATGATTTAATTGATGCGTAATTCTCCAAGCAATTCCTGTTTGCCGCGATCGCGTTGGCAAAGAAATGAGACGCGATCGCGCCCATAACAAATCTTACTCTTAACAACTTAGTTTTAGCCCGAATTTGGAAATCCTAGGCAATCTGAAGCGTCGAAGGTTCTGGGAGGGATTGCCCTTCATTTTTCCATGCTTCTAAATACATCTCAATCACTTCTTCCCCATTACAAGTGGCTTCTTGGCGAGTTTTGCCATGGGTACAAGGCATTATAACGCGATCGCGGAACTCAGGAATTGTCACTAGAAATAACTGGTCTTCCTCTGACCACTGAATCACCATGCTATATTGACTCATGAATTTTCATCCTCCTTTCTCAACTGTTCTAGGTCATCAAGCAACTTTAACAACTGTTTTTCCAGATAGGGGGGAACATCGTCTTACTTTGCTCATATTTTAGAGTCTTCTGAACGCATCCCATGAGTGATTCTTGTGAGTAAACTGGTGATAAATACGAGGAAAATCAGAGTCAGAGAAGCCGCCGCCGCTAGAGATTGTTGTTCTGGGAACGGACTGGTGGCAAAGTTATAAATTAAAACCGATAAAGTCGGAGTGGGTTCCAGTAATCCTTGAGGAAAAAATGAGGAATTAAGTGCGGTAAAAAGTAAAGGTGCAGTTTCGCCGCTCGATCGAGCAACTGCTAACAAAATTCCTGTTATAATCCCTGGTAACGCAACAGGTAAAACCACTCCTTTCACCACCTGAAAACGATTCGCACCGATACTAACCGCAGCCAAACGCACTTCCGAAGAAACAGCATCCAAAGCATTTTCAGTGGTACGAATAATTAAGGGTAACATCAGAACGGAAAGCGCAATTCCCCCAGCAATTGCGGAAAAACCAAACACACCATTAATCACTAATAATCCATAAACAAAGACTCCTGCTAAAATTGACGGTAAACCACTTAAAACATTAACTAAAATTTTCATCCCTCGACGTAACACCTGATGCTGACAAAATTCCGATAAGTAAATTCCCGTCAACATTCCGATCGGAGTAGCAATAAAAGTGGCAATTCCCACCACTAATAATGTCCCTAAAATCGCGTTAGCAATTCCTCCTCCTGTCATTCCGGCGCCTGGTGGTAACTCAAGGAATAAATCTAAATTTAAGCGCTGGATGTTACCTAAGCAGGAAGGTCGCCCTCCCTACTCGGCTTCAAAACGGTGCGTGATAGTTTCCCATCACACCGCTCCTCTTTCAACCACATTGACTATATCAATACTTCCCTACTTATTGTCCCTACTCGACTGCCAGCTTTTACTCAGTAAAGATCGAACAACCACCTTTCTGTTTTTTATAAACTTTTTGAGAGGTTTGTTCAGTTCTTTGTTTTGTTTGATTATTTTTCTGGCGTTTCTGTCTTTTGGTATCTTTAGCAGTTTTCTTATGGTGACAATGACGATGGAGTAATTGTAAATTCTTGTAGTCATCTTTACCCCCCTCAACTTTGGGGATGATGTGGTCAACTTCTTCTACATCTCCATCTTTGAAATAAAGTCCACAATGAGCACATTTACCTTTTTGCATCTGCATTAGGTTTGCTACCCGTGTTTTAACGCCCGGATATTCACCCCGACGTACACTCCAATACCGCCAATCTCCATCGTAAGGAGATCTCGTACCCTCGACTTGCACATGATATTCAATCGGTTTCCATGCGTGCTTGCGTAATTCATGCTTGCCCGCAACAGAAGAATTTGGCTCGTTAGAGGGAGTCGAGAAAACCCATTTATCATCTCTATCCTCTCCATTTTGCTTTTTCTCCTTTGTCCGATGAAAGTACTTTTCTTCACACCACTTAAGGCTTTTATTAGGGTGACGGTGTTGTATCCAGCGTCGCAACTTTTGATAGATTAAATTATCCATGTCTTTGAACGATTCTTTAGAAGAGATTGCTTTGTGATATTCACACCACCCAATGATGATTGGGTTTAGTCTTCCTATGATTGCCTCTACGGACTTACCTTTCATAGAATCTAATACCTTTACAATCTTTTCATACTGATTTTGGAAGTTCTTCTTGCTGGGTTTGACTATTGTTTTGAATCCAAGTAATTTACCATTGGTATTTTTCCCCGAATGGTGTTTTCCGACTTGATACTGCCGTATATTCCATCCGAGAAAGTCAAACCCTGCCTTTTCTCCTTCAGAGTCATACAGGGTATGGCAAATTCTTGTCTTGCTCTCACTTAGTTCTAAGCCTAAATCATGTAACCACTGTTCAATTAGCGTTTTCGCTTGTTGGACGATGGATTTATCCTCATGAAATACAACGAAATCATCTGCATACCTGACGAGGGTGATACTTTGTCGTCTGTTAATTTTACCTAATGGACGACCGTTCTCGTTTTTATATCCCTTCCAAGTCTCAGCCCATTGTTTTATGTATTCCTCAAGTCCATGCAGGGCTATGTTTGCCAAAAGTGGACTGATTACCCCTCCTTGCGGTGTCCCTTCCTCTGTAGGCATCCAATCACCTCTATCCAAGACCCCCGACTTCAACCAGGCTCGAATTTGTCGAGCAATAGTCGGAGTTGTATTTAATTTTTGTAAGAGAACGTCGTGATTAATGCGGTCAAAACACTTTGAAATATCAGCATCTAAAACCCATTTAGGCTTTTTATTGATACTGGAATGAATTTGCTTACACGCATCATGACAAGAACGTCCCGGTCTGAATCCATATGAGTTTGGCTCGAATTTAGCTTCCCACTCCGGCTCCATAGCCAGTTTGAGAAGTGCTTGCCTTGCTCTATCTTCCATAACAGGAATTCCCAAACCGCGTTTTTCACTTTTGCCTGGTTTCGGAATATATACTCGTCTTAGGGCTTTACCCTTCCCTGTAAGAGTTAGGTTTTCAGCAAGGTTTAACCGTTGTGTGGGGTTTAGGCTTTTAACTCCATCTACCCCCGCGGTATTTTTGCCTTGGTTATCCTGCGATATTCTCCGTACTGCTAGGAGTCGACCATTCCGGGACCGCAACAATAATCTTTGGAGTTTGTGAACTTTAGCCACATCACCACTTTGAGAAGCTCGATAAATCCGTTTTTGGAGCTTAAACACACTAACTTCTACCTTTTCCCAATCGATTTCGCTCCATTTTGAATTCTCCATTAGAAGAAACCCGAAGCTCAACCAACACATCAGGAAGGTTTTCATTTGTGCATTATATTTATACTTCTGAGAGTTCATAACTTTTTACCCTACTTCATTTCATTATCTTTGTAATCGAAAGTGGCTACGTCTGCGTATCCTCCTTGTTAAAGAAGGCATTTGCTTTTTAGCCAATCCTGCCCTCGCCTAACCTGACAAATGAGTCAGATATTACATCCCGACAGACTACTTGAGATATCGACCAACCCCAAGAGTATAGACGAGGGTTACTTCGTTCCTAATTTCCATTGTTCGAGACCTTAGCCCCCTATTATTCACCGGGTAAATTTGGAGATGTGATATAAGACAAGCAAACCTTATATCCTCTTACCTTGATCATATTTCGATCCCCGCGATTCAGCCCTTTTGCGCGGAAGGGAATTACGATGATTCAATCATAGGTTCGTTATCTAGGCATAGCCTCTTGCTAGAGGTATCGTTCTTAAAGGACTTCAGAAGATTGACCTCATTTAACCCTGCTTTATCCTCAAATAGTCAATTCTATAGATAAGGGTTACGCTGTTCTCTCACATCCTGAGAAAGATGGACTTGATGTTCGGGTTTCCCTACCTTCATTGTTCGGTACTTTCCACCTACCTTTCTTTACATTTCGTAATACTCGGAGGTATCTCACCAACATGGAAATTAAGTTGTCAAGGTTCTGTACCCCGAAGGGTTCCAACCGAGCCTTAGCTTATACTCCGCAGTTCGGGGGAACTACAGCGATTTCACTAAGAACGAATCGCACTCCTTGTTTTCCCACGTACAATAATACCGCCAGTAATGGGATTAAACTAATGAGCGTAAACAGTCCTGCAATTAGGGTGAGGACGTTATTTTTTAGACGACGGAGAGAAGGATTCATTATTCTAAAATTACGCTTTAATCTCTTTCTAATATCAAGTTTGCTCAATCAATGATAAAAAGTAGCTTGGGTGAAGCGAAACGAAACCCAACATCTATTTGTTATTTGTTATTTGTTATTCGTTATTCGTTAGACGAGTAGGTTGGGTAGAGACGTTCCTGTTACTGAGCGGCTCGACTGAGCCTCGCGGCTCGACTGAGCGTTCGACTGAGCGTTCGACTGAGCGTTCGACTGAGCTCACGCCGAAGTCTCACGCCGAAGTCTCGCCGAACGTCCGAACTCTTGTCGAAGTATGGCACGTCTCCACGCGAAACCCAACACCAATTATAAGGAATTACCTGAACTTGATATAAAAAACTTGATCAGTGATTATGTCGCCGAGTTGATGATTTTTGTTATAATCGTCCTGCTAAGGGTAACTAAGTTACAAAATTGGTTCGCTGCACAAAATCAATTTTACGTCAAGACCCTGTTACAAAATTTAAAATTAACGCTCCAAAATTGGTTTAAACTGATCTCGAAAAACTTGACAAGATTTTAGAAACACAAACGAAGCAATGAGGATTTCAATGGCATAAATTGAGTTAAAGACAGACCATCCCGTGGGATTATTGTTTTGCTTATCATACCTGAAAAGGCGTAATCTCGTCAATATTTTGCGACTTTGAAAAATGGTTAAGAAACGTAAAGAAGGCGGTTTAATAGAAAAATCTAATAGCTTTGTGTAAAAAGATTAGTCTCGCTAATGTTAGCGCCCGATGTAAAGATATTCCCCATGTCGGAAAGTTTCTACATGATGGGTGTTGGGTTTCGTCTTCTCCACCCAACCTACATGGTTGTCTTTTGTGATTCAGTCAGAGAGTAGTTTTCCCAATGACTAATTTGTGTTGGGTTTCGTAAACTACACCCAACCTACTCTTTAGTACCGAGGTTTTGAAGCATTATTTCTGCCACCAGATTAACGGCTAGAGTGACAATTAATAACACTAAACCCGCATACATCAACGCTGACACCTGCATTCCTTGCGCTTCTGCAAATTGATTCGCTAACAATGACGCGATCGTGCTGGCGGGTGCAAATAGAGACAACTGTAGCTGATTGGCATTGCCGATGACCATTGTCACCGCCATCGTTTCCCCTAAAGCGCGACCCAACGCTAAAATCACCGCGCCAATGATGCCAGAAGAGGCAGTGGGTAAGACGATGAAAGTAATAGCTTCCCAACGAGTGACTCCTAACGCCATCACCGCTTCTCGTAATTCCGAAGGAACGGTCTTGAGACTACTCCGAGAAATTGCGGTAATGATGGGAAGAATCATAATCGCAAGGATCACTCCTGCAGGTAATAATCCAGGTCCGAGAGGAGGTGTAGAAAACAAGGGAAATTCTCCCCAATGTTCGTTTAACCAGAGACTAGGGGGTTGGAGAAAAGGAATCAGAACGAAGATTCCCCAGAAACCATAAACGACACTGGGAATAGCGGCTAATAACTCAATGAGAAAGACCAAAAGATTTTCTAGGGGAGAGGGCAGAAATTTCTCACTGAGGAAAATTGCTGTGGTGACACCTAAAGGAATCGCTAACAAAAGTGCGATCGAACTGCTGGCGATTGTCCCATACAACATCGGTAAAATCCCATAGGTTTCGCGTCCAGAAACAGGATTCCATTCCGTATTCAGTAGAAACCCTAACCCATACTTTTGAATCGCCTCTGTTGCATCTTCGGTTAGCGTCCAAACCAGTCCCAACATTAATACAATCACTGTCAGGGTAGCAAGGAAACTAATTCCCCGAAAACTCGCCTCGATCGTCCTTTCTTGGGGAGAATGGGAAGTTAATTTGGTCATCTTGTTCCAATGGTTTCCACTGCGGCTTTTGCTTTCGTGACAACCGCATCAGACAGCGGAACATAGCCTAATGACTCACTATCATTTTGTCCGTCTGTTAATGCCCAAAGCATTACTTCTCTGAGTGCTTTTGCTTTGCGGGGGTCATCATAGTTTTTATAGGCAAGCAACCAACTATAAGTCACAATGGGATAGGCTTCTTCTCCTTGTGGATCACTGACAAATGCTCTTAAATTGTCAGGTAAGGTGAGATTATCTAAAGCCTTTGCCGTTGCGTCTAAACTCGGTGGAATGTAATTCCCAGCGCGGTTTTCTAAGGCAGCGGTCGATAATCCTAGCTGTTGGGCGAAACTATACTCAACATAACCGATCGTCCCCCGTGCTTGTTTAATTTGAGCGCTTACTCCTGCATTTGATTTGATTCCCACTCCCGCCGTCCAAGAGACACTTAATCCTGATCCGACTTTGGTTTCCCATTCGGAACTAATCGCACTGAGATGTTTGGTAAAAACCGCCGTTGTACCACTCCCGTCCGATCGATGGACAACAGTAATCGGTAGATTCGGTAAGTTTAAATCTGGATTCAAGCCAGTAATTTTAGGGTCATTCCAACGCTGAATCTTGCCTAAAAAGATATCAGTATAAGCCTCTCGTGAGAGTTTTAAGTTTTCAATGCCAGGTAAGTTATAAGCAATGGCAACACTACCAGAAGTCATGGGAACTAAAACAACGCCTCGATCGACCTTCCTCATTTGTTCATCGGTCATAGCAATATCACTCCCCCCGAAATCAACGGTTTCCGAAATCATCTGTTGAATCCCAGCCGCACTGCCAATGGGTTGATAATTAATTTGAACATCTTTGTGAGTTTGACTGTACTCTTGAAACCAACGCTGGTATAAAAAAAGAGGAAAGGTTGCCCCAGCGCCATTGAGAAAAACAGGAGATTGCGCCTCGATCGGACTAATTAACTGTAACTGTAGAAAAATAATCCCTAACGCAGTTGCAACCGCGAAACTCAACCAGCGATAAACTTTAGGGAAACGGGGAAATAAGCGTAGAAAATTCATTTTACTTCTCGGTTATTCGTTTACTGATCACGATGATTTAAGTAGTTCCCCCAAAATTGGGGGCTAGGGGGCTAAACTTCTGTAATTTCCCCCAAAATTGGGGGGCTAGGGGGCTAAACTTCTGTAATTTCCCCCAAAATTGGGGGGCTAGGGGGCTAACTTCCTTTAATTTCCCCCAAAATTGGGGGCTAGGGGGCTAACTTCCTTTAATTTTCCCCAGAATTGGGGGTTAGGGGGCTAAACTTCTGTAATTTCCCCCAAAATTGGGGGTTAGGGGGCTAAACTTTCTAATTGAGGATTACGATTAATCACGACAAAGAGACTGACCAAGACGTTGTTCACAAAACGCTTTTTCCGAAGCCGTCAACTCCTCCCATTCAATATCCCGACGCATCACCATCCCATTATGACCCGCAAGAAAACGAGGAAGCTGTTCATATTCAATTAAATCTAGAGTTTGGATATCATAGGTCGCATAAGTGGTTTTTTCGGGAGAATCGAAGTCAATATCAAGGACAGTAATCGCTTTTTTCGGAGGAAGATCACTATCAATCAACGGACGAGGACCTGATCCTAAAATTCCCATGTGCAATAACTGTAAGTTTCCCCGATGTCCTGGATAATAAGCATGGTGATGACCACTAATATAAGTGTGAACATCATATTTTTCTAACATTGCTCGCAACATCTCAGCATTGTTCATCACTTCTCCAGATTGATTTCGTCCCACAGCAACCGCATATAATGGCAAATGTCCCAGCAAAATTCTGAGTTTTGCATTTTGCGCTTCGGGAGACGCTAAAGCCTTTTCTACCCAAGCGAGTTTTTCAGGGGGAATGTAACTCGAAGACCCATCCCAAGCCAAGAAAAAGATATCATCCTGTTTGAAAGTATAGTAAAACGGAAAATCCGATCGATCGATAAACTTTAAACTCGGATCATGTCGAGGATTTTTCCAGTATTCTCTGGCTAAGTCTCTTTCCTGTTGAAACAAAAACCCGCCATTGACATTCCTCGCACTAGACGCATCATGGTTGCCAATCGTAAACCCATAAGGAAGATTCGCCTCTCGCAACGGACGCGCCACATGATCATCAAAGGCTTCCCACATCGCCCTAATTTGCGGTTTGGTTAAAGTCGGACTTTGTCCCGCCACCATATCCCCACTACAAACCACCATATCTGGCTGCCAAAACGGAATTAAAGCCATCCCTTTATCAACCGTAGGAGGATAATCCGTTGAACCATAAACCGTATTGAGGTCACTAATTACAACCAGTCGCACATCATGGCGCGGTGGATCATAAACCTTTCCTGCTTTTTCTAAAATTTGAGTCGTTTCTGGAGGAAGATTCGCCAGTTTTTCCCCATCCACGCTTCCCGCATTAGCGGTAACACTGACAAAAATTGTCGCCAGCAATAGCACAAAAAAACGCACCGCAGACATAAGAATTCCTCATAAACACAGTTTTAATATCTCACAGGTGTTATATAGAAACAAGACTCTTTAATAAAGTAGGGTGGGCAATGCCCACTTTAATAAAGTAGGGTGGGCAATGCCCACCCTACTGGAAAGTTGTATGGAACGCCCTGCGGTGCAACGAGGAATTAAAGTTTGTGGATTTGATTCCTAATTCTAGAAAGCAATATATTAGCTCCAAATTACTTCTAAATCGAGAACAAAGCCCTGTAGAATATCTTCTCCGCTTAGAGATTTTGGAGTTTGTATAATTTCGACAGTTTGCCCTTGACGATAAACTTCTACCTTTCTAGCTTTCGGCTCAATGAGCCATCCTAATTTTACCCCATTGTCTAAATACTCCTGCATTTTTTCTTGTAAGTTTTTATAGCGCTGATTTTTCAGATCGCTAGGACTCACCAATTCAACCACAAATTCTGGAGAAAGGGGAGGAAAACTATCTTGTTCTTTTGGGGTTAGCGTATTCCACTTCTCTGAACTTACCCAAGCTGCATCTGGAGAGCGTCTCGCCCCATTGGGAAGTATAAATTGGGTTGATGAATCAAAACTCTTCCCAGTCTTGCTTTTCATTACCCAATTGTATAGTTGCGCTGAAATACTGGCATTTTTCCAACCTGCTGTTCCCCCAGTTGGTGGCATAACAATTAATTCCCCTTGCGCCGTCAGTTCCATGCGGACATCTGTGTTGTTTTCTGTAAGTTCATCGAACTGTTTTGGCGTTATCTTAAATCCTTTAGGAATAATGATGGCAGTCATAATTACATCAAACTTGCACACATCAGCAATCATAGACGGTTGGAATCAATCCCCAATCTCATGCACGACTGGTTCCATAATTGTGTTTTAATTATAAACTAAACTCAGAAAACATTAACTCTTTTTTTGCAATGTCTTTAAATTATCCTAAAACGGAAACAGTTAAACAAATTGATGACTATCATGGCGTAAAAGTTAAAGACCACTATCGTTGGTTAGAAAATCCTGATTCCCCTGAAACTAAGGCATGGGTTGAAGCACAAAATGAGGTGACATTTGGTTTTCTAGAACAAATTTCTGAACGGGAAACTATTAGAAAACGCCTCACGGACTTATGGGATTATGAAAAGTATGGGATTCCTATTAAAAGAGGAGAACGTTATTTTTATTTCAAAAACGATGGTCTGCAAAATCAAAGTGTTCTCTACACCTTAGAAGACTTAAATGATGAACCCAAAGTGCTACTTGATCCCAATCAATTTTCCGAAGATGGGACGATCGCCCTCTCAGGAATTGCGATTAGTGATAATGGTCAATTTGTCGCTTATGGTATCTCAAAATCAGGATCAGATTGGCAAGAATGGCAGGTTAAAAATGTAGAGACGGGAGAAGATTTTTCTGATCATTTACAATGGATTAAATTTTCAAGTGCAACTTGGACAAAAGATAATGAAGGCTTTTTTTATAGTCGCTATGATGCACCGCCAGAAGGAAAACAATTAGAGGAAGCAAACTATTATCAAAAATTATATTATCATCGTCTGGGAACAGAACAAACTGAAGATATTTTAATCTATGAACGTCCTGATCAAAAGGAATGGATGTTTGATGCTGATGTCACAGAAGATGGACGTTATTTAATTATTTCTGTCAGTAAAGGAACTGATCCGAAAAATTTAGTTTTCTATCAGGATTTAGAAGATGAAAATGCGACAATTAAAGAACTAATTTCTGACTTTATTGGTAACTTTAGTTTTGTTGAATATGAAGGATCGCTGTTTTGGTTTCGCACCGATTATAATGCACCCAAAGGACGATTAATTGGCATTGATATTAATCAGCCTGAACCCGAAAATTGGCAAGAAATTGTACCCGAAAATGAGAAGACTTTAGAAGGAATTAGTGTCTTAAATCATCAGTTTATTTTAGATTACTTACAAGACGCGCGATCGAAGCTACAAATTCATCATTTAAACGGTGATTATATCAAAGATATTGAACTCCCCGCCATTGGATCAGTAGGAGGATTTAACGGTAAACGCGAGGATACTGAAACCTTTTATGCCTTCACCAGTTTTACCACACCAACCACCATTTATCGCTACAACCTCGAAACGGGAGAAAGTACCCTTTTCCGTCAACCGACTGTTAGTTTCAATCCAGAAAACTACGAAACGCGCCAAGTCTTTTACCGTAGCAAAGACGGCACACAAATTCCCATGTTTATTACCCATAAAAAAGGACTATTTCTTGATGGGAATAATCCCACCCTACTTTATGCTTACGGCGGCTTTAATATCTCTCTCACCCCCAGTTTTTCCGTCAGTCGTTTAGTCTGGATGGAAATGGGAGGAGTTTACGCTGTTCCCAACTTACGCGGTGGGGGAGAATATGGAGAAGAATGGCATCAAGCGGGAACAAAATTAAACAAACAAAACGTTTTTGATGACTTTATTTCCGCCGCCGAATGGTTAATTGAAAATCGTTATACTTCCTCACAAAAACTGGCTATTTCCGGGGGAAGTAATGGCGGGTTATTAGTGGGCGCTTGTATGACGCAACGTCCAGACTTATTTGGGGCTGCGTTACCTGCGGTGGGAGTGCTTGATATGCTTCGTTTCCATAAGTTTACCATTGGTTGGGCGTGGTGTTCCGATTATGGTTCACCAGATAATCCAGAAGAGTTTGAGGCACTATATGCTTATTCTCCCCTGCATAATCTCAAAGCTGGTACAGTATATCCTTCAACGTTAATTACTACCGCAGATCACGATGATCGAGTCGTTCCCGCTCATAGTTTCAAATTTGCTGCTGCTTTACAAGCCGCACATGGGGGAGACAATCCCGTTTTAATCCGCATTGAAACCAAAGCTGGGCATGGCACTGGAAAACCCACCAGTAAACGCATTGAAGAAGTTACGGATCAATTAGGGTTTTTAACCGCCGTTTTATCCTAGGTCTTCTTTTCCCCCCTTAATAAGGGGGGATAGGGGGGATCAATCTATATTTGTTCGATGATTTGGCTTTTTCCTCCTGCCCATTTTAAAAAGGGTTTTGCTTCCTGTGCTTGCATTGAACAAATATAATATTAATGATGAAGCTCAAAAGCTGCGCCTGTGGGACTGATTTTTAAAACTTTTACGATCGCGGCTATTCCAAGTTTTTCCCATGCGGCTTGCATTTCTTGAGCAACGATCGACGCATCACCAACACTGGTAATCGCCAACAAAGTCGGACCCGCGCCACTAATCGCAACCCCATGAGCGCCCGCGCTAATCGCAGCCGTTTCTACTTCCGTATAACCCGAAATCAGTTGTTGACGGTAGGGTTGGTGTAATTGATCTCGCATTCCAATGCGTAACCAATCACAACGTCCAGTTTCGATCGCGCGCAACAGTAAGCCTAAATGTGCGGCATTAAAAATCGCCACATCACGAGAAAACTGTGAGGGAAGCACCGATCGAGCCGCTGCTGTGGAAAGTTCAAAATCAGGAATCGCCACCACTGGAATCAACTCCGACCACCAGGGAATATCACAAATTTTCCACTGTTGATTGTTCGCAACCGCTAACCGACAACCACCGAGAAAAGCAGGAATCACATTATCGGGATGTCCTTCTAGGGCGATCGCCTTTTGTAATAAATCATCCTCCTCCATCGGACTTCCCGCCAAAGCATTCGCCGCCACTAATCCGCCAACGATCGCTGTCGCCGAACTTCCTAACCCTCGTGACAGGGGAACACCCAACTCAATCTCAATTTTTACTGGCGGTGGAGTCTGTCCAAACCCTTCATAAAAACTGGCAAAAGCACGATAAATCAAATTCTCAGCATCGGTACTCACTCTCGCCGCTTCCTCTCCCTTAACCAGAATCTCCACAGGAGGATCAGACGCATTCTTGAGTGTAAACCGAAACCGATTATGGAGCGTTAAAGCCACTCCCAAACAATCAAACCCCGGTCCGAGATTCGCTGTGGTTGCTGGAACTTGTACTGTCACCTGAGAAAACGCCATAATTTTTCCTATTGAGCCAACCAGAAACTATTAATTTAGCACTGTTCAAGTAAAATTTTGTCTAGCGCGAGAAATTTTTTTGCATTAATGTAATAGTTAGAAATTTGTTGCTATTTCACCAATCACCATGAGCGAAGCTGATACCCCCAAATTTTCCGATTCTTCCCTCGATGACCATGATAGTTTTCTTGTTGATGACTCGATCGATGAGTTACTTTCCTCCCTTGATGACTCTCCCCCAGAAAACAATGAAACCGAAATCAATCCTCAAGCATCTTCCCCAGAAGAAGAAACCGAACCCCTCCAAGAACAAAATCACCAACTCTTACATCGCAACGCTCAACTCCAAAGAGAATTAGAAGCCACTCAAGCTCAATTAGAACAACAGCAATGGCGCTTAAAACAAGCAGAAGACTTAAACGCTCAACAAAATGATGAACTCAACGCCGCCTATGAACAGAATTTGAGTTTATCTCAAGAACTCAAAAGTTGTCGAACCAAAATCCAACATCAAGAAGATAAAATTTCACAGATGAGCCAGCAGCTAACAGTATCTCAACAGCGAGTGGCTCAACTAGAAAGAGAATGCGCTCTCATCCAAAAACAATTCCAAGAACAATCCTACAAACTCTCTCAAGCGGAAAAACAATCCAGAGAACTCTCCTTCCGTTTACAACAACAACGCCGTCATACCTGGCAGTTTAAATCTGCATTAAATAAATGTCTAGAAAATAACCCACAAATGAAGGAGGAAGCATTCACTCCCACTCCCTCGACACCCTCACAACCCATTCCCTCATGGTCGAGTCAAAATCAGAAAATGTCTCCTCCAAAAGAAGACGCAACTGCTATGGATACCTCTCCCACCGAGGAACAGACTTCTATTTCAGAAAACATACAGGAGGAAGACTGGTTAGAGATTCAGGAACAAGAGTTAGACAATATCGAGATGGGAATCTCACTTCCCGACTGGAAAGGAAACCAACCCGCGCCAATGGTGACAAACCATCGTAAAAAACGTAAATCTTATGCGTCTGTAGAGTTACCTAACTTCATTCGTTAGCTAGTTTCTGTCATCCGAGCGGTGCGAAAGTAACTTAAAATCAGTTAAACTAACCGCAAAGAGGCGATTATTTTTCGTCCACTTAATTTTGTTCTACAACTAAACTATAACCATGAGCGCAACCGCACTTCTTACTGATAGTCTCGCTAATTTTCTCAATATCTATCTACTACTAATTTTTGTTCGGATTTTGTTAAGCTGGTTTCAAACGGCAGGCTGGGCGCAACAAGCAATGTCGTTCCTCAGCCCCGTTACTGATCCTTATCTCAACATTTTTCGCTCTTTTATTCCCCCATTAGGTGGAATTGATTTGTCTCCGATTCTGGCAATTTTTAGCCTACAAATTATTTCTGGTTTATTGACCAGTGTTGCTTAGTAGCGCACTCTCGGACTAACACTGCTGGAAAATCCAGAGGCTTTAAATTGTTCCAGTTGTAAAGGCGTTGGTTGATTCGCCGGTACACTAATTCTCAGGCTGAAATCACTAACGCCAGGAGGCACTTCTGAAATTGAACCGACACGAGTCCGATTTTGTAAAACGGGATTGCCATTCGCATCATAAATCCGTCCGTAAACGTCAGCGTCATAAATCATTTTTCCAGAAGGGTTTTTCGCTTGACCAGTCACAAGAAAGCAACTGGCGTTTCTAGAACTACCACTGAGTAAACCTCCTTCATATTCTTCGGGACAGTCTTGGTAGGAAAGATTTGAGAGTTTGATTCGGGTGAGCGCTTCCGCTTCAGGAGAGAAGAACATCCCGAAGCAAAGCAGGGAAAACGTAATAATGATCAATCGTGGAAATGTCATGGTTCTTTGATGAAATATTAAAAGTCTCTAAGGTCTGTTGTTAGCTTATCGTATTACGCTCGATCGAAAACGAGTTTTAAAATTCCGTAAAAATTCTTATAAATTGTAACAAAATATACAGAAATCAAATCTATAATTGTAAATTGAAGATCAATCTACTTCTAAACGTCGTTTGTGATCAAGGAGACAATATGAAATTAACCTATCGTGGTATCCAGTACGAACCCGAAACCAATCCTCTAGAAACAACAGAAGGAGAAATCGGCGGAAAATATAGAGGACAATTTTGGCGTTACCAGTATCCACGACACATTCCTCAATTACAACCCAAACTCGGATTACAATATCGAGGAGTTTACTATAGCAAACGTCCTGTAGTACAGTCTCATCACCCTTCCCAAATGTCCATTCCTGCTATTGCTCCAGAAGCAAAGTTACCCACTCCTCCCCACTTTGCCACTCAAACCTCAGAAACCGAAGCAGAACAAGCTCATATTGAAAGTATGCGACGCAACTTAGAACGTCGTCTTTCTGTCGCGAGAAAAAACGGGAATAATCAGTTAGTCTCCATGTTGGAAAAAGAATATCAAGAATTAGCGGCTAGAAATTAAACCAACCCCTTACAGAAACGTAGGTTGGGTAGAGACGTTCCATGGAACGTCTCCACGCGAAACCCAACACCCATCAGTTACAAGCAGAAGTCTTCTAGAGAAAATTTGTACAATGTAGTATTGGAGAGAAATTTCCCCCCGAACCTGATCCCACCCTTCGATAATGAGGGAAAGAAAGAGAACACCTCAAGGATTACATCTGTATGTAGTTAACGAGAATTAGGAGAAACTGTTGAGTCATCAATCGGCATTATTAGGAAAAAGTTTAGAAGAATTAACCCATTGGGTGCAAGAACAAGGACAACCCGCATATCGCGGCAAACAACTCCATCAATGGTTATACCAAAAAGGAGCGCGATCGATGCCTGAAATCACAGTTTTTCCCAAAAGCTGGCGAGAAACCCTGCAAGACCAACCCATTGGGCGCTCTACCATTGCTCATCGTAGCATCGCACCAGACGAAACCCGTAAATACTTACTCCGTCTCGAAGATGGGGAACTCATCGAAACCGTTGGCATCCCCACTGCCAAACGGCTTACCGTTTGTGTTTCCTCCCAAGTGGGATGTCCCATGAATTGTGACTTTTGCGCCACTGGAAAAGGCGGTTTTACCCGTAACCTCAACACCCACGAAATCGTAGATCAAGTTTTAACCGTCGCTGAAGACTTCCAAGCCAGAGTCAGTCATGTCGTCTTCATGGGAATGGGTGAACCCCTCCTCAACTTAAAACCAGTCGTGAACGCCGTCAAATCTTTAAACCAAGACATTGGTATTGGACAACGCTGTCTCACCGTCTCTACCGTTGGTATTCCCAAACAAATCCCCAAACTTGCCGCCGCCAAACTACAAATCACCCTCGCCATCAGTCTCCATGCGTCCAACCAAACCTTACGAGAGAAACTAATCCCCAGTGGCGGCGGTTATCCCTTGTCGCAACTGATCAGCGACTGTCGAAACTATGTCCAACAAACGGGTCGTCGGGTGTCTTTTGAATATATCCTCTTAGCTGGCGTTAACGACACTCCCGAACACGCTGTCGAGTTGGCGCAACTGTTACGAGGCTTTCAAGCTCATGTTAATCTTATTCCCTATAATCCGATTAGCGAAGTAGATTATCAACGTCCGAGCAAAGAACGGATCAATAACTTTCAATCTGCACTAGAAGACGCTAACATTGCTGTGAGCATCCGTTACTCTCGCGGTTTAGAAGCAGATGCGGCTTGTGGACAATTACGGGCGCAAAATCAATGACCACTTGGACAAAGCGACATATTCTTTCTTTAGAAACCTTTACCCCTGAAGAATACGAGACACTTTTAGAAACCGCCGATCAATTTCGAGAAGTGTTATCCCGTCGCACGAAGAAAGTTCCAGCGTTACAAGGACAAGTGGTTGCTAATTTATTTTTTGAGCCTTCCACTCGCACTCGCAGCAGTTTTGAACTTGCTTCCAAACGTTTGTCAGCAGATACCCTCAATTTTACAGGGAGTTCTTCTTCTTTAACCAAAGGGGAAACCATCCTCGACACCGCAAAAACCTATGTGGCGATGGGTGCAAACATTATGGTGATCCGTCATCGCCAAGCAGGTGTTCCTCATACGATCGCAGCGGAAATGGATAGACTGGAAGCAAATGTTAGCGTTTTTAATGCGGGGGATGGACAACATGAACATCCTTCCCAAGGACTGTTAGATTTATTTACTCTGTATCAGTTGCTTGCTCCTGCTTCCCCCCATCAATTTCTTCAGGGAAAGAAAATTGCGCTCGTCGGAGACATTCTCCATTCTCGTGTAGCGCGATCAAACTTATACAGTCTAACCACAATGGGCGCAACGGTTCATTTAGCCGCGCCACCCACCTTATTACCCAAGACATTTCAGGCCTTTTTAAACGAGTCGTTTTCCAAGCAATTAGTTTGTCATTGGGAAATCGAACCCGCGCTGAAGGATGCCGATTTTATTATGACCTTACGGTTACAAAAAGAGCGCATGACTGACCATTTATTGCCCAGTTTACGGGAATATCATCAATATTTTGGCATTACTCGCCACCGCGCTCTTTTAGCTCAAGATAACGTTAAAATTCTCCATCCTGGCCCCGTTAATCGCGGCGTGGAAATTAGTTCTGATCTCATGGATGATCCAGAATTTAGTTTAATCTCCCAACAAGTGACCAGTGGGGTGGCGGTGCGGATGGCGTTATTATATTTAATCGGCACCAGTAGATAAAAAGTAGGTTGGGTAGAGACGTTCCATGGAACGTCTCTACGCGAAACCCAACACCAATTCTCAGCAATTACCTGAACCTGATCTAATACCATTTTGGAAAAGTCAGTAGTCAGTAGGGTTTGCCTTGCCCACCCTACAAGATGTAGTAACTGCTTAATCTTCCTCAGCGGTTTGTTCGATCGAGCAATTCCCCAGAGATAGGCATTTAAAGTGTTTTTTTAATTTTCTACCTCAGGAGAATTGTTCCACACAACGAGCAAACATTTCTACTCCCATTCCTAAAGCGGTTTCATCAAAATCAAAACGGGGATGATGATGGGGATAATTGAGTCCTAATTCTGTATTCGCTGCCCCCAGAAAGAAGTAACATCCAGGCACTTCCTCTAGGAAGAACGCCATGTCTTCGCTGCCCATGGTTTGGCATTCGGGAACAACTCCTGTGGGAGTTTCAACGACGGTATTGGCGACGGAACGCACTAAGTCGGTGATGCGGGAATCATTGATGACAGGGGGATACATCCGCCAATATTTGAGGTCATAGCTACCGCCGTGACTTTCACAAATTCCTGCGATGATGGCTTCGACTCGCTTTTTAATTGCCCCTTCTAGGGCGGGGTTAAAATAGCGCACTGTTCCCGAAAGATAGGCATTGTCGGCGATGACATTCATTGCCGAACCTGCTTTTAATTCGCCAACGGTGACAACAGCAGCATCAGTGGGATCAATGTTACGAGCGACAATGGTTTGTAAGGCGTTGACAATTTGAGCGCTGAGAACAACCGCGTCAATGGTTTGATGGGGCATTGCGCCATGTCCCCCTTTGCCTTGAATCTGACATTGGAAGAGTTCCACCGCTGCCATTAAAGCGCCGTCTTTTACGCCGATCGTGCCGAGGGGAAGATTGTTCCAGAGATGTAAACCAATAATTGCATCAACGTCAGGGTTTTTCAAAACCCCCGCTTCAATCATGGGTTTTGCCCCACCTGGCCCTTCTTCGGCAGGCTGAAAGATAATTTTAACCGTTCCTGTGATTTCCTGCCGATGTTGCCAGAGATAGTAAGCAGTTCCGAGGGCGATCGCTGTGTGTCCATCATGTCCGCAAGCGTGCATGATGCCATCATGTTGGGAACGATAGGGGACATTGTTTTCTTCTTGCACGGGGAGAGCATCCATATCCGCACGGATGGCGAGAACTTTTCCAGGTGTTCCTCCTTCGATGATTGCGACAACGCCAGTTTCAGCAATGGCGGTTTGGTGCGGGATTCCCCAGGCTTGTAGTTGACGGATGACAAACTCTGAGGTGAGTTTTTCGCGGAAGGCTAGTTCTGGCTGTTGATGAAACCCCCGTCGCCATTGCACAAGATCGGATTGCAGGGTTTGGATTTCGGGACGGATTTTTGAACGGTTGATGGGTTTGGTGGGAGATACAGTCATCGTGATTACCTTTTACCATAGATGTTCTAGTTCTAAGTTTGACGCAACATGAGCGAGTTTTTCGACATCGTTGCTGTCGTTGAGGTGGGGAATTGTCCCTAAAATGGGGACTTGACAGAGATTGGTGATTAATTCTGAGGGAGTCCAATTTGGCTGTTGGCTTTCTGCTTCTGCGGTGAGACAGTTGAAGATGAGGCCTTTGATTTGTAGCTTGTGCTGGCGCGCCAGGGCAATATTGGCGACGGTTTGCCCGATCGCCCCTAATTTGACGGGAACAACCAGCACGATCGGTAAACGCCAGGCTGAGGCTAAATCCGCCACTGTCATTTCCCAAGTCACGGGTGAACCTAATCCTCCCAATGCTTCCATGAGAACGAATTCCCGTTGTTTACTTAAACTGGTCAACGCCTGCCAAATTGTAGTAAGATCAACGGGTTGTCTTTGTTTTTCCGCCGCTAAAGGAGGCGCGATCGGGGTGGGATAAGACACAGGGTTTAATAACTCTGCTGGCTGATTTAAAGGGAACAGTTCCTGATACAAACCGCTATCACCTGGACTTCCCGTTTGAATTAACTTCATCACCCCCAGTTGTTCCAGCAAGCGGTATTTTTGCCAGTAGGCAATTAAACTCAGAGTAACAACCGTTTTACCGATTTCTGTATCTGTACCAGTGATTAAAAGTGTTTTCATTGTTTAAACTTGAACTGGACTAACAATTTTGATCCTGTTTCTAAACAGAAAAGGATATCTAAAATTGATTTTAAGCCCATCCCCAATTAGGGATGGTTATTGCAACGAATTGAGGTTAAAGAAAAAGCCCGTGAGCCATTCTGCTACTTTAACGCTTCAACCCCAACTGAGCCAACTTCCTGATCAAAACCGTTTACGGCTGTTTTCGGGATCGGCGAATGAACCCCTATCCCAAGAAGTCGCCACTTATTTGGGGCTAGAATTGGGACCAATGGTTAGAAAACGATTTGCTGATGGTGAACTCTATGTTCAAATTCAGGAGTCGATTCGGGGGTGTGATGTTTATTTAATTCAACCCTGTTGTCATCCCGTGAATGACAATTTAATGGAATTGCTGATTATGATCGATGCTTGTCGTCGGGCTTCTGCTCGTCAAATTACAGCAGTCATTCCTTATTATAGTTATGCTCGCGCCGATCGCAAAACCGCAGGAAGAGAGTCGATTACAGCGAAATTAGTGGCGAATTTAATCACAGAAGCTGGCGCGAGTCGTGTTTTGGCGATGGATTTACATTCGGCACAGATTCAAGGCTATTTTGACATTCCTTTGGATCATGTTTATGGTTCTCCTGTGTTAATTCAGTATATTGCTAGTAAACAACTCTCTGATTTAGTGGTGGTTTCTCCAGACGTGGGAGGAGTCGCACGAGCGAGGGCGTTTGCGAAAAAATTGGATGACGCACCCTTAGCGATTATTGATAAACGTCGTCATAGTCATAATGAGGCGGAAGTGCTGAATTTGATTGGAGATGTGAAAGGGAAAACAGCAGTGATGGTCGATGATTTGGTGGATACCGCTGGCACGATGTTGGAAGGATCACGATTGCTGCGAAAAGAAGGAGCAAATCAAGTTTATGCTTGCGCCACTCATCCCGTTTTATCGGGACCCGCGCGGGAACGGTTGTTTGGTGGTGCGTTTGAAGAAGTGATTGTGAGCAATACTATTCCTGTGGAAGGACACGAAAAGATTGAACCGTTAACGGTTTTGTCAGTGGCAAATCTCATCGGTGAGGCAATTTCACGGATTCACGAGGAAAGCTCAGTCAGTAGTATGTTTCGCTAGAGCGCGATCGTTTTTTGGGTTAAGCCCCAACTTCGATCGGGTCTTGCTATTGATGAAAAGTTATGTTATATTAATAAACGCTTTGGAAAAAGGCTCAGTAGCTCAGTGGTAGAGCAGGGGACTCATAAGCCCTTGGTCGCGTGTTCAAATCACGCCTGAGCCATTTTTTGCGCTGTTAAAAATCACTTAAATCTCCGATTCTGTCCGAGTTCTGGCTGTTGATGGTTGCGTCAATACGTTAATTCTTTCTTCCCTTTCGTACAATCTTCTCAACCGAAAAGTTTGCCCTTCCGAAAAGGAGTAACATTAAGCTACAATTATTAAGAAATCTTGATTATATTCTCGAAGGAACTCCCATGACCCTTTCCATTCGCAACGTTGCTATTATCGCCCACGTTGACCACGGCAAAACGACCTTGGTCGATGCTCTCCTTCAACAATCTGGTGTTTTCCGCGAAGGCGAGGAAGTTCCGACTTGCGTCATGGACTCCAACGCGATCGAACGAGAACGAGGAATTACCATTCTCTCTAAAAACACCGCTATCCGTTACAAGGACACTCTGATTAATATTGTCGATACTCCAGGTCACGCGGACTTTGGCGGCGAAGTGGAACGGGTTTTAGGAATGGTTGATGGCTGTGTTCTCATTGTTGATGCCAACGAGGGACCCATGCCACAAACGCGATTTGTGTTGAAAAAGGCTCTCGAAAAAGGATTACGCCCGATCGTGGTTGTGAATAAAATCGATCGCCCCAATGTTGATCCTGATTTGGCGGTAGATAAAGTATTTGATTTATTTGTGGATTTAGGGGCAGATGACGATCAATGTGACTTTGTGACGCTCTATGCTTCTGGTTTAGGTGGCTTTGCCAAAACTAAGATCGAAGATGAAGGGGTTGATATGCAACCGATGTTTGAGGCGATTGTAGATCACGTTCCCCCTCCTTCTGGTGACTCAACGAAACCCTTACAACTACAAGTCACGACGTTAGATTACTCTGAATACTTAGGACGGATTGTAATTGGTCGCGTTCACAATGGCGTAATTAGAGCAGGTCAAGAAGCGGGTTTAACCAAAGAAGATGGAAGAGTGGTAAAAACGAAAGTCTCCAAGTTAATGGGATTTGAAGGGTTACAACGGGTAGAAATTGAAGAAGCCAGTGCGGGTAATCTTGTCGCTGTTGCTGGCTTCAGTGATGCTAATATCGGGGAAACCATCACTTGTCCCAATGAACCGCAACCGCTTCCTTTGATTAAGGTGGATGAACCGACTCTACAAATGACGTTCTCTATTAATGACTCTCCGTTTGCGGGTCGCGAAGGAAAGTTTGTCACCTCACGACAATTGCGCGATCGACTTTACAAAGAACTAGAAACCAATGTCGCTTTGAGAGTAGAGGAATCGGACTCTCCTGATAAGTTCCTTGTTTCGGGACGCGGTGAACTCCATTTAGGGATTCTCATTGAAAATATGCGTCGCGAAGGATACGAGTTCCAAGTTTCCCAGCCACAGGTGATTTATCGCGAGGTGAATGGACAAACTTGCGAGCCTTATGAGTATCTTATCTTAGATGTTCCCGAAGAAGCTGTGGGAAGCTGCATCGAACGCTTAGGGGAACGCAGAGGAGAAATGCAGAATATGCAGGCAACTGAGGGTAATCGCACCCAAGCGGAGTTTGTTATTCCTGCACGGGGATTAATTGGTTTTCGCACTGAGTTTTTGCGGTTAACTCGTGGGGAAGGATTGATGAACCACAGTTTCTTGGATTATCGTCAAAAAGTCAGTAGCTTGGAAACTCGCCGCAATGGGGTTTTAATTGCGTTTGAGGAAGGAAGTGCTACGTTTTACGCGCTTAAAAATGCTGAAGATCGCGGCTCTTTCTTTATTACTCCAGGAACGAAGGTTTATAAAGGGATGATTGTGGGAGAAAATACTCGTCCCCAAGATTTAGAACTGAATGTGTGTAAGGCAAAACAGTTAACGAATATGCGATCGGCAACAGGGGATGAGTTAGTTCAGTTACAAGCGCCAACGGAAATGACTCTAGAACGGGCTTTAGAATATATTAGTTCTGATGAACTGGTAGAAGTAACCCCAGAGTCGATCCGCTTACGGAAAATGTCCAAGAAGTTGGCAAAACAGCGTTAGTTAGGGTTTGCTGAAAAAGTTCATGTTTTCGGTGTAGTAAGGCAAAAGGCAAGAGGCAAAAGGCAAAAGGCAAGAGGGTTGATTAATCGGCAAGATTTCAAAGTTTTGATGCAGGATGCGTGACTATTGAGCGTTCAATTCCCTTGCGCTTTTTCAAAGAATTAAGAGCCTTAAAAGCTGATTGGATAAAGGTTTTAGGTTTATTCAGTAAACCCTAGTTGTAAAGGTTGATCGGTTGATTCGGTTCAACAACAACCACTCGATCGGCGGTGAGATTTCCTACGGCAGCACCCGCAGCCGCGCCGCCGACAATTTCTCCCACACTAGCATCACCAAAGACTTCACCCAACACTAAACCAGCGCCAGCACCGATACCAGCGTCTTCTGCTACTGCGTCACCAGAAGTGTCGCGAGGGTCTTTCACCGGTTCTAATACGCCCGATCGAGCGCTAATATTGTAAGCGCGTCCATTAACAACCACTGAGTTGGCAACGTATCTCAAGCCTCCTTCTGTTGGAACATATTGTCCGCGAATGATCGAACCAGCAGGGACATTTAAACCTGCAAAGCGTCCGCCTCTAGTGACTTCGAGGTTATAACTGTAGCGTTTATCGCTATTGAGGTAGAGTTCCCCATTTTGGGCGCTAGTGGTTGTAAGGTATTGGTTGGTATTCTGGGCGATTAATGTTCCTTCTGTGGTGTTTGCTGTGGCGACGGGAGCAAAAAGGGTGGTTGCTCCCACAAGGGTAGTGAGTGCGAGTAAACGATTAAACATGATTTTAAACTCCTGATGGAAGTCTCTACCCTTCGATCTTCACATCAGAAATCCTTTACTGGCATCGCCTATGGGAGTGACATTAATCTATCTTTCGGTAGATGTATTTAAAATCCGCTTTGCTTCCTCGGCGACTTGTTCCACTTCATCCTCGGCAAGTTGTTGCAGGAGACGGTGTGATGTTTCCCCTCCCAAGCGATCGAGCGCTTGTACTAAGCGCGATCGAACCTGCCAATCACTATCCGTAACTAAAGGCTGTAAAACAGAAATTGCTCTTTGATCCCCTAATTCTCCCAGCGATCCGATCGCAACGGTTTTGACCAAATGATTATCAGAATTAACCGCTTCTACCAACAGATCATAGGCGCGGGGATCGCCCATTTCTCCCAAACAAGCAATAACACTAAATTCCACCAGCCATTCTTCCGTTTGGCGATATATTGCCACCAGATCAGGGAACGCCTCTGTTAATTTTAAGCCACCGAGGGCATCGGCTGCCGCCGCTTGTACATCCGCTTCTGATTCATTCCGCAATCGATCGCGCAGTAATTCTAAAGACTTTTCTCGATCGACCACCCCTAAACTACTCATCTGACTGACGGCAGCATAACGCACCCGAACATTGCTATCATTAATCACGGGTTGCATGAGAGGAAACGCCGCTTTCGGATCAAGTTCTCGCAACTGATTAATTCCCGTCAATCGATCGCCATAATCCTCGGAGTTAAGAAGACTTGCCACTGATTCTGGTGTAATATCCATAATTAATTATTAATGACTGTTCACCTTTAAAACTCACTCGCCATTGTTCTCACAATATCACCGCGAGTAATAATTCCCACCACTTTTCCCGCTTCATCAACGACGGGTAAACGACGAACTTCGCGCTTGTGCATCAATTGCGCCGCTTCTTTTAAGGGACGATCGCCCGTAATGGAAACCGCTCGATCGCTCATCACCTCTCCCACAGTTTGCCCCAAAGCCTTGTGTAATTCCTTATCATATTGAGCAGGATTTTGCAAATAAATCACACTATCCAAAAACATAAAATAGGGAGGAGTTTCGACACCCGTTTCTTGCCACATCAAATCCGCTTCTGAGAGTACACCCACCAATTTTTCGGCTTCATCAACCACAGGTAAACCACTAATTTTCTTTTCTACCAGCAGTTTAATTGCCTCTTTAAGCGGCGTTTCTGGTTGAACTACCGCAGGGTTTGCGGTCATTATATCTGCAACCGTTTTCGACATCAGTCAATTGCCTTAAAATCACAATGAAGAGCATTAATTATTCTCCTCTTTCTTTTAGTTAATTGCAAGCAACCATTTACAAAAAGATATATAGCAATCCCAAATGAATTGTAAATTAATCCCCCCTAACCCCCCCCCTTTGAAAGGCAGGGCTGTTTCATTCTTTTAAAATTAAGGGAGGTAGGGAGATGGGGGAGACAAGGGAGACAAGGGAGATGGGGGAGATTTCAGGACTCTTTTTTCTTATGAAAAAGCCAAAAAGTAGGAAAAACGTCTCGATCGAACGTACCGTAAGAGGTTCAGGCGATCGATGCTTCGCATCGGTGCGCGGAGCGCAATCGCTGCCAATTTTGACCCCGAGAATGAAACAGCCCTGCCCCTTTGAAAGGGGGGAATAGTTCATCAACTTTTTACAAATGAATTAGGATTGCTATAGCAATCTGGAATCATTGGTGAAAATTGAATCAAATGAGTTCCCCCAAAATTGGGGGTTAGGGGGCTGATGCTTCTAACAAGTCATCTGAGATTGCTATATAAATTTTCGATATCAGAAAAAGGGTTGAGTTTTTCTAACAGTTGTACCCAAGTATTACGATGAACTACTTTACGTGCGATTCGTTTCTGGTGAAATCACGTCGTAGTTCCCTTGAACTGCGGAGAGTATAAGCCAGAGCTGGGGGGAAATTCATCTTGGACTCTATATCCTTCGGTGAGTACAGAACCTTGACAACTTGATATCCATGATGGTGAAATACCCCTGATTATTACGAAATGTAAAGAAAAGAGGGTGGGAAGTACCGAACAACTAATGTAGGGAAAACCGAACATTAAGTCCATCTCTCTCAGAATGTGAGAGAACAGCGTAACCCTTATCTAAAGAGTTGACTACTTGAGGATAAAGCAGGGTTAAACGGGGTCACTACTGGAAGCCTAATCTGGTAAATCTCTAGCAAGAGGCTACGCCTAGTCAACGAACTTACGTCTGAACCATCGATAGTTCAATCTTGCGCAAAGGCTGTCGCAAGGAGCGAAATACGCTCAACACAAGAGGGTATGAGTTTGTTTAGGCTCATATCACATTCCCAAATTTGTGCGGTGGATAGTAAGAGGCTAAGGTCTCAATCAAATGGTTATCAGGAACGAAGTAACCCTCGTTCATACTCTTGGGAAGGTCGATTTCCAAGTAGTCTGTCGGGATGCAACCTCCGATTAATTCTATCGGGTTGAATGAGGGCAGGATTGGATAAGAAGCGAATGCCTTCTGTAATAGGAAGGATAAGCTGACGTATCCACTTTCGATTACGAAGAAAATGAAATCAAGTAGAGGGAATCATGGACTTACGAAAGTATGAAAGTAATGCGGCGATTAAGACCTTTCTTAATTATCCATTTTGGTTAAGTTTCGGATTACTCCTAATGGAGAAAACGGAATGGAACGAAGTGGATTGGAAACAGGTTGAAGTCAATGTGTTTAAACTCCAAAAACGGATTTTTCGAGCTTCTCAAAGTGGTGACGTGGCTAAAGTTCACAAACTTCAAAGATTATTGTTGCGGTCTTGGTGCGCCAAACTCTTTGCAGTACGGCGTATTTCGCAGGATAACCAGGGTAAAAATACTGCTGGGATAGATGGTGTAAAAACTCTAAGTCCTAAGCAAAGATTAAACCTTGCTGAAAACCTGACTCTTACAGGGAAAGGTAAATCCTTAAGACGGGTCTGGATTCCAAAACCAGGTCGTAAAGAAAAACGCGGCTTGGGCATTCCAGTAATGGAAGACCGTGCGAGGCAGGCACTTCTCAAATTGGCTTTAGAGCCAGAATGGGAAGCAAAATTCGAGCCTAATTCGTACGGATTCAGACCAGGACGCTCTTGCCATGATGCGGGACAAGCAATCTTTAATGCAATTCGGTACAAGCCTAAATGGGTATTGGATGCCGATATCTCAAAATGCTTTGACCGCATTAATCACGATGTTCTCTTACAAAAATTGAATACAACTCCGACTATTGCTCGACAAATTCGAGCTTGGCTAAAGTCGGGGGTCTTGGATAAAGGCGATTGGATGCCAACAAATGAGGGAACACCGCAAGGAGGGGTGATAAGTCCTCTATTGGCAAACATTGCTCTGCATGGACTTGAGGAGTACATAAAACAATGGGCTGAAACCTGGAAAGGGACTAAAATACATAACCGTAAAAGTATTTCTCTTATAAGGTATGCAGATGATTTCGTTGTTCTTCACAAGGATAAATCCATCATCCAACAAGCCAAAACGCTGATTGAACATTGGTTACATGGCTTAGGCTTAGAAATAAGCGAGAGCAAAACGAGGATTTGTCATACATTGAATGATTCCGAAGAAGAAAAACCAGGTTTTGATTTCTTAGGATGGAACATCCGTCAATATGAAGTTGGGAAAAACCACTCAGGAAAAAGTACAAATGGCAAATTACTTGGATTCAAAACAATAATCAAACCTAGCGACAAAAGTATCAAAACTCATTATGAAAAGATTGTTTCAGTGTTAGATTCAATGAGAGATAAATCCCAAGAGGTAATCATTGATCGGCTAAATCCTATAATAATGGGATGGTGCAACTATCACAAAACAATTTGCTCAAAAGAAGTATTCCAACATCTAGACCACCTGGTTTATATCAAATTACGTCGCTGGATGAAACGCCGTCATCCGAATAAAACCCTTAAATGGTGTTTAGAAAGATACTTTCATTGGACTAAGGAGAAAGATTTAGAGGGAGAAGAGAGGACTACTAAGGTATTTTCAACTCCTTCTGATATACCAAATTCTCCTGTTGCGGGCAAGCATGAATTACGCAAGCACGTATGGACACCGATTGAAAGACACATAAAAATCGAGGGTTCGAGGTCTCCTTACGATGGAGATTGGCGGTATTGGAGTAAACGTCGGGGTGAATATCCTGGCACACCAAAACGGGTTGCTACTCTGATGAAGCGTCAGAAAGGCAAATGTACCCGTTGTGGACTTTACATTAAGGATGAAGATGTAGTGGAGGTTGACCACATCGTCCCTAAAGCCGAAGGGGGCAAAGACCAATACAAGAACTTACAGTTACTTCATCGCCATTGTCATCATCAGAAAACTGCCGAAGACCGAGCAAGAACTAAGAGTCCCAATCGGAAAAAGCAGGGAAGTGCTGTTAACACAGCGTAGTTTTGAGAGGAGCGGTATGAAGCGAAAGTTTCACGTACCGTTCTGAAGCCGAGTCAAGAGGGCGACCTCTTGGCTTAGGTAACAATAAAGTTTCACTTGAATCCAGCCTTAGTCATTCATCCATTTGAAATGGATGAATGAATGACTGGTTTCCTGTAAAATTACAATAAAGAGAGCGATCGCGCGAAGGCTCTTGTTTTCAAATTAGTTTAAAAATACTAAAAACTTGGACGTAGAGGAAATATTTTGTCTGATCCGAATACTTTTCCCATCTTTCCCCTGATCATGGTTGTCACCTTTTTAGGAGGAGTCATTCTCCTCGCTGAAGTCTTAAATCGGATCATTACTTCCGAAACAGAATTAACTCGTAAAGTCGTCCATATTGGCGCGGGAAACGTGATTTTATTCGCTTGGTGGTTTCAGATTCCAGCTTGGATTGGTATTAGCGCAGCGATCGTTGCTGCTATGATTGCCTTATTGTCCTATTTTTTTCCCATTTTACCCAGTATTAACAGCGTCGGACGGAAAAGTCTCGGCACATTTTTTTATGCGGTGAGTATGGGAATTTTGATTGCTTGGTTTTTTCCGCAACACCCCCAATATGCAGCGATCGGGATTTTAATCATGGCTTGGGGGGATGGACTCGCCGCACTAATCGGACAAAATTTTGGTCGTCATCCCTATCAAGTCTTCGGCAATGCTAAAAGCTGGGAAGGATCACTAACAATGGCTGTTGTGAGTTATGCAGTGAGTTTTCTCACCTTGATGACAGTAGAAGGAAATAATTGGCAAATCTGGATAATTTGCTCAATTGTAGCAATAACTGCCACCGCACTAGAGGCGATTTCTAAACTAGGAATTGATAATTTAACTGTCCCGATCATTAGTGGCGCATTATCTTTTTTCCTCATTCAAACATTAATTTCTTCCTAAGTTTTGTCACATTGAATACAGTTTGTTTTCTCCAATCAATTCAGGCTAGATCGTAGTAACTTAGGGGGGAAAATGACTAATCAGTTAAGTTCACGTCAGCAAATTCGTTTTAACTTGTTTCAATCTTGGGCGGATAGTCTGCAGCCCAAAGAGCTATTTTTGAGTTTAATTGCCGGTTTAGTTACTGGTATTATTGGTGTCATCCGAGCGATTTCGTATGCAGCTTTAATTTTCTCAGGAACATTAGGATCAGATTTAGGAGTTGGTGTGGGATTGACCGTGTTTAGTACAGGAATTGTTAGTTTTGTTGCGGCGATTTTTAGTGCGCTACCTGGGATGATTGCGACTCCTTTAGCAGCCCCAACCGCAATTACTGCCATTTTAGCCAGTGAAATTGTAGCTGATTTGAAAGCAACGGTATCACCTGCGGAACTTTTAATCACTGTTCTCGCAGCGATCGCGCTTTCTTCAGTATGTACAGGATTATTTTTATTAATTTTAGGACGCTTAAAACTAGGAAGCAAAATCCGTTTTATTCCCTATCCAGTGGTGGGGGGATTTATGGCTGGAACGGGCTGGTTATTAGTGTCGGGTTCAGTTCAAATTACGGCAGATATTGCCTTAACTTTTAATAATTTATCAACCTTTTTTCACACGAATCCCTTACTCCATTGGGGGGCGGCGTTTGCGGTGGCTTTAGTGTTATTAATTATCTCGAATCGCTACCATCATTTTTTAGTAATGCCAGGAACTTTACTGGGACTAATGTTAGGGTTTTATCTGATTTTGTGGGGAACAGGAACTTCTCTCACCGAAGCAAGAGAACAAGGTTGGTTACTAGAAACGTTTGCGTCAGGAGGACTTTGGCAACCCTTAACTGTTTCTGATTTCGGTTCGATCGAATGGTCAGCTATATTATCTCATTGGGGACTAATTTTGTCCTTAATGTTAGTTAGTTTATTATCTTTGGTTTTGAGTAATAGTGGCATTGAATTAGTAGTAGAGAGAGAGATTAGTCTGAATCAAGAATTAGAATCGATCGGCATCTCAAATATTGCGTCGGGATTCGGTAGCGGTATGGTGGGAAATCAAGCGTTACCCAGTACATTATTAGTCGATAAAATTGGCGCAAATAATCGCTTGGCGGGAATGTTTTCTGGTATTTTTTGCTTTTTTGTCTTAATTCTAGGGTCCTCTTTTATTTCCTTATTCCCGAAACCGATTCTGGGAGGATTGATTTTATATTTAGGATTATCTTTATTAATTCAGTGGGTTTATAAAGCATGGTTTACGCTCAATTTCTCAGATTATCTGATTGTGATTGTCACCTTAATTGTGATTAATGCGGTGGGATTTTTAGAAGGAATTGCGGTAGGATTTATTATGAGCGTGATTTCCTTTATGTTTAACTATAGCCAACTGAATGTGGTTAAAAATTGTTCTTCGATCGCCACCACAAGAAGTAACATCCATCGTAGCGAAACCGAACGAGAAACCTTGACGAAAAAAGGCGATCGAGTTTATATCTTAGAATTACAAGGCTATGTCTTTTTTGGAACAGCCGATTATCTATTACAACAAGTGCGCGATCGAGTAGAAAAAATCAAAGAAAATCCTTTAAATTATATTCTGATTGACTTTCGAGAAGTGGAAGGATTAGATGCGTCAGGGGTGCTAACCTTTATTAAACTGCTAAAAATTGCCCGTCAGCAAAAACTCACTCTAGTTTATACCAATCTCATGGCAAAATTAGAAGCGCAACTGCGTCAAGGAGGAGGAATTGATCAAGAGGAGAAACTGTGTTATATTTTGCCAGATTTAGATCGAGGTTTGGAATGGTGCGAAAGCCAACTGTTAAGTGATGCTTGTTCCGAAGAAGCGAAAAAAACCTCATTAAAAGAACAGTTAACAGATTTATTTTTAACCTCGGAACAAGCAGAAAGGTTCGCAGAATATCTCACTCCTCAAAGCGTGGAAACAGGCGAAGTAATTTTTGAAGCTGGGGCCGATCGACAATGTTTATACTTTATTGAATCTGGACAAGTGAGTGTCTTATTAGAACTTCCTGACGGTCAAACCAAACGCTTACAAACCCATTCTAATGGTTCAGTATTGGGAGAAATGCGGTTTTATGGGAAACCTCCCCTTTCCTCTTTAGTCGTCGCTGATCATCCCAGTCAACTTTATCGCCTCGATCGCGCCACCTTTGAAGAAATGAAACAAGTCCATCCCGATCTCGCCTATGCCTTACAAGAATACATTGTTCGCTTTTTATGTGACAGTCTAACGCGACGGGAAGAACAAGTGCGAATCATCGCTTGATCGATCTTTGGCTAGACCCTGTGAGGCGAAATTAAGATACATTATGATTGAAAAGTAGGTTGGGTGGAGGGAAACGAAACCCAACACCAGTAAAAAGTAGGTTGGGTGGAGGGAAACGAAACCCAACACCAGTAAAAAGTAGGTTGGGTGGAGGGAAACGAAACCCAACACCAGTAAAGAGTAGGTTGGGTGGAGACGTGCCATGGCACGTCTCCACGCGAAACCCAACACCAGTTATAATACCATTTTGGAAGTGCGACACGATGTTGCATTTAGAGAGTGAGTCCCTCAGAAAGACTCTGCCCAAGTGTGCATGGGTATTCCCGCTCCCAACTGCGTCGCTGGTAACGGTGGGGTGGAAAGCAGGGAGTTAAGTGTAACTATATCCTAAGTATGACTCGCCAGAAAGGGAATAAGTGCTAGGGAAAGTTCAATATGGTGAACTAACGTGAAGTGTTCGATGAGCCGTCGTAATGGTAGTCCCTATAAGTTAAGGTGAGCGTGCCGAGCGAGTAGTAAAATAGGGTTGATTAGCCACGAAAGCGAGAGCAAGTAGTGGGTTGTCAAGGGCAACGGTAAGAAGTCTCCTCTTCCAATGGAGTCTCGGAGGTCTATCCCTAAAGCATGGATAGACTAGCACACCATAAACCCTCGGCGGATAGAACACCACCTAAGTTGAGCGTATCTCTCAAATGTGAAACGTGGGTTTGCCCAATGGGGTCTGGTTTACCAGTAGGCTAACCGTAAGGGAGGCACAATTCCCCAGTGGGTATGGGACAGTCCAAAAAGCAAACGCCGTCTGCTGATTCCGTGCAGTTTCTTCTCCGACGACCTGACTTCGGATAACCGATAATCGGATTGGACAAGCAGGAACTTGAAAGCATGAGGAAAACCCTTCGGGGTATAACTTGACGGATAAGGGTTCAAAATTTGCCCTACCTGAAAGGGGAGCTAACTTGGACACGGGTGAGTCAGTAACTCGAACGATTAATTGGAACGTCTTAAAAGTCGCGCGAAAAGTTAGATTACCATATGGTAAACGTAAGTGCGAGCGGTTTAACTAACCTTGACAAGTACAAAGACAGTCTATTAGGGTCTGCTCTTGCTTGAGCCGTGTGCGGTGAAAGTCGCACGCACGGTTCTGAGGGGGGAAGGGGAGAGTAATCTCCCTAACCTACCCGACAAGTCAACCCCCTATAATCCCCCCTAACCCCCCTTTGAAAGGGGGGGAATTGAAATGGGGGAATATCGCCAATGAAAGGGGGGAATTGAAATGGGGGAATATCGTCAAACATGAAGGATCGTAAAAACGAACAATCCCTAATTTTTATTATTTCCTTGTCAATTATTATTAGTCTCTGTATGATTACTTTTATCTGGAGATTAGGGAGCATTGGTTTAGTTGATGAAACCGAACCTCTATTCGCAGAAGCCGCTCGTCAGATAGTAGAAACGGGCAACTGGATTACTCCCTATTTTAACGGTGAGACTCGTTTCGATAAACCGCCTTTAATATACTGGTTAATGGCGATCGGGTATCAAGTTTTAGGAGTCAATGAATGGGCGGTGCGACTGCCTTCTGCATTCAGCGCAATGGGATTAACTCTCCTGCTTTTTTTTGTCTTGATTCGTTTTGGAATGTCTCCCTTTTCTCGTGCTTCAGAATTCAACCAAAAACAGTGGGGAAGTTTGATTGCGGCTGCTACTCTCGCGCTTACGCCAGAGTTTATCATTTGGGCGAGAGTGGGTGTATCTGATTTATTATTAACGGGATGTATGGGGAGTGCTTTACTCTGTTTTTTTGTCGGTTATGTAAACTCAGAAAAAGCAACAGAAGCTCCTTTTTTTAAGATTAGTCTCCCCTCAGCTTGGTATCTTGGCTTTTATATTTTAACCGCTCTTGCTGTATTAGCAAAAGGTCCCGTTGGCTTGGTTTTACCTGGATTAATTCTGATTACTTTTTTGCTCTATCAAGGGAATTTATGGACTGTTTTTAAGGAAATGCGTGTTGTTTCCGGTGCGATTATTTTCTTAGTGATGACAGTGCCTTGGTATGTTTTAGTAACTTTGGAAAATGGACAAACTTATATTAATTCGTTTTTTGGTTATCATAATGTACAACGCTTTACAGGAGTGGTGAATGACCATGATGCGCCTTGGTATTTCTATTTTTTGATCATCTTAATTGGCTTTGCCCCTTTATCCGTTTATCTTCCTAGCGCGATCGGGCTTTTACAAGTTTGGCGCAGAAAGTTTTGGCAACAACAACCACGAGAAAAACAGTTAGGAATTTTTGCTTTTTTTTGGTTGATTACTATCTTTGTTTTCTTTACGATCGCTGTCACCAAACTTCCCAGTTACATTATTCCCTTACTGCCAGCGGCGGCAATTTTAATGGGATTATTTTGGAGTTATTACCAAGAAGAAGCACCAGGAATGAGCTTAAAAATTAATGCAGTTGTTAACATTATTTTTCTATTGGCTTTAGCAGGAGCATTGTATTATAGTCCTAACTTTATCGGCTATGATCCCGCCGCCCCAAACTTATCAGAAATTTACGCTCGATCGAAGCTCAATATTTTAGGAGGAATGATCTGGTTCGGTGCTGCCATTTTATCACTACTGACTCTAATCCGAAACTCGATTCGTTGGTTGTGGGGAATCAATCTTTTAGCAATGTTACTCACGTTTGTTTTTGTGTTACAACCCATGATTTTCTTAATGGATCAAGTGCGACAGAAACCCTTAAGAGAATTAGCCAAATTAGAGCAAACCGTGAGACAATCAGCAGAAGAATTAATAATGATTGGTATGAAAAAACCAAGCGTTGCTTTTTATACTGAACATCGGGTTAATTTTATAGATGAAACAGAAGACGCGATCGCTCATCTCAAACAAAAACCACAAGACGAATCCACCATCATTTTAAGTCATCCTCGTAAACTCAAAACGATCATAGATCATTCAAAACAAGTAACAATTTTAGGTCAAAAAGGAGAATATCAACTGATTCGCATTCAGCCCGATCTTTAAAAAAGTAGGTTGGGTGGAGTTTACGAAACCCAACATCAATCAGTGACCAGTTACCAGTGATCAGTGACCAGTGACCAGTGACCAGTGACCAGTTACCAGTTACCAGTAACAAATAACAAATAACAAATAACAAATAACAAATAACAAATAACAAATAACAAATAACAAATAACAAATAACAAATAACAAATAACAAATAACAAATAACAAATAACAAATAACAAATAACAAATAACAAATAACAAATAACAAATAACAAATAACAAATAACAAATAACAAATAACAAATAACAAATAACAAATAACAAATAACAAAAAAAGTAGAGGTAAACACAAAATCTACCCCTACACAATTTTATAATTCCAAGCCAGAATTAGTTGTAAACTTTACCACCACCCCAACGTTTTCCACGTACATTGGGCTGAATTAAAACATGAGCGGCGATCGCTTCTAAATCATCCTCAGTGAGGTTTCTCATCTCAGGATAAATATCAGAACGAACTGTATTGGGATGAATCTCTTTAATATCAATTTCCCCATCATAAGTCGTGGGGTTTTTCATATAATCAATTAAACCCGCAATATTATCTCTTGGCGGTTCCGCACGTTCTAACGCTTCTAAACTTAATCCCACATTAGGATTGGTTTTAGTCACACCGCCTAAGTGACACTGAGCGCAAGTATCATTAAACAGACGTTTTCCTTTTTCTGCTTCCTTGTTACTGATGACAACTTCATTACCCGCTTCGTTATACTGAACGGTACGGCTTTCTTCATCCAACTGTATCGCAGATACAGGATTGACAAATAGTTGAGAAGCAAAAAATACAGTCGCCACAGTGGCTAAAATGAGTTTTTTCAACATGAATAGTTCTCCTCAAAACGGTTAACGCTTGTTTTATCGAGTTTTCTAATTTCACCGAGTAGATTGCTTGGGCAACAAAATCGGTGGACAGCATATTAATTGTACCAAACAGAGGCACTAATGCAGAATTAATCATTCATGGAGATAATTGATACAGTAAACTCATCACAAGGATGGTAGCTGTGTCTTCTTCTATTTTTTCAACTCAACAAACTACTTGGGAATGGCGACAAAGCAAGGGCTTAGATTATCTTCAATGTGGCTTACTTGCAGGATTTTCTCATGGGTTTTTTACTCGTCATTTTTATGAATATACTTTACGAGACTTAACAAAAGTTCTCACTCCTGATGCGGAAACCTATCGCAGTAAACAGGTACACGGAAAACACATCGTCACCCCTTCAGAAATCGCGCAAACCGAGACGGAATTAGTAGAAGCTGATGGTTTATTCAGTGATGGGAAAAAACAGGCGTTGTGGGTGGCAAGTGCGGACTGTACGCCAGCGTTAATTGCAGATGTTCACACGGGACGGGTGGCGGCGGTTCACGCGGGATGGCGTGGTACGGCTTTGTCTATTTTACCCAAAGCGATCGATCGTTTCTTCCAGAAGGGAAGTGATTTATCAAACTTAAGAGTCGCACTGGGACCCGCCATTAGTGGTGAAGTTTATCAAGTTTCCGAAACAGTTGCCGCACAAGTGGGGGCGAGTTTGTTTCCTCTTGATGTTACCATTCCTTCAGCAGAGAAAAAGATTTTAGAACAACTTTGGCAATATCAACCTTCTCCTCTCCTCCCCGACTCGCAACCCGAAAAAGTCCGTTTAGATGTGCGTCGTGTGAACAGCCTACAATTAGAAAAAATGGGCTTTCATCCCGAACAAATTGCAATTGCCCCTGATTGTACCTATCAACAGCCGCAACAGTTTTTCTCCTATCGTCGTAGTCAAGAAAAAGCCGTTCAATGGTCGGGAATTGTTAGTAACGCTTAACCACGCGCTGCATTTCTTTTTGATCTTCGCGACGTTTAACCGTTTCTCGTTTATCGTGTAATTTCTTCCCTTTCCCTAAGCCAATTTGTACCTTAACAATCCCTTTTTTCAGATACATCTTCAACGGAACGAGGGTTAACCCCTTTTGTTCAGTTTTCCCAATTAGCTTACTAATTTCTTTCCGATGAAGTAAGAGTTTGCGACTGCGTTTTGGATCGTGATTAAAATATGATCCAGTGGCTTCATAAGGCGAGATATTCACATTAATTAACCACACTTCTCCTTTGCGGATTAACGCATATCCATCTTGTAGATTAATACGCCCTCCCCGAATGGATTTAACTTCAGTTCCAATCAGTTGAATCCCTGCTTCATACGTTTCTAAAATTTCATATAAAAAACGTGCTTTGCGATTTTGGGCAATTACTTTAATTCCCCCTGGTTCATTTTCTTGACTCATGTTTTCTTTCTCCTTAATTACACATTCAATAAATTGGCAAAGGTTTCAGGAAGCGGTAACAAAATTGTCACCAACAAAGCTAAAGCCAGTAATCCGAATAAGTCTCGCATACTATCTAATTCTGTCACATCATTTAAGGCGGGTTCATCTAAAATTGGCATGAAAAAGAGAATAATTGCCCAGATTAAAAACGCTGGTTCAATTAAGGCTAAGAATAACATCAAGAGTCGCGAAATTTGACCAACAATTACGGCGGTACGCTGTCCATAAATGGCATGAACAATATGTCCACCATCTAATTGTCCCACTGGCATTAAATTCAAAGCGGTAACAATTAAACCAATATAACCCGCGATCGCGATCGGGTGTAAATTAATTGCGGTTTCTGCAACAAAATCACTGCCCAAACTTATTTTACAAAATAGTGTCATCAAAAGCGACGATCGCGGATCAAGAGACTCAACGGTTAGTAATGCTGACTCCTCAGAAATTGGCACAACCTCTGATAAAGATAGCCCCCAAATTAAGATCGGAATAGTCATTATAAATCCCCCTAAAGGGCCAGCAATTGCCACATCAAATAAAGCCTTACGATGGGGAACAGGTGATTTCATTTGTATGAACGCCCCAAATGTTCCTAAAAAGAAAGGTACTGGAATAAAATAAGGCAAAGTAGCTTTAATTTTGTAATAAAGGGCGGCAAAATAATGGCTAAATTCATGGCATCCCAGAATCCACATTAAACTTAAAGCATAAGGCAATCCTTGTAAGAGTAAACTGGGATCGGATTGAAATTTTTGGGGCGAAATATTATTGAATTCAACTCCCACGATCGTTGTTGTAAATAGCGTAATGATTCCTAAACTTAACGCTAACCAAGGTTTATTTAGTTCGTCCTTGATTTGAGTTGATTTCTCTTCTTTCCTCGGATTCGGAACCAGGGCGAAAAAGGGTTCGCCTTGAAAACTCTCTTGGAATAAAATTAGAAATCGATCGCCAAACTTTTTTTGTACATTACCACGAATTTTATGATAGGCTTTTTCTGGAACAGCGCGTAACTTTCCCCGACATAATACCGCTTGTCCGCCATAATCCACAGTTTGTAAATAATAAAATTCCCAGGGAAAACAAGTTTTCAAATCTTCCTCTTCCTCTGGCGTTAAAATTCGCTTCTCTTTTTTATCATCTGGCGTTTTTTTATCTAAAATTGTCGGCGTTAATGTTTCTTTACTTTCCGTTTTAGAGGAAGAAGAATTTAAGGCGGTTTTATCTTTTATTCCTCGCTGTAATAACCAAAAATATAAAAGCGGAGAAACAATAAACGGAATCAACATTAACAAAATTGGAATCGGTTGTTCTTCACCGACAAATAGTAACCAGAAACTCCAAGTAAAAGCAGGAATCATCACCGCCAACCACAATAACCAAATGGGGGTGCTAGTTAAACCACTGGCGCTACGATGCACCAAAAAGTAAGTGATTCCTCCTAAAACTAATAAAATCCAAAAAAGTTCCATCTTTCAATAACCTTTTGCTCAAATATAGATAATTTGTTTTAACTTTATGCTAAATTAGTAAGCGGTGAAAAAATAATTAGGGCTTGCTGAAAAAGTCCATTGGTTGGTTTAGTAAGGCAAGAGGCAAAAGGCAAAAGGCAAGAGGCAAGAGGGTTGATTGATCGGTAGGAGTTTAAGGTTTTGAGGATTGAACAATCAATGAACTTGCATTTTTACCTGAACTTAATCGCCTCAAATCCTTATTTGGTAAAACTTTCAGTTTTATTCAGCAAGCCCTAATTAATACAATCTAATTAAGTAATGATCGCTTGCTAATTGTCTATCTTTAACTTTTGCACTCACTTCTATCCTGACACAATTTTTCCAGAAAGTTTTTATCTATGTCTGTTGACCAAAACATGAATCAGTCTTCTGTTACTAACAACACACCCAAACCTCCCCGTGAGATTTTAGGGGGAATTTATGCTTTCCCACCGAACCGAGAAACATTAGGAGGAACATCCTACTTAATTTTAGGAAAAGATGGGAATATTTTGGTAGATTGTCCAGGATGGAATGAGACACAAAAATCGTTTTTAAGCGACTTGGGAGGGGTGCGTTGGTTATTTATTACTCACCGTGATGGAATGAGTCAAGTCGGTAAAATTCAAAATGATTTAGGCTGTGAAGTGGTGATTCAAGAACAGGAAGCCTATTTATTGCCTAATGTCACGGTAACGCCATTTGCAGAAGAAATTACCCTCGGAGAAGGAACAGGGATTTGGACTTGCGGTTATTCTCCTGGCGCTTCCTGTCTTTATGTTCCCTTTCACGGCGGTGTTTTATTTTCTGGTCGTCATTTATTGACGGATTCTGAGGGGAAATTAGCCCCAATTTTTACTCGTAAAACGTTCCATTGGCGAAGACAGTTAAGAAATGTGGAAAAGTTACAAAAAAAATTCCCCCCCGAAAGGCTGGGTTATGTTTGTCCAGGGGCGAATACAGGATTTTTACGGGGAAAAGGGGCGGTAGAAGGGGAACAGTTGGCACAGATTTAGGTGGGAACTGGTTCCCCTGGACGTAATTTCGCCCATTTTCCAGCTTCTTCGAGGAAACTTTCACAACCGACCACATCCCACTCGATTTCGATGTATTCTTCTTGAGGACGAATGTTAACATTGACGGTGGGTTCGATCGGTTCAAAGTTGGGAAAGTTGGTGAGGTGAGGTTGTTCGTGTTGCGTCTCTACTGCATGATAGGTGGTGCAACGATCGACGTAGTGGCAGTTAACACAGATACACATGGTACGCTATTCTTCCCTGCTTGCTTTTAGTCCTAGTTTAACAAATCCAGTCTTGATTTCGGGAAGTCTTAATTGCCCCTAAGATCAGGTTCGCTCAATCAATGATAAAAAGTAGGTTGGGTAGAGACGTTCCATGGAACGTCTCCACGCGAAACCCAACACCAATTATAAGCAATTACCCGAACCTGATATAACCCCCCTTTGAAAGGAAATATCAATCCCCCCTAACCCCCCTTGGCAAGGAAATATCAATCCCCCCTAACCCCCCTTGGCAAGGAAATATCAATCCCCCCTAACCCCCCTTGGCAAGGAAATATCAATCCCCCCTAACCCCCCTTTGAAAGGGGGGAATAGAATAATGAGAATGAGTCAACAATTATCAATTCCTAATTTTCCGTTTCCGTTAGCTTGGCTTCCCTCTGATGCGTATTTAGTGGGAGGAACTATTCGAGATAGAATATTAAATCGGAAACGGCAGGAGTTTGATCTCGATTTAGTGGTGATCGATCGAGCAGTGGAATTGGCACGTGATCTCGCCAATCGCTGTGATGCGGGGTTTGTGGTGTTAGATGCAGCCAGAGATATTGCTAGAATCGTTTTTGCAGAAGGGACGGTTGATGTGGCAAAAATTGAAGGGGAAAGTTTAGAACAAGATTTGCATCGTCGAGATTTTACCATCAACTCGATCGCGCTTCACATCCAATCACAGAAACTAATTGATCCGCTTGGGGGAATAGAAGATTTAGAAGCCAACCTGATCAAAATGGTATCCCCTGCTAACCTCAAAGCTGATCCCTTGCGTCTGTTTCGCGCCTATCGTCAAGCCGCCCAACTCGACTTTACCATTGATCCTCAAACTCGTAACACCATTACCCAGCTTGCTTCTGAATTAAAAAACATCGCATCGGAACGAATTAAAACCGAACTCTCTTATCTGTTGGAAACGAGGAAAGGGAGTATTTATTTACAACAAGCGTGGGAAGATGGTTTGCTTTCGATTTGTTTTCCCTCCGTGACTCAGCAACAAGTGGAGGAAGTGGCGAGAATAGATGTTATCAAAGAAAGGTTACGTCAAGAGTCTTCTCATCTGGCGGCAACATGGGAGAAAAATGTAGGCGGACAATCGAACACTTTGCAAAGTTTAGCTAAATTAGCTTGTTTCGTCTCGGTTTCTCCTGAAGAAGCGGAAAATCAACTCACAGGGCTGAAATTTTCTCGCGCTGAAATTCGCACCGTTACCAGTAGTTTGAGTTTACTCCCGCGTCTGCTAGAAGCGAAAGTGGAAACCATGAGTCTGCGCGATCGATATTTCTTCTTTCAAGAAGCGAGAAACGTCTTCCCTTGTTTATTATTAACCGCAATGGCGAAGGGATTAAGCCTAACCGCAGCGAAACCCTTGCTGGAACATTATCTTAATCCCCATGATCCCGTTGCTTATCCCCAACCGATTGTTACTGGAAAAGACTTGCTTCGATCGCTGTCTCTGTCTCCCTCTCCTCGCATCGGTGAACTGCTGACAGAACTCCAAATCGCCTACATTGAAGGGAAAGTTAACTCTCCCTCCGAGGCGATCGATTTAGCGAAATCTTGGCTTTAACCTTGATTTAAAGTTAGTTCCAGTAGGTTGGGTGAAGAGTAGCGAAACCCAACATCAAGATCACGAATGACAAAGCACAATCATGTAGGTTGGGTAGAGACGTGCCATGGCACGTCTCCACCCATGGCACGTCTCCACGCGAAACCCAACACTGCTTCCCCCTCACCCATTTCGAGACAAACAATTAAACTGTAATCCGTTTCGCGTCCTCTTCGTGAACTAAATCAGTCCAACCCAACTCTTTCAGATTATTATTCCGACGCAACGGACGAGTCACCAACTCCAATAAATCACGAGTATTAGTAAACCCTTGAATTTGGGAGAAAGTAAACTCTACAGACCATTTTGTACTAAATCCACGTGCTTCTAACGGATTTGCGTGCGCCATTCCCGTAATTACCAAATCAGGATTTTCCGCCATAATACGTTCAATCTGACGATAATTATCGGGTTTTTCCACAATACGAGGCACATCGACTCCCATTTCCACACAAGTTTGTTCTAACAGTGCCAATTCCGCGCCTTGATAGCGTTTATCCATGTAAGGGATACCAATTTCATGGACTGTCATCCCACAACGCACCAAGAAACGTGCCAAAGAAATCTCTAAGAGATTATCTCCCATAAAGAAAACAGACTTCCCGCGTACCAACTTCACATAATCTTCGACACTTTCCCAAATCTGTGCTTCCCGTTCGTCTAAACCTTCGGGTTCAATATTAAACACAGAACAAATTTTTTCAATCCAGGCGCGAGTTCCATCTGGCCCAATGGGGAAAGGCGCACCAATTAGTTTACACTTCCGCCGACGCATTAAGTTGGTCGCAGTTCGACTTAAAAAGGGATGCACCCCACAAGCGTAGTTTCCTTTTTCAATACTGGGCAACTCCGTAAAGCGTTTGGATGGCAACCAACCCGACACTTTAATCCCTTGTTTTTTCAATTCTAGCGTTAACTGTGTTTCTACAGAATCGGGAACTGAACCAAATAAAGTCAACGGGGGATGATCTTTATATTCAGTTTCTTGGGTTTCTGCTTCTTCTTTCTGTCCAAAATTCAATAAGCGAGAAAAGCCGTTTTTCTTTGGTTCTACTTCTGTTTCTGCTTCTACTTGCGGCGTATCATCACAACGATTAACCATCGCGGCTAAAACCGTGTCTTCTCCTTGCGTAAAAGCATAGTCTAAACCATTCGCCCGTGCGACCACAATCGGAATCCCAATTTCTGCTTCTAATTTCGGGGCGATTCCTTCTAAATCCATTTTGATGATTTCTGTGGTACAAGTGCCGATCCACACAATAACACTTGGGTTGCGATCGCGTTTAATTTGTAAACACAACCGTTTTAACTCATCATAATCACTCAGTTTCGCCGAAATATCTCCCTCTTCTAACTCTGCCATTGCATAACGAGGTTCAGCAAAAATCATCACGCCCATCGAGTTTTGTAGGAAATAGCCACAAGTTTTAGTTCCAATTACCAAAAAGAAACTATCCTCAATTTTCTGATACAACCAAGCCACACAACTGATGGGGCAAAATGTATGATAATTCCCTGTTTCACATTCAAAATTTAATGCCGTTTCTTCTGTCATTTCTTTCTCCGTTATTTATTATTTTTTCAATTCCCCTCTTTCAAAAGTAGGGGTGATATCAGGTTCTGGCATTTGCGAAGCATAGGCGAAGCCTAATCGCTTATAATTGGTGTTGGGTTTCGCTACGCTCCACCCAACCTACATTTGAGCTACTAGGGGGATTAAACCATTAATGCTTCTAATTCTTCCTCTTTCTCTACAGGCGCGCCTTTTGCCGTTGCAGGATTGAGATAATAATCGGATAATAAAGTAAACAGATCGCGATCGGGCGCATCTTGTGGCACAACGCCTTCTGGGAGAGCTAATAATTGGTCAGCAATATTGAGATAATATTGAGCCACCTGATCTAACATCGGTTCAGTTTCCGCCATCTCGAAGATTGTCTTCCCTTTCACACGAGAGACACGAATATCTTCAATGAGCGGTAGAATCTCTAAAATTGGCATTGGCACCGCTTCAATATACTTATTAATTAAATCCCGTTTCGAGGTACGATTACCGATTAAACCAGCGAGGCGTAAAGGATGAGTCCGAGATTTTTCCCGAATCGAAGCAGCGATACGGTTAGCCGCAAACAGGGCATCAAAGCCGTTATCAGTAACAATCATGCAGTAATCAGAATAATTTAAAGGCGCAGCAAAACCACCACATACCACGTCGCCGAGAACATCAAATAGAATCACATCATATTCATCAAACGCATTTAATTCTTTTAAGAGTTTTACGGTTTCACCAACCACATAACCACCGCAACCAGCGCCAGCAGGAGGCCCCCCCGCTTCTACGCAGTCAACGCCAGCATAACCGCGATAAATGACATCTTCGGGCCAAATATCCTCATAGTGGAAATCTTTTTCTTGTAGGGTGTCAATAATCGTAGGAATTAAAAACCCTGTGAGGGTAAATGTGCTGTCATGCTTAGGATCGCAACCAATTTGTAAGACTTTTTTTCCTCTTTTTGCCAGTGCGGTTGAAATATTGCAACTGGTTGTAGATTTTCCGATGCCGCCTTTTCCGTAAACTGATAGCTTCACAGTGTTTTCCTCTTGCTTTGCTTTGTCGATCGCAATTATTACGCAATGAGTTTAGAAATGAAAGCCTTGTTTAACTAAACTTATAATTTAATTCAAAGCTAAAGTTATTATTAAATTTTTAAATTAATTAAATTTCCTGAAAATGCTTTTTTAATCTTTTTTTAGTAAATTTATCAAAGTTTGTGTTTATAAAATTAATAAAATTGATCAAAAACAAATTAACCCAGAAAGACCCTTTCTTGATTCCCCCAAAGTTGGGGGCTAGGGGGCAATTAATGATGATTCCCCCAAAGTTGGGGGTTAGGGGGCGATTAATGATGATTCCCCCAAGTTGGGGGTGATATCAAGTTCGGGTAATTGCTTATAATTGGTGTTGGGTTTCGCTTCCCTCCACCCAACCTACGGTTGATCATTGATTGAGTGAACCTGATATTAGGGGGCAATTATTTATTGTTCTCTGTTCCCGATTCCCTTGCGCGTAGTGCTATCTTTTATAAAGAATCTTGACAATTCTGATGTTTGATCAGAAATAGCTATCCTAAAAATAGATTAGGACGAATCAGTCTCAAACCTTGCTAACCCCATAGTTGCCGTTATGACGTATTCTTCATCTGCAAAAAAACGTCAAAGAGCCCTGACCACCCTACGTGACTCCTCGCCGTTTGGAAGTAAATTAATTCAAGCGGGTTACGCGGATAGTAAACAAATCCAAGAAGCCAGACAAGAGGTTTCCCAATCAGAAGGAAAACGATCGTTTACTGAAGCGTTGCAATCGGTTACTGGCAAGGAATTACCGCCAGAACTTTATCGTCAATATAAAAAGCATCATCTGTTTGAACTCAAAATTTATTATGGCGTTGAGTCCCTCGATCCAGAAGTAACGAACTTAGATCAGTATCCCATTAAGGAATTGATTGACGATGTAATTCCTGTGGATATGTGTCGCCGCTATAAGTTACTCCCTTTAGATAAGAAAGATACTCGCCCCCCTTCTCTATTGGTGGGAATGGTGAATCCTGATCAATTGGATGCTCAAGATAATCTAATGCGGATTTTGCGTCCGAAACAGTTAAAACTGCAGCGCATTGTAATGACGTTGGAGGATTATCAACGGATCATTGGTGAATACCTAGATGAACAATCTGCTCAAGAGGAAGAACAAGCCGCAGATGAACAGTTAGATGTGACTAAAGACCTCGCTAATCTGGATGTGGATGGGTTAGAAGAAGTTAATGACGAAGCTGAGGCAGATTTAGAAAAGTCTTTGGGGGATGCTCAAGCCGCACCGATTATTAATGTGGTGAATCGGATTTTAATTAAGGCGCTTCGGGATGGTGCTTCTGATATTCATATTGAACCCCAAGAAGAGTATATTCGGGTGCGGATGCGTCGAGATGGGGTGCTACAAAAAGCCTTTGATAATCTCCCGATTAAAATTGCCCCTGCGATCGCGGCGCGTTTTAAGATTATAGCGGACTTGGATATTGCAGAACGCAGAATGCCTCAAGACGGGAAAATTCGTCGGCGGTATCAAGGGCGAAATGTGGATTTTCGGATGAGTACCTTACCGAGTCGCTATGGGGAGAAAGTGGTACTACGGATTTTGGATAATAGTGCCACACAGTTGGGATTAGACAAACTGATTACTGATGCAGAAAGTCTAGAAGTGGTTAGGGAAATGGCAAGTCGTCCTTTTGGCTTGATTTTAGTGACGGGACCCACTGGCTCAGGGAAATCAACGACACTCTATTCGATTCTCGCCGAACGCAATGACCCAGGGGTAAATATTAGCACCGCCGAAGACCCGATCGAGTATTCTTTACCTGGAATTACCCAAGTGCAGGTGATTCGGGAAAAAGGCATGGATTTCGCGTCGATTTTACGATCGTTTCTCCGTCAAGACCCGGACGTGATTCTGGTGGGGGAAACGCGAGATAAAGAAACGGCAAAAACTGCGATCGAGGCTGCCTTAACAGGACACTTAGTTTTAACCACCTTACACACCAACGATGCTGCTGGCGCGATCGCGCGGTTAGACGAAATGGGAGTCGAACCCTTTATGATTTCAGGCTCATTAATCGGTGTTCTCGCTCAACGTTTAATGCGTCGAGTGTGCAGTGAGTGTCGCATCCCTTATAATCCCACGCAAGAGGAACTCGCTCGTTTTGGCTTATCCGCAACTAAAGAAGAAGAAATCACCTTTCATAAAGCCAACTGTCTGCAACCCGAAGAAATAGAAGAAGCTCGCAAAAAAGGAAAACTCTGTTCTAAATGTGGTGGTAACGGTTACAAAGGACGGGCTGGGGTTTATGAAATCATGCAAATGACCGAAACCCTACAAACCCTAATTAATGAAGGCGCACCCACCGAACGCATCAAAGAAGCAGGGGTAGAAGAAGGCATGAAAACGCTTCTTGCTTATAGTTTAAATCTGGTTCGAGAAGGTTATACCACCCTCGAAGAAGTGGAACGAGTGACCTTTACCGATTCTGGAGTCGAAGCAGAAATGAAGGCAAAACGGAAAAGCTCTCTCACTTGTAGCACTTGCGGGGCGGAATTACAACAAGAATGGCTGGATTGTCCTTATTGTTTAACCCCTCGTTTCCAAGACTAAGGGAAATTAATGATTAAAAATTGATAATTCTTAATTAGGGTTTGCTGAAAAACTTCATGTTTTCGGTGTAGTAAGGCAAGAGGCAAGAGGCAAAAGGCAAAAGGCAAGATGGGGAAGATGGGGAAGATCGGGGAGAAAAATCACTTCCTTGTCTTCCTTGTCTCCCATTTCTCCCCTGCACTTTTTCAAAGCATTAAGAGCCTTAAAAACTGATTGGGTAAATGTTCTAGGTTTATTCAGGAAACCTTAATTAAAGAAAAACAGATTTCAGTATAAATTCTTAAAGAAGACAAGGCAAAATACTGTAATGCTAAACTGAGAATTATTAATTAAATATTGTTTGATGATTGAAGAATTACGGAGAAAATAAAGATGGAATTAATGATCGAAGACTTGATGGAACAATTAGTGGAAAAAGGCGGTTCTGATATGCACATTCAAGCGGGTGCGCCTGTCTATTTCCGCTACAGTGGAAAACTGCAACCCGTTGGAGATGAACCCCTAACGCCACAAGAAACACAGCGACTAATTTTTAGTATGCTCAATAACAGTCAACGGAAACAATTAGAGCAAAATTGGGAATTAGACTGTTCTTATGGGGTAAAAGGTTTGGCGCGGTTTCGAGTTAATGTTTATAAAGAGCGCGGTTGCTATGCGGCTTGTTTACGAGCCTTATCCTCGAAAATTCCTAACTATGAAAAATTAGGACTGCCAGATGTGGTGAAAGAAATGGCAGGTTATCCCAGAGGATTAATTCTGGTGACAGGACCCACTGGTTCGGGAAAAACCACAACTCTAGCCGCGATTTTAGACATGATTAATCGCACTCGCCACGAGCACGTTTTAACGGTAGAAGACCCCATCGAGTATGTTTTTCCGAACGAAAAATGTCTGTTTCACCAACGACAAAAAGGAGAAGATACAAAAAGTTTTGCCAATGCTTTAAAAGCTGCTTTACGGGAAGACCCAGATATTATTCTGGTGGGAGAATTACGAGATTTAGAAACCATTTCGTTAGCGGTAACCGCAGCGGAAACGGGTCACTTAGTTTTTGGAACATTACACACCAGTTCCGCCGGTGGAACGGTTGACCGCATGGTAGATGTGTTTCCCGCCGAACAACAAGAGCAAATTCGAGCGCAACTTTCGGGTTCATTAGTCGCAGTGTTTAGTCAGTGTTTACCGAAAAAGCAAAATCCGAAACCTGGGGAATTCGGACGAGTGCTGGCGCAGGAAATTATGGTGGTGACTCCTGCTATTGCCAACCAAATTCGAGAGGGAAAAACTTCACAGATTTATTCTTCGATTCAAACGGGAATGAAACTGGGAATGCAAACGATGGAACAGTCTTTGGCGTATTGGGTGAATCAAGGGGCAATTTCTATGGAAGAAGCCATCTCCAAAAGTAGTAAACCCGATGAGTTAGATCGTCTCACCGCAGGTTCAGTAGCGAAAAACAGCAAAACTCAAGCGAAGACAAAACGTTAAACCTAAAAAAGTGAGTAGGGGAAAAGATTATGGCAACTTTTGTGGTTGAAGTTCAAGACGCAAAGGGAAAGCGGACTAAGGAAAAGGTAGAGGCGAAGTCGCCTGCACAAGCACAGTTATCATTGCGGGGGAAATATCCCAAAATTGGTCGCGCCAGCAAAGCAGGATTTGATCTCGATCTGGATTTATCCATTATTGAGGAAAAGTTATCTGGGGTTGGGGTGAAGGATAAGGCGATTTTCTCCCGTCAGTTTGCGGCGATGGTGAATGCTGGTGTGGGAATTGTACGCTGTTTAGGGGTACTGTCGGAACAGACGGAAAATCCCAAAATGCGTAAGGCGCTGAAAGCAATTAGTTCGGAAGTGCAACAGGGGGTTAATCTTTCTGATGCTATGAGTAAACATCCTGAATGCTTTGATCAGTTATATGTGAGTATGGTTGAGGCGGGAGAAGCAGGTGGGGTACTGGATGAGGTGCTAAACCGTATCGCTAAGTTATTGGAAGATATGGCGCGGTTACAGGGACAGATTAAATCGGCGATGGCTTATCCTGTCACGGTGGGTTTATTTGCGTTTGTGGTGTTTATTGGGATGACGGTGTTTCTGATTCCTGTGTTTGCTGGGATTTTTCAGGGGTTGGGAATTGAATTACCCGCGTTAACTCAGTTTATGCTCGATCTCAGTGCTTTGCTGCGAAGTCCGAGGGTTTTAATTCCGATTGGGATTGTTGCTGGTGGATTTATTGGGTTTAAGCAATACTACAAAACTCCGATGGGACGCTTGCAAATTGATAAGTTGATGTTGAAGATTCCTGTGTTGGGAGACTTGACGGAGAAAAATGCGGTGGCGCGGTTCTGTCGGATTTTTGGGGCGCTGACTCGATCGGGCGTTCCGATTTTAAGCACTTTAGATATTTCTCGTGATACGGCGGGAAATAAGGTCTATGCGAACGCGATCGAAGCCTCTAAACAGGAAGTTCAACAAGGGGGAATGATTAGTCTGGCGTTACAACGAGAAGGCGCATTTCCCCCGCTTGCGATTCAAATGATGAGCATTGGGGAGGAAACTGGAGAACTCGATGCGATGATGATGAAAGTGGCGGATTTTTATGAAGATGAGGTAGAACAAGCGGTAAAAGCACTCACCAGTTTAATTGAACCTTTAATGATGGTGGGTGTTGCGGGAATGGTGGGAGTAATTCTCTTGTCCATGTATTTACCAATGTTCAAAATCTTTGATGAACTGGGATAAAAATCAAGCAAAAAAAACCATGCCCATTAAACAGTCACAATACGAAACGCTTCTTGCTGAATATAGCAACCGTGAAAGCGCGATCGCCCTCCTACGACAACATCGTCCCTATTTGGAAATGTTACCGAGTTTGCGTCGCCCTGATGAAAGTGTCATTACACTTCCTTTGCCACTGCTACAGTTACGAAATAGTAAATCTTCTATGGGAGATGACTTCTCTCGATCGCAAGCGGTACAACTTCCCTGTGATCTCGCTTTGATTACCTGTGACCCAGAATGGAAAATCAAAATGGGGGTAGAAATCATGGTCTTTATCCATCGCCCCGAAGAAGAATTTTCCCAGTTTCTGCGACGTTGGCGACAAACTGAGGCTTGGCTACACCAAGATTATGAGTGGATTATGCCACCAGGGAAAGAACATATTTTCAGCGAAGGAGCGCAAAAAGCCTATCCTCTCTTTGTAGGCTTCACCGAAACCTCAAATTGTGTTCGGCGTGGTTTCAAAGGGGCTGGTTTACCGCTATTAATTCAAACCCTAGAAACAGATATCGAATCGGATCAAGAGGTTGTCCCCTCACCACTGATGTAAGCAAGAAAAGTAAGCCCTTGTGAAGCCAGCGCGAAACCCAACATCAAGAAAAGTAGGCCCTTGTGAAGCCAGCGCGAAACCCAACATCAAGAAAAGTAGGTTGGGTGGAGGGAAGCGAAACCCAACATCAAGTCATTGCTAATCCCGTTATGAGGAACTTCCTCAAACTTAACCATAGCTTCTAAAAGCCTGATAGAGTCTGATGTCCACTTCCTGCTTCTTTCCACGCTTGGGCTTTTCCTAGCAACGTCGGCGTTAACCAGTCCACAGGCTGACACGATGTAACTCACCGCCAAAAGTGACTTTCTTTGAACTGTCTTGGTTATCGATCAGTTTAAGTTAGCCACTATTCTATTATATCAGTTAATTTGGCTAACTAAGTTAAGAAATGGTTAAGTTTTCAGTTTCAGTTTCTAGCCCCCAACCCCCCGATGATTGGCAGGGCTGTTTCATTCTATTTTTTTGCCTTTTCCAGATATTAGGAATAGCAAGGGTTTTACGGCTTTTTTCTTAAGAAAAAGCCAAAAAGTAAGAAAAAGCGTTCGAGGCAAGAAGGGCGGTGGCTTCGCCACATCGAACGTACCGTAAGAGGTTCAGGCGATCGAGCGCAGCGCTCGGTGCGCGGAGCGCAATCGCCTTCAATTTTGACCCCAAGAATGAAACAGCCCTGCATCTTCCCCATCTCCCCCATCTTGCCTTTTACCTCTTGCCTAAGGCAACTTGCCTTTTGCCTTACTACACCGAAAACATGAACTTTTTCAGCAAACCCTAGTTATAGATCAAAGGCTTCTTTGACCGCAGGATGAATTAATTGTTGATTCTGAACATTTAACCCCTTAGCAAGAATTGGGTTTTCTTCTAATGCGGTTAACCCCTTATTTGCCAGTTGAATCACATAAGGAAGCGTACTATTGTTAAGCGCCTGAGTCGCTGTCCAAGGAACAGCCCCAGGCATATTGGGAACGCCAAAATGAACGACTCCTTCTTCTACATAAGTGGGATGACTGTGGGAAGTCACTTGCAAAGTTTCCACACAACCCCCTTGATCAACCGCAACATCAACAATTACGCTTCCAGGACGCATTTGTTGCACTAACTCCCGTGTCACCAATTTTGGCGCGCGTTTTCCCGTGGTTAAAACCGCCCCAATGAGTAAATCAGCATCGGGAACAACGGTTTCAATTTGGGAGGAATTACTGTAAAGGAGTTCCACCCGTGAACCAAAGAGGTTTTCTAGTTCTCCTAAACGTTCCACATTCACGTCTAAAATCTGCACCTGTGCGCCAATTCCCACCGCGATTCGCGCTGCTTCTGTTCCGACAACCCCACCGCCGAGGATGACGACACGCCCTGATCTTACCCCAGGAAAGCCTCCTAATAATACGCCACGTCCCCCTTGTTGTCTTTCTAGGTGATGAGCGCCAAATTGCACGGATAAGCGTCCCGCAATGATACTCATGGGGTTGAGAAGAGGGAGTTTTCCGTTGGGGAGTTCAACGGTTTCGTAAGCAATGGCGGTAATTCCAGAATTGATCAGCGCCTCGGTAAGAACGCGATCGGCGGCAAGATGAAGATATGTAAATAAGAGTTGACCTTTTTCTAAATAGATGTATTCATCGGGAAGGGGTTCTTTGACTTTTACCACCAATTCTCGGTTCCAGGCTTGTTTGGCTTCTGTGACGATCGTTGCCCCTGCTTGTTGATAGTCCTCATCTTTTAGCCCTGCTCCTACCCCAGCTTGGGTTTCTACAAATACTTGATGCTTTTGTTCACATAAACTGCGAACACTACTAGGAGTTAACCCAACGCGATACTCTTGATCTTTTGTTTCTTTGGGAACGCCAATTTCCATCTGATTGTCCTTCTCTCATGGTCTAATTTAATCATGCTACAACATGGCAGCGAACCTTGTTGTTGTTGGGTTTCGTTATCTCCACCCATTGCAGTGACCAGTGACCAGTGATCAGTGATCAGTAACCAATGTAGAGACGTTCCATGGAACGTCTCCCAGTGACCAGTGACCAGTGAACAAATAACGAATAACGAATAACGAATATTGTTGTTGGGTTTCGTTACCTCCACCCATTGCAGTGACCAGTGACCAGTGATCAGTGATCAGTAACCAATGTAGAGACGTTCCATGGAACGTCTCCCAGTGACCAGTGACCAGTGACCAGTGAACAAATAACGAATAACGAATAACGAATATTGTTGTTGGGTTTCGTTACCTCCACCCAACCTACTTCTGTCTTGACAGGTTTTAAGGCGCGATAAAAGTAATAAAATTCGATCGATCATGTCTCTTTGTTGTGAGGGTGAAACTTGAGAATGATTTAAAAGAATACTAAAAACTAAAGGCTGATAATTGGGGGGATTAACATAACCCGATCGAGCAGAAATTCCCGTCAAAGTTCCCGTTTTTGCTTGTAAGTTTCCCTGTAAAATAGTTGATTGCAAACGATTTTTTAATGTTCCATTAATTCCAGCGACGGCGAGAGACGATCGAAAAGTTGCTGCATTTTCACCGTTTGACATGGTTTTTAATAATTGCACGATCGCGCTGGGAGTAACTAAATTTCGTCGAGAAAGTCCTGATCCATCAACCAATTGATAATGATTGGGAGGAATCCCGAATCGCGTTAATTCTTCTGTAATGATCTCCTCTCCGCTTCTAGCAATCAGGGTTTTTAATAAGGCTTCTGCATATAAATTATTACTATTTTGATTAATTTCTACAATCAACTCCTTGAGAGGAGGAGAAATAAAACTTACATGATTATTCCCCCCGATGATCGAGGGGTTAGGGGGGATTCTTATTTCCGAATCAGAAAATTGAACTTGATTAACAGTAATTCCTCTCTCAGCTAACGCATTTAATAACGTATCTCGAAAATATCGATCGGGTTGAGGAATCGCTAATTGCCAAACATCTGTCTTAATGTTTTGAGGGAGTTTTCCCGTTAAATTTAGTTGTGATGTTCCCAGTTTTCCTTGTAATTGGATGCGATAATCTGTGTTTACGGGTGCGGTGGTTGCTTGGTTATTTAAGTTCCATTGGGCGGCTGCAATATTATTATTCCAATCTGCAATTACTGCTTTTCCAATACTTTGGGGACGTAAGGTTAAAGTGACTGCATTTTCATCTAAAATAAAATCATTAACTCCTGTTCCATAAGCGGCATAAACATCTTCCCATTCCCAAGTTGAATTAATTCTTGGTTGGGAAAAATATCCACTTTGTAAAACAAGGGTTTCGATCGAGCTAACATTATTTTTGCTTAAAGTTGCTGCCAGTTTTTCTAAATCACTTGTTCTTAAACTGGGATCACCTTGTCCAATAATTTGTAATTTCTGAAGGTGAGGAGAATCGCCTTCAGTATAAACAGGGGTAATGATTCTAAACTCAGGATGAAGTTGATTGAGCGCGATCGCGCTGGTAAAAAGTTTAACATTAGAAGCGGGAATAAACAACTTTTCTGCATTTCTTTGATATAAGATTCTTTCCGATAACAATGGTTGAATCAAAATTCCCCAACGCGATTCTTTTTCTGAAGCAGTAATCAATCGATCGAGCTTTTGCGGTAATGCTTCTGGACAAAATTCCTCAGTTGCTGCTTTGACTGAAGGGGTAACTAAAAGTAAAGGAAAAAAGATAATTTTAATCAATAAAATAGGGAAAAGTTTTCTCGGAATTACAAATTTATTATTCATTGACAGGATTCATTATAATTAGTTCTCCTTTGCTCGATCGTTCCATTGGAATTTCTGGGTTAGATATGGCAAGTTGGTAAAATTGTTCATCCGTTAGATCGATCGTTTGGACGTTAAGCGTCAGCATAATTTTTTAACGGTTAAGCCTTTGACACTGAACCTGTAATTAGAGTAACTAAACCATCAATCATGCGATCGCGCTCAAGGGGAACAACTTCTTCTCCACCCAATAAGTTTTGGATAATGAGATAATGCACTAAAGACCCTGCAAAAACCCGCGCCCCCACTTCTGGATCGCTGAGTTGCAGTTGCGTTTGAGAGGCTAAATAAAGCGTTAACTGCTCTAACATCGGCTTTTGAATTTGTACGACAAATGTTGTCGCAACATCAGGAAATCGCTCTGATTCTCCGATCACCAATCGCATAAAACTTAACAACGGCTGATTTTTTTGAAAACTGTCCAGCATGAGTCGCGCAATCTGTCGCAAGACTACTTCGGGAGGGGCTTGTAAATCCGACTGAGACAGTAAATTAAAAACCTCTTGACGACTAGAATAAGTTAATTCTTGAATGAGGGCTAAAAATAGCCCTTTTTTATCTTCAAAATTACTATACAAAGTCGATTTGGAAACTCCTGCCGCCACAGCAATACGATTCATACTTGTCGCCGCGTATCCCTGCACCATAAACACCTGTAATGCCCCTTCTAAGATAGCTTGCATCTTTTGCGATCGTTCTCTTTTGGGCAGGGTAAAGGAATCTCCAGACATGATTGCTTATTGTTCAACTAAGGACATCCTCTAGGATAGCTCACTCTTCAGACTGAATTGATCTAAAAATTAAATTAATCTGTATGGCAAATCGTACCAAACCGTTTAGTATAATAAAAAAACGAGTTGTTATCTAGCAATGAATAGCAAAGTAGTAATTAACCAACCGCGACGTTGGATCGCGATCGTGGCGACAGTAGGAGTAATCGGTGTCATCAGTTTCCAAAGCCTGTCAAGGGATCAACCCCAGCAAGCAGCCCCTGAAACAGAGTTAACCCCAGAACCTGCCACAGTGACCGCTTTAGGGCGACTGGAACCAGAAGGAGAAATGATTCGTGTTACCGCCGCCACATCCGCCCAAGAAAGCCGTATTCAGGCGTTATTGGTGGAAGAAGGCGATCGGGTTCAACCTGGACAAATCATTGCAGTGTTGGCTAACCAAGACACCCTAGAAGCCACTCTCGCCAGCGCCAAAGAGCAAGTTCGCATTGCCAAAGCGCGACTCGCCCAAGTGAAAGCAGGGGCGAAAACTGGCGAATTAGAGGCGCAACGAGCCGAAATTTCTCGCCTGAAAGCGGAAAAAGCAGGAGTGATCGCCAGTCAAAAAGCCACCATTAGACGCTTAGAAGCGGAAATGGAAAACGCCCGCATGGAATACCAGCGCTATGAATCGTTATATCAGCAAGGAGCAATTTCCGCCTCAGAAAGAGATGCACGGGAACTCACCTTCATCACCACTCGCCAACAAGTTCAGGTAGCAAAATCGGAACTAGCGCGGTTAAAAAGTACCAGTGATGAAAAAATTCAACAGGCGAAAGCTACTCTAGAACAACTGGCGGAAGTTCGCACTGTTGATCTCGAATTTGCCGAAGCCGAAGTCGTCGCCGCCACCACTGCGGTGAGAGAAGCCCAGACTCGCCTAGAAAAAGCCTATGTGCGATCGCCGCAAGAGGGACAGATCATTAAAATTCACACTCGATCGGGGGAAACCATTGACAGTGAAGGCATTGTTACCCTTGGCGAAACCCAGCAAATGATCGCGATCGCAGAAGTCTATCAAAGCGATATCCCAGCGATTAAAGTAGGTCAACCTGTCACCATTACCTCTCCTGTCATTGAGGAAAAATTACAAGGAACAGTAGCGCGGATTGGCTTACAAGTGGAACGACAACAAGTAGTTGATATAGACCCCGCGGCGAATACCGATGCCAAAGTGATCGAAGTTTCGATTCAGCTAGATTCCGCATCCCGTGAGAAAGTGGCGGGGTTAAGCAATTTACAAGTCACCGTCAAGATTATCACTGAATAGGGAGAGAATAACAATGTTTAGTCCTTTCCAAATTTTGCGAGAACGAACGCCCATCGGATTTTTACAACTGAAGCGTGACCCCATGCGATTATTGACCGCGATCGCGGGAATCACCTTTGCTGATATTCTAATTTTTATGCAACTAGGTTTTGCAGACGCGCTTTACAAAAGCAATACCCAATATCCTCGCGCCCTTCAAGCCGATTTAGTCATTCTCAGCACGGAAGCCAAGAATTTTGGACAGTTAGGGACATTTACCCGACGGCGACTTGATCAAGCCCTTGATGTGCCGAGTGTGATTGCGGCTGATCCCATGTATTTGGGATCAATTCAGTGGCAAAATCCGCAAACCAGGGAAAAAGCCTCAATGTTGGTGGTGGGTCAAACCCCCGAAAGACCTATGTTAGACTTACCCGAAATCAACGAACAACTGGACACCCTTCGCCTACCCGATACCGTGTTATTCGATCGCGCCTCTAGAGGAAATTATCAAGAACTAATTGCGTTGCTAGAACAGGGAAAGCCCATCACAACAGAAATTCGCTCCGAAACCGTAACCATTAGAGGGTTGTTTACTGTGGGTGCATCTTTTGCTGATGATGGGGCGTTGATTACCAGCGATCAAAATTTTCTGCGGTTGTTTCCCAGACGAGAAGCGGGAACGGTTAGCATCGGATTGATTGAGATGGCAGCAGAGGCTAATCCAGAAGCGGTGAAACTTGCCTTAGAAGAACGTTTACCGCAAGATGTTCAAGTGTTTACTCATCCCGAATATGTGGAGTTTGAATTGAATGATATTCAGTCAGAGTCTCCCATTGGCTTTGTGTTTGGGTTGGGGTCAGTGATGGGGTTTATTGTTGGGATGGTGATTGTTTATCAGGTGTTATCCACTGATGTAAATAGCCATCTTGGAGAGTACGCCACATTTCGAGCGATGGGTTATCGCAATCGGTATTTATTGATGATTGTCTTTGAAGAGGCTTTAATTTTGTCTGTTTTGGGGTTTATTCCTGGGACGGTGATCGCTTTGGGTGCTTATCAACTTACAGCAGCGGCGACGGCGCTTCCGATTGTAGGCTCTGTTAGTCGGGGGGCGATTGTGTTTTTTCTTACGTTTCTAATGTGCGTTGGTTCAGGCGCGATCGCGACACGACGACTACAAGCGGCCGATCCTGCCGATATTTTCTAGGGAAATGCCCCCTAGCCCCCAAGTTTGGGGGAAACTAAGTTGATCGGTTTCTCACTAATAAAATTAAATTGCACTATGAAACAAAATGCTTCGATCGTTGTCCAAGAGCTTGATCATTATTTTGGCTCTGGAAAACTGCAAAAACAAGTTCTTTGCAACATTAACTTGGAAATTGCATCAGGAGAAATTGTCATTATGACAGGACCATCGGGTTCTGGAAAAACTACTCTCCTCACCCTTATCGGCGGTTTACGAGCGGCGCAGAGGGGTCGTTTACAAGTGGTCGGACATGAACTTTCTGAGGCGAAGGAAGAGGCGTTAGTCCGCGCCAGACGAGATAATGGGTATATTTTTCAAGCCCACAATTTACATGATAGTCTCACCGCTTTGGAAAATGTACAGATGGGGTTAGAAGTTCACGGGAGATGGCGCAAGGAGGAACGTCATCAGCAAGCCGCGACAATGCTAGAAAAGGTAGGATTAGGAGAGCGTCTTCATTATTATCCCAGTGATTTGTCTGGGGGACAAAAACAACGGGTTGCTATTGCGCGGGCGTTAGTCAGTCATCCTAAAATTGTTCTGGCTGATGAACCCACCGCAGCCCTGGATAAAAAATCGGGTCGTGATGTGGTGGAGATTATGTATAACTTAGCGAAACAACAGAGTTGCACCATCCTCTTAGTGACTCACGACAACCGCATTCTGGATATCGCCGATCGGATTATCTATATGGAAGATGGGCGACTATCAAAAGCTCCTTCGTGATCCCACAACTCTTTTGCTATATTAGTTGAAGTGCGTGTATGCGGGACAAACTAAAGACCTCGTTCAACTTGCCAAACGTTATCGATCGATTCGCAAAGATTTAGAACCCCTCATTGAACGGCTGCAAGCAGGAAAGATCGTCGGTGATCGCATTTAAATTGTTAATTAGGATTTGCTTAATAAAGCGTGAGTTGAGGTAAAGATGCAGGAATTTGAATTAACTGGAATTGTAGATGAGCAAGGTCATATTACACTGGATAAACCTTTAATTCATTGTAAAAATAAGCGAGTTCGAGCCGTTTTTGTTGTATCAGAAGATAGTTTTGATTCTTCTTTGGAAGATGCTGATTGGGAACATCTGAGTACAGAAGAATTTTTCAGAGGTTACAGTGAAGCTGATGCTATTTATGATGAAGAGTTGTGAATTTAAAGGTTTATAAAGCTGGAGAAGTGGTTTTGATCAGGTTTGCTTTAAAAGCTGGGGGCTGCATTTAAAAGGGTTTTTGTGTAAGGATGTTCGGGAGAATTAAATAGGGTTTCTGTTGCTTTTAATTCGACAATTTTTCCTTGATTCATCACTGCGATTCGATCGCACAAAAATCTTGCTACAGATAAATCATGGGTAATAAATAAATAGGTTAAATTAAATTCCTTTTTCAGGGATAACATTAACTCTAACACTTGCGTTTGTACTGTTGCGTCTAACATACTCACTGGTTCGTCACAAATAATTAATTGAGGATTAGTAATCAACGATCGCGCGATCGAAACCCGTTGTTGTTGACCTCCAGATAAATCTTTAGGATAACGATCGTAATATTCCTCCACTGGCGTTAACCCCACTTTTTCTAAAAGATATTTCGCCTTTTCTTTTGCTTCTTTTCCTGTTGCTAACTGATGAATAAATAATGGATCAGCAATACTATTTCCCACTTTCATTAACGGATTTAAACAGGCTAAAGGGTCTTGAAAAATCATCTGAATCTGACGACGAAATTGCCGCACTTGTGCCTCAGATAGCTGACTTAAATTTTCCCCTGAAAAAATAACGTTACCAGAAGTGGGACGCACTAACTGTAAAATGCTGCGAGAAAGGGTGCTTTTCCCACAACCTGATTCTCCCACTAAACCAAAAATTTCACCTGCAAATAAATTAAAACTTACGTCATCCACTGCTTTAATCACAGTGGGTTCTTTTTTGAGTAACTGTTGGATTAAATTTTGTTCTAAAGTGTAATGCTGAACTAAATTTTTGACTTCTAGAATTGGCTTTTCTGTGGTTGCATTTTCCCGTTTTTTTTGCGGAAGATGAAGCAGTAGCGCTGCTTTTAATAATGACTGGGTATAATTATGTTTCGGTTCAGATAAAACTTGTTTCGCTTTTCCTAATTCCACCAGTTTTCCTTGATACATGACCGCGACGCGATCGCAGTATGTTCCTACTAACGCTAAATCATGGGAAATTAACAGTAACCCAACATTTTTTTCCAGACATAATCGGGTTAATTCTTGTAAGATTTCAGCAGAAACGGTAACATCTAAACTGGTGGTTGGTTCATCAGCAATAATTAATTTGGGTTCTAATAACAACGCCAAAGCAATAGCGACCCGTTGACGCATTCCACCGCTAAATTCATGGGGATATTGTGACCAACGACTCGCAGGGATTTTAACCGTTTCTAAAACCTCGATCGCGCTTTTTTTTGCTTCCTGATCAGATAATTGAGGACGATGCGCCCTTAATGTCTCAACACAATGCGTTCCAATGGTCATCAAGGGATTTAACCGCGTCATGGGGTCTTGAAACACGAGAGAAACTGCTTCTCCCCGACACCGTCGCAACTGCTGCGGAGTCATGCTTAAAATCGACTCTCCCTGAAAGTTTAACTCCCCTTCCACAATTGCATTCGGTAATAAACGCATTATCGCACGCCCTAACGTGGATTTTCCACAACCAGACTCTCCCACTAATCCTAAACGTTCCCCTGCTTCTAAGGATAGAGAAACATCATCAACCGCAGTTGTTACACTAGAAGAAACTCGATCGAAGTAGCTAACTTTTAGATGCTTCAGAGTAAGCAAAACATCAGACATTTTATTAATCGTCATTCTGGGTAAAAGCAGTGGCGAAATCAATCAATTTTCCCACGCGATCGCGCACGGTTGCTAAACGTTTTTGAAAAGTGTCATTATTTCGTGACGTTTGCAAAAACATCATATCGTTTTGTAACAAGCGCATAATCCGATGAACCTCGGTTTGGGAAGATTGCCAACGGGAGAACGTTTCTCCAGTCAAGGTTTCACCTTTGAGAGACATAATTTCTCCTTGAAATTGTTGTTGAAGTTGCGAAAAAAGTGATTTCCGAGTCACTTGATCACCCTCTTGATCAAGCGTTTCTTGTAACTGCTTTAAAGTTTCTAAAAAACGCTGATAACGTTCCCGATAAGATAGCGGTAACATAATTGACCGAGTTTAAGTTACGATAACCTGAATTAACCATAAACTGTTTAAACTGAGGAACATCAACCTAATCCCCCTAGCGGGGAAAGGGTTAACCGTCCTTTTGAAAAAGGAAACGACAGCATATCCCCTTTGACATGACAAGCAAATGTCATCAGAATTAGTAGAACATTGTAGAACACACCCTTTGCAAACCCTATGGATGCGATGTCTTCGACACGAGCTTTGCTCTACGCACTAAAAACCCCAACTGAATATAACACACCGCTTCCCCAGTGGTTAAAAGACTGTATCGAAATTGCTAATGATCCGAACCAAGACAATGAAGATGTAGCCTTAATCGCGGATGCGTTTCAGTTTGCCTATGAACTACACGAAGGTCAATATCGGCGATCGGGCGAACCCTATATCGCCCATCCCGTCGCTGTTGCGGGGTTGATTCGGGATTTAGGGGGAGGAAGTGCCATGATCGGCGCTGGTTTCCTACACGACATTGTAGAAGATACAGAAGTAACTTGTGAGGAAATCGAAGAAAGATTTGGCGAAAGTGTGCGCCATTTGGTAGAAGGAGTAACCAAACTTTCTAAGTTTAACTTTTCCAGTAAAACTGAACGTCAAGCGGAAAACTTTCGGCGGATGTTTTTGGCGATGGCGAAAGATATTCGGGTGATTGTGGTGAAACTCGCCGATCGTCTCCACAACATGCGAACCTTACAACATCTGAAACCCGAAAAACAGAAACAAATTGCCCTCGAAACCAGAGAAATATTTGCGCCTTTGGCGAATCGGTTAGGAATTGGGAGTTTTAAGTGGGAATTGGAAGATTTATCCTTTAAATATCTCGAACCAGAGGCATTTCAAGAAATACGAGAGTTAGTTGCCGATCGACGCACCGATCGAGAAAAAAGAATCCAAACCGTAACGGAAGCCTTACAGAAACGCTTTGATCAAGGGGGAATAGAAGTAGAAGAGTTAAAAGGTCGTCCCAAGCATTTATATGGAATTTACCAGAAAATGCAACAGCAGCAAAAAACCTTTGCTGAAATTTACGATTTAGCTGGGGTGAGAGTGATTCTAAAAACGCGAGAAGACTGTTACCGCGCTTTGGCGATTATCCATGATGAGTTTAAGCCCATTCCAGGTCGCTTTAAAGATTATATTGGCTTACCGAAACCGAACCGCTATCAATCTTTACATACAACGGTGATTGGTGGTTATGGAAAACCGATCGAAATGCAAATCCGAACCCTAGAAATGCACTATATCGCCGAATACGGGATTGCCGCCCATTGGTTGTATAAGGAAACAGGGGGAACAAGCGACTTTAAGTTTACCGCCGAGGATGAGAAGTTTACTTGGTTACGACAACTTTTAGAATGGCAAAATGACCTCAAAGATGCTCAAGAATACATTGAAAGCATTCGGGATAATCTCTTTGAAGATGATGTTTTTGTCTTTACGCCGCAAGGGGATGTGGTCGCATTATCTCGCGGTGCGACTCCTGTCGATTTTGCTTATCATATCCATACCGAAGTCGGGAATCATATTAAGGGAGCACGAGTTAATGGCAGTTGGACGGTTTTAGATACTGCTTTGAAAAATGGCGATATTGTCGAGATTATTACCAGCAAAAACAGTCATCCCAGTTTAGATTGGTTAAACTTTGTGGTTACTCCCAGTGCGCGTAATCGAATTCGTCAATGGTATAAACGTTCTCATCGCGAAGAAAATATTACTCGTGGACGGAGTATGGTAGAAAAAGTAGTGGGAAAATCAGGATCAGATTCACTATTTAAGTCCGATCGAATGCAACGAGTCGCCGAGCGTTGTAACCATCAAAGCGTTGACGATTTACTGGCGGCGGTGGGCTATGGGGAGATTACCACTAATTCTGTTGCCAGTAAGTTACGGGAAGAATCTTTGCAAGAGGAAGCGGTAGAGAAAACCGACGAGATCGGAAATTTAGAAGAGGAAACAATACAAAGTCTCCCCACCACTACTTCTCGGAATAATCATCATGGTACTACAAGTAAAGCCCCGATCGCAGGGGTAGAGGGGTTAATGTATCATCGCGCGGGATGTTGTTCTCCCCTTCCAGGTGAACCCATTGTGGGGGTAGTGACTCGCACTAAAGGCGTAAGCATTCATCGTCAAGACTGTTCTAATGTGGAAAATACAGAGAGCGATCGCGTGATCCCTGTGGATTGGAATCCCACTAATGGCAATGGTCGCGCTCCCACTTATACCGTTGATTTGGAAATCGAAGTGATCGATCGGGTGGGAATCTTCCGAGACATTCTCGCTCGTCTCAGCGACCAACATATTAATCTTAGCAATGCCAGCGTCAAAACGGGAAAAGGAAAACCCGCTTTAATTAGTGTTTCGATGGAAGTGAAAGATCATCAACAAATGCAGTATTGTTTTAATCAGATCAAACAAATGAGTGATGTTTTAAAACTGCGCCGCGTTCATCACAGCCATGAATAATTCTTCAACCTACACTGAAAACCTGCCATGATTGAAATAATTTTTTATTTCCCCCCAAACTTGGGGGTTGGGGGGCTAATCTCAAATCACTAGAGATTGGGAAATTAACCAAACCGACAGGTAACACGACCAATAATTTGTTCTCGATTTACCTTACCAAATTGTCTGCTATCGGTGCTTTCTTCGGGATTATCTCCCATCAGAAAACAACTGCCATTTTCTGATACAAGGGTGACTCGTTTAATTAACTGTAAATCGCTTTTTGTCGGATGTTTTGCTACAACAATCTCTCCCACTTTTGGTAATGAATCTTGATAACAGCCTCGATCGATCAAAACCTCTTCTTCTGGTTTAAGTAAAGGAAGCATAGAATTTCCTTTCACCCGAAATCGCTTCCGTTTTCCCAAAATCCAAAGTAAAAATTCTCGAACAGAAATATCTGGTAATTCCATTTCTAAAGATCAGGTTCAGGTAATTACTTATACCATGGGTGAATAATTGGCGCTACATACCATCCCATTGTTCCCCCCTTTCAAAGGGGGGTTAGGGGGGATACACTGTCTTTCAAAGGGGGGTTAGGGGGGATACACTGTCTTTCAGAGGGGGGTTATATCAAGTTCGGGTAATTGCTTATAATGTGTGTTGGGTTTCGCTTCGCTTCACTAGGGCCTACTCTTTATCTACTCTTTATCATCGATCGAGCGAACCTGATATTAGGGGGGATATACTGTAACCTAACTTTTTGAAAATGGTATTATAATTTGTGTTGGGTTTCGCGTGGAGACGTGCCATGGAACGTCTCTACCCAACCTACTTTTTATCTATAGTAGGCTTAAAGAAAAACGGTTTTCAGTGATGACTATTGCAACTAATCACATCATCCCACAGCAGCCATTGACCTTTGATCAATTTTTCGATCGGTATGGCGACGATAACCGCTATGAGTTAATTGATGGAGAAGTATTTGATTTGGAATCCAATGGTCGCCATGAGGAAGTTGCTGCCTTAATTACTGCTAAAATCTGTGTTGAAATTGAGAAAAAGGGTTTACCTTGGTTTGTCTTACAACGAGGATTATTACGCCCTTTTAATGCTAGTTTAACCGCCTTTAGACCTGATGTTGCAGTGGTCGATCGAAATGAACTCACTAAAGAACCGCTTTGGTTGGATCAATCAATCCTCACTCTTGGTAATTCTATTAAATTTGTTGCCGAAGTTGTTAGCAACAACTGGCAAAATGATTATGCCCGTAAAGTGGAAGATTATGCCGTTTTAGGGATTCCAGAGTATTGGATTGCAGACTATTTCGGTTTAGGAGGAACTCGACACATTGGGAAACCTAAACAACCGACTCTTTCTATTTGTACTCTGGTTGATGGGGATTATCAAATCCAACAATTCCGAGGAAATCAGAGTATTATTTCACCGACTTTCCCAAACTTAAAATTAACGGCGGAACAGATTTTAAGTGTTGGTGGTTAAATCCAACCTTTTAACCAATAGACAACAATTCCAATATATTCTTTGAGTGCTTGTGTGGTTTGCTGCAATCGTCCCGCATCAGGAATTAAATTTAAAATTGTGACCTGGGGAGTGCTTTGTAATTGTTCCCAGTCTAGTTGGGTAACGGTAAAATCTGTGGGGGCTGGAATAACATTAATATCCTGTTTTTTAAACACTAGCATCGATCGAGGCATATGAGATGCAGAAGTCACTAAAAGTGATTTCTTAATCCCACGTTGTTCTAAAATCTCTTTCGTATAAACGGCATTTTGATAAGTATTAAGTGCTTGTTTTTCCTCTATAACTGCCTCTTCTGGAACACCAATTTCAGTTAATAAAATTTTCATACTATCTGCTTCTGGAGGCGAATTTTTTAGCCAAGTAATTCGTCCACCTGTAGCGATAATTAGCGGTGCTTTTCCTTCTTTATAAAGATGGGCGGCATACAAAACGCGATCGCCCGCTTCGGTTATTTCTACAGTTTTCCGGGGCGGCGTGGGAACTCTTGTTGATCCTCCTAATAAGATAATTGCTTCTGCTTCTGGTAATTCTTTTTTAGGGATTTGTTGCCATTCTAATGATTGAACTAAAAGAGAACTCACCCAAGCATTACCAGCAAGGAAAATTACAATTACACTGATTCCCATTGGTAATAATGCCAATTGCGGACGTTTCCAAGCTAGAATTAATCCCCCTAATAAAAGTAGTGTGGTTAATCCTAGTGGATAGACAAATAAAGGGAGAAATTTTGATAAAAATAAGAACATAACATCATCAGAAAAATAAATTACACCATTTTAAATAATTGGTGCTACATTAACGACCAACTAAGCCCCCCTTAATAAGGGGGGTTTGGGGGGATCAACTGTTACCTGACTTTTTGAAAATAAATTATAGGTGCGCCCCCTAACCCCCAAGTTTGGGGGAATTTGCGGCGATTTATCTCTATTTGTAACCTTGACGTAAGCGCCTGGTTTGTTCTAATAATTCCTCTACATCTTCCTCCGATAAACGTTCTACATAATTCACTTTTACTTCTTCTAATAAATCTAATAGTAAAGACTGCATTTTTTCGATCGTTTGTTTCCCCTGCATTTCATCGGTTAAAACTGTTGTGAGATTTGTTCCTAATTCTTCAATCAGTTTTTCCGCTTCGGGGTCTTCTTCTAATGCCCCAATAATAGCATCATAAATCACTTGATAAACTAAGGTGACAAATTGTTCCGTGAGTTGGCTTTCAAACCGTTCTAATCCTGGGACTTGTCTTAATCCTTGAAATGCAGGAGATGTTTCTAACACCTTTCTTACATTATGACGCACGATCGCTTCCACATCAGGACGAATTTTTGGTAAAACTTGATAGACTGCTAATTGAACAAATAATTTACTCAGTTCTGCGACTTCATTCGTATCATTGAGATCAATGTACTGTTTAGTATTCGCTTCTGAGATAACCTTTTTTAGTTCTCCCCGACGCAATGAACCTTGTAATTGATTCACTAAACGGACAAAAACAATTTCGGTGATATCTTCAGCAATACTCGCAACAAATCCTTGAGAAATTTGGCGTTTTACAGATTCTAAATTAATTAAATCGGATTGATCTACCCGTGTGGTGACAGAAATAATCCGTAACCAGCGAAAGATCGGAAAAAATAAAAATACATCATACCAACGCCACATCATACCATCAATCCATCTTAACCCGATATGTCGGCGGTGGATTAAATAAGTGCGTCCCGTAAATTCAATGGCAAATAAAATGACAAATGGTAAGTCTAGAAGCCAGAATCGATCGATAAATTCTCCAGTTTCGGGGTCAATTCCTCGTAAATAATTCGTTTCGATTAAGCTATTTATTTTCTGATCAAAAAATTGAATCTGTTTTTCGTATTCGTTTTGAATTAAATAATCAGATGTCCAAAATTCCTGAAAGGCTTGATTTGCAGAATTAACTCCGACTTGGTTTCGCATCCGATCTTTAATGGTTTCTAATGTTCCTGTTTTGTTAGCAACTTCAAAGGGATTATTTTGGATAATCTCAAGACTTTGTTGGCGTAAATCTTCTAATATCCGTTGAGTTTGATAAGATGCTAAACCCGTTTTTGTAACTTGTTGTTTTAAAATTTCAACGGTTTGTAAATATTCCTCGGTTTCGGGATGAGGTTTAATTCCTTTAACATAATCATAGCCTTGGGCGAGAAGAGGAGTTTGTTCTAAAAACGAGTCGGGAATTTGCCGATAACCTTCAATTAATATCGGAGTATATTTTTCAATAAATTCTGATTTGGGAATATAGTTTAATCCTTGAACTAATAATCTAAATTCTTTTAAGTAGAAGTTTCGGAAGGGAATATAACTAATATCAATACAAACTAAACCTAAATTGACTAAGGCGATCAACGCCATTGTTTGTTCAAAGCGGATCACCCATTTATTCTTTTTTTTATGACTCTTACTTGCTTTTTCTTCTAATTCTCTACGCGCCATCATTGTTAGTGTATTATTGATTTCTTAATTAATGTTTAAGGTAAATTCGTAAACCCTGCTTGTCTAAAATTAATTACAAAAAGTATTATAAAGGTATTGATCAAGATTTTCTGAAGCATCGGTTATGTCGATTGCAATCGGTTTTTTTCCAAGTTGCCAAATCGGATCATTATTAAAATCATTAGATGAGTTGAAAGAAGGCTGTTCACTCTTTAATTGATTGATTTCGTGTTGCAATGCTTGCGTGATAACCTCATCTAAACTGTTTGCTTTTCCTGCTTTAATTAAGGCTTCAGTTGTTTCCAGTAATTCGGTTGGTAATTGTAAGGTTATTTCTGTTGTTTTTGACATTTGACTAAATTTTTGATTTAACTTACTTATCGATCATTTTAAACAGAATTAAGGTTATACCATTTTGGAGAATTGGCGCTACAGTATCGACGACTTAAGCCCCCCAAACTTGGCAGGGCTGTTTCATTCTCGGGGTCAAAATTGAATGCGATCGCCTGAACCCCTTATTGTACGTTCGATCGAACGCTTTTTCTTACTTTTTGGCTTTTTCTTAACAAAAAAGCCGTAAAACCCCTGCTATTCCTAACATCTGGAAAAGGCAAAAAAATAGAATGAAACAGCCCTGCCCAAACTTGGGGGGTTGGGGGGCTTTAAGGTAACTTGACTTTTCCAAAATGGTATTAATACCATTTTCAAAAAATCAGGTAACAGTATATCCCCCCTAACCCCCCGATGATTGGGGGGAATAATGGGATGGTGTGTAGCGCCAATTATTCACGCATGGTATAAGGTTATTCCTTCTTTTGTTGCTGTTTTTTCCACTGCTTCCGTAACTGCTGTTACCACTCTTTCATCAAAGACGGACGGAATGATATAGTTAGGATTTAGTTCCTCTGGGGAAATTAAAGACGCGATCGAGCGAGCCGCTTCTAAACACATTTCAACAGTGATACCAGAGGCTCTACAATTCAATGCACCGCGAAAAATCCCTGGGAAGGCTAAAACGTTATTAATCTGATTCGGATAATCACTACGCCCAGTTGCCATGACTGCTACCTGATCCGCCACTAATTCGGGTTGAATTTCTGGGATCGGATTTGACATTGCCATGATAATGGGCTCAACTGCCATTGAGCTTACCATTTCTGGGGTGACAATTCCTGGCACACTAACCCCGATAAAGATATCGGCATTTTTCATCGCGTCGGCTAATGATCCGTTTGCTTTGACGGCAAATTCTTGTTTTTCGGTGCTTAAATGGTCACGCTGACTGGAAATAATCCCTTTTGAGTCACAAAGCATGATTTGATCGGGATTTGCCCCTGCTTGCTTCAATAAACGCCCGATCGCGATTCCTGCAGCCCCAGCCCCATTGATGACAATCTTCACCTCAGCAAGCGCTTTTTTGACGAGAGAGAGGGCATTAAATAGCGCGGCGGAAACAACAATTGCTGTGCCATGTTGATCGTCATGGAAAACGGGAATATCTAACGCTTGTTTTAAACGCTGTTCAATTTCAAAACAACGCGGCGCACTGATATCCTCTAAGTTAATGCCACCAAAAACGGGGGCAATCTGTTTCACCGCAGTGATAATTTCTTCTGGGTTTTGGGTGTCTAAACAGATGGGAAAGGCATCAATATCGGCAAATTCCTTAAATAACAGGGCTTTTCCTTCCATGACGGGTAACGCCCCCGCCGCCCCTAAATTCCCCAATCCTAAAACGGCACTGCCATCGGTGACAACGGCGACGGTATTGGCTTTGATGGTGAGAGAATAAACGGTTTCTGGGTTTTGCGCGATCGAGCGACAGATTCTCCCTACCCCTGGAGTGTAAGCCATTGCGAGATCAGATTGGGATTTAACTGGAATGCGACTCTGGATGCGAATTTTTCCGCCGCGATGTAACTCAAAGGTTCGATCGCAAACGGTGAGGATGTTTACTTCTGGAATCCCTCGTAAGGCTTGAACGATCGCTTCTCCTTGTTCACTACTATAAGCATCCACAATCAAGCGCCGTTGAATTAAATTAAGAGTCTGACTTTCGAGTAGAATATCACCGAGATTTCCCCCAGCTTGGGCGATCGCGCTCGTGATTTGAGCCAACATCCCTGGCTGATTGGGATACGATAACTCGATCGCAAGACTATAGCTGGCATTTGGTGTTAATTTTGTCATTTTATTTGTTATTTGTTATTGGTTATTTGTTATTGGTTATTTGTTATTGGTTATTGGTTATTGGTTATTGGTTATTTGGTTAATCCCTCCTAGTGGGTTAGGGGGAGTGCATAAGATTTGGGTTACTATTTTATTGTATTTTAAGTTACAATTCTTCAATGACAGTTATGTCCTCAATGCGCCAGTTTTTGTCTTGGCGAACAACATCATAACGCACTCTTAAAGTTGAATCATAAGATTGAGAGGGAATCTGATTCCCATTGCGGTAGTATTTAGCCACTTCGCGCACTGTCGCGATGACCTCACCTTGATCGGGATTTTCCGCAGCATAAGAAACGCTTTCAATGGTGACGCTGTGACGAAATTGTTGATAGGTATTATTATTTTCAAAGGTTTGAGAACGTAACTCCCAAGAAGAAAGCAACGGATCAGTGAGAATTTCTGCTAAAGCAGAGGCTTGATTTTGAGAGCCTAATGCTTGTGCTTTACTGCTTAACCAAGTGCGGACGATTTGTTCCCCAATAGCACGGTTAAGGGTCGATCGAGCGTCATCTTCCGAAGATTGGGGCGTAGGAATCGCAACTGGCGGCGCATTTAATTCGAGGGCGATCGAGGAACGTTCAGAGCGATTACTATTGGGATTAACGAGAGTTGACCATAACGCACTAACCCCTTGATAAAATCCAAACAACACTAGCGCGATCACACTTAACCCCACTCCCGTTAACAGAATCAAACCAATAATCCGTGACGTGCGAGACTGGAAGCGTAAAGGCTTTTTCCGACGACGATGAGATCGTCTATCCTCCCAAGAAGAGGAATGTTTCCTGTCTGGTGAGGTGTTTGGAGAGCGATCGCGATGAAAGTCTGGAGGAGGAGAAAAGGTGGTTTCAGGTTCTGGCGATGGAATTTCCTCCCCTTGAAAAGATTCTAGGGTTTGCTGTACCGACTCACTAGCAAAATAGTCTTTTAAGTTTGCCTTTTGATTCGCCACATCCAAGAATTTTGGGAAGAGAAAAGACTCTAACCACTGTTTCGCATATTGACATAATCCCAGAAGCAGATCAGGAGACTCCTCTGCTTGCGCGGCATAAGTCTGTATCTGCTCGATCGAGTCGGTTTCTTGGCTTTTCTCCATCAACTCGATCGCCTGTTCCGTTTCCCCTAGCAGTAGCGCACAAATGGACTCCTCTAAATACACATCCGCTCGATCGCCTTTTGAACTATGGGAGGTTTCCAACTGTCGGAATAATCCCTGCGCTTTCACAACAGAATAAGGCTCTAAATAAGCAAATCCCCTCGCCAGTGACGCACAACCTGCTAAATACATCGCCACCCCCGACGGGCGTTGTACTTCTGCGCCGAATAACTCCTCCTGTTCACTGGTAGTTAAATATTCGCGAATCTGCTGGACAAAATGCAGAAACTCATCCACATTCAATCCTGAATCATCGGGTAATTCTCCGTCAATTCCTCCCCTTTTCTCAAACATTCCTTGCAAAAGCTCGATCGCCCTCGGAATAGCATTCTCCTTAAAATCTCGTTGGGAAAGTAACTCAAAAATCCGATAAGGACAAAGTTTGTCCAACTCCGCCCCCATTTCCGATCGCAACTGATAAAATAAATCCCAATCCCAGAGAAGCTGATGTCCTTTTCCTACCGCCTCGCCAGCCGCTTCATATTCCTCCTGTCGCCAAAACTCTCGTCCTAACTCCCAACAGGATAAAGCTAAAATTAGAATTAAATCCCCTTGCATGGGGGGCGAAAGTTCTTCCCCTTCTGGGCGATCGGGATGCGCTAACATCTCCTCTCCCAGATCACGCACTCGCTGATATTCCCCAAGTTCGTATAAAATTAATAACGTAGCGAGTAACTGTTGCGGCGTTTCTACTTCTATTCTTGGCGTATGGGCAGCCACAGCCGCCGCTTCTTCCTCCCTTTGAATTTGAGGTAAAGCAACGGTTTCTTCCCCTTCCACGTCATAAGTGCTAAGTAGATAATTGGCATCATACTCGCTGCGCTGTTCAGGGTCTGATAATACCTCATAAGCTGAATCTAATAAACTTTTTCTAGCTTCTAGTGTTCCCTGACTTAACTCCGAGTGAGGAGTTTGGCGAAGTCTGTCCTGATAAGCCTGCTCAATTTGTTCAGCAGTGGCTTGTAAAGGCAGACCAATAATTCGGTAATAATCGAGAGGAATATGCACAGTTTACGTCCCCAGTCTTGAGCAGTACATTAACATTTGACAATTAGCAATTGAGAATTGACAATTAAATTCTAATTCCCCCGCGTCGATTTTTCGCGGTTGGTCGTTAGACTGGTTAGGAAATTTCAATTGATTATTAATTGTCTTTCCTCCATTGTCCAATTAACTGTCAACCTTTTCCCAAATCATACAAAATCTATGGTCGCTGAAAGAATTTTACCTACTTTTCAACCTCAACCCGCACAAATTAGCCACGAAGAAGGACTTATCCTTTATGAAGACATGATCCTCGGACGCTTGTTTGAAGATAAGTGTGCCGAAATGTATTATCGGGGTAAGATGTTTGGTTTTGTTCACCTCTACAATGGTCAGGAAGCCGTTTCCAGTGGTGTGATTAAAGCCATGCGTCAAAATGAAGATTATGTCGCCAGCACCTATCGTGATCACGTTCACGCACTCAGTGCAGGTGTGCCAGCAAAAGAAGTGATGGCAGAGCTTTTCGGAAAAGAAACTGGCTGCAGCAAAGGGCGCGGCGGCTCAATGCACTTATTTTCCGCAGAACATAATCTTTTAGGGGGATATGCGTTTGTTGCGGAGGGGATTCCTGTAGCGACTGGGGTAGCATTTCAAAGCAAATACCGTCGAGAAGTTTTGAAAAATCCTAATGCGGATCAGGTGACGGCTTGTTTTTTTGGTGATGGTGCGACCAATAATGGACAGTTTTTTGAATGTTTGAATATGGCGGCCTTATGGAAGTTACCAATTTTATTTGTGGTGGAAAATAATAAATGGGCAATTGGTATGGCGCACGATCGAGCCACCTCCCAACCCGAAATTTATAAAAAAGCCAGCGTGTTTGGGATGGAAGGAGTCGAAGTGGATGGGATGGATGTTTTAGCGATGTATTCCACCGCACAAGAAGCGGTTGCTCGCGCTCGCGCTGGTGAAGGTCCCACCTTAATTGAGGCTTTAACTTACCGTTTTCGCGGTCATTCTCTCGCTGATCCCGATGAGTTGCGACCTCCTGAAGAAAAAGAAACTTGGATGGCGCGTGATCCGATTAAAAAGTTAGAGGCTTATTTGTTAGAACAGGATTTAGCGACAAAACAGGAACTTTCTGATATTGAGGCAAAAGTGCAAAAAGAAATTGATGAAGCGGTAGAGTACGCAGAAAGCAGCCCTGAACCTGATCCAGAAGCGTTGCGGCGTTACATCTTCGCTGAAGACGAGTAATCGATCAACGTAGGTTGGGTGAAGCCAAGTGAAGACGTAGGTTGGGTGAAGCGACAGCGTAACCCAACAAAGGTTGATGTTGGCTTTTCTTAATTGATGATTGATTGATGTTGGGTTGTCACCGAACCTACGATTCTGATTGATGTTGGGTTGTCACCGAACCTACGATTCCTTAATTGATAATTGATTGATGTTGGGTTATCACCCAACCTACGATGTTGGGTTGTCACCGAACCTACGATTCTGATTGATGTTGGGTTGTTACCCAACCTACATGGTTGATGTTGGGTTGTCACCTAACCTACGATTACTTAATTGATGATTGATTGATGTTGGGTTGTTACCCAACCTACATGGTTGATGTTGGGTTGTCACCCAACCTACGATTACTGGTTGCTGGTTTGGGTCGATCGTTGCTGCTGTAACTTAAAGACAGTTTGCTGATGGGTTTCGATATCGATCGGATAAAAGAATAATAAAATTAAACTACCGATAAGAGGAAGCGTTGGTAACAAAATTACGGTAATTGCAATCGCACCGATCGCGGACTCTGGTTGTTCCATCGGCGGGAGTGACTCCCGAAACCCAGCAAAAGACAGAATTTGTCCAAATAAAAATAGTCCTAAAGCCTGCGCCATTTTATTCGCAAACAACATAATACTATTAAAAACTCCTTCCCGTCTTTGACCCGTTTTTAACTCATCCCAGTCGATCGCTTCAGGGACCATTGAAGGAGGAATCAAATAAGCCGCCGCCATTCCCATTCCTTGTAAAGCAGCGATGAAATAAATCCATTGTGGTTGTTCTGGTTGTAGATAAAACAATCCACAGTTTCCGATGATCCAAATACTAATTCCTAACCAAAAACTCGCTTTTTTACCCAACCACTCGCTGATCGGTTTCCAGATAAATAAAGCCGCAAATGTGGCAATTTTCATAATCAGAGTAATTGAGGTAATCGCTGACTCTGGAAGTCGTAAATTATTGACAATAAAATAAGGGAGAATCGTCGGCGCAACTAATAACGCCATCCAAGAAAAGGCATAAATTCCCAAAAGTAGCCAAAACGGACGATTGCTGGCGATTTGTTTTAAGTCTTGGAAGTTCACTCGACGAGAGGCGGCTTTAAGTTCCGCTTCTTCTGTTCCCCAACAACACCAGCCAATAGAAATTAAAATCGCGATCGCGCAAACTGTGCCTAAAATCGGAAGTTGTCGTTGCGGTTCGTCATTACCAATGGTTAAAACCTGCATCAATAACAAGGAAAATGTACTTGCTACCATTGCAAAACTAAATCGCCAACCATTGAGACGAATATGTTCTTTATTATTTTCGCTGATATCGGTGAGGAGGGCGCTATAAGGAATTAAGAAACAAGCAAAACTCACTTGAAACACGATCGCCACCAGTAGATAATAACTGTAAAGTCCCCATGAAGTAAGCGGCGGAACCCACCAATGGAGGGCAAAACTAAGGGCGAAAAACGGCGCACTACCTAACATCCAACTGTGTCGCCTTCCCCAGCGACTACGAGTATGATCGCTCAGTGATCCTACAATCAAAGTCGCGATCGCATTACCGCCTTTACTAATTAATAAAATCGTTCCAGCGATATTGGGAGGAACACCAGCGACAGTGGTTAAGAAGAAAAAGAAGAAGATGATCAAAACGTTTAACGACATCGACGGACCGAAATCTCCGATTCCGTAGGCGATGCGAGTGGAAATCGAGAGTTTATCTTCTGCTAAGGGAGTTGATGTCATAAAAATGAAATAGACTTAAACTTTCTTATTACTATTCTCTTATATTATGGAGTTATATTAAGCATTAGCAAAGATTCGATCGCCCTTTCCTGTTTAATTTTTGTCATCTATCGGAAGTAATATGAAATACAAAAAGCCTGCTACAAACCGATTACCTGATCCCCCCCCTTTCAAAGCAGGGCTGTTTCATTCTCGGTGTTAAAATCGAAAGCGATCGCCTAAAAACCCCTACGGGGTGGCGCGATCGCGCCAATTTCTTCTAATTTGGCTTTTTCTTAAGAAAAAAGCCGTAAAACCCCTGCTATTCCTAACATCTGGAATAACCAAAAAAATAGAATGAAACAGCCCTGCCCCTTTCAAAGGGGGGGTTAGGGGGGGATTATTCGTAGCATTCATATAATCTAGCCATCATAAATCACCCATAAGACCGATTTCTCGTTCCCCAAACTTGGGGGTGAGGGGGCGACCGGCAAAGAGTTCCCCCAAACTTGGGGGTAAGGGGGCGAAACCATTCCTTCCCAAAAATCAATTTTGAAAAAAGAGCGCGATCGTGACATTTTTCTTAACATTATTCTAAGATAAGAACGGCGATGACCATTTTCATCCTGTCAAAACTGAATTTATAGAAAAAAATGACAATTACCAACGAAAAGCCCACTCAGAAAACCGCTAGACCTGTTACTCCTTTAGGAATTTTAGTCGAAAAACTCGAAGGAATCGTCGAACAAGCCAAACAAGAAGGCGTTTCCGAAAACTTACAAAGCGCGATCGATGCTGCTTTTCAACTCGGATCAGGACTCGATCCGTATCTAGATCAAGTCACAACATCAGAATCAGAAGCCCTAGCAAACCTCGATCGAAAAACCCGCGAAGAGGACTGGAGTAAATGTTTTTCTGATGGAGAAACCGTCCGTAAACTAGAACAAGAAATGCTTTCTGGTCATATTGAAGGACAGACGCTAAAAATGTTCGTTCACATGACCAAAGCGAAACGTATCTTAGAAATCGGAATGTTTACTGGATATTCCGCCTTAGCCATGGCGGAAGCACTTCCCGAAGACGGTAAAATAATCGCGTGCGAAGTTGACCCCTATACCGCACAATTTGGTCGTGATTGTTTTGATGTGTCTCCTCACGGAAATAAAATCACTATCCTCGTTGATCCAGCATTAGAAAGCATGAAAAAGTTAGCCAGCGAAGGAGAAACCTTCCAGTTAGCGTTTATTGATGCGGATAAAACAGGGTATAAAGATTATTATCGGCTTTTAATGGATGAGGGATTATTAGAATCTGGTGGTTATATTTTTGTTGATAATACCTTGTTACAAGGACAAGCCTATTTACCCCCACAACAGCGCAACGAAAACGGAGAAGCGATCGCGCAATTTAATCAAATGATTGCAGACGATCCCAGAGTTGAGCAAGTTTTACTCCCGCTTCGTGATGGTTTAACCATGATTAGAAAACTCTAGAGACAGTGACCAGTGACCAGTGACCAGTGACCAGTGATCAGTGACCAGTGACCAGTGACCAGTGATCAGTGACCAGTAAATTGATAATCAATCAATCTTTTACTGTTTAACTGATTACGGTCTTACCAAATAACAAATAACAAATAACAAATAACAACTAACAACTAACAATGACACTTCTCTTTGTTCGATCGAGGCTTAATTCCGTCTTTAAAACCATCGGAACATTAACCCTACTCTTAATTGCATTTCCCATTAACCTAATCACAGTTTTATTCTCATATCTGACCACAGAAAAACTGAAACAAAAACCGATCGATGCCCCTAAGCGTATCTTAATCACTGGGGGAAAAATGACAAAATCGCTACAACTAGCGCGATCGTTTTATCAAGCCGGTCACACCGTTTTTCTCGTAGAAACTCATAAATACTGGCTTTCTGGTCATCGCACCTCGCAAGCGGTGAGCAAATTTTACACAGTTGCGACACCAGAAAAAGACCCTGAAACCTACCGTCAAGACTTACTCAACATCGTTAAAAAAGAACAAATCAACGTCTTTATTCCCGTTTGTAGTCCTGTTTCCAGTTATTACGATTCTACGGCTAAACCTTTACTCCAAAAAGCAGGTTGTGAGGTAATTCATTTTGATCCAGATATCACCGCAATGCTAGATAACAAATATGAATTTTGCAAAAAAGCGAGAGAATTAGGACTATCAGCCCCAAAAGTTTTTCGTTTCACCTCTCCCCAACAAGTCTTAGATTTCGACTTTCAAGCTGATGGTAGTCAGTACATTATTAAAAGTATTAACTATGACTCAGTGCGACGGTTAGACTTAACTAAATTACCCTTTGACGGGATGGAAGACTATATCAGTAAACTCCCGATTACCGAAGAAAATCCCTGGGTAATGCAAGAGTTTATTAAAGGACAAGAATTTTGTACTCATAGCACTGTTCGTGATGGTAAAATTCAAGTCCATTGTTGCTCAAAATCCTCTCCATTTCAGGTAAATTATGAGCAAGTTAATAACCCAGAAATTCTCGCTTGGGTGAGTCATTTCGTTAAAGAATTAAAACTCACGGGTCAAATTTCCTTTGACTTTATACAAACGCCAGATGGCACAATTTATCCCGTAGAATGTAATCCTCGGACTCATTCTGCGATTACCATGTTTCACGATCATCCTGATCTTCCTGCTGCTTATTTAGAAGACAATAATCATCCTCAACCCATTTCTCCTTTACCCGAAAGTAAACCCACCTATTGGCTTTATCACGAACTTTGGCGCTTAACAGAAATTCGATCGCGCAAAGACTTAAAAAACTGGTGGCAAAAAATTTCTCAAGGAACAGATGGCATTTTTCGCAAAGATGATCCCTTACCCTTTTTATTTGTCCATCATTGGCAAATTCCCCTATTACTTTTAAGCACTCTCAAAACTTTTCAAGATTGGCTTCGCATTGACTTTAATATCGGCAAAATCGTTAAATTAGGAGGAGATTAACTCATGTCATCATTACGAGTTTTACACTTAGCAGGGTCTAGCGTTTCCGAATTTTACTATAATCTTTCCATGATCTACGCCCAAAAAGTTCTTCAACCCAAGGGTGTCAGCAGTTATTATGCCATTGTCCATCCTCAAGGCGTTTGGCAGCTAGGGAGTGCTTTAGATGATTTATCGCCAAAACTCTCCCTTCAGGAAATGATTCGTCAGTTACCAGAAATAGATGTCGTCATTCCTCACTTGTTTTGTTTTCCAGGGATGACCAGTTTTCGGGGCTTTTTTGAAGACTTACTCGGTTTACCCATCGTGGGTTCACCGTCACACTGTACCGCCTTGGCGAGTAATAAAGCACAAACTCGGAATGTGGTCGAAGCAATGGGAGTGAAAGTCGCAAAAGGTCAAGCCGTGCGTTCGGGAGATACTGTCACCATGAAACCGCCGTTTATTGTCAAACCCAATTCCGAAGATAATTCGTTAGGGTTGACTTTGGTAAAAAGTGAAGATGAACTCGCCGCCGCCTTAAACAAAGGGTTTGAGTTTGATGAAACTTTGCTAGTAGAAGATTATATTCCAGGACGAGAATTGCGTGTCGGAGTAATTGAACGGGATGGGGAGTTATTTGTGCCTCGATCGATGATTGAATATATTTTCCCAGAAAATCATCCCATTCGCACTGTCCATGATAAATATGACCTACAAGCGGATGGAACACCAGGAAGACAACCAGAAAAACCTGTAGCGAAACCGCAATGTCCGGCGGAAGTAACGCCAGATTTGTGGGAGAAAATCGCAACCGCAGCGAAAAAGGCGCATATCGCTTTAGGGTGTCGGGATTACTCTCTTTTTGATTTCCGCATCCATGAAATCACCAATGAACCATATTTGTTAGAAGCAGGTTTATTTTGGTCTTTTGGCGAAATTAGTATGATTTCGCGGATGCTTCTCGCGGATGGAGAGAATCTAGAAGATGTGGTGTTTGAGATTTGGAATAATGCGTCTCAGAAAACTCGTGTGGCGCATGGTTCACTTTATCTTAGTGTTTAAATTTAAGCCCCCAGAATTGGCCGGAGCGAAGTGAGGATTTGGGGGCGATAACCAATTAGGGTTTGCTGAAAAAGTCCATTGGTTGGTGTGGTTCGGGAGTCGGGAGTCGGGAATCGGGAATCGGGGGAGATGGGGAAGATGGGGAAGATGGGGAAGAAAAATCGCTCCCTTGTCTCCCTTGTCTCCCTTGTCTCCCTTGTCTCCCTTGTCTCCCTTGTCTCCCTTGTCTCCCTTGTCTCCCTTGTCTCCCTTGTCTCCCTTGCTGATTGGTGTTGGGTTATCACCCAACCTACTTTAAGACTTCTTCTAGTTTGTGTTGTTGCCACAGTGATTTATACAAGCCCTCTTGTTGTAACAGTTCTTGATGACTTCCGCTCTGTACAATCTTACCTTGATCCATCACTAACAAGCGATCGGCTTGCGCGGCTGCTGATAATTGATGGGTAATAAAAATAACTGTTTTTCCTTCCACACCCGTTGATAAATTGCTCAGAATATCCGTTGCGGTGCGATTATCCACACTAGAAAGGGCATCATCTAAAATTAACACTGGTGCATCAATTAATAAGGCTCTTGCTAAAGAAGTCCGTTGCCGTTGTCCACCAGAAAGGGTGATTCCTCTTTCCCCGACAATGGTTTCATATTTTCTCGGGAAATTCAAGATTTCTGGGTGAATTTGTGCTTCTTTTGCGGAAGTTTCAATGAATGATGAGTCAGCATAAGGATCGCCGTAAGCGATGTTATTACCAACGGTCATACTGAATAAAAAGCTATCTTGCGGAACGTAGGCGATCGCGCGTCTGAGATCAGATAACTGAATTTTGGTGATATCGTATCCATCTAAAAAGATTTGTCCTTCTCCGATATCCAATAAACGAGGAAGACTATTGGCTAAGGTTGATTTTCCCGCACCAATTGATCCCACTACGGCGACCACTTCCCCTGGTTGAATGGTAAAGTTAACATCAGAGAGAGCGGGCTTTTCGGCATTCGGATAAGTGTAGGTCAGTCCTTTGGCTTCTAAATGTCCTTTCACCGTTTCCATGGGGAGGGAAATCGCCTCGGTATTGTCTTCGATTTGGGGTTTGGCGTTAAAAATGGCTTCCACTCGATCGACGCTCACTGCTCCTCTTTGATACGCGGTAATGGTAAAGCCAAGAAGGGCGATCGGAAATACGAGACGTTGTGCATAAATGATTAACGCCACAAAATCACCGTTAGTAATATCACCGCCACTGATTCCTCTTGAGCCAATTCCTAATAAAAACAGTAAACTCAGGGAGGCTAACCCTTCAATTACAGGAAATAAAATGTTGCGAGTGCGTGCTAATCTGAGATTCGATCGCAACAGACGTTGATTTTTTTCCGAGAAGGCTTGTCGTTCATTGTCTTCCTGTGCATAAATTTTAATTAGAGAAATGCCGCTCATATCTTCCTGAATTAACTGACTGATATCAGAAAGATTTTCTTGGACTTCCTGTTGTTGAGCGCTAAGGTTGTGACTAAATAGTTGTACAGCCACGAGAATAAATGGATAAGGGGCGATCGCCAGTAAGGTTAAGCGCACATCGATCGACAACATAAACGGTAAAGTAATCCCATAAGCAAATACCGTATTCACCAAACTCAACACCGCAAACCCTACCAGACGGCGGACATTATCCACATCACTGGTCGCCCGATTGATCAAATCTCCCGACGTATTCATTGCAAAATAAGCGGGTTCAAGGCGCAGTAAATGCTCAAAGATGTTTTGTTTCAGGTCATACTCTACCTTACGCCCGACCCCAAAAATCCAGATACGAGAGAGCATTCGTAACCCCCACATCAAAGAAGCAAGGAGAATAATCGCTCCCACATAGTACCAAAAAAGATTACTCTCAAAAGACTGATCAACACTATCCCGAATCAGAAGGGGAATCCCTGCGCTCAGTAAATTAACCGCTAATAACGCCCCAATGCCCATGAGCATTCGTTTCCGGTGGGGGCGCAAGTAAGAAATAAGTTTTTGTAAACGTGAGTGTGCCATGTTATACAATTTAACAAATTTAACATTCTCGTAGAAATCAATCTTTTTGTGGCAAAAAATATGGTTTTATTTTCTCTCTGTTTTCTCGGTTTTGCCCTCAGTCTGGTGACAGTTGCTTTCCTCAAGCGCCGTTTTGGACAACTCCTATTAGATATTCCGAACGATCGAAGTTCCCACACTCAACCGACTCCGAGAGGGGGAGGATTAGGCTTTATTATCGCTTTTGCCACCACCTGCGCGATCGCGCTATTTTTATCATTTTCCCTACAATGCTCGGATTTTCGGCTCAATTTAACCGCTCAACAATGGCTTTTCTTCTCCCTTCCCCTGATTCCTCTAACGATCGTGGGAATTATTGATGATCGTCAAGGGGTAAAAGCCAGCATCCGTTATCTTGTACAAATGCTGTCGGCGGGAATTGCAGTCAGTCTTTTCCATCCCTTCCCCCAACCTTGGCTCAATTCCTTTGGGAATGTCGGAACGATCGTTGCGTTTCTCCTGACTGTCATTGCGTTTACTGCGTTTATCAACTTCTATAATTTTATGGATGGATTAGATGGGCTAGTGGCTGGCGTAACGATGGTACAAATGAGCTTTCTCGCCATTTATCTCCATGAACCTTTTTTATGGGTATTTGTCGCCGCTCTGATGGGCTTTTTGTGGTGGAATTGGTCTCCTGCTCAAATTTTCATGGGAGATGCTGGTAGCACGGTTTTAGGTGCGACAATCTCACTCTCACTGCTTGCTCCTGATCTTGATGCGAAAACAGGTTGGTCAGCGATTGCGGTGATTCTGCCTCTGGTTGGTGATGCAATTTATACTTTAGTTCGTCGGTTGCTTCGTCAAGAAAACATTTTTCAGGCTCATCGCACTCATTTATATCAACGATTACAAAAACAGGGATGGTCACATCAGCAAGTTGCTCTTGCTTATATGATGCTAACCGCTCTCAGTGCGGTTTTAATTGGTTTCTGGGGACTATTTGGGGCGGGAATAACGGTTTTGCTTGTCATCGCCTCGATCGCGCTGGGAGAAGTTGTTTTGTTGAAACCTCTGTCAATGAGTAAGTCTTAAAAATTACTAAAAATTAGTTTTTAATCGGACTGGCTTTCTTCGCTAAATAAGAACGGTAGTTGGTTTCTAAATTGATCCACACCTCAGAAGATATTTCTAAAGTCTTGCTTAAATCATTTGCGATTTCAGTTGTAATTTCTTTGTCCCCATTAAGAATTGTCTCAATGCTTTCTAGGGGATACCCCATTTTGTCAGCTAGATCATCTTTTGTCCAATTCCGTGCTTCTAATTCTCGATTTAAAATTTTCCCAGGGGTTACGATTCTGGCTGGAGTTAAGTTTTTATTCATCCTTTAATCCTCCTCAAATAATACGGGGGGTTATTCCCCCCTATACCTAAGCCTTAAGTCGGTGGATTACTAGCAGAAGGACGACGTTCAATGACGCGATCGATCAAACCATATTCCATTGATTCTTGAGGAGACATAAAGAAATCACGCTCAGTATCTTCTTCAATACGTTCCAACGGTTGACCCGTATGTTCAGATAAATAATGATTCAACTGTTGTTTAAGGTAAAGAATTTCCTTAGCTTGAATTTCGATATCAGTAGCTTGACCTTGCGCTCCTCCCAAAGGTTGGTGGATCATAATCCGAGAATGAGGAAGACTTAAACGTTTCCCTTTTGCACCCGCACTCAGGAGAAAAGCTCCCATACTTGCAGCCAGTCCTAAACAAATTGTAGAGACATCTGGACGGACTTGGTTCATGGTGTCAAAAATCCCTAATCCTGCACTTACCGAGCCACCAGGAGAGTTAATGTAGAGATAAATATCTTTTTCTGGGTCTTCTGCTTCTAAGTAGAGCATTTGCGCCACAATCAGATTCCCAATTTCATCATCTACTTGTTGTCCTAAAAATATAATTCTCTCTCGCAGCAAACGAGAATAAATATCGAAGGCGCGTTCGCCACGACCAGAGGTTTCAATTACGGTAGGGATCATACGTTTCGCTTTTAAGTTTGAATTGTCTTCGTTGAATCAATTGTAACGAAATTCCCAATTCACGCTAGAAATCTCATTGACCGTAGGGTGGGCAATGCCCACCCTACAAGATGTAACATCTACCTTTTAAATTGTTATTACTTGGTGAATTCTTAAAAAAAGCCTCTCATTCATGAAGACCGTACGGTTTGCCTTGCCCACCCTACAAGATGTAACTGTCGCACTGATTGCTGTTGGGTTTCGTAAACTCCACCCAACCTACTTACTTGGTGAATTCTTAAAAAAAGCCTCTCATTTATGAAGTTATGTAAAGTGTGATTAAAAACAATAATTAGGAGCGCGATCGCCCAATCCATCTCAAAAAAAGCAACAATACTAAGGCTTCAGAAACATTAAGAGAAATTAATAAAAGTGGTCTGTATTACCGACTTGCTCGCAACTAACCTGAGAAATTAAGTAAAACTTTCCCTTTTGTGTAAAGTTATATTGCTAATCACTCATCTTCATCAAGGTCATCGCTATACTGAGTTGTTAATAGGTGAAGCGGTCGTAACCGCATAAAAAAAAAGAAATTTATAATTCTGTCTTTAAAAAATTGGAGGTCAAATCAATGCAATTAACTCAAAAACAAGGTTTAGGTCAAAATCAACTTGCTATTATCAAGAGCTTTGGGATTTGGTGTTTTACTCTTACCGTGTGCTTTTTAGTGGTAGGATTTCCTTTAGTCGCCGTCATCACAGCGATTACTTCCGTCTTTGCGATCGCGCTTCAATCCCTTTTACCCGTGAGTGCGGTTTTACTGGTTGCTAGTAGTGTAATTGGCATTAATATCGGAGCAATCTTCTTAATTGCTGCTGGCTTAACTCTGAAAGGAATCCACCCTCAAGAAGTCAGTTGGTTACGCTGGTTACATGGCAAAGGAAGCCTAAAACAAACGGCTCAGTTTGCGGCTTGTCCGATTACTTGTGGCTTAGTAAAACAGTAATCTGACAAAACGTAGGTTGGGTGGAGTTTACGAAACCCAACACCAATTATAATACGAAATCTATCCATGTTTGCTACAAATCAACACCTTTGTGATCCCCCCTAACCCCCCTTATTAAGGGGGGAAAAGAAATTGGTGTGTAGCGTTCTTTTTGGTTTTCATATAAGCAATTACCTAAACCTAAAATTAGGGTAAAAAATTTACAGCGTAGATCAACTACGCTGTTGTTTTTGTTGTTATTTATCTAAATTGTAAAAATCCCTTCTGGTCGCACTGATAATAATTTCCGTTGCTGTAATCCCTGTTTGCTTAGAATCCCATTCGCAGCTAAAAATCCACTACTAACCGCACGTTCCATTAAACCGCAGGGAAATGGCATTTTTACCCAGTCTCCTGCAAAGAGAAGGTTCGGAATTTCGCTTTCCGTTTCAGGACGATTGGCGTAACTTCCAGGGGGATAGCCAGAGAAGTTTTTCTGATTCACTAATTCTCGATGTAACATTGTCGCTTGGGTTAATTCGGGAACAATCTCATAAAGTTCCTTCTCAAACCGATCGAGCAGTGATACTTGATCGGGAAATTCCGTTTCCTGATAACAGTAGGCGTGTAATTCCACGACACTGCCGCCTGTTTTTTCGTGCCAGGCGATATATTCGGTTTGGATGCGATGATAAAGACAGATGCTGTCGGTGAGGTCATAGCCAGAAAGTGAGGAAAAATTGCTATGTTCCCATGCAAAATCTCGATCGAGCCAGAATCTCGCCACAGCAAAGGGATCAGCCACTGCTAATTCCTGAATTTGTTGACTGGCTTGCGGATTAATTTCACCTGCTGCGAGGGAAAACAAATGTTTCACCCCAGGAACATCAGTGGCGAAGACAAAATAATCCGCATTTAAAGTGTGTTCTCCACTGTCATCGGGATTCTGTCCCACCAATTGCACCGCATCAGTCTCTTTTTTGACCACATTTAAACGCGGTAAATCTTGCTGCGCCGGACCACTTAACACTTTACCATCGGCAGCGAATAATGAGCCGTGACAGGGACAGAGAAATTGACCATTTTCCTGTCTTTTCACCGTACAACCCTGATGAGTACAGGTTAAAGAAATCGCTTCGGTTTCCTCTTCTGTGGTGGTGTAAACGCGATCGCCCGCCCCATAATAACCTACAGTGTCATCACTGAGATGAGGATTTTTATCCACCCAGAAAGGGGCTTTTGGTTGCGCTGTTCCTTCCTTATACTGAAGGCTAACAATTTTGTTCTCCTGACATTGTAGTTGCGTGACTTCCGCTTCTGTTATGATCCGACCACCGTTATTTTTTATGGCCGCTGCGATGGGAGTAACAATACTGGTACCCATATCATCATTTGTGCCATTAAACGCCAGCCCTTCGGGATTTCCAAAAAAGTAGAAATGGAAAAACTGCATTAATTCCCCAAGGCTTAACTTTTCTGGTGCATTCAAGCTAGATTTAGCAAAAGGAAGAAAATAAAGATCATATAATCCTCGCGGAAAACTTCCCTGTATCCATTCCGCAACGGAAACATCATCCAAACGTTGAAAACTATTGGGAATCCTAAAACCACCAATTTCTCGAAAAACCTCCCAATGTTTGGGATCAGTTAAATTAATTCCCCAACGGAGACGATTTGAGGAAGAAATCGCTAAATCGACAATATTCCAGGGAAAAGCAGAATGGTTAGGACGGAAATTTTCTGGGTTATATTCCCCGTTACGAAAGACGACAGAATAAAAATCGAGAGAGTGAAGATTATTTTTGATCTGGAGTTCTTCTAAAAGACCATTGAAATTATAGTATTGGGGGAAAAAGCCATGAAACCCATGTTCCATGCGAAATGATTCCTCTCCCACTTGAATGTCCCAACTGGCAATTTTACCACCGAGTTGAGGGGATTTTTCCAAGAGAGTTACCTGAAACCCCCGTTGACTGAGTTCGTAAGCACAGGCTAACCCTGCTAAACCCGCACCGACAACCACCACGCTTTTTTGGGATTGTAGCTTGGTTGGTAGGGTTAAATCACTGGTTTGCGCGATCGCAGGCTGTGGTTTAGCGAAACGAGAGTAACCAATCGCACCCGTCACAGTTCCCACCCCTAACAGTTGTAGAAGTCGGCGACGAGAAATTGACGAAAGTAAGGGAAAATTAGATGATTGACGTTGATCCATAAAAAAAACAGGATAATTCCTCACACGATGAAATATTGGCGTGAAACTACCGCAGTCGCCCAACGCATTTTATTAGAATTAGGACGACGGCGACGCAGTTTAATTTTTTGGGGGATTTTCCCCATGACAATTTTGTTGCTAAATGGTTTTATTTTGGCAGAACGGGCTAATTTATCCACAGCCGAAGCCTTTAAACAAGCTGCACCAGTGACATTAGTTGGGGCAGCGCTTTTTTTTAGTTGTTTAGGGGGAAGTGTCGCCACTGTGGTTGCAGAGAGAGAACAAAACACACTCAAACGCTTATTCCTCTCCCCGTTAAGTGGTTTATCCTACTTCTTGGGCATTTTTCTCGCCCATGCTTGTATCGGAATTGGTCAAGGAATACTCGTGTATTTAGTCGCTGCATTTTTAGGAGTCCGTATTGAACAGTATTTGTTTTTGGGTCTATTTGTCATTTTAATGAGCATTTCTTCTTATGTGGGCTTAGGGTTCATTTTGGGGACTCAGTTCGCCCGTCGCACAGAAGATGTCAATGCCTTAGTGGCTGCGTTTGGCGTTCCTTTACTCATTTTAGGCGGAACATTTCTCCCTGCTTCTCTCTTTCCTGAAGGTTTGCTTAAGATTGCTCGATTTAATCCCATTTATCATCAAAATGAGGCATTATTAGGACTTTGGGGAGAAGGGGAAACCTTCGCAGCGATTCAATTTCATTTTTGGTTTTTATTGGTGTTTACCTTCTTGATGATGGGAGGCGGTTGGTTGTCTTATCAGGGAATGTTACGACGGGAAAGGAGATTATAATTGGTGTTGAAAATTGAAGGACTTTCTAAGCGTTATCAGTCACGAGAGGTGTTAAAAAATCTGTCTCTGACTGCTTATCCACAAGAGGTTTATGGGTTATTGGGCCCCAATGGTGCTGGAAAAACTACGACTATCAATATTTTATGTAATTTATTAGAACGGGATTCTGGCACAATTGAGTTTAATCAACAACCGATTTCTGAAGAAACTAAACCTTTAATTGGCATCGCGCCGCAGGAAAATTTACTCTATAAAAGTCTCTCTTGTGAGGAAAATCTTAATTTTTATGCTCAATTATATGGGTTGAGTCGAAAGCAGCGAAAAGAGCGGATTGATTGGTGTTTAAATGCGGTGAAATTGCTCGATCGATCTAAGAGTATTGTTGCTGATCTCAGTGGGGGAATGCAACGTCGTTTAAACATTGCTGTGGCGTTAGTCCATGAACCGCAATTAGTGATTTTAGATGAACCAACAACAGGATTAGATATTGAAACTCGTTATGAAATTTGGGGATTAATTCAGGAGTTACAAAGAGAAGGGATGACAATTTTATTAACGACTCATTTACTTGATGAAGCGGAAAAATTGTGTCAACGCATCGGAATAATTAAAGCGGGAAAAATGATCGCTGAGGGAACATTAGACAGTTTAAGACAAGTGATTACAGCCCAAGAAATTATATTAATTCAAACTTTAGAAACAGAGAAAGCAATTCAACGAGGAAGAGAACAAGGGTATGTTTCTCGCTATTATGGAAAGCAATTAGCGTTTTGGCTTCCTGAAACTAAAGACTTAAAAACAATTATTGATGAATTTACAGGAATCTCGATCGAATCAATTACCCGTCAACCCGTTAACTTGGAACATATCTATTTAGAAATAATGCAAAGTCAACCATGAAAAAACGAATTCCCCATCAATCACTATTTTTAATTAGCTTCACCTTCTTATTCAGCCTTTTTTTACTATTTCCTAATTTTGCCGAAGCGGCAGTTCGGAAAGTAGAAGAAACAGATGGACAAACCCTTTATAAATCCCTGAATCAATTACAAGATTCCCAAAAACTATCTTGGCAAATTGTGCTGTTTAAGCGAGAAAAAGGAGACACCAAAGGAAAAGTTAAACTGCGATTAGTCGGTTTTCCCAAGCAAACAGAAATCACCCATCCTGCACCATTAATTTTAGAAACCGATCGGGCAGCTTGGCAAGCGGAAGATTTATTTGCAGAAAACTCTCCAGCGCCAAACGTTGGACAATATAACCTTTCCGAGATTATTAGCGAACTTTCCCAAAACGAGAATCTCCTGCTAAAAATTCCCGATGGAAAAATGACAACCCTAAAAGTTCCAGGGGTGATCATTTTAGAATGGAAAATTGTTGCTGGTAACAATTAATTTTTCCTGATACTGCTGTCGATATACAACCTAAGATGGATTTATCTTGATTAAATAACTATTAAGTTGTTAAAAGTCAGTCGTTAAAAGGTAAAGAAATGACTTTATTATTTCGTAAATTGGTCTTAGGAGTGACACTAATGGCACTCGTCTTAGGATTAAATGGTATAGTAGCACAAGCGGCAAACGCTGAAATAACGAAGATAGAAGAAGGAGAAAATCAAGTCGTTTATCAATCAAGACAAAAATTATTTGATCGTCAGAATAAAGCCTGGCAAGCGATCGGATTTCAACGTATTAAAGCAGAAGAAAAACAACATTTTACAATTCGTCTTTCTGGCTTTCCAGGAAGAACAAAAATTGCTCATCCTCAACCCTTAACCGTAAAAGTGCCAACGGGAAAAACGTTTTACGCAGAAGATATTTCCGCAAAGGCTTTTGTTGATCAAGCTCCGACAGGTAACATTGGTCAATATGATTTTGAAGAGATTATTTCCGAATTACCCAACGCTTTAGAAGTAGTGTTTTCTGTCCCCACAACAGACGGAAAAACGCTGGAAATGCCAGTTTCTCCCCTATCCATTCAAGAATGGAAAAAAGTAGCACAAAAACAGTAATAGTGAAAGCAACGAATCAAAAAGGAGTCTTAAAAATGTGGAAACAATTACTAGCAATCTCTCTTAGTTTTTTCTTTTGGGTGGGAGGATTCACTAACCTTGTAGCTAATAACTCTCATCTTAATCAGGTTTTAGCAGCAACCGTTTCTCCAGAAATAGAACAAGCAGTGGATAATTTTCTCACCGAAATTCCGAGAGGATTTTATGGGGTAAAAGATGTCAATGAAATTGAAAGACTGGTAGAAAAAGAAAACGCGCAATTAATTGATGTTCGTGAACCTTTAGAATATGCAAGAGGACATATTTTAAATGCAGTTAATATTCCCTTGCGAGATTTAGCGAAAAAACAGGACAAAATTGCCACAGACAAGCCTGTGATTTTATATTGTTCTGTAGGTTATCGTACCGCGATCGGGCTTGCAACCTTACATCTTCTTGGATATGACAATGTTTTGGGATATCCTCCCAGTGTTCAAGGCTGGAAAGCCGCAGGAAAATCACTTAACCGTTAATTATAGTAATAATGAACAGTGACCAATGACAAATTTTGTTGGGTTTCGTCACCTCCACCCAACCTACTTCTTAGTGTTGGGTTTCGTTACCTCCACCCAACCTACGTTTTAATCAAAATGGTATGAGTTCTGATTAGTTCAAACCTACCGCTTCCGAGTCAGTAATACAATCGAGCATTCTCACCGTCGCAGCCGCCGCGTAATTCCGTTTAGCAGGCTGATCAGGAGCAAAATTTGTTCCCAACTCGTTCAATGGAGACGCAACACCACAATAAGCAGACATTTGAGTGACTAAATCCGCTGCCCAATGATTGCTAGTATCACTAAAACTAATCGGATTTTGCGTATTAGGAAGGTCTCCCATTTCTCCCAACTGGTTACGAGCATATTGAGCAACTTTATTTTCTACTGCGATTAATTCCGCACGAGTCACAGGTTGCGTAGGGCGGAAACTACCATCAGGATAGCCACTGACAATATCATTTTCTTTCGCCCATTGAATTTTTCCCGCACTCCACCGATCGGCATTAACATCGGGATAGGGAGCGTTATTCGTTTGCTCTGAAACCGTTAAATTCAGTTCAGGAACAGCTTTTAAGGCTTCGATCGCGATCGAAACCAGTTGTTCTCGCGTTAACTCTGCTTCTGGGCGAAACGTATTATCCTGAAAGCCAGAGACAAACCCCATCGAAACCGCCGTTGCAATTTCTTCGCGGTAAATATCACGCCGCACATCAGCAAAAGGAACATCAATCGGTTGCTCTCCAGTCGTCTTCGCTAAATAAACATGACCGAGGGTTCGATCTTCATAAGTCCGTTTCGCAAAATTCCACTCTGGATTTAACTGAATTTTCAGATAGCCATCAGCCATCCCATTCGTGCTTCCGACTACAACTTCCTCACCTTGAGCGCCACGAGGAGTTCCCACTAAGAGTAACTCATTATTTCGTTCCACTACCTGTAACAACAAATCTAAACCATAATCTTGTCCGTCAATACGAATCGAATAACCATTACTATCCGTCGCACGTCCACAGATACCGCTAAAATTGAAATTTAGTAAAAGTGGATCAACCACAACTGGGTTAGAACCGCTTTCACTCCAACAGGCTTTTTCATCTGATTTTTGTTCAATAATGAGCAGTTGATAGTTATCTTGACCAAAAGGAGCGGCTACCGCAACATAATCATTTTGAGGAACATCTTTTGCTCCAAAGGTTTGTGCTTCACTGGGTTGGGAAGTCAAAATTGTTGCCAGAGCCGTAGCTGTAGCTGAAGCCGTAAATTGTTTTAAGCGCATAAGACTGTTTACGATAAACTCATCAATTAGGTTGGAACTTGCATTGTTTTTCCTTTGACTGTCTGGTCAAAAGGAATCGTGCTGATTGTAACCTGTTTTTATCAACTTATATTACTCTCTTTCATGTTATTTCGGCTAAATCTCAGTCCAATTTTTTCAGCTTCACACACTTTCCGAAACTTAAGTTGGGAAAAGCTAACCCAAAACCCAACGCCAATCATGTCGATTGGGTGGAGAGAAATCGTAACCCAACATCTTAATTTAACAGCCAATCATGTCGGTTGGGTGGAGAGAAATCGTAACCCAACATCTTAATTTAAGAATTACACAACACAGAATGATGAGTCAACTATCGAGTACCTTTACCTTATTTCTCAGTTTAATCGTTGAGGCTTTTCCCTTTCTATTAATGGGAGTCATTTTATCCAGTTTCTTAATTCTATTTATTGATGAAGGACAACTGATTCAATCCTTACCCAAAAATCCGATTTTAGGGGCTTTAATGGGAAGTTTAGTTGGTTTTGTTTTCCCTGTTTGTGAATGTGGAAACGTTCCCGTTGCTCGTCGTTTACTTTTACAAAGAGTTCCGATTTCTGTCGCGATCGGGTTTTTATTAGCCGCTCCCACCATTAACCCGATCGTTATTTGGTCAACTTGGATCGCCTTTCGAGGTCAACCTGAAATCGTCGGCTTAAGAGTCTTATTTTCCTTATTAATTGCGATAATTATTAGTTGTATCTTTAATGTTCAAAAAGATGTGAAAGAACTGTTACAACCGACCCTTGCTCGACAATTAAAATATTACTATAAAGACGTTAAAACTAATTCTAAACCTCAACCACAGCAATCACAATTATTGCAATCAGGAACATTTATTCTTAATTCTACAGGTCAACCTGTACCGTTACAAACCATCGAAAGAGTTCGCAGTCGTCCGAATTTTTTTAGTAAAGCTAATGGCGTAACATTTATAAATAACCTAACTCAGGAATTAAGAGAATTAGGAGGAATTTTAATTTTAGGTAGTGCTTTTGCTGCAACAGTTCAAGTTTTCACACCGAGAGATTTAATTTTAGGATTAGGACAAAGCCCAGTCAGTTCAATTTTAGTAATGATGTTGTTAGGAGGATTGATTTCGATATGTTCTACCGTTGATGCTTTTTTTGCGCTGTCCTTTTCCGCCACATTTACCACCAGTTCTTTATTAGCTTTTTTAGTTTTTGGTCCGATGATTGATCTCAAAAGTGTGGGCTTACTTTTATCAGTTTTTCCACCAAGAATCATTTTTTATCTGTTTGCAATTGTCGCTCAATTAGTCTTTATTTTCACCCTAACCTATAGCTATCTATCAGGTTAATTGTTTTGTGATCGTTGATTTCAATAATATAATCTTATTTTTTAAAACCCCTGAAAAAGTCCCCCAGAATTGGGGGATTAGGGGGCAAAAAAGTTGCTTGATAATTTCCCCCAGAATTGGGGGATTAGGGGAAAAATCTCCTTATATTAGGTTCGGGTAATTGCTTAGAATTGGTGTTGGGTTTCCCGTGGAGACGTTCCATGGTGTGGATGGGTCTTTAACCCCCAATGAAACCGTCGCGATCGAAATATTATTATTGAGCGATCGCGCACCAGAAACCTTAGACTTAACCCGACAAGAAATCGACGATCTCCTAACATATGGATGTTAGCCAAACTGGTGATCTGACACAACAAGATGTGTTTAACAACATTCAAGCCCTAGATACGACCGCCTAAAAAGTGATTGCCTCAATTAACATTAAGCCTCCCGTTACAATTGGGGGGCTTTTTATTGATTTTTCAACAAGACCACTGGATAAAATATAAAAAATTATCGGAAAAATACACGCAAAGGGTCAGTTTTCCGATACCCTCTTATAAGGAACTCGATCGTTAGGAATAAGGTTAAGAAAAAGTTATGGTAGATGCAGCTTCTAATCCGTTGACACAGCCGATGGATATTCAAGAGTTAGCGATTACGCTCTCGGCTAAAAATTTGAATCCGACAATGTTAACGTTAGACAATTTGCGCTCTTTGGGAGTAATTCCTGCAGACTGGGAATTAGCAAAACAGCCCGTTCTCAATCAATTACAAGCGCGTTTAAATTTTAAAAATGGCGTTAATATTGTCGCTCAACAACGGAATATTACCTTTGCTGAACCAATTAATGCCCAAAATTCAAAAGCCGTTTCTGCGCCAACAGTGGCGAAAGAATTTGTGAGTAAGTTCGCAAAAGCAGATTACCAAACCGTTAGCGTCGCTCCCAAAACGATCGTTAGCTTTGGTAAGGAACAAAATGCTAACCCGCGTCAATTTATTATGGAAAAATTAATTGCACCTGGACCCTGGCGAGAAGTGGGAAATGGCTCACCACAAGCATCGGTTAACTTTGTGTATCAGTTACAAGAGTGTCAATTGAATTTAAGTGTGAATGAGGTGCGGTTACGGGCGCAAAATCAGCCCAATCAAGCGGTTCCAGCTTTATTATTCTCTGGGAGCTTCAATTATCGATCGAGTCAGGAGGGGAGTCAAACGATCGCGCAATTACAAGGACAAATCGATCGTTGGTCTGATAACCTCGAAACATTTAGCAAAATTGTTCATCAACAATTCTTAGGCAAAAGCGAAGGGGGTATCTTCCCCTCGCAAGTTATGCCAAACTAGCGAAAAAACCATTGTTATCTAGAACAGCCAGCTTCGGCGTTGGTTGTTCTGGAAAACCGCAGGCGAAGAGATCACAGTGATTGGAGGAACGTAAGGATAACAATATGACCGAGGTGATCAAAATTAACGAAACCCCGATTTTCCCAGAGAACCTACTGTCTCATCTGAGAACTTATCAGATGTTGCCACAACTGTTGCGAGAATTGGTCATTGATCATGCGATCGCGCAAATCGAATGCTCCCCAGAAGAAATAGAAACCGCAAAGAGACAATATTTAACTCAAAACCGACTGACTGATCCCAAACGTATTCAAGGCTGGCTCAATCACAATCGGCTCAACCAAGAGGAATTTGAAAAAATCGCCGTGCGCAGCTACAAACTCAAAAAATTTCAACAAGAGACCTGGGGCGCGAAAATTGAATCCTACTTTCTCCAACGTAAACGCGATCTTGATCAAGTGGTGTATTCCTTGTTACGAACCAAAGATAACAATACCGCAACCGAACTCTATTTTCGCCTCCAAAACAACGAAGCCAGCTTTGAAGCATTGGCGCAAACCTATTCCGAAGGCCCCGAAGCCCAAACCAGAGGAATTGTCGGTCCGGTGCCTGTCACCACCCCGCACGAAAAAATTGCCAAAATGCTAGTGTCTAGTGAAGTGGGGCAACTGTGGCCCCCCGTGCGCGTCGGCGAATGGAGTATTATCGTCAGGTTAGAAAAATTGATTTCAGCGCAACTTGATGATGCGACTCGTCAGAAACTTCTAAATGAACTCTTTAGCAAATGGCTAGAAGAGCAAATCCAGAAAATTACTAAGATCGAGCCTTTAAACTCGGAAACCTCTGAGGTAGCATAATGACTTTTACCACAACTGACTTCGTTACTTTCCTCTCGGAAACATCTCCTTTTGATCAGCTTCCCCAAGAAGCCTGTGTTGCCCTCTCGAAAAAACTACAGCCCCTCCGCTACAAAATGGGGCAAGCACTCGCCCTGCAAGAACGAATGCCCACAGAAGTCCAGATTGTTTATGAAGGACAAGTGCGGTTATTAGGGTATGAAGCAAAGACGCAAATGCCCACCACGTTAGGGTTAGCCAGAAGTGGCGATTTGATTGGCTGGGTGGGGTTAGTTCGGGGAACGCCCTGTGAAACGGCGATCGCGTCGGAAGAGTCCATCTGTTTGAGCTTGAAGGCGACAGATTTTTGGGAACTTTATAACCAGTATGAGTCTTTTCGAGAAGCCTTACAGAGCCAATGTAGCGCGATCGAAGCCTTTACCCTATTGGCGATCGAACAAGATCGACAACCTCACGGGGGGATTGACTTAAAACAAGTCACCGAAAATGCCCTGAAAACAGCGATTGTGCAAACGTTACCCCCAGGGAAAAACAAAATTAGCGCCGATGATCATCCCCTCAAAGATGAGAATCGCCTGTGGTTAGTGAGTGGCGGTGGGAAAATTACTGATTACTCGATCGGGAGTCGGTTGGAAATCAGCACCGAGACAACATTAGAAGTGCAAGAAGAACAAGCCGCCCGTCTCATTGGGTTTGAAACCTCACAACTCCCCTGGTTAAATCCTCACGCCCTCGCCACGCTAGAGAAAGAACCGTCAACAGAAACCGCAGAAGAAGAAGTCAGCCCCGCGATCGCCGAAGGGATGGAGATTCCAGAAGCCCCCAGCGTGATTCCTGGAACTGATGACTACGAACAAGAAGGGGAAACGATCGGGATTAAAAAATATCCCCATGTGCGACCGCGCGGGAACACCACACTCGATCGCGCCTTTGCTTGCTTCCAAATGCTCAGTCAATACTTCCAAGTGCCATTCCGTAAGGAAGTCATTAAACGAGTGTTGACCGACCAACTGCGACGGAGTGAAACCCTATCCTTACCCGTAGCAGGAGCAATCACAGAATTATTGGGATTAAAAGCACAACTAACAAAAATCCCCACCAAATCCATTCCTCGCATCACTCCTCCCGCCTTAATCCGTTGGGGAGAAGACCTCGCCATTCTCTATGAAAGCAACGATCGAGAAGTGGTTTTAGGGATTCCCGCCGAAGGAGTCGTCACCAAAACCATTGCAGAATTTGAAGAAACCTGGGGAGAAGGAGGGCAACTTCTCCTCTTAGAAGCCACCAAAGAAACCCCACAACAGAGGTTTGGCATTCAATGGTTTGTTCCCTACCTGAAACGGTTTCGCGGCACATTAATCCTTGTTTTCATTGCCTCCTTCTTCGTTCAACTGTTTGGACTGGCGAACCCCTTGATGATTCAGGTCATCATTGACAAAGTAATTGTCCAAAATAGCCCCGATACCTTGAACGTTTTAGGGGGTTTCCTGCTGGTGATTGCCATCTTTGAAGCCGTCCTCAGCACCCTGAGAACCTATATCTTTGTGGATACCACCAACCGCATCGACATGAGTTTAGGGTCAAAAATTATTGACCATCTGCTGCGTTTACCCCTGCGGTACTTTGAAAAACGCCCCGTTGGTGAGCTTTCCAGTCGCGTTAACGAACTAGAACGCATCCGTCAATTTTTAACAGGAACCGCTCTCACTGTTGTTCTCGACTCAATTTTCTCCGTGGTGTATATTGCCGTAATGCTGATTTATAGCTGGCAATTGACCCTCGCCGCTTTAGCTGTGATTCCCTTATTGATGGGATTAACCTTTTTCTTCTCTCCCACCATTCGCCGTCAACTGCGAACCAAAGCCGAACGCAATGCCGCCACTCAGTCTCACCTAGTAGAGGTCTTATCAGGGATTCAAACCGTAAAAGCACAAAACATCGAGCTGCGATCGCGCTGGCGGTGGCAAGAATTATACTCCCGTTACGTCTCTGCTGGCTTTAGAAACGTTGTCACCTCCACCATTTCCAGTTCCAGTAGTAACTTCCTCAACAAAGGATCAGGTTTGATTGTTCTTTGGTTAGGAGCATACTTAGTGTTACAGGGAGAACTCACCCTCGGACAATTAATCGCCTTCCGAATTATCGCGGGTTATGTAACTAGCCCTCTCCTCCGTCTGTCGCAACTGTGGCAAAACTTCCAAGAAACCGCCCTTTCCTTAGAACGTCTCAGCGACATCGTAGATACTCCCCAAGAAGGAGAAGAAGACCGAGACAACATTCCCATGCCCATGATTGAAGGCGCAATTCGCTATGAGAATGTTTCCTTCCGCTTTAAAAATACCGGTCCCATGCAACTCAATAACATTAACCTTGATATTGAAGCAGGTCAGTTTGTGGGCGTTGTGGGACAAAGTGGCGCAGGGAAAAGTACCCTCACCAAATTAGTAGCACGTCTTTATGAACCAGAAGCGGGACGGATTTTAATTGATAACTACGACATTTCTAAAGTTGAACTGTACTCCCTACGGCGACAAATTGGCGTTGTTCCCCAAGACCCCTTACTATTTGAAGGAACTGTCCAAGAAAACATTTCTTTAACTAATCCTGACGCAAGCACAGAAGAAATTATCGAAGCCGCCCAAGCCGCCGTCGCCCATGAATTTATTATGGATTTACCCAGTGGCTACAATACAAGAGTAGGAGAACGGGGAGCATCCTTATCAGGTGGACAAAGACAACGGATCGCGATCGCGCGGACTATTCTGCAACGCCCACAACTCCTAGTTTTAGACGAAGCCACCAGCGCCCTCGACTACACCACCGAAGAACAAGTTTCCCGTAACTTAGCCGACGTTTTCCAAGATCAAACCGTGTTGTTCATTACCCATCGATTAGCTACGATCAAAAATGCTAATCTCATCCTAATGATGGATGCGGGAAGAATCGTCGAACAAGGCACTCACGAAGAATTAATGGCGCTTCAAGGTCGCTACTTCTATCTTTATCAACAACAAGAATCTCGCGTCTAGTTATCCCGAAAAGGAGAAAAATAATGACCTCAACCAACGGTAAAAACTCCAACCAAATCGTTTCTAATAAAAATGGAAACATTCAAGTCAAAAGTTCCCAACTCGCTAAATCAAAAACTGATGCTCCCACTCCTTATAATCCCTACGAAGAGGACTTCGATCAATCAGTCGTGCTGCGACAGTCTCCCTTATGGCCCAGAGTCGTTCTTTGGACAATTTTAGGAGTGATTACCTTTGGGGTGACTTGGTCTTATTTTGCCAAAATTGAGCAAGCAGTGGGAGCGCAAGGACAACTGAAACCGCAAGGAGATGTGAAGGAAGTTCAGTCTCCGATTAACGGTGTGATTAAAGAAATTGCCACCAATAAAACCATTGAACCAGGAGAAGACCCCACTCGTAAAGGAGAACCCCTAGAAGACGGCGATATCGTAAAAAAAGGACAGATTCTGTTCCATTATGATTCCACAACGGCTCAAGCTAGAATTGACTCCTTACAAAACATTAAAGCAGCACTTCAACAGGAAAATAGTTTCTATCGTCAGGTGATGAACAATGCAGCAACCGCACCAGGGGCGGTAGAAACGGAAATTAATCGTTTAGATATTCCTGTAGAAGTGGCGATGTTGGCTCGCAATCGCACCGCTTTAGTAGAAGAAAATCGTCTCTACCGCGCTCAAATTGGTTTGGGAGAACGGGATGAAAACTTAGGTATAGACGAAGTTGAACGGTTACAAGCCTCTAGCAGAGAATCTAGCACTCGCACCGAGTCCGCTCGTTTAGAAGGAGAACAGATTCAACGACAACTGCGTCAAGTGGAGATTCAACTCAAAGATGCGAGGACTCAGTTAGAAACAGAGCGACAGAAGTTAGAAAAATTAACCACTTTATTTGAGGAAGGGGGAATTTCCGAGTTTCGGCAAATTGAACAAAAGCAAAAAGTACAACAACAAGAAGCACGGTTGGAGCAACTGAAAGAGGAAAAAGAACGGCTGTTATTAGATATTACTCAAGCGGGACAGGAGTTGGAAAATACAGAAGCGGTAACGCAAAAAGATGTCCTCGATCGAATCGCTCGTAATAAACAACAAATTGCACAAATTGATAGCCAGTTGACAAAAGCAGTGGTTGATAATGAAAATCGGATTTCCGAACTGGAAAGCCAGATGAGTCAAGCGCAACAACAACTGGAATATCAAAACTTGAAAGCACCGATTACAGGAAAAATCTTTGATCTCAAAGCCAGCCCTGGTTTTGTGGCAAACACCAGCGAAAAATTAATGAAAATTGTTCCTCAAGATAATTTAATCGCAGAAGTGTTTATTACCAACAAGGATATTGGGTTTGTGAAAGAAGGAATGACAGTGGATGTTCGGATTGATTCTTTTCCCTTTAGCGAATATGGGGATATTGAAGGGGAATTAGTTTCTATTGGTTCCGATGCTCTTCCTCCTAACGAAACTTATGATTTCTTCCGTTTTCCCGCTAAAATCAAGCTCGATCAACAAACCTTAAAAGTAAAAGCGCGAGAAATTCCGCTACAGTCTGGAATGTCGGTCAGCACTAACATTAAATTACGAGAAGATCGACGGGTGATTAGTCTCTTTATTGAACGCTTTACGAAAGAGGTGGAAAGCCTGAAAAATGTTCGTTAATCTGAAAGGGATTGAGATTGTAATTTAAGGAACAATTATGGAAATTACCGAATTAAAGCGAGAAATGGAAACGATTTCACAACGCCTGGGGAAAGCCCAGGAGTATCTTTGACCTACCTTTAATTCAGGCGCAAATTGAAGATTTAGAACAGCAAGCAGCGCAACCTGAGTTTTGGGATGACCCTGAAACGGCACAGGGAACGCTGCAAAAGCTGAATGACTTAAAATCAGCTTGGGAACAATATCAGAAGTGGCGCGATCGCGCAGAAGATACCAAAGCAATCCTTGAGTTGCTGGAAACCGAAGCCGATCACGCCCTCTGGGAAGAAGCCACCGAGAATTTACAAACCTTAAATCAGGCGCTCGATCGATGGGAACTGCAACAACTGCTCTCTGATCCTTATGATGAACGAGGAGCAGTCTTAACCATTAACACGGGGGCTGGCGGAACCGATGCTCAAGATTGGGCGCAAATGCTGTTACGGATGTATTCTCGTTGGGGAGAGAAACAAGGCTATACCGTCAACTTAGCGGAACTTTCCGAAGGGGATGAAGCGGGAATTAAATCCGCCACCCTCGAAATTGAAGGACGCTATGGGTATGGTTATCTAAAAGGAGAAAAAGGAACACATCGTTTAGTGCGGATTTCTCCCTACAACGCCAACGGGAAACGCCAAACCAGCTTTGCTGGCGTGGAAGTGATGCCGATGTTGGATCAAACCACAATCCAAGACATTGAACTGCCCGAAAAAGACTTGGAAATTACCACCTCTCGCGCTGGTGGGAAAGGCGGACAAAACGTTAATAAAGTCGAAACCGCCGTTCGTGTGGTTCATCTTCCCACAGGGATTGCCGTGCGCTGTACCCAAGAGCGATCGCAGCTACAGAACCGCGAAAAAGCGATCGCGCTTTTAAAATCAAAACTAATTGTAATTGCCCAAGAACAACGAGCGCAAAAAATCGCCGAAATTCGGGGCGACGCAGTAGAAGCCGCTTGGGGAAATCAAATTCGGAACTATGTGTTTCATCCTTACCAAATGGTGAAAGACCTCCGCACCAACGTAGAAACCAGCGCCGTCGAAGATGTTCTCGATGGGGAAATTAACCCCTTTGTCGAGGCATATCTTCGCAGCAAACAGTAACAGTAGGTTGGGTAGAGACGTTCCATGGAACGTCTCCACGGGAAACCCAACATTAATCAGTAAAAGTAGGTTGGGTGAAGCGAAGCGAAACCCAACAGATTAGTCAAAACAGCTGTAAACTACCCCCTAATATCAAGTTCGGGTAATTGCTTATAATTGGTGTTGGGTTTCGCTTCACTACACTAGGGCCTACTGTTTATCATTGATTGAGTGAACCTGATATAACCCCCCAATCTTGGGGGAACTTCAGTAGAGTCAAAACAGCCCCCTAACCCCCAATCTTGGGGGAACTTCAGTAGAGTCAAAACAGCCCCTAACCCCCAATCTTGGGGGAACTTCAGTAGAGTCAAAACAGCCCCCTAACCCCCAATCTTGGGGGAACTTCAGTAGTAAACGTAGGTTGGGTAGAGACGTGCCATGGAACGTCTCTACGGGAAACCCAACATTAATCAGTGACCAGTGACCAATGACTAATTAAATCATCGATCGAGCGCTGGGAACAATACGTTAAACTAACGAAAGTTTAGTAACAAAAACTTAACCAAAATGACAGAACAACAAACCACCCAACCTCAAAACACCACCGAAAAACCGAGCTATATCAAACTAGCAATGCGGAACATGGTGCGTAAATCAGGAAAATCTCTAAAACATTTCTTTCTCAGCACCATCGGCTTACTCGCCCTGTTTATTGGTTTATCATACATCACCCACTAATGTCTGTCTCCGTTACAATTAATATTCAAGAGCATCACAAACAAGCGTCACTTCCAAATCGTACAGTTTGGGAAAACTGGTTTCAAACTTGGGTGCAACATCTAGAAAACCAACTTCCCCAAGCCGAAGCCTACGAATTGACCCTTTGTTTAAGCGACGATGCCGAAATTAAAGCACTTAACGCTCAATATCGGCAAAAAAATCAACCCACCGATGTTCTTGCTTTTGCCAGTTTAGAAACCCCTTTTCCTTCAGGAGAAGCCTTTGAAGGAGAACCCTTATATCTTGGCGATATTATCATCTCTGTAGAAACAGCACAGGAACAAGCCACAGAAAATGAGCATTCCTTAACCCAAGAATTAGCTTGGTTAGCGGTTCATGGCTTACTCCATTTGCTCGGTTGGGATCATCCCGATGAGAAAACACTAGAAGCAATGCTGACTTATCAAGAAACCTTATTGGTCATGTCAGGTCATAAGTAAGTGTTCTTTCCCTTTGTTTCTCCAGAGTGAAACTTTTGTAAATTAAGGTAATCGAGAAAATGACAGTAAACGCAGGCACATCTTTTACTCAGCAAACTTCTTCCCAAAAACAAGGGGATGACGTGATGACTCTAGTTTCTAAACCATCTACTGATTCCAGTAACTTAAACCAGATTTCATCAACTCGCAAACTTGCCTTTAAAATTGCTCCTAATTTATTCACCAGTTTCCGTTATGCTTTTGCTGGTGTTCGCTATGCCTTCTCCACTCAGCGTAACTTTCGCATTCATACCGTAATCGGTACAATTGCCATTAGTTTAGGCATATTTTTAGAGATTAGTAACGTAGAAATGGCAGTCATTGGGATTACAATCGCTTTTGTCTTAGCACTAGAATTGCTCAATACCGCCCTAGAATCAGTGGTTGACCTCACCGTTAAGCAAACCTATCACGAATTAGCAAAAGTCGCTAAAGATTGCGCCGCCGGAGCCGTATTAATGGGAGCTTTAGCGGCGTTATTTGTTGCAGGGATAATTTTATTTCCGCCCCTATTCACTCTCATTTTGTCCTGAGAGAACGTTAAAATTTGATAACGAGCCTTACTTATATTAGATTCGCCAATGATCCTCGTTATCGACAATTACGATAGTTTTACTTATAACCTAGTTCAGTATTTGGGAGAATTGGGAAATCATCTCCCCGTTGCGAAAGAGATTCAAGTGTATCGCAACGATGAAATTACCTTGAGCGCGATCGCGCATTTAAATCCCAACGGAATTGTGATCTCTCCAGGGCCAGGACGACCGGACGACGCTGGCATCTCCCTCGCCCTGATTCGAGAATTTGCCCCGAAAATCCCAATTCTGGGAGTGTGTTTAGGTCATCAATGTATCGGACAAATCTACGGCGGGAAAATCACCAACGCTAGTATTTTGATGCACGGGAAAACCTCCCTCGTTTATCATCGAGGAGAAGGAGTCTTTGCAGAATTAGACAATCCCTTCACCGCTACTCGTTATCATAGCCTAATTATCGATCGAGCCTCTTGTCCTGAACAACTAGAAATCACCGCTTGGGTAGAAGACGGAACAATTATGGGAGTGCGCCATCGCCACTATCCGCACCTGCAAGGGGTACAATTTCACCCCGAAAGCATCCTCACCGCATCAGGAAAGCAACTGTTGCAGAACTTCTTAACCTCCTTAACCGACTTAGTGCAAGTGTGATTATGAAACGACGACAGTTTATCCGTTATGTGGGTTTAGGAACATTAACCACAATTAGCGCAACGGTGCTTTATCCTCAAAGCTACCAAGCACAAACGCCCCCAGAATTAGAAATTACATCACTCGGACACACCGCCTTCCTATTCAGTAGTGATAACCTTCGCATTTTAGTCAACCCATTTAAGCCCATCGGTTGCACCGCAGGATATCCCGCACCAGAAGTGAATGCCAACCTCGTGATGATTAGCAGTCAGCTATTTGACGAAGGGGGAGGAGTCGCCAATTTACCCAATAATCCGCGAGTTTTATTTGAACCAGGCTTATATCAATTTCGAGGAATCGAGATTCAAGGGATTAGTATGCCTCACGACAGAGAGGGAGGACGTAGATTTGGGCAAAATATCGCTTGGTTGTGGCAACAAGACGGATTAAAAATCCTTCATTTAGGAGGCGCAGCCGCCCCTCTCGAATTTGACCAGAAAATTTTAATCGGGAAACCTGATGTTGTCATTCTTCCCGTTGGCGGTGGAGAAAAAGCCTATACACCGCAACTGGCAAAACAAACCATTGAAACCTTAAATCCAAAATTAGTAATTCCCAGTCATTATCGCACCGAGGCAGCCGATGACAACAACTGTGATTTAGTAGGAGTGGAAGAATTCACCCAACTGTTAAATCCGATTCCAGTTCAGCAACTAGAAACGAATAAAATGACAATCAAGCCTAATGCGCTACCCGAAAAAATGACAGTTAAAATAATGAATAATCAACCTTTATTTGCTCAGTCTCAGTAAATAATTGCCGAAAAACTAAAAAATGTAAATTATCCTACAAAAATTCTGAAATAAAACCAAAATCAACCCTTAAAAAATGTCAATTTCAAGAGAAGAATATCAAAACCGTCGTCAAACCTTAATGGAAAAAATCGGTCAGGGAACAGCTATTTTTAGAAGCGCACCCACCGCCGTCATGCACAATGATGTTGAGTATCCCTTTCGCCAAGATAGTGATTTTTATTATCTCACTGGCTTTGATGAAGAAGAAGCAGTGTTAGTGCTTGCCCCTCACCATGAAGAACATCAATTTATTTTATTTGTTCAACCGAAAGACTTAGAAAAAGAAACTTGGACAGGGTATCGAATTGGAGTGGAAGCCGCTAAGGAAAAATTTGGCGCTGATGAGGCTTACCCAATCAAGGAATTAGAGGAGAAATTGCCCCAATACATACAGAAAGCAGACTGTATTTATTATCATTTTGGACGTGATGAAGGCTTTAATCAGCAAGTTTTAAAACATTGGCAAAATTTAGTTGCAAAATATCCTAAAAATGGGATTGCACCGAGTGCAATTTCCGAAAGTAATTTTATTTTACATCCCCTGCGACAAGTAAAAAGTTCCGAAGAATTATCACTCATTCGGAAAGCGGTGGATATTGCCACTGAAGCACACAACCGCGCTAAAGAATTGGCGCAAGTGGGTAAGTACGAATACGAAATTCAAGCAGAAATTGAATATATTTTTAGTAAAAATGGTGCGGTTTCTCCTGCTTATCCCAGTATTGTTGCTTCTGCAGAAAATGCTTGTATTTTGCATTACATTGAAAATAAAAAACAACTGCAAGAAAATGATTTACTCTTAATTGATGCGGGATGCTGCTATGAATATTACAACTCAGATATTACTCGCACTTTCCCAGTGAGTGGTAAATTTACAGGAGAACAAAAAGCCATTTACGAGATTGTATTAGAAGCACAGTTAAAAGCAATTGCAGAAGTAAAACCAGGCAATACTTATAATCAATTCCATGATACAGCAGTAAGAGTTTTAGTAGAAGGATTACTTGATTTAGGAATTTTACAAGGAGACATTGAAGAGATTATTAAAGAGGAAAAATATAAGCCTTATTATATGCACCGCACTGGACATTGGTTAGGTTTAGATGTTCACGATGTTGGTGGCTATAAACTGGGAGAAGAACATTGGCAAACCTTGCAGCCAGGAAATATTTTGACCGTTGAACCAGGACTTTATCTTTCTCCTCATGCGAAACCAGTGGAAGGACAGCCAGAATTACCAGAACGATGGCGCGGTATTGGTGTCAGAATTGAAGATGATGTTTTGGTGACTCCTGATGGTAATGAAGTTTTAAGCGCAGGTGTTCCTAAATCAATTGATGAAATGGAACATTAATCAGTGACCAGTTATAGCGCTAGGCAAGAGGCAAGAGGCAAGTTGCCTTAGTGAGGTATAGGTGAGTTTCAATATTTTGGAATGTGTGCGACCTGATTTTTTAGCGCTATAGTTGTTTGATTTTAGGCTTTGGACAAGATAATCGTCCAATTCATGTTGTTTGTGCGCCCAAGACAGAATATCTCGCTATTATTACAGCTTACTGTCCAGATATTAACGATTGGTCATCAGATTTTCGGAGGAGAAAAAACTAATGGAATGTCCATCTTGTCAAGGAAAAATGCAATGGAAAACTGCTCCCTTTTCCATCGATCGTAATGGTTATCATATTACTTGGGATGCAATTCCTGCTTGGGTTTGTGAGGACTGTGGCGAAGTTATTTTTGAAACTAAAGAAGTTGATTTAGTTCAAACAGTAGTAAAAAGTAGGTTGGGTGAAGAGAAGCGTAACCCAACACCAAGTAAAAAGTAGGTTGGGTGAAGAGAAGCGTAACCCAACACCAAGTAAAAAGTAGGTTGGGTAGAGACGTTCCATGGAACGTCTCTACCCAACACCAATTATAAGCAATCACCTGAACCTGATATTAGATAAAAAATAATTTAATAATGACGACTACCACGAATTCAATTATTACCAAAGATCAGGCACTTTCTTTATTAGAAACAATCATTAAACAATCAAAAGCTGACGGAGTTTTTGTTACGGTTAATGCTGAAGAATCTGCCCTCAGTCGCTTTAGTGAAAATCAGATTACTCAAAATCTCGATCGAGCGCAGGTGAAAGTAACCATCACCAGCTATTATGGGAAACAAAGTGCATCTGCTGCCACTACCGAACTAGATGCCGCCTCGATCGAAGACACCCTTAACCGTTCTCAAACCTTAGCACAAGTCGCCCCTGATGACCCTGAATGGGTGGGATTATTGCCACTGCAACAATATGATCCTCGCTTTCCCGCCAACGACGAGGCAACAGCGAATTTCTCCCCATTGCAGAAAGGAGAAATGATCCAGCAGGTAGCTGAGAAATGTCGCCAAAACGGAGTCGATGGTTCAGGAACACTCAGCAGTCGGGTAAAATTGCAAGTAGTGGGCAATTCCGAGGGGTTACGTGCTTGTGAAACGGGTACAGATGCAAATTTTAGTTTTACCGCCCGTGTTGGCACTGGTTCAAGTTGGCATCAACGCAGTAGTTACTCAATTAACAATTTACCTGTTAATTACATCATAGATAAGGTGATTGAAAGGGCGATCGCATCCCAAAACCCGCGAGAAATTCAACCAGGATGTTATCCAGTCATCTTTGATGCGGCTGCTTTTGCCGACTTACTGCCTTGGATAATCTGGAATTTAGACGCAAGGGCTGCCGACGAAGGACGTTCTTTTATGTCATCTGCTGAAGGGGGAAATCGTCTCGGAGAATCCTTATTTAGCCCCAATGTAGAAGTTTGGCGAGATGGAAATCATCCTTTATTACAAACAGGAACATTTTTTAGTGATGGCTTCCCCAACACTCGTTTACCTCTGATTCGACAAGGCAAAGTAGAAAACCTCAGTTACAGTCGATATTGGGCGCAACAGAAAGAAACTTCACCAACAGGGGCGTTTTACCCGATCGTCATGTCTGGAAGTGACAAGTCTTTAACCGATTTAATTGCAGAGACAAAACAGGGAATCTTTATTTCTCGCGCCTGGTATGTGCGTTATGTTAATCCCCGCACCTTAGAGGTAACTGGAATGACCAGAGATGGCACATTTTGGATTGAAAATGGCGAGTTAGCCTATCCCATTAAAAACCTGCGCTTTAATCAAAATCTTCCTGAAATGTTAAACCAAATTGATGACTTATCAGAAGTACAAAGATTTGGGGGAACAGTAGTTCCTGGCGTGAGAGTCAAGGGATTTAATTTTAGTAGCGTCACCGACAGCATCTAATAATAGTTTCATAAACTGGCGCTATGTACCGATCGCCCCAAACCCCCTTAAAAAGGGGGAATCAGATAATTTACCAATTCCGAAAAACCTTTTCCTTCTGATGCTTCTGTTACATATTTCGGAATGTGGGTTAATTGTTGCTGATAAGGTTTGATATTCGCCACTCCTACCGATATCGGGAAAATTTCAGGATTGAATAATGATTCATCATTAGGACTATCGCCAATGGTTAAAACTTCTTCGTTGCTAATGTCTGGAAAATAAGTTTTAAGAACAGTTTGTAAGCCACTTGCTTTGTCCTGCAATTGTGGTTTGATATGACATTGTACGCTGCTATAAGTAAAGCCATAGCCTTGTTGCTGACACTCCTCCGCAATTTGTTTTAAGTCAGCAATTGATAACCCCGCAACGTCAAATGTCCAGTCTGTAAAACGAAAAGCATTATCAGGAGATTCTTGTAGGTGAGGAAAGGAAACTTTTAGTTGTTGGAAAACTGATTCTAAATTTTGACGATGTTGGTTTCGGGAAGGAATTGAAACCAGAAAATCTGGAGACGCTTCGGGATCATGATAGTAAACTCCTCCATTTTCCGCGATCGAGCCGTCAACTGGCAAATAATTTCTTAAGCCATTCACCCACCCTGCCGATCGTCCAGTCACAATAATTAATTTAATTCCTACCGTAGGCAACTGTGATATTGCCTCAATTGCAGCCACCGTCAACTGACCTTTTTCCGTAACTGTGCCATCAAAATCTGTGGCAACCAGTTTCACTTTTTTAGCATCTTCTGATTTGAAATTAGCAATAGGACTCATTATAAAACACGGTTTTTCTGTAATTTTATACAACTAGGCAATTGATTTCAACTCAAGCAACGCAACGGACTAAAATTAGTGGACAATAGATCAAAAGAGTGAATAGAAACCACTCTCGATGTAAAAAAATAGTTTCTGTAATTGCCGAAAATTCAACACATAAACCCATGACTGGAAAAGTAATTGATAGTGGTGCAACTAGCTTTTTAGTTCTCATCATCCCGATCGCGCTGATTGCGGTGGTTGTTGCTACTGCTTGGCCGATCTTGCTTGCGTTGCTACTGATCATAATCATTTGGCAAATTATTCAACAATGGCAATGGCAACGATTTATTAACAAAGTCAATCCGATTTTCAATCAACTGCTTAAAGACAACAATGGATGTGTCACCCCCGTTGATCTTGCCATGAAAGCGAACGTTGAAGGGAATCAAGCCAACAAGTTTCTAGACTACAAAGCAACAGAATTTAGTGCCAAAAGTCGAGAGATTCCTAATCAAGGTAAAGTTTACTACTTCCTTACCTCTAGCGCTGTAGAAAACTTTTTTACCGAACCAGATTCTCTCGATAACCTAGAATTAGAAGAAGAGAATGACCTAGCAGAAAGCAGCGAAGAAATAACAACCTCTTCTGTTGCCAAAACAAGCAATTTTTCTCAAGTCAATTCTAATGTTAATCGTGCCACCGCAACGCAAAGGGAAGTTACCTCAACTTCACCTCCCGCAAACACTGAAGAAGACAATCAAGTTTCTCTGATTCAAGCCGAACTCGCCCGCCGTTTAATGGTTCATCCTAGCACCGTTGGCAAAAGAAAATTAGACCCTGATTTTTCTCAATGGAGTCGCAAGCGCGATCCTGAGAAAATTTCGTGGCACTATTCCGATGAAACCAAGTTATTTTACCCTTTAGATGAGTAGTTTGACAGTGATCAGTGACCAGTAATCAGTGACCAGTAATCAGTGATCAGTGATCAGTGACCAGTGACCAGTGACCAGTGACCAGTGACCAGTGACCAGTGATCAGTGATCAGTGACCAGTGACCAGTAAATTAATAATTGATCAATCTTTCTTTCGCTTTTACTAATCAAGTTCGAGAACTACTGGTAACTGCTTAACTGGTCATTGGTCACTAATTGGGTGTTGGGTTTCGCTACTCTTCACCCAACCTACATTTTTGTCCTTTGTCCTTCGTTCTTTGTCATTCGGGATTAGTAAGGGATCAGTTTTCCCAATGACCAATGACTAATGTACAGACGTTCCATGGAACGTCTCTACCTAATGACTAATTTATGTTGGGTTTTGCTACTCTTCACCCAAACTACATTTATCGGAGAGTCTTAATGAGAAAAGGAACACTTTATTTAGTGGGAACACCTATTGGCAATTTAGAAGATATGACATTTCGGGCGATTAAAACCTTAAAAACAGTTGATTTAATTGCCGCTGAAGATACACGCCACACAGGAAAATTATTACACCATTACGAAATAGAAACGCCTCAAATTAGTTACCATGAACATAATCGGAAACAACGGGAACAAGAAATAATAGAATCCTTACAGCAAGGGAAAATAATTGCCCTCGTCACCGATGCGGGAATGCCTGCAATTTCTGATCCAGGATATGATTTAGTTAAGGCTTGTTTAGCTGCAAAAATTTCTGTAGTTCCCATTCCTGGTGTTACCGCAGCCATTACGGCTTTAGCGGTTTCAGGATTATCAACCAACCGTTTTGTTTTTGAGGGGTTTCTTCCCGTGAAAGGGAAAGCGAGAGAAGAACGTTTACAAGCAATAAAACAGGAAACAAGGACGATGATTTTATATGAATCACCGCATAAGTTAAAGGCAACTTTGCAAGATTTAGGGGAGTTTCTGGGCATTGATCGAGCGCTTATGTTAGGAAGAGAACTGACTAAATTTTATGAGAGTTTTCATTATTTCACTTGCGAGGAAGCCATTAATTACTACACCGAAAAAACACCGAAAGGGGAATATACTTTAGTGGTTTCAGGAAGAGAAGAAAGTAGGGAATTAAATCTTTCTTCCGAAGAAATCAAAGGAGAATTGAGACAACTTTTAGCACAAGGAATCCCTCGCTCGCAAGCGAGTCGTCAGTTAGCAAAATTAACTTCTCTTTCTCGTCAAGAAATTTATCAATTATCAATGGAACTAGAATAAAATCAAGACAATGGAATCAGAACGTCTTTATTGGTTAGCATGGTCGCAAGTTTCAGGAGTCGGTGCTGTTACCCTCCAAAGATTACAAAAACATTTTTCGAGCTTAAAAAAAGCCTGGGAAGCGAATCAACAAGAATTACAACAAGTGTCTGGGTTAGGAAAGAAAAGTATAGCGCAAATTCTTGAGCAGCGATCGCGCCTTTCTCCCGAAACAATTTTAACCGAACATCTGAAAAAAAATCCCCAATTTTGGACTCCATCGGACGAGGAATATCCACGCTTATTATTAGAAATTCCTTCGCCACCGCCGACACTTTATTATCGAGGAAAAATTGACCCTCAAGAAATGCAGGGAACACGACCTTTAATTAGTATTGTTGGCACTCGATCGCCCAGTGAATATGGGAAAAAATGGACGCAAAAACTAACATTTACCCTTGTTAAACATGGTTATACAATTGTTTCAGGATTAGCCGCTGGTATCGACGGGATCGCCCATCAGAGTTGTTTAGAAGCAGGAGGAAGAACAATCGCCGTTTTAGGAACAGGATTAGATATTACTTACCCCCAAGAAAATCGAAACTTGTATCAAAAAGTCGAAGAAAACGGCGCAATTTTAACCGAATATGCTCAAGGAACGCAGCCCGATCGAGGCAATTTTCCAGCCAGAAATCGCATTGTTGCGGGTTTATCTCGCGCCGTAATTGTCACCGAAGCCCCCGAAAAATCAGGGGCATTAATTACCGCCAAATATGCCAACGAATTTGGGCGTGATGTATATGTTTTACCGGGATCATTAGATAATAAAAACGCGATCGGGTGTTTAGGATTACTGAATCGAGGCGCAAATGTTATTCTTAGCGAAGGGCATTTATTAGAAATGTTGGGAACAATGCCACAACTAGACTTATTACCCGAAAAAAGCGCTCCTGAGCCAGAAATTGCCCCAGAATTAAAAGAAATTTTAAGCGCGATCGCTTCAGAACCAACTGCCTTTGATTTAATCGTGCAAAACGTTCCTCAAACCCCAAATGCGATCGCTGCAGGATTATTACAATTAGAACTACTCGGTTTAATTTCCCAAGCGCCTGGAATGCGTTACCAACGCATCAATTGATTAATATCGTTTTGAACAATTAGCGCTACATAGCGATCCCCCCAACCCCCCTTATTAAGGGGGGCGAAGGGGGGATCAACCGTAGCAGGATTTTTTCAAACAAAATGATACAATGTCGAAATTTTTGACAGCACTTTCTGCTGTTAAGATAGTGTGGAAACGTAACGAGCAACAATTATGATTGATATCAATAAATCAAACATAATGAATCACTAAATAAGGAGACATATTAATGTTCAACCCCCTATACATCAGTAGTGCCAGCCTGTTATTACTCTTAACTCTATCCACTCCTGCTTTAGCGCAACCCTCAGCACCCGTAGCACAAAGCCAAGTCAAACAAGCCAGCGAAGGAGAAATCAATTCTCAAGAAATAGAACAATTTGCGAAAGCGATTCAAGAAATGCGAGCCATTCAAATTGAATCCAGAGATAAAGTCAATGAAGCGCTCCAAAATGAAGGATTAAGCAAAGAGAGATTCCGAGAAATTTTAAAAGCGCAACGAAACCCTCAAGAAGACATTGATATGTCACAACAGGAACAAGAACAATTTGAAACTGTAAGTGAGAAGTTAGCTCAAATCCAGCGTGAAACTCAATCCAACATGAAAGAAGCAGTAGAATCAAAAGGATTAGAAGTTCCTCGTTTCCAGCAAATTTTAGCCGCCGTTCGAGAACAACCTACCCTCCGCCAGGAAGTCCAACAAATCATTCAAAGCGAAAGCGATGAGTAATTAGGGTTTGCTGAAAAAATTCTTAGGTCGGTGTAGTAAGGCAAGAGGCAAGTTGCCTTAGGCAATAGGGTTGATTAATCAGTAAGATTTCAAAGTTTTGATGCAGGGTGCGTGACGATTGAGCGTTCAATTCCCTTGCACCTTTTCCAAGAATTAAGAGCCTTAAAAGCTGATTTGGTAAAGGTTTTAGGTTTATTCAGTAAGCCTTAATTAACACCTTTTTTTGAAGATTAAGCCCCCAGAATTGGGGGTTGGGGGCAAAAAATTTAATTCCTAACTACCGCACATCTTGACAACGGGGACAAAAATGGGAAGACCGTCCATTAATTTTGCATCGTTGAATCACCGTTTCACATTCACGACAAACCTCTCCCTCTCGACCATAAACCCAAGCTCTCCCCATATAATTCCCATTCACCCCTAAAAGGTTGAGAAAACTATTAAAAGTCGTTCCTCCTTCCTCAATTGCCGTACTGAGAACAGAAATAATTGCTTGCTGTAAGGCTTCCACTTCTGAAGAGGTTAAACTCGCCGCCTCTCGCAACGGTGAAATTTTACCCAAAAATAAAGTCTCATCTGCGTAAATATTGCCAATTCCCGCAACCACTTTTTGATCTAGCAACGCCGTTTTAATGGCACAACGACGGTTTTTAAGTTTATTCCCCAAATAAGTCGGCGTAAACTCTGGCGAGAAAGGTTCAACCCCTAAATTATTTAAGCCTGTAATCACCGTTTTCAGATCAACATCTGGCGCAACCCACCACACGCGACCGAAGGTTCTTAAATCAATAAAACGAAGTTCCTTTCCTTCCGAAAAAAAGAAGCGCACCCTTGTATGTTTCGCTAACGGTTCACTTTGTTCCACCCATAACAACTGACCACTCATGCGAAGATGTAGCCCTAACCATCCCCCCGAAGAAAGTTCGGCTAACAAATACTTTCCTCGTCTTTGCCATTGTTGAATTTTAGTATTTTTTAATCCCGACCAAAACGCCTCAATAGAAACGGGGTGGGCGATGCTACGTTTTAGTAACACCTCCCCACCCTGAAAAACTTGTCCTTGAGTTAATTCATTTAACCCACGACAAACGGTTTCAACTTCTGGTAATTCCGGCACTAATTGCTATTATTCGCTTTTACTAGCCGCTTTTTCTTTTTTCTTCTTCGGTGCTGCTTCCACCACTTCTACTTCGTCTAAACCGAAGTTATTGGTGTTAACACCAGAGTAATTAACCTTATCAAAACGAACGATGATGGGATAGATAATGCCACTTTTATCGACGGTAGCAACCGTTCCCACATCACCATACCAATAGGACTCTTTACGGAGGATTCTAACTTTGTCTTTGCGATTAACTTCTGTCATGATAAATTTCTCAAAAAATAACCTTTAAAACTAAGCGTACTATTAGTTTGGGGGATATGGCTGCCTTTTGATTTTAAGTTTTATTGCAGATTTCGCCATCGCAACTGCACAAAATTTGCTGAACGTCCCCAAACATCAAGGGTTTGATAAATCTGTTCTAATTCTAAATTGAAAGGAACGGCGGTCGTTATATATTTTTGTGTCCATTGTCCCGCATCTGGTGCGACAGAAGAAGCAACACTGACTCCCAACCCTACGCCTAATAATTGGGAAATGGGGTCTTTTGGTAAAGAAATCAGAGAACCTAATGTTAATCCTGTGGTGAGGAGTAACGCCACAGAAGCATTCGTTCCACAACGAGGATGAATCGCTAAATCCCATTCTCCCTCTCGAAACCGTTGTAAGGCTTTGATTACTCCTCGCTGTAACTGTTTTGGGGAGACTTCACCGTAAAGATAGAATCCTTTTTCTGTGGAAAGTCCTCCTAGGGTTTCGTTATCGGTGCGTGTGGGAGTAAAATTTGCTTTGTTTTGACCTGTTTTTCCCGTTTCGCTTAATATCCAGACGGTTGCGTGTTCTAAGGCGTGAACTTGACGTAACATTAACATTTCCTTCAAGCCAGGGAGGAAGGAAAGCTGTTTTAATAAGTCGCTATCTCCTGTCGGTTGAGGAGTAAAAAATTCCGTTGCGCTATCAGTGGTCATCAGCAATACTCGATGATTTGGCTTTCTTCTAATCTAACTTTTCTGTTCCTTCTAGAATCAACTAAAGTAACAGTAGTTAAAATCCCTGTAGAATCCGAAAACTATGACTGATCGAGATTTATTTGCTCAAAGCGCGATCGAGCAAATTCCAAAGCTACTCACCCTTTTAGACCGTAACCCTCACAGTCCTACTTATGGCTGCTTCGATCGAAACTTTTGGCATTATAAAATTATAGACTTCCCCAGTGGCATGGCGCAAGAGTTCGTCTATCCTCTCGCTTTAGCCTATGATACCAACTGCCCCAACAATCCGTTTTATCAACAATCAGCTATCAGAGACTGGGTAGAAGCGGGTATTTTCTACGCTATCCGTAGTAGTCATAAAAACGCTTCCTGTGACGATTATTTTCCCTTTGAACAAGCCGCCGGAGCAACCGCTTTCTCTCTTCTCGCTTGCGTGGAAAGCTATCGACTCTTGAACCTATCTGACTATAACATCCTCCAATTTTTTGAAAAACGAGCGGATTGGTTAGCGCATCATCAAGAAAGTGGCAGACTCTCCAATCACCACGCCTTGATTATTCTCTGCTTAGAAAAAATTAGTCAACTGCTCAATACTTCAAAATGGGACAGAGTAAAGGTTTTGCGCCTCGAACGCCTTTTAGAATGGCAGTGTGATGAGGGGTGGTTTCCAGAATACGAAGGGAGTGACCCAGGCTATCTTTCCCTCACTATAAATTGCCTGGCGCTGATCTGTCAATTAAAAACAGATATTCGTTTAAAAGAAGCCATTATTAAAGCAGTAGAATTCGCCCGTTATTTTCTACATCCAGATGGCTCTTATGGGGGAGAATATGGAAGCAGAAACACTTATAATTTTTTTCCTCATGGCTTTGAATTAGTGGGGAAATGGTATCCTGAAGCCTTAGCAATTAATGATGGATTTTTACAGGGATTAGCTAACGGTTTGAGTCCTTGTTATGCTGATGATCATATTATCGGACATCACACTTGGAATTATTTATTAGCTTGGCGTGATTTTGTAGAACATCGTCCGCAATATTCCCCTTTAACGTTCGATCGAGTCTATTTTCCGAAGGCACAAATTTTAATTGAAAAGCGAGGGAAAACCACCTTATATTCCGCCTTAAATAAAGGAGGAGTGTTTAAATTATTCCGTCAACAAAAGCTGATTATTTCTGATACTCAATTATCCGTGTTGCTTCAACAAGGAAAACAGATTAAAAATGCGGTGGGACATCTGATTGATCCGAAAAATACTCACATAGAAATCAACGCCAATGAGATTCAAATAAAAGGACAGTTAGGATGGGCTAAACAGACGCAGATGACGACATTAAAGCTGATTCTTTTGCGAGTAGTGATGCTAACCGTTGGTCGTTTTTTTCCCAACTTGATTCGCAAAATCTTACAAGCAATATTAATCACAGGAAAGCAGAAAACAGGCTTTTATTTCCAACGCTCTTTTCATTGGGAAAACGAAACTCTTATCGTTATAGATGAACTAATCTCTCCCAGTTGGAAACCGATTAAACAGATTGGAATTGGTGCTGATCAAACCTCGATTTATGTCGTAATGAGTCGCACATTTCAACTGAATCAGTTACAATTTTGGCTAGACTTAACCGACAAAATTAAACAATTGAATGATGGGGATAGTTTACAGCTAGAAAGACGATATTAAAATGCTACTAACTCGATTAACCATTTTCCCTTTCAAAAGAAAGTAGGTTGGGTAGAAAGTAGGTTGGGTAGAGACGTTCCATGGAACGTCTCCACACGAAACCCAACACCAATTATAAGCAATTACCTGAACCTGATATTACGTTAATTTGAGGGTTGATTAAATAGCAGTAATAAAAGAAATTATGAAAAAACTAATCTCAATTGTAGTTAGTCTCTTCCTTCTAGCTGTCCTTTATCTAAGAATTGATTTAAACGCCTTGTTAGAGGTTTTCAATAATAGTCATCGTATTTGGATGATTGTAAGTTTAGGAATGGTAATTCCCATAACCATGTTAACCGCTTGGCGACTACAAAAATTAACCCCAAAACAAGCAAAGTTGAATTTTGCAGAAGGAAACCGTTTAATTTTAGCAGCGAGTGTATTAAACATGGTTTTACCGTCAAAAATGGGGGATATTGCTAAAGCCTACTTTATCCAAAAACGCGGATCACTAACGGGATCATTAGCCTTATCTTTAGTGGTATTTGAGAAAACTTGTGACTTACTTTCGCTGTTGTTTTGGTGTGTGTTTGGTTTGGTTTTATATCCTGATAAAGGTTGGTTATTTTGGGGGATGACTTTCATTGTCACCAGTGGGTTAACTTTAGGAATGTTATTAATATCCTCTCGTGGTTTTGCTGATATTTGCTTTCAATTTGGACAACGGTTTAGTCCGAAAAAAATAGGAAATAAACTCGAAAACTTACAACTGTCTTGGGGAGAAATGTCTGATTACTTTTGGCGCGATCGAAAACAGCTTCTCTTAATCACAGTTACCTCAATTTTTCTTTGGTTTTTACATCTGTTTCAAATCTGGTTATTTATTCTTGCCCTTAATGCTTGGACTCCTTTTTTAACGAACTTAGCCCTCGCACCGTTAGCAATTTTAGCAGGATTATTACCGTTAACTTTTGCAGGAATTGGCACTCGTGACGCAGCGCTAGTTTTCTTTTATAGTAACTATTTAGATGCACCAACCGCAGCCGCATTAGGATTACTTTGTACCTCTCGTTATTTTCTTCCCGCCGTTGCTGGTTTACCCTTTATGGGGAGATATCTAATTAGGGTTTGCTGAAATTCGTTTCCTCCACCCATTGCAGTGACCAGTGACCAGTGACCAGTGATCAGTGATCAGTAAGCAGTAATCAGTGATCAGTGATCAGTGACCAGTGACCAGTGACCAGTAAACAGTGACCAGTAAACAGTGATCAACAACCAATAACAAATAACAAATAACAAATAACGAATAACGAATAACGAATAACGAATATTGATGTTGGGTTTCGTTTCCTCCACCCATTGCAGTGACCAGTGACCAGTGACCAGTGACCAGTAAACAGTAATCAGTGATCAGTGATCAGTGACCAGTGACCAGTGACCAGTAAACAGTGACCAGTAAACAGTGATCAACAACCAATAACAAATAACAAATAACGAATAACGAATAACGAATAACGAATAACGAATAACGAATATTAATGTTGGGTTTCGTTTCCTCCACCCAACCTACGATTACTAACGACAACCTAAACTTTCTCTGGTAGAAACGCCAGTTTTCGGGTTAACTCCTTCTGCTTTTTCACATAAGAGTTTGACTTGATAACGATTCAGAATTGCATCGGTAAAATCAGCCCCTGTGATCTTTGTTCCTTCTAGGGTACTACGGGTTAAGAAAGTTCCATTTAAGACAGCATTACTTAAATCTGCGCCATCTAAATTAACTCGATCCATTAATGCGCCACTTAAATTTGTATTCGATAAATCAGCATTAATTAAAGTTCCTTTGGTAAACATTGCATTTTCTAAGTTAGAGCCGCTAAAATTAGTCCGACGCATTTCCGCAGCGGCAAAAACAGCACCGACTAAATCTTTATTAGAAAAGTCTCTTTCCGAAACAACAGTATAAGTGTAATTAACACTGCTATCATCATCTTGTGCAACCGCAGGTTTAGCATCTAATAAAATCCAAATTCCAGCTAAAAGGAAAGCAATTGCTAAATATAAAATTCGCTTGATCATTTTTTTAACCATGATTTTTTCTTAGGAAATGTTCTTGATGTTCCCATTATCTCTTAAAATTAATGGAGACTCAACACAAAATTAAAAGCAAATGACGATTTCAATAATTCCTGTGATTCTTGCTGGTGGAAAAGGAGAACGGTTTTGGCCCGTTAGCCGTCGGGAACGTCCGAAACAATTTTTATCTCTGGATGGAAGCGGAAACACTCTTTTACAAGCTACTGCTAACCGACTCTTAAACTTGGCTTCGGGATGGGAGAAAATATGGGTGATTACTTCTGAAATGTTAGCCTCTGGCGTACAAGAACAACTCCCTGAACTTCCTCCTGAAAATTGTTTAGTTGAACCGCAAGGTAGGGATACTGCACCGGCGGTGGCTTGGGCGACAATAGAAATCGCGAAACGCTATGGGGAAGATGCGGTTATTGGTTTTTTCCCTGCGGATCATTGGATTGGGAATACGGTAAAATTTGAAGCGACGATCGAGGCGGCTTTTGATTTAGCTTTGTCAGAAGAGGTGATTGTTACTCTCGGGATGAAACCCACCTATCCTTCTACGGGATATGGTTACATCGAACAGGGAGAGAAAATCAGAGACAATCACGATATATCTGCGTATAGTGTCACTCGCTTTACGGAAAAACCCGACCATGACACCGCAGAATCTTTTATCGCAACGGAACGTTTTAGTTGGAATAGTGGAATGTTTATTTTCCGCGCGGGTGTGGTGTTAAAGGAGTTAAAACAATACGCTCCTGATATTTTAACGCCGTTACAGGAGAAGGGAAAAGTGGCGTATGCTGATCTACCGAAAAATAGCATTGATTACGCATTGATGGAAAAAACCCAACTCGCAACGGTGATTCCCACTGAGTTTGGTTGGGATGATTTGGGTGATTGGAATGCGTTAGAACGGTTGTTTAAGGGGGATAACGAGAATGTTGAAATGGGAACACATTTGGGGTTAGATACTAAGGGAACGATTGTTTATAGTTCTGATTCTGAACAGGTGGTGGTAACGTTGGGGTTAGAAGATGTGGTGATTGTGCGCGATCGAAATGTTACTTTAGTCGTGAAGAAGGATCGCACCCAAGATATTAAAAAACTGCTTAAAGAGTTACAAGCTGACGATCGTTTTGACAAGTTTTTATAAGTCTCGTTTTAGATGTTGGGTTTCGTTTCTCTACACCCAACCTACGTTTCTCCCCTATATTTATTACTCGACCAAAAAATAAACGGTCTTCTTCATCGTATTCAATTACAGCTTCATACCCTTTGTAAATCATATCATTTCCTTGATCATGGTGGGCAATGCCCACCCTACTAATTTTAACCGCAACTACACCCAACCTACGTTTCTAAAAACGAATTTGACTCTCATGAATATAACCCATTTCACCACAAACATTAGTTCGATACCAACCATTTTTTGCTGCACCAAATAAGTCAATATTCATCACTTCTCTAACAGAACAAATGATTGTACCATTGGGAGTTTCTCTAACATTGGAGGGAGGATCAAAAACAGTTGCTACTCCCTGCGAAGAAATGCCTGAGTTTCCTGTGTTTGTTTCAGCAACAGGATAAGTGTTTATTTCCCAATGAGATATACTAATCGGACATTCGCCTAAATTATTAATATCCCATTGTAAAAAAGCGCGATTATTTGCTCGCCATGTTACTGTAAATTTACCTTGACAGTAGTTGCTTCCTTGATAAAGATTAAAAATTCCTGATAAGGTATCTTGGGGAAGACAACCTCTTGTTTTGATAGTATTAAAAGTAATATTCCCATAATAAACTCCTCCACCAAAAACTGTCCTGACAGAATCTAAATAGTTATTTCCCCAACAAATACTATCTAAGTTAGGAATGCGAGTTTTCCCAGAATTAGAACGCCAAGTTGCAGCTAAACTACTTGTATCGCCAAAATTAACTCCTCCCACTAAACTGAAGAGTAAACAAATATTTTGCCAGTATCTCCATTTGCTCTTATTTTTTTTTATGTTCATGAATCCCTCTTTAATTATTTATACCATTTCGATAAACTGGTGCTACATGACGATCCCCCCAACCCCCTTATTAAGGGGGGCTAAGGGGGGATCAACTGTAACTTTACTTTTTAGAGTATTATAAATTTCAATAGCTTCCATTATATTATTAAAATTATAAATCAGCTTGGGTTTCGTAACCGAGGGCCCAACCTACAGTTAAATCATTGCGCTTTCTTGTTCTAAAGATTCTCTCAATTGTCCTAACCAATTAATTAAATTATCTATCTGTTGCTGTGTTTTCAAAACCCCTAAACCGCGAACGGTTACTTTTCCCTTACTATAAACAAAGCGAGAAGCAATTTTTTTCGGGAGATGTTCTTGTACTCGTTTCCAAGCGGGTTCTTCCATTTTTGTTTCTAAAACAATGTGCTGTTTTCCTTCGGGTTTAATCCGAGAAAAACCGAGGGATTTAGTAATTTGCTTTAATTCCATGATCTGCAATAATTGATTTACGGGTGCGGGTAATTCTCCATATCGATCGCGCCAATCGTTGCGAATTTGGTCTAATTCTTTCTTACTATTCGCCATGGTTACAGTGCGATAAGCATCCATTTTTTGATCAGGATCAGTAATATAATTACTAGGAACAAATGCGGTTAATTTCAAATCAATTTGAGTGTCTTCAACTTGTGGAATATCCTGTCCTTGTACTTCTTGAATCGCCTCTTGTAGCATACTCATATACAAGTCAAACCCAACCGCGTTCATTTGTCCAGACTGTTTCGCCCCTAATAATTCCCCAACGCCACGAATTTCTAAATCTCGCATCGCCAGTTGATAACCTGACCCTAATTGGGTAAACTCCTGTAAGGCGCGGAGACGTTTTTTTGCGGTATCGCTGAGACTGCTTTGTTTGGGATATAATAACCACGCATGGGCTTGAACCCCCGATCGACCGACTCTTCCCCGTAACTGATACAGTTGGGATAAGCCAAATTTCTGGGAATCTTCCACAACAATGGTATTCACGCGAGGAATATCTAACCCCGATTCAATAATCGTTGTACAAACGAGGATATCAGCATCGCCATTGTTGAAGGTTAACATGGTTGATTCTAATTCCGCTTCTTCCATTTGTCCATGACCGATCGAAATTCTCGCCCCAGGAACCATTTCCCTTAATTTTCCCGCCGTTTCTTCGATTCCTTCCACACGAGGAACGACATAAAACACTTGTCCGCCGCGATCGAGTTCATTTCTAATGGCAGTTCGGATCGCTTCAGTATCGTAAGGAGACAAATGGGTTTTAATGGGACGACGGGAGGGGGGAGGAGTGGTAATCAAACTCATCTCTCGTATCCCTGACAAGGACATATACAGGGTGCGAGGAATCGGTGTTGCGGTGAGAGTTAAAACATCCACCTCGGTTTTCATGGCTTTGATTTTCTCTTTTTGATTAACCCCAAACCGTTGTTCTTCATCAATCACCAACATTCCTAAATCTTTGTATTTGACGCTTTTATTTAGCAGTTGATGTGTTCCGACGACGATATCTAATTCACCTGTCGCAAGACGTTTTAAAATGTCTTTCCGTTCGTTACTTGTCCGAAACCGATTCAGAAGTCCAATGTTGATGGGATAGGGGGCAAAACGTTCTTTGAGGGTGTGATAATGTTGTTGGGTGAGAATGGTTGTCGGTGCGAGAAAGGCGATTTGTTTCCCCGACATGACAATCTTAAAAATGGCACGGATAGCAACTTCAGTTTTGCCAAATCCCACGTCCCCACAAACCAGACGATCCATTGGTCGATCGCTTTCTAAGTCTCGTTTGACATCTTGAACCGCTTTTAATTGGTCGGGTGTTGCTTGATAAGGAAACGAGTCTTCTAACTCTTGCTGCCAAACCGTATCTTGTGGATAAGCATAACCCGAAAGCTGCGATCGTTTCGCGTATAAGTCCAATAAATCAACAGCGACTTTTTTAACCGCTTTCTCAACCTTATTTTTGGTATTTTGCCATGATTTCCCCGACATCCGATTCAGTTGGGGTTTCCCTTCTCCCAGATGACGGTAACGGGAGAGAGAGTCTAAACTATCGGCGGGAACTCTCAGTAAGCCATCGGCGTATTCAACGACGAGATATTCTCTGGTTTCCCAACTTTCCAGTCTGAGAAATTTTCCGATACCATGTTGACGATGAACCACATAATCGTTGGGACGCAGTTTGTTAAGATCAACCTGTTTAGAGGCGGCGCGGCGACGTTTGCGAATGTAACTGGGTGTGGTTAAAACGTGCTGTCCAAAAAATTCTCGATCGGTGACAATGGCAATACGGAAGGTGGGGAGAATAAACCCTTCGAGTTCTCCTAATCCTGAGTATTTAACCGCAACTGCTGTATGATCACGATGAGATTTTTCGATCGCAGGATAGTCTTTGGGGTTGGGAACAAATTGGGCGGGACAATCGTGTTCTTGGAGTAGGGAGACCGATCGAGACGGTTGTGCGGAAACAATCCAAGTATTGTAATCTTTTAGGGTCATTCCGTTGTAAATTTCTCGTTTCCCTCGGATGATTTCGGCGAGTTTGGCAAACTGATGAGGGGTTACAGGAAGCGGACGACTCGCAAGATTAACGCCTTTGTCGTTTTCTTCGCTGATTTCAGAAAGATGGAGTTGATAGAAAGATTTGGCGTTTTCTAAGCTAGTTTTTAAGTCAGTGTGAAGACGAGGAAGGTCTTGTTGGGGATTATATTCCAGATATTGATCTTCGGTGTGTTCCAACCATCGATCGCTGTGGGCGTGACATTGTTCGGGTTCATCGAGGACAATGAGAGTCTGATCGGGAAGATAGTCTAATAAAGACGCAGGTTGAGAGTAGGCGAATCCTAAAAAGCGGTTCATCCCGTTGGGATAGTTTTGTTCTTCGATCGCACTTTGTTCTTCTGGGGAAAGATGATCGTTGACGCGATCGAGATTTCCTTGTTCAATAATTCCTTTCGCAATGAGGGGAGAATAGCTAGTGGGAGTTAAGGTCAAGGTTTCAATTTGATCGAGAGAACGTTGACTTACGGGATCAAATTCCCGTAACTGTTCCAACTCATCCCCAAACCATTCTAAACGGATCGGGAGTTCGGAAGCGACGGGAAAAATATCAACTAAGTCTCCTCTGCGAGTCCATTGTCCTTCTGTTTCTACGAGAGAGACTCGTTCATATCCTAATTCAGTCAGACGGCGATCGATCGTTTTACTATCCAATGTCATTCCTTTCGAGAAAGAGAGACAGGAATTTTCAAAAACCGCTTTCGGGGGAAGATGGGGTTGTAGGGATTTTTCTGTCGCGACAACCGCGAGGGGATTGTCTGCGTTTTCAATGAGAGTTAATAAGACTTGAATTTGTCCCCAGATCATCTCCGATTCTGGGTTAAACCCTTCGTAGGGAGTCGCCTCCGAAGTGGGGTAAAATTGTACCGTCTTCCAGTTCATGGTTTGTAATTGGGTCGCCCATCGTCCCGCCTCCTCTAAAGTTGCACAGATCACAAAAAGATGTTGTGACGGTTGGCTAAATGCTGAGGCGATGAGTCCTTTGGGGAGACGGGGGATTCCAGTTAGTTTGAGAGTCTGATTTTGTTCTAAAGTCTGTAAGAGTTCTTGAGTTAGCCTCGATCGGGCGATCGTGCGAATAACTGAAGCAAAAGCCATGAATAATGAGGTGTCAACAGTATTTCGTTCTCATTCTAATACGAATCCTAAAAAGTAGGTTGGGTGAAGGAGACGAAACCCAACACTAGAAAAGTAGGTTCGGTGAAGGAGACGAAACCCAACACTAGAAAAGTAGGTTCGGTGAAGGAGACGAAACCCAACACTAGAAAAGTAGGTTGGGTGAAGGAGACGAAACCCAACATTAGAAAAGTAGGTTGGGTGAAGGAAACGAAACCCAACACTAGAAAAGTAGGTTGGGTGAAGGAGACGCAACCCAACACTAGAAAAGTAGGTTGGGTGAAGGAGACGCAACCCAACACTAGAAAAGTAGGTTGGGTGAAGGAGACGCAACCCAACACTAGAAAAGTAGGTTGGCTAAAATCCCCCCAACCCCCCTTTGAAAGGCAGGGCTGTTTCATTCTCGGGGTCAAAATTGAAGGCGATCGCCTGAACCTCTTACGGTACGTTCGATCGAACGCTTTTTCTTACTTTTTGACTTATTCATAAGAAAAAAGCCGTAAAACCCCGGTTATTCCTAACATCTGGAACAAGCAAAAAAATAGAATGAAACAGCCCTGCCTTTGAAAGGGGGGCTTAAGTAAAAAGAGAGAAAAAATAGAATAATGCTTTAACTGAAAAATTGCCAATAAAACCAAATCAAAGTAAACACAACTAGCCAAATCAAACACAACCAACTAAAGTATCGGTAAGGCTTTCTCGGTCGCGCTTCTTTTGGCATCCATTTTCCAGATACCAACTTCAAATTAAACCAACCGAGAATCGGGGCTGCTAAAAAAGACAATCCCGAAGCAAAATCAATTAAAACTGTAAATGCTTGACCTGCCAAAAAGATTAAAATTAGTAGCGCCACCCCTGGAATCACCAACAAAGATAAACGATAAATAACTGTCTTACTTTTATCCTCTGACAACTGTTCCTGACGTTCCCTCCACAAAGCAGACATTACTCGCGGATAAGCATCAGTCACCGCTAAAGTGGTGCTAAACATTGTCACCAACGCCGCGACAGAAATAACAGGAACACTCCACTCTCCCAACGTTTGACTATAAAGTTTAATCACCTGTACCGAAAACTCAACGCTATTGTTAGAAAAACTCTCACCGCTACCAAACATCACCAAAGCGCCAAGAAGAAAGAAAAGTAAACCAATAAAACCAGCAGACAGATAACCCAAATTAAAGTCAAAATTGGCTTCTTTTAAGGTAGGACGATAATGGGTTTGTTGAGTCCGTTCTCCCGTCCAAATCGAATGCCAAATTGAAGCATCGAGGGGAATCGGCATCCAGCCCATAAAAGCAATTGCAAAACTAATGCCAGCCCGATTCCAGTAAGACGGCGGTGTTGGTGTTGCAACAGGATTTGTTGTTGTCGCAGCCAACGCCATAATCACCGCAATCACCGTACAAATAGTTAACACAGAAATAATAAATTTCATCGTGAAATCTAAGACAGGATAATGTCCTAGAAATAACAACGCAATACAGACGACTAAAATCGCAGCACTCCAAATCACAGGAGACAAACCGAGATTAAACAGTTGTTCGGCTAACCCTGCGGTAACAACCGTTACTGCAGCTTGGATAATAAACATCGTCCCCACAGTAATCGCCACATAAATCCAGTAAGCATAACTTCCCATCTGTCGATAGCCAGTGACGAGGTTATTACCAGTAGCAGCCGCAAAACGAGGCCCAAATTCCATAAAAGGATATTTACTCAGTACCGCTAAAATCAGTAACCACAGTAAGGAAAATCCATAATCAGCACCAGCGCGAGTCGCTTGAACTAGGTGGGAAACACCGATCGCCGCCCCTGCCATTAAAATCCCTGGCCCGACGGCTAATAGCAGTCGTTTCGCTTCCCCTGCATTAGAGTTTTCTGCCATAAAGATGAGTTAGGGTTGAGTTTTTCAGGTCATAGTTTACCTGATTTTTTCTGATTATTCGGTGCATTTTTACTTCTTTACTTTCCTGTACCGATCGATTTATTTCCATAACGATCTGATAGCAAATCTTAAGGGATTTCAGATATGATATCAGCGTAAGCAGTCTCTAAAACGAGGAAAGACGATGGACGTAATCCGAATTATCTTATCTGTAATCATTCCACCAGTGGGAGTGTTTCTGCAAGTGGGTTTTGGTGGACATTTCTGGTTGAATATTTTGCTCACTCTCTTAGGATACATTCCAGGCTTAATTCATGCCGTCTGGGTAATTGCCAAGTTCGACTAAATTAAAAAAACCCGGAACTGAATGCCGGGTTAGTGTATTTTAGCTTTTCGTTTAGTTTACTGACTGAGGTTTCTCCAGTCCACCTCAAACCCTTCAATCAGTAGGGAAGAGTTGTAAATTTGTAAGATAATCAATAAGAAAACAAAAAATAGTCCCATAAAGACTGCCATTACAGGAGTTGTTCCCCAACCAGGGGCAACTTTTCCATATTCTGAGTTCAGAGGTTTGAGAAGATTTCCTAATCGAGTCCGTTGTGCCATAGTACCTAAATTTTTTTGTTAACCTGTCACCCCTAATTTTAACGAATAAAGGACACGAAATCATAAAATAATACGCTAATTTCATCGCCTTCTGCGACGACTGGGAGAACGACGGCGAGAACCGCTACCCGTACCGAAACCACTTCCTCTCGATTTACGAGTGCGGGTTTTCGAGGAGTTATTAGAATCGTTCCCTCTTAAAGTATTTGTTCCTACTCCTGATCCCGTACTACGTCCCGATGAGTTGGTGCGAGTGTTAGAATTGCGATCGCGATTGGTGGTTCGATCGATGCTTCCTGTAGTTCTCACTTGCGCCCGTTGATTTTGAACCGAAGGTGGCGGTGATTGATAGCGGTCTTGATAACGGTTCACAGCTTGAGAATAACTACTCCCATAACCGCCATATCCCGTCATCACATTGCTTCCCGACTGATAAGCAGGGGGAACATAGTATTGAGGTTGAAATAGCATACTACCAATCGCTTGACCAGCTAACGCACCAGCGAAGGGCGCCCAAAAATTAGATTCCCGACGCACAATCACCCGTTCTTGTTCTCCAGTTTGGGGATCAGTGCGAGTTTCGGCAACCCCATGAAGATACTCGATGCGGAAATCTTCGGCTAAATGCAGCGAATACTCACCATTTTCTACTAATAAATAACTGTTCTCTCCATTTTCCACTTCTTCAGGTGTCAAACGTGCCATTTTGATGTTGTCTTTCTCTAAAACAGGAGGATTAGCGTTAAAGAGAAATAAGCGATAATTCCCACTAACATCATCGTAACTGGCTTGTTGGACTTCATACTTACCATCTGGGAGATTACTTTGGGTGTTGGTTTGTTGAGAATTAGAAGCCGATTGCTGAGATTGTTGTTGGGGAGGGTTATCACCACCACAAGCCACCATTGTCCAACAGAGAGACGCAATCATCACAAAGGTCAAGGTTTGACGGAAAATTGGTTTAATCATGGGATTATAAAATCTTTTAAAGCGGGACTAATTCTGGGAAATTTTCGATCACTTGGTCGTTTGTCAATTCGTCACCAAAATGAGCAGGGGAGAAATGAATTTGAATCGCTCTTAGACGATCATTGTAATGGAGATTGATTAAATCTTTGAAGGCGTTTTCTAAAACTTCAATGTCGGACAAGTCAGTTTCGAGAGACTCCATTTCCCCAGTGTAAGCAACGGTTAACATGAGGACAACGTTACGGCTGATGGGAAGGGAAAGCGTTTCGTCTTCTTCGTCGCCATTGTCTGCTACGGTGTCACTGAGATAACGCTGCGCGGAGTCGGTAAATAATTCATTCACGTAATCTGAGGCTTCACCTTCATCCCAAAACACATCGCCTTCGTTCGCTACAGATTGCCAACTGCTGGGAGTTCTAAGGAGGGATTCGCAAATTTCCACTAATCCTTCTCCCATGACTTGTAAATCCCCTTCTGCTTCGATCGCGCTTTGAGCGACGCGATTAAACACTCCCAGTTGCGGTGGAGCGTCTTCTCCCGATAAATGTAACATAACTCGGAGGACAACAAAACGAGTTCGTCCTCTTAATTTTTCGACTCGATCGCGCCATCCTGCCATAATACCAATTATCCTGATGTTTTTCTTTATTATCCCCGACAAAGAATAATATAATGGCGTTGTTGACGAATAATTTTCCCTTCTTCTTCTAACTCTTTCAACAACTTCGTCACTGTTACCCGTGTTGTGCCAATCAATTCAGCGATATTTTGATGAGTGAGACGAAGATCGATTAAGATGCCTTGGCCAACGCTACGACCAAACTTATTTCCCAACCAAATCAACAGTTTATCTAAACGATTATAAACCCGTTCACTGCGAATAATACTAAACAATTCCTCTGTAGCTTTAGAATGAGCGATAATCCCATCCAGAAAGCGATACCATTGTTCAGAGGGAATGGAAGTGGCTTCAACACTGGTCAAACATTCCATCTGATAGGGATACACCCCAGAAAGCGGTTGACCAACGACATCACCAGCGCCCCAATAGCCCAAGATAACACTTGTTCCTTCTTCGTTCCAAGTGAGGGTGCGAACAATTCCCCATTCTACAAACCAGAGTAGATCAGGACGAGCGGGAATACAATCATTGCGACTAAAGGGAAGGCGCGTCAGTTTCTGTGGAAAACTGGGGAATTCTGTGGTTAAAGCCATCTTTCTCGTGAATCGTTACCAATGATTAGTAACTTTGCATATTAGCCCAATGACAACCTATCATAGGTTTTGGTTTTGTCTGTTAAGAGAAGTTTAACGATTGATAATCAAACCATTAATGTTTTCGATCGATTTGATGGCGAATCATTGTTATACGCATCGGCGATCGTTCCTAATTCATCATCAGTCACAGGAGCGCGAACCGTCAAGTTTCTATCTCAAGCAGGACGAACCGCCATCAAAAGTTCGATCGCCCGCCGTTCCCGTTCTGCTGCTTCGGCTAACTGTTGGGATTGTTGACGATCGAAGGTTGTGGGGGCGACAAATTTTATCTCGAAACCGATCGATCGCTCAGAAGTGTTAACCTTAGCCTTACAATACACTCAAGCCAACTGATTTGCCCCCTAAATCCCCCAATCCTGGGGGACTTGAAATTACGCATTTGCCCCCTAAATCCCCCAATCCTGGGGGACTTTTTCGGCGGCGCAAGTCCTGAATTCTTTGCTAGAATTAAGCCAAAAATTAAGATAGTAATTCCTTAAATCAATGCAGCTTCCATTACAATTGGTTCAGAAAAACCGATCGCGCTTCGTTCTAGCAACGCTGATCTCCTTAATCATGGGGAGTTTCGGTTTGGGTTTATTTGCAACTCCCAGTCTTGCTGATTCCAACTCCGAAACCGATGGTGAGGAGTCGGGTTTCACCACTCCCATTATTTATGAAAGTGTCCAAGACTTATTTCAAAAAGCAATCACCTATGAATCGGGAAACTTTTTCACAAATCGTTCCCAAGAAGCACAATTGCAATTAATCTTAGGAGTGGGGGATAAAGAGCGCTCTGGTTTCCCTGAAAACGAATTAACCCGCGACACCAATTTAGTTCATATCCTCTACAAGGATTATCTGAGACAACAAGCGGGAGGAGAACCGATTCGCACTCGTGATTTAGAAAACCCTTACGATCGCTCTCTGAGTTCTCCCAATGCTCAGAATTGATACATCCAGGGTGCAGGAGTTGAACCTGCCTAAGACGAATTATGAGTTCGTTGCCTCAACCGCTCGGCCAACCCTGGTTCTCGAAGTTAACACCAATTATAATTTAACATCTAATTCGTTTCTTTTTTCTATGAAATTTAATTCTACCCTTGCTTTTATTCTGATTTTTGTCGTGGTGATGATCGGAAGTGGTGTGATTAGTGGCTTAAAAGGATATACTGCAGGCGATGAAGCTCTAAAAAATGTGTCGCAGCCAGATGTGAAGGTGCGTAATAATCAAGGGTTAGCTAATCCTGATCAGTCTTCTGATAACGGAAACATAACGATTTCGGAAGCAGAGGTTTTGAAACAAGTGAATGCGATCATGAATCGCAAGCAAGAAAAAGCAATCCCTTTAGATGGAAGCAAAGCCCCTAAAAATCAGGATAATAATGACGATGATAGTTTCATTCAATCTCCTTAGTTCATTTGTGGAAGTGCTTTGAATCCTTTATTATTTGTAACGATCGCTGCTGATGTGGAGATAACTGTTCAAGATGTGCTTTTACGGTTATTGTCTGTGTTTTTGCTGATTGCCATTAATGCGTTTTTTGTGGCGGCAGAATTTTCAATGGTGGCGGTGCGTCGATCGCGCATTAGTCAGTTAGTGGAAAATGGTGATCCGCAAGCGCAAGTTGTACAAACCCTCCAACGACGGCTCGATCGACTGTTATCGACAACGCAACTGGGAATTACTCTCTCTAGTCTAGCACTAGGTTGGATCGGAGAAAGCACAATGGCAGTTGTGATCGCAACTGGTTTAAATCAGTTGCCCGTGCGACAACAATGGACAGGAACGATCGCGCACTCGATCGCGATTCCTGTGGCATTTTTCCTCATCGCCTACCTACAAATCATTTTAGGGGAACTCTCTCCGAAATCGATCGCACTTCATTACGCCGAACAAGTATCTCGTTTATTTGCACCACCGAGTTTAGTGATTTCCCGACTCTTCTACCCGTTTATCTGGGTACTGAATCAATCCACCCAAACCCTGCTGCATTTAGTCGGTTTAGAATATAGTCCTCATAGCTGGTACAATCGAGTTACTTCTGAAGAACTGCAACTGATCATCGCAACAGAGAGAGAATCGATCGGGCTAGAAGCAGAAGAAAGAGAACTCCTGAACAACGTTTTTGAGTTCAGCGAGGTATCAGTAGAAGAAATCATGGTTCCTCGTACCAAAATCACGTCTATCCCCAGAGAAGCGACATTTTCCGTTCTCCTCAATGAAGTAGTAGAAAGTGGACATTCCCGTTATCCAGTCACAGGGGATTCTTTAGATGACATTATCGGGATGATCGACTTTAAAGAACTCGCCATTCCCCTTGCTAAAGGTCATCTTACCCCAGAAACAAACATTAGTGCTTGGATTCGTCCCGTGCGCTTTGTTCCCGAATTTACCCCTTTAGGAGAACTTTTAGGAACAATGCGCCGTTCTCGCTTAGAAATGGTGATGATTGTGGATGAATTTGGGGGAACAGCAGGTTTAGTGACTCTAAAAGACTTAATCGACGAAATTATTGGCGATGACAGCGAATTAGGAGGAAGTGCGACAGGAGAAGAAGAAACCGCCTTACAGATGCTTGATGAACAAACATTTTTAGTACAAGCACAAATGAACTTAGAAGAGGTGAACGAACTCTTAGACTTAGACTTACCGATTACCGATGAATATCAAACCATCGGCGGGTTTTTGCTGTATCAATTCCAAAAAATCCCTCATCAAGGAGAAACCCTTTCCTATGACAACTTAGAAATTACAGTCGTCGCTACCGATGGTCCGCGTTTGTCTCAAGTTCGCATCTATCGCCATGATCCTTCTCCTACTGAGGAGATAGAAACAACAGAAGACACGTAGGTTGGGTGGAGAGAAACGAAACCCAACAACCCCGTAGGTTGGGTGGAGAGAAACGCAACCCAACTTTGCCCCCAAACCCCCAATTCTGGGGGCTTTCACTCGTAAAACTCACTGTAGGTGGGGTGGAGGGAAACGAAACCCAACTTTGCCCCCAAACCCCCAATTCTGGGGGCTTTCACTCGTAAAACTCACTGTAGGTGGGGTGGAGGGAAACGAAACCCAACAACGAAACCCAACAACCCCGTAGGTTGGGTGAAGAGAAACGCAACCCAACACTAATCAGTTACTAATTTAACATCAATGATCGATTATTAATTCACTGCTAACTCGTCACTGATGACTGATAGTTATTCACTAAAATCTTTTCTCCTGTAATATCAAGTTCGGGTAATTGCTTATAATGTGTGTTGGGTTTCGCTTCGCTTCACTAGGGCCTACTCTTTATCATTGATCGAGCGAACTTGATATAACAACAGAATATAGCACATCTGAGTCTAAATCTGCACCATTAGACCAATAAATTGTTCCCCATTCTGGATTAACTTTAACAGTTTGGAAATAGTTTAAATCTTGTAACGGTGCAAAGATACCAGAAAATTCAACCAGTTGACTAATATCAACAACTCCTTCACAATTATCCTCAAAATTGAGATAGAGTTTATAGTTTTCTTTGGGAATGACTTGGATAATATCTTTTAGCATAATCTACTCCAAAAGTTCAATTTTTTAGAATTGGTGTTGGGTTTCGTAAACTTTACCCAACCTACGTTTTCTCTAATGACTAATTTTTGTTGGGTTTCGTAAACTTTACCCAACCTACGTTTTTGTCTTTCGTCCTTTGTCCTTTGTTCTTTGTTTTCCAATGACTAATGACCAATGTACAGACGTTCCATGGAACGTCTCTACAATGATGACTAATTAATGTTGGGTTTCGCTTCTCTTCACCCAACCTACAGTGAATCTCTTAGTTGGTCATTGTGAAAGTAGCCATTTGGGAGAAGTTAATAAAAATAACTCACTATTGCCAAAAGGAGAGAGGTCTTGCGGACAGTTTAAACCAATGATTCCTGCTTTTTTTACCACTAATTTTCCTTTTATTTCTCCCCAAATTAAGAGTTCTGACCAGTTTCCTAAATTGGGTTCATGTCCCACTAATGCCACTGTTTCTGGTGCGTTTTCTTCCCACCAATTTAACCAATCTTCAATGTTCCCATTAGGCGCAAGGGGAGAAAAAGTTTCTAAGGTTTTTGTCAGTCCCTCTTTTTCTAATATGTCTGCGGTTTGTGTCGCTCTGAGTAAGGGACTGGTTAAAATTATATCAAAATTGATGCCAATATCTTTCAGTTTTTTGGCAACTTTTTCGTTTTTTTTACGTCCTTTTTCAGTTAAGGGACGGGTTGCATCTTCTTCTGATAAAGCGCGATCGATCGCGATTCCGTGACGAATTAAATAAACCTGTTTTTCCATTTTTTAATCAGTCTTAATCACACTATCATCAGGATTAACCAAGCGCAACAGTTTCTGTTTAATCTGAGTATCAAATACTTCCCACTTCAGTTTGGCATAGTCAGAATGATCATTAAACCCGTACAAAAATCCTAACGGCACTTCAAAACCACCCGCCATATAACGTCCGCCGCCAAAATATCTTCCTTGCGTGTCGCGACCAAAAGCCTCTTTAATAAACTCATCAGGATCAAGGGTTAATTTTGTGGTGCGTAGTGACCCAATAACCACTTCTAACTCCTCATCTTCATTGTGAACAATTCCATAAACCACTGCGGTATGGACATTTTCTTCTGTCACTAAAAAGTCGGCGGCTTGGGGAATGGCATCACGGTCATCGTAGCGCAAATAACCCACTCCCGCAATACAAAAGTTATTTTGGACGACACGGTTTCGCAATGAGCGCTCAATCACATCCATTACTCGTTTAGAACGAGAACTTTGTAACACCGCGTTTAATAATTCTACATCATAAAAACGACTCAGATAAGCGGCGGCGAGGAAATCTTCTTCTTGCGCTTGCATTAAGCGATTAGTATCCGATCGCAACCCGTGCATGAGAGCAGTCGCACATTTTACGTGCTTACTGTTACTGCTATTAAATTTAATTAAACCAGCTTGGATATACTGGGTTAAAATAGTTGCCGTGGCTCTAGTTTGATTGCGTAAGTCGATAAATTCTGCATTGACATCTCCTTGATCACTGTGATGATCAATGACCACTGTAATCGGAAGTTTTTGTTCACGGACTAAAGGCATTAATTGGCTGGTTGTGCCTTGGGTGTCGATTAAAACACAACCTTGATAAACGGATAAATCTCGTTCTTTCAGCGTTTGAATTCCCCATCGTTTCGCAGGTAAGGCGGTTAATTTCACTAAAGCGATGTTTTCCTGATGAGAGAGAATTCCAGCATAGACAATATCACATTGAATCTCGTATTGTTGAGCGATCAGTTGGTAAGCCCAAGCACTAGATAACGCATCAGGATCAGGGAAATCTTGGATGATTACCAGTTGTCTTTCCCCACGATGACGCTCTAAAGTTTTTTTAAATGCGTCTATAATTTCGTCTAAAGAAGCATCGGTTTCTTGATGATTTTGTGAAGACGATGGAATCACTTCTGGCGAGTTTTTCGTCTCTGTCGCCGTTTGCTTCTCTTGATTGTTAGTCGAATTTTTCACGTTAATCAGATTCGAGGACATTCTAGCACCCAAACTTTAGCATCGATCGCTATCCTACCAATATCAAAGAGACAGAGAAAAATTTCCCTGTCTAATCGAAAATTATATCTTGCTTTGGTTTTCCTGATTATGTTATGATCACCTAGCTTAAGGAATACCGATGACATATTTGCGCCATTCTTGATTGCGTTCCCCTTGAATATGTCTAGCAAGTTCAAAATGGAGACTGCTATAAGGACGACGGGGAGGACGTGCCAAGGGCATTTCCGCTTCCTTGGGCGTGCGACTGCCTTTTTTGACGTTACATCGGACACAAGCGGCGACCATATTTTCCCAACTGTCTCCACCACCGCGAGAACGGGGGATAACATGATCTAAAGTGAGTTGATCTCCTTTGTAGCCGCAATATTGGCAACGATTGCTATCTCGTTCTAAAATGTTCCGACGGGTCAAAGGTATTTCTTTGTAAGGTACTCGGACGTAATACCGCAAACGGATTACTGTCGGTAAAGGAAAGTCTGTGTAAATGAATTTACCGTTATATTCCAGTTGTTCCGCTTTCCCTTTGAGCAACAAAACTACCGCTCTTCGCCAACTGGTGAGGTTGAGCGGTTCGTAGGAGGCGTTTAGCACCAAAACCTTGCTCATTGTCTCAAAATCTAAATTTGATTTAATATTACTCCAGATGTTAGCACAAGTCTGCTTGGGTCAGAGTTTTTTCAGTTTAAGGAAAGTTTAAGGGTTAGTGAGATTGGGATTAATTCTCTGAGCCACTCTCAGTTTAGCAGAACGAGCGCGAGGGTTTTTTTGTTTTTCTTCTGCGGTGGCTACGATCGGTTTTTTGGTTAACACTTCTAGTTGGGGATGTTCGCGAAAGCCATGTTTAACGAGACGATCTTCTAAGCTATGAAAACTGATTAGAACGATTTTTCCTTCGGGTTTTAGCCAGTGGGGAGAGGTTTCCAGAAAGGTTTTCAGATTCTCTAATTCGTTGTTGACAGCGATGCGAAGTGCTTGGAAAACACGGGTAGCAGGATGGATTCTCCCATAGCGTTTTTGAGGGGGGAAACACAGGGCGATCGCGCTGGCGAGTTCGGTTGTATGATAGAAGGGACGCTGTTGTAAGATTCTCCTCGCAATTTTCCGCGAGTGTCTTTCTTCTCCGTATTGATAGAAAATGTCGGCGAGTGTGGTTTCATCCCAGTGATTAATAATGTCACTTGCGGTTAGGGTTTGATGGGGATTCATTCGCATATCTAAAGGGGCTTCTTTGTTGAAACTAAAGCCTCTTTCGGGTTGATCAAGTTGGGTTGAGCTTACGCCTAAGTCTGCTAAAATGCCATCAAATTCGGTTTCGGGATGATACTGGCTAAAGTTGATGTGGTGAAATTTGACTTGTTCTGGAAGCGCAAAGGCGAGTCTTTTTTTTGCCGCTTCGATCGCGCTTTCATCTTGATCCAATGCGGTTAATTTAATGTTTTTGCCACTGTTTAAGATTAATTCACTATGTCCACCACCGCCAACGGTTGCGTCTAGGTAATGTCCGTTTTCTTGGATGTTTAATCCTTGAATCACGGCTTCGGTTAAGACAGGAAGATGAAAGAAGGTTTCTAGAGTCATTATTACAAGATTTTCTCTAATTGTTGCGCGATCGCTTCCCGTTGTTCTTGATCATACCCCCAACGCTGAAAAAAGGCGATATCTGCTTCTCCTTCTCCTGTTAGCGCACTGTTTCGCATTCGTTGGGCTTTCTCTTGGGCTAATTGCTGCTTAAGATGTTGAATTAAATTTAAGCTGCGTTGTTGGACGCGATCGGAGCTTTGTGCCATACTTTCATTATCTTGACGGCGATGAGTGATTGCCATAGCGGTGGACATTGCTACATTTTTCACCAGTAACTCACTGACTAATTCTGGAGACGTTTTCAACGCGACTAATACGGCTTCTGAGGGCTGATCTGGAAAAGAGGAGTTGTTCGTGAGGTAAGCGACAAAAAAGCCTCTCGCGCCGTTTTCTGTGGCGACTAAGCCACTAATTTCCTCTTGAAGTTGGTTTGCTTCGATGATTCCGTTTTCCCGCTTCTGAATTAAATCTTGTGTCCGCTCGATCGCTTGTTCAAATGTAATTCCAGTTTCACTCATTGCTCGTCTCTCTCTCTCCTGTTTGTCTTTAATTTAACAAATTTTAGAAGGATGAAAGAAGAATTAATCCTCTATAAACAAGCAAAACAAGTCAGAGAATTAGCGAAAACGATCGTTCGTGATTTGCTTTCGGTTCACTTGCGAAGAGACCAAATGTCGAAATCTTTTCGGAAGCAATTAGAAGCCAAAATTGATGATTTAATCGCTCGATCGCAAGCCATTAAAGGTCAACTGCGTCAGCTTGATTCTGACTTAGACAACAATTAAGCTGGTGTGCATTTAAAGTGGAGTAGGTTGGGTGAAGGGAAGCGAAACCCAACACCAATTCTAAGGAATTAGCTGAACCTGATATAAGAGCAAACAACTCTCTTTCTAAAAGTAATTGTTCACTCTCGATCGGAGTTTGTAACCAAGCTGTGGGAACAATCAAGGAATAACCATCAATTATCATCTCTACATTTCGCAACACATACTCCACCTTTCCCCCGATCGTTTCTGCGGATAATAATGACTCAGCATCTGCTAAAGTATAGCCTAAATCTTCCCCTAACTTGTGGGAAATCAGACTAATTTCTGCACCAGAATCCACCAATAAACTAGCTTTTATTTCCTTCTCTTTATGCTTAAGAATGACCTGATAATTGGGCTGCCATTGGTGACGAACAACCGAACGAAAATAAATCGGTAAAATTTGAACCGAACACCGTTGAGGAGGAACTAAATAAATCGAGAAATCATCCCTCGCTACTTTCGCTAAAGCTAACACTTCCTGTAAATTTTCACCATTAGCAATGACTCCAGTTTCATCGTAAGCAATGTATTGATTTTTGTATAACTCCAAAACCTCTGAACGATGATGATTCAACCATTGCAACATCGCGTAATCTTTACTCAATTGAGAAGACTGATTCATTCCTTTAATGTTCCACTAAATTACTGCGATTTTTGATTTCTAAATGCACTAATAACGCATTCACATCCGCTGGATTAACTCCTCCAATTCTAGACGCTTGACCAATCGTTAAAGGTTTCACTTTCGCTAACTTTTCCCGTGCTTCCATTGATAAAGTATCGATTTTCATATAGTCTAAATCAGTGGGTAAAGGGCGATTCGTTTGTTTCGTAATTTGGTCGATTTGATTTTGTTGACGTTGAACATAGCCCGAGTATTTGATATCAATTTCAGCCCCTTCTTTTTCCACTCGATGGAGTTGTTTATTACCTAAACCATACTGTGCGAGGTTAGCATAATGAAAACCAGGACGGCGTAATAATTCCGCGAGAGTTGCTGAACTTTTAATTTTTTGTCCCGTATCTGCTACAATCTGCTTACCGACTTCCTCATGGGCTTTAATTCTTGTTCCATGAAGACGCTCTTTTTCGGCGGTAATATTCCCTTGTTTTTCTTGATAAAGTTCCCAGCGTCGATCGTCTATTAAACCAATTTCTCGTCCTAAAGGTGTTAATCGTTGGTCAGCGTTATCCGATCGTAAAATCAACCGATATTCCGATCGACTCGTTAACATTCGATAGGGTTCTCTCAAATCTTTCGTACATAAATCATCAATTAACGTTCCCAAATAACTTCCCTCTCGTGGGAACACAATCATCTCTTTTCCTTGTACAAAACGCACCGCATTAATTCCCGCAACAATTCCCTGTGCGGCAGCTTCTTCATAACCCGTTGTCCCATTAATTTGTCCTGCACAAAATAATCCTTCAATCTTTTTCGTCATCAAAGTGGGATAACATTGAGTCGCGGGTAAATAATCATATTCCACCGCATAAGCAGGACGCAACATTTTACAATTTTCTAAGCCTGGAAGCGTCCGTAACATTGCTAATTGTAAGTTTTCTGGGAGTCCAGTTGAAAAGCCTTGAATGTACAATTCGGGAATGTCTCGCCCTTCTGGTTCAATAAAAATTTGATGGCTTTCTTTGTCAGCAAACCGAACAATTTTATCTTCAATACTGGGACAATAACGCGGTCCTTTCGCATCCACCCAACCGCCATAAACTGGAGACAGATGTAAATTATCTCGAATGATTTGATGGGTTTCTGCGGTGGTACGGGTGAGATAGCAACACATTTGTTCCCGTTCCACCCAAACTTCTGGATCAAAACTAAACCAGCGCACGGCTTCGTCTCCCGGTTGTGCTTCTAAATTGGAATAGTCAACCGATCGTTTATCCACTCGTGCCGGGGTTCCAGTTTTCAGTCGTCCCGTTTCAAATCCTAATTGGTTCAAGGTTTCTGTTAACCCTACGGCAGCAAATTCTCCCGATCGTCCCGCCGCCATTGATTTATTTCCGACCCAAATACAACCGCCGAGGAATGTTCCTGTGGTGAGGATAACGGTTTGGCACTTAAACGCTGTCCCAAAGTAGGTTTCGACACCGATCACTTCTTGGTTCTCTCCCAAAACCAAGTCTGTGACCATCCCTTCCCGTAGGGTTAAGTTCTCTTGATTCTCCACAATCTGACGCATCACCCGCGAGTATTCTCGTTTATCAGTTTGAGCGCGTAACGCCCATACCGCCGGACCCCGTGAAGCGTTGAGGACTCGTTTTTGTAAGTAGGTGCGATCGGCCATTTTCCCAATTTCACCACCGAGGGCATCTACTTCGTGGGCTAATTGCGACTTTGCGGGTGCGCCAACGGCAGGGTTACAGGGTTGCCAGGCAATTCGATCTAAGTTGAGGGTTAACATCAAGGTGCGACACCCCAAACGGGAAGCAGCGAGGGCAGCTTCACAGCCAGAATGCCCAGCACCGACAACAACGATATCAAATTCATCTTGGAATTGTACGGGAGAATCGATCATAGTTATGTTATTTCTTGTTTGTTTCCCACCTGATTTACATCTTAGCAACGGGAAATGTTATCCTTACCAATGAGCGGGTTTATTCTCTTCACCATGCCACGCATATTTCTCTGAATCTGTCAACTGTGCTTAATAATTCTTCCCATTCTGTAACAAAAATCCATGTGAGTTGTTCTCAAAAAACTTGACAAAATCCAGAGAACGCAGACGACACAATCAGGGTTTTAAATCGATTTTTTGACTGAAAGACAGAACATCCCTTTGGATTTTTATTTTCTGTATCATACCTGAAACGGCGCATTCTCGTCAAGAATCCCTCTCTTTTTTTTGCTGTTAAGAAAGATTAAGAGGCGGATTTGATAGAAAAGACTTATAACTTAAGCCATTTTTGATTAGAATCTCTGATTACTTCTTGACAAATCTTTGACTGAGACTGAAAGTTTGGTAGAGGTTTGTCGCATTCAACAGTAACGTTTTATGGTTCGCGCTCATGTTTATCTCAATGCGACGAGAAGACTCCCAATATAATCTTCGATTTATTGGGATGATGAATCGTCGCCCAACCAATTAAAGCGCGAAGCGCGCCTCCTTGACTCTAACAATTAACAAGTTGACAGTCTATGATAAACATTTTACAATAGAGAAGTTACCAATAAATTAGGTCGATGTTAACTTTCAACTACCAGTACCGAATCTATCCCGATCAATCTCAAGAAGAAAAACTTCTTGAGATCATGGAAGTTTGTCGAAGTGCATATAATTACGCTCTTCGAGAAATTAAAGATTGGTGTAATAGTCGAAAATGTAGCATTGACCGATGTAGTTTAGTTTCGGAATATATCATTCCTGCTGATGCTAAATTTCCTAGCGAATTAAATCAACTAAATCAACTCCCAAAAGCGAAAAAGGAATGGACTAGATTAAAAGAAGTTCCCTCTCAAGTTCTGCAACAAACCATTAAGCAGTTACATCGAGCTTGGGATTTTTTTCGAGAAAGAGGGTATGGGTTTCCGAGATTCAAAAAGTTTGGACAGTTTAAGTCGATTCTTTTTCCTCAATTTAAGGAAAACCCAATTACAGGTGGGCAAATTAGTTTACCCAAAGTGGGGAAAATCAGAATTAATGTTCATCGTCCAATCCCAGAAGGGTTTCAGGTTAAGCAAGTTCGAGTCATTAGAAAAGCAAACCGATGGTATGTTTCAGTTTGTATTCAATTAGATGTAGAAGTACCTGATCCACCCCCTCATGGTCATGCTTTAGGAGTTGATATTGGATTAGAGAAGTTTTTAGCAACCAGTGATGGCGTTCTCGTCAAACCGCCGAAGTTTTTCAAGGAAATGCAAGGGAAGTTGAAATCACTCCAACGCAGACTTTCTAGAAAACAGAAACGGTCAAAGAATTACGAGAAACAACGCATCAAGGTGGCAAGAATGCACCACAAGATTAGCAACACTCGAAAAGATTTCCACTATAAACAGGCTCATGCTTTGTGTGACGCTGGTGACATGATCTTCATGGAAGATTTAGATTACCGCATTACAGCTAAAGGAATGCTTGGAAAAGAAATGTTGGATGGAGGGTTTGGACAGTTCCGAACCATTACTCAACAAGTCTGTTGGAAACGTGGAAAATATTTTGATGTTGTTGATGCAAGGGGATCAAGTCAAACTTGTCCAAATTGTGGTGTTCATGTCAAAAAAGACTTGAGCGTTAGAGTGCATAGTTGTCCTGAATGTAGCTATGAAGCGGACAGAGATGTTGCAGCCGCTCAAGTCTTAAGAAATCGAGGTGAAGATTTAGTACGGCGGGACTCGTCGGAAAGGAAACTGCCTGCTACCGATGGGAAATCCCATCAAGAGCGATCTGTCGGGGGATTGGGAAACCAGTCCTAGATCAGTGCGACGCAGGAAATCTTTTGGCTGTGAGGCTAGAAGCCCTCGGTGTAATCTTTGATTCACCGAGGGAGAATGTCACATTTCAGGAAAAGTACAGGGAGTGGGTTATCGTCTCTCCACTCAGGAAGAAGCAGTGAAATTAGGACTGACGGGTTGGGTGAAAAATCTTTCCGATGGTCGCGTGGAAGCCGTGTTGGAAGGAGAACCAACTGCCGTCGAACAGATGATTCAATGGTGTCAGCAAGGATCGAGGGCGGCAGTGGTTAAAGATGTTACTGTTGAGCGAGAGACACCAGAAGGACTGACTGCGTTTCAGGTGCTAACGGCTTGACGCAGTAAGGTGGCAATTTGAATCGCACTATCGTTGACGGCGAGGGTTTTCGCCTTTTCTCCCATCTCTGAGAGCATTTTAGGAGAGGCTAACCATTGCAAAACGGTTTTCTCAAGCGTATCTGAGGTTAACTCTTGTTGAGGATAACTAACCGCAGCCCCCACTTCCACAAAGGTTTGAGCATTATAGGTTTGATGATCTTCGGCGGCGTAGGGATAGGGGATTAAAATCGCAGGGGTTCCCGTAATTGCTAATTCGGTTAATGTTCCCGCACCCGCGCGACTAATGGCGAAATTGGCTCGTTGTAAAAGTCCCGCCATGTTTTCATAAAAGGGAAAGGTGTAGTATTGGGGATGCTGGAATCGATCGACCTCTGGATCACGTTCTCCTGTTAAATGTACAATCACTGCGCCTGTCTCTAACCACACTTTCGCGCTCGATCGAATCAGTTGATTAACCGCAACTGCACCCTGTGATCCACCGAGAACAACAATTAACGGTGTCTCTTCCTTTAAGGGTAAATCAAGCGGTTGGGGGGAATGGAACGCTTTGCGGACGGGGGTACTCACCCAAATTGTCCGTTGACGGGGAAAGTATTTTTCGGCGGTGGGGAAACCTAACGCCACCGTATGACACCAACGAGCAAACCAACGGGTGACTTTTCCAGGAATGGCATTAGAGTCATGGATAATGACAGGAATACCACAAATACGAGCAGCAATAATCGCAGGTGCGGAAATATATCCTCCTGTGGTAAATATACCTTGAATCTGATTTTTTTTAATCAAATTAACCACTTTGGAAACCGCAGGAGGAATCCGAAAAGATACCCCAATTGTTCCTAGGGCAATCCGCTTTTTTATCCCTTCAATGTTGAGGGTGGTTAGGGGATAAGAAGACGGAACCAGTTTGGTTTCTAAACGATTGGGAACGCCCAACCATTGGATATTATAATCTCCTAATTCTTCAGCAACCGCAAGCGCTGGAAATAAATGTCCACCCGTTCCACTCGCTGCTATTAATAAGTTTGGTTTGGCTTCCTCTCTCATGCTTCCACCGCTTCTACCGTTACTTTACCATCTGCTTTTACCCAAGCTAAACGCTTAATTTCTTTTTGTTGGGCATATTCTCTAATTTCCGCCGCCTCTTTTTCTTCTAATGCTAATTCCACACGCTGCGATCGATCTTCGCTTCGTAATTTTTGGGCATAATTAAAAGCAGAGACTTGCGCGGAAGCGCTTTCTGGAATGACTAACCAGTCACTGGCGGTTTCTCTTTTCGGTAGTTTATTTTCTCTCAATAAGCAGGTTTGTAATGCTTCTAAATTTAATGCGAAACCAACTCCCGGAAGTGTCTCGCCTTGAGGATGATATAACCCTAACAGTTGGTCGTATCTTCCGCCTTGTCCAATGATACAAGTTTCTCGTTCACTGTCAGCAACTACTTCAAAAACAATCCCTGTGTAGTAGTCGATGGTTTGTAATAAACTTAAGTCTAGCGTTACGGGAAGATCACTGGTTTCTGTTAGCAGATTTAATAATGATTCGAGATTACGAACAATGTTTTTTCCCGTTTCATCTAAATCCAACTCAGAGACTTTTTTGAGGACGGTTTCTGGTTTTCCTCTTAAGTCGAATAACAGTAATGCTCGCTCTTGTAATTCCGATGATAAGGGAAGTTTCTCTAAACTGACTCGATCTAAATGAGCGATACAATAACGCACTTTTGCTCTTAGTTTTTCAGGAAACGGCGCAAGCAACGATCGCGTTAATCCTGCTTCCCCTAAAACGAAATGCCATTGTTTAATCCCTAATTGTTGCAGACAATTTTGGAGCAATAAGATAATTTCACTGTCTGCTAATACTCCCGTTGCGCCAATTAATTCCACTCCCGCTTGATCAGATTCTAGTTGCTGACCATGATGATCTTCAGAGGAGCGAAAGACATTCCCGTTATAAAATAAGCGTTGTGGTAAGGGGTTTCCTTGCATTCGCGTCACAACCGCTCTCGCAATAGACGCGGTAAACTCTGGACGTAATCCTAATGATTTATCACTTCTATTTCGGACTTGTATCACGGTTGACGGTTCGATCGCGCCACCAGCCGTGAGCATTTCTACCCACTCTAAAGTAGAGGTAATAATTTGTTGATATCCCCATTGGGAAAACACGGTTTCCAGATTTTGTGAGAGCCATCGTTTTTGGATCACTTCCACAGGAAGCCAGTCTCTTGCACCGGCGGGCGCTTGATGAAGCATAAAGGTTGAGGTCATTACACAAAGCGAATCGAAACGGATTCCTTTCTTAGTTAATCATAAGTTGTTACTCCTATCAAATTTGATTTGATCCCGATGGGAAAATTGGCTCTGTTACCCGCAAATAGGGGGTTTTGGAGACAAACTTTTTTCGTTACAAAAATTAGTTGTTTCTTGCTTCTTTTTTCTCGTGGAAGTATATTAAGCTGGAGCAGTTTCAGGATGGATGCTATTTGCTTAAACTTATATTTGGTGGTAACTTGAGCGATTTTTGCTCTGAGAGAAATGTTAAGCTAATTGAATTTTGGCACTACTTCCCATCTTGGTACGAGCTTATCATAACGCGATCGCGGAGTCAAGTAATAAGAAAAAAAGAAATTTTCCCCGTAGAGACGGGGAGGAGAGAGGAAAGAAATGCTTAAATTGATCAGGAATATTTTGTTAGATTTTAATGGGATTAAAGATGAATTTAGCGATGGTTTCGGGGTGGAATAAGATTCAATCTTGGTTTTCTCAAGCACAAGCAACCGTAACAGAAGAAAAGTTACAGGACATTCCTGTAGCGGTGAAAATGAAATTAGAAAAAATTATTGATCAGTTGCCGCTTCCTTCATCTTATGTGACAACAGTTGAAAGCGCGATCGCGCAAGAACTTAAACATTGGGAGACAGAGAAAGACGCGAATCGTTTAGTTATCCTTGGTTCACCAATGAATGAGATTGATGATTTAATCAGAAACAGTTTTCCTAATGAGAAGTTAAAAGCAGTGAGAGTGATTTATCCATTTGAAAAATTGGAAGTCAGGGAGAAACCAGCAAGAATCACTCAGGAATTGAAAAGCGCGATCGAAGCGATTAAAATAACAGACCAAAACGAAAAGATCATCATGGTTATTCCTAACTTAGAGCAATACTTTTTACGTTGTATTGGTGGCTGGGAAGGGATTATCTGGTTACGAGAACAGATTGTTAACAGTCCTAATTATTTTTGGTTAATTGGCTGTAATCATTGGTCGTGGAAATTTTTAGATCATGTGTGTCAGCTTAACGCTTATCTTGAAGAAACAGTAATGATTCCTCAGTTGAATGCTGAGGAAATTAAAAGCTGGTTAAAGCCAGTTGCTAATACCTTTATTCCCGAAACAGAAACGAAGCCTTCTGCTTTTTTTTGGGATAACTTAGCCTCTCTATCCCTCGGAAATATTCAGGTAGCCCGTCAGTTATGGTTACAATCAATCCAGATGTCTGTTTCAGAAGAAGAGGAAGCATTAAAATTGATTAATCCTAGTTTTCCTAAACTACCTATTTTAGCCGCATCCGATCGTTATATCTTACATTCCTTATTGCTACATGGCAAAATGAAACGTTCTTCTCTCGCGCTGAGTTTAGGAGAAAAAGAGGAAGACATTCAAGCAAGGATACAGATTTTATTACGAGCAGAATTAATCGATCGCCAGCAAGAAGCGTTAATGGTTAATCCCCTGTTTTATCCATCGATTAAACAAGAACTCAATCAAAATAATTTTTTAATTGGAGAGGATGCTTAAATGTGGTTTTATCTCCTAGCGCAGTCAGAAGTCAAGCAAGAATTGTCGGAAAACTTAGTTACAGAAATTACTTGGATTAAGATATTATCAGCACTGTTAGCGATCGGTATTGGTTATGGTTTATTAGTTTCAGTTCAGTTTTTAACCACTTGGAGTTCCGAGAAAGTTCCCCGTCGCTATCGGTTACTAATTAAACAATCTGTTCCCTTTTGGAAAGGGTTAGTTTTGATTGTGATTGTTAGCTACCTAGTCAATTTATTTTTTAACTTGTCGGGACAAAATTTATTCGCACTTACTGGTACAATTGCAGTCGCTTTAGGCTTTGCTTTTAAAGACTATACCACCTCAATTATTGCTGGAGTTGTCGCCCTATTTGAAGCCCCTTATCCGGTGGGCGATCGAATTAAAATCGGTGAAGAATATGGGGAAGTCACAGACTTTGGCTTACGAGGAATACGACTGAAAACACCCGATGATAATTTAATCATAATTCCTCATAGTAAAATCTTGACGGAAGCAATTTCCAACGCTAACAGTGGACAACTAGAAGCACAAGTGACCACCGAATTTTATTGTCATCACGAAGTTGATTTAGAAGCCGTGATTGAGATTCTTTACCAAGCCGCCTACAGTAGTAAATACACACAATTAAAACTACCCATTACTGTTGTCGTTAGCGAGAAATCTTGGGGAACATATTTCAAATTAAAATCTTATCCAATGGACGCACGAGACGAATTTATTTATCAAACTGATCTCACTCGTTGCAGTAAACAAGCCCTCAATCAAATTGGGGTTAAATATCCTCGTATTCCCAGTAATTCTGAATTGACAGAATAAGGACTGATCATTAATAATAAGCTCATTGTTGTGAGAAGGAATAACCATCAAGATGACGAAAAAAATTGGTTTAGCATTAGGAAGCGGCGGCGCAAGAGGTTGGGCGCATATTGGTGCGATTCGAGCCTTAGAAACAGCAGGAATAAAAATTGATTATATTGCAGGAACAAGTATTGGCGCATTTGTCGGCGGCATTCATGCGGTTAACCAATTAGATGATTTAGAAGCCTTCATTAAAGAGATAGATTGGAAGACCATTGTTTCTCTTTTAGATGTGGAGTTTCCCACGCGAGGATTACTAGATGGAGAGAAAGTTTATGATTTAATTTATAGTCATGTTCTTGACTCCAACTTAGAAGATACAAATATTCCCTTTCATTGTGTCGCCACTGATTTATTAACCCAGAAAGCGATCGTTTTGAAAACAGGATCGATGGTGGATGCAGTGAGAGCAAGTATTTCCATTCCAGGGGTTTTTACGCCTTTCCAAAAAGGAGAAAGTTATTTAGTTGATGGCGGTGTTATTAATCCCGTACCAGTGGATATTGTGAAAGCAATGGGAAGCGATGTTGTGATTGCGATTAATCTTAATTATCCTTACTCTCCTCCCAATATCGACACTTCAGAAGCGGAAAAAATTGATACAGAAGTTGACACGGAAAATCAGGAAATTTTGTCTCGTCTTAAATCTTCCGAAGCCTCATCAGAAGTCAGCAAAGCGGAAACTCAATCCACTCGCATTGAGTTTTTGAATAATCTTAAATCTCGTTATGAATCTGTACAAGAAACCCTAGCGGAAAAAGTTAATAATTGGCTACCTGATCAAGATGACGAACAACCGAAAACTCCGAACATCTTTGATGTCATTGGCAGTGCGATTAATATCATGGAACAACAAGTTACTCAGATTAACTTAAAAGTACATGAACCTGATATTTTATTACAACCGCGTCTCTCTCAATATGGTATTTTTGATTTCCACGAAGCCGATGCTTTAATCAAAGAAGGATATCGCAGCGCGGCAGAAGCACTACCAGAAATTAAAGAAAAACTCTCCCACTAAATTCAGGTTATGGAATTAATTGACTATCTCATTGTTGCGGTTTATCTCTTCGGAATTGTCCTTTTTGGTTTCGTTTTACAGAAGAAAGCCTCCCAGGGAATTGATGCTTATTTTTTAGGAAATCGAACCCTACCTTGGTGGGCTTTAGGTGCTTCTGGAATGGCTTCCAATACCGATATTGCCGGAACCATGATCATTACTGCTTTAATTTATGCGCTGGGAATTAAAGGATTTTTTATTGAAATTCGGGGCGGTATTGTTTTGATCATGGCATTTTTTATGATCTTTATGGGAAAGTGGACAAGACGCGCACAAGTGATGACGTTAGCGGAATGGATGCGCTTACGATTTGGAGAAGGAAGAGAAGGGAATATTGCGCGTTTAATTAGTGCGATTGCTAACTTGATTATTTCGATTTGGATTATTAGTTATTTTGCGGTAGGAGGAGGAAAGTTTTTTGGTCAACTTTTGGGAATTGATGATCGTTTGGCTGCTATATTCATGCTGACTTTGGCGATGATTTATACAGCAGCCAGTGGATTTTATGGCGTAATTTGGACAGATGTTTTTCAAGGGATTTTAATCTTGGTTGCTATCATTTATGTTTGTGGATTAGCCTTATCAACGGTGACGCTTCCTGAAACCTTTTCCATTTCTGTTCCTCTCAGTGGAAATGAGTTTCAAACCTTGACCACAACCCGTGACACTTGGACAGATTTAATTCCTCCTTTTACCCTAGATTTACCTGGAGAATATGCAGCCTATAATCTATTGGGAGTGACTTTATTTTTTTATCTATTTAAGACAGGAATTGAAGGCTTTAGTGGGGCTGGCGGTTACATGAGTCAACGCTATTTTGCCGCCAACACCGATCGAACCGCTGGTTTACTTTCTTTATTTTGGATTCTTCTTCTCGCATTTCGTTGGCCCCTGGTGACAGCTTTTGCAATTTTAGGGATTCATTATGGATTAACTAATACGATAATTGCTGATCCAGAATTAGTGTTACCCACTGTTATTGAAGCCTATATTCCTGTAGGAATTAAAGGCTTATTAGTCGCTTGTTTTATTGCGGCTGCCATGTCCACATTTGACTCAATTATTAACTCTAGTGCGGCTTATTGGGTGAAAGATATTTATCAGGCGTATCTCAACCCCGAAGCCAATAACCAACAATTAATGAGTCAAAGTCGTCTCGCTTCCATTGTTGTTGTCTTACTGGGTTTATTATTTAGTTTTCCTGTGGTGAACATTAATGATATTTGGGGATGGATTACCCTGGGATTTGGATCAGGATTATTTATTCCTTTATTATTAAGATGGTATTGGTGGCGCTTTAATGGTTATGGGTATGCTGTGGGACTTTTAGCGGGAATGATCACGGCAATTCTTGCTAAAATTAGCGGTATTTCCTTTCCAGAATATGCTAACTTTTTAATTCCAGCAACCGCTTCTTTTTTGGGATGTTTAATCGGAACGTTGGCCACTCCTCCCACAGCAGAAACCGTTTTAGATAACTTCTATCAAGTCACTCGACCGTTTGGGTTTTGGCAACCGATGCGAAACAAACTTTCCTTCCCTCAACAGGCGAAAATTAGACAGGAAAATCGAAGAGATATGATTGCAATTTGTCTGGCGCTGCCTTGGCAATTGGTATTATTTTTAACGGGGATGATGTTATTAACGAAACAGTGGGAACAGTTGGGTTGGTTATTACTCTTATTGCTTTGTCTTTCTATTGGACTATATTTTGCTTGGTTTCGACATTTAGAAAAGGAAAAATAAAATTGTGTCGATCGAAGGATGCAAAGATGATAAAAATCCAAGTAAATTAAACCAATAAGCTGGCGCGATCAGCAACCTTTGGCTTCCAACCGTCATTGTTTACCTTCGGTTACCGATGCACCAGCATAATTACATATATCAAAAATAGACGAGTTTGGGAAGAAATTATGACAATTGCTTTACGAGAAGATATCGTGTATATCTTGCTGGAAAAAATCGGTCAATCGGCTTACGAAAACAATGAAGGGAAAGAAATTTCCTTTACTGAAGCTGATTTTGCGGGTCGAGAAATGACTGAATCTGATCTTTTAGGTCATCTCGACTATTTAAATCAAAAGCAGTACATTGAAGCCGAATTTGAAGGGAATGCTTACGCGAAACAGGATGATGTTCCTAATGTCGCTAACCCCGAACAAGTTGAAGAGTTTCGAGTGGCAAATACTTTAGGTGCAGAAGATGGCCCTCTTCCTCATTTAATCCGCTTCAAACAAGCTAAACTAACAGAGAAAGGAAAACAAATCTTGAAAAAAATGGAAGCCAATAAACCTGAAGCACTCGGAAAAGGACCCACTAGCCCCATCGCATCCGAAAATGAACCTTTCTTAGAGAAGGTGAAGTTAAAAGCAGGGGTGGATGATATTTTTGACGCGAGAGATATCTCAGAAGTGGTTTTTCGCACCATGCGTGATTTAATGACAACAGAAGCGGCCGATCGTGTTTCTGATGAATTGAAGGGGGAAAAAGCAGTTCCCAGCGATGATCAATCTCTACAAGATGATATTTCTCAACTCTGGAAAGATACGAATCCCATTGTTGCTTTTTTAAGTCGGGTTCGTCCAGTTTTAAATATTGATGATGAAACTTTTTTATTCCGTATTCGTCAAGAGGGCGGACTACAGCGAGGAATTGAACCAGAAGTCGCCATTAATGCGGTTTTTTCGGCGACTAAGGATGAGTTATCTCAAGATCGAATTAAGGAAGTAGCTAAGGCTTTACCTGGCAAAATTCGTCAGCTTTGGGAAAAAGCATAGTAAGTAATACCATTTCTAAAAAGTAAAGTTACAGTTTATCCCCTCTTAGCCCCCCTTAATAAGGGGGGTTGGGGGGATCGTTATGTAGCACCAGTTTATCGAAATGGTATTATTTATAATTTGTGTTGGGTTTCGCTTCGCTTCACCCAACCTACTTGTTCTATGTTTGCTTGAAGCGCCATTTTAGCCGCTTTTTTCTCTGCGGTTTTTTTACTTTCTCCGACACCGACTCCATAAACTTGATTCTTGATCCGAACTTCGGCGGTAAATTCTTTGGCGTGATCTTCACCGCTTTCTTGAACAATCAAATAACGGGGAATTTCTCCAAAATAAGTAAGCGCCCATTCTTGTAATCGTCCTTTATAATTTTGATCAAGTTCGGAAGTGGACGCAATTTCCGCCGCGCGAGAAGCGAAGAAAGGGGTGATAAATGTTGCCACCGCTTCGATCCCAGAATCCAGAAAATAAGCGCCAATGACGGCTTCTAAGGTATCACTCAGCACTTCTGGATTTTCGCGGGTATGATCTTTTTCTGCTCCTTTTCCCAATCGTAAATGTCGATCGAGCCCTAAATCCAACGCCAATTCCGCTAGTTGATGTTCATTATTAACTAAACGCGCTCGAAGCCGACTTAACTCCCCCTCTCGCATCTGGGGATACGTTTCATATAATAACTTTCCCACCAAAAATCCTAAAACCGCATCCCCCAAAAATTCTAAACGTTCGTTATCTTCCCCTAAATCAGGATGTTCGTTGTAGTAAGAGCGATGGGTGATCGCTTTTTCCCAGAGATCAGACTGTTTAAATGTGGGTAGTTGCAAAGACATGAATTTAAAAAATAAAAACGCTAATCAACTATCTTAAATCTTGCGTTCTCTCAATCGAAGATTCGATCGAGCTTCTCCTGTTGGTCGTTTCCTTGACTTTGTGCTATAATTGTAAGCGCACAGAAAGCGAAACCTTTTTACTCCGAATCAAACTTTTCTAAAAGTAAAAAGCAGTTCAAAAAAAAATTTTTTCTAGGTTTCGCTAGGGAGTCCAGAGTTTCGCTTTACTGGGTGGACAAACATTCAACCTGCCAAATTTTATTAATGACGATTTCAAGAATCAAGCTGGTGAAGTAGGGCTTGCTGAAGAAAGCTAAAAGTCGCGTACCATCTGGTTTTAAGGCTCTTAACTCCTCAAAAAAGTGCAAGGAAGACAAGGGAGCGATTTTTCTCCCCCATCTTGCCTCTTGCCTCTTGCCTCTTGCCTCTTGCCTCTTGCCTCTTGCCTCTTGCCTCTTGCCTCTTGCCTTTTGCCTTACCACACCGAAAACATGAACTTTTTCAGCAAACCCGAAGTAAAAATGACAACCTCCGCGCTGACTATAATTGACGGGAGAGGATGTAAAAATCCAAAGTCGTTTCCTATATTTTTTAAGTGCAATGTCTCAGCAGCGTGTTATTATTTCCAACTCTACCTTAATTGTGGCTGCAACCCTTTTTTTTCTGGGGGTTTTACTATGGCAATTGCAAAGCCTAATTATTGTCCTGATGATCTCGATCGTCTTGGCTTCCGCGTTAGCCCCAACCATTGATGCAGCGGAAAAATTAGGACTTCCTCGCTTTTTAGCAGTGATTTTTGTTTATCTGGTACTGATCGCCGGATTTACAGGTGTGGGAGTATTAATAGGTCCCACTGTCGTCGAACAAATTCAACGCTTAATCCGTAAACTTCCCAGTTATCTTGATACGCTGCGGCTTTTAGCTCAGGATTTAGCCCTCCGTTTCGGAATTACTGATTCAGAAACCCTAGACCCCATTAATCGCCTATTTGATACCAAAGCGCTCACCAGTTGGCTGATTCGATCAAGTCAACAGTTATTAGTGCGCTCCTACGGAGTAACACGCGGCATTATTGGCGGTTTCGTGAGTGTCATCCTCTCCATCGTCTTATCTGGTTATATGTTATCCGGCTCGCGGCGGTTAATTAACGGGATCATTAGTTTATTTCCATCTCCCTGGGATGCGCGTTTAGAAGTACAGGTTCATCCCGTCGCCTTACGGATGGGAGGATATATTCAAGGAAGAGTCTTAGTTTCTGCGATTTTAGGCGTGGTTATTAGTATTAGCTTAAGAATCCTCGGTATTTCCGAATTTGCTCTCGGTTTAGGCGCGATCGCAGGGATTACCAATTTAATTCCCTTTTTTGGTCCGGTTCTCGGTTCGATTCCCGCACTCATCGTCGCTACAGCGAATGGGGGTTGGACAGTGTTATGGGTGTTATTGTTATTCGTGGTCATTCAAAACATTGAAACTTATGTCCTTGATCCGCTATTAGTGGGAAACACCGTGCGGTTACATCCCCTTTACCAACTTCTCGCTGTTATTGGTGGCGCACAAGTGTTAGGGATTCTTGGGGCTTTAATTGTTCCGCCTTGGGTTGCTGGTGCAGCCACATTGATTGAAAATTTGTATATCAAACCGAAAGCATTGGCAGAAAAAAGTACTTCCACTCGTTCGACTCCCTTAGCTGTCAAACCTAGTCAATAATGTTTTTTATGAAGTTTCCCGATCGCGCTTCCTCAGTTTTCCTCAGTATTTGCACGTTTTTCCTGAGTTTCTTCCTGTTTGCTCTTCCCGCTTGGAGTCAAAGTAATAATACCGCTCCTGTAATTGTTGATGGTAAAGTAGTGTTTGAAGTTAGTGACTCTGGAAAGTTTAGCGCCAAAGAGCGAGCCGAAGAAGCCAGTCGCACCCTTAACCGTACCATTCAAAATACATTTCAACCCCTACAAGACCAACAAGTAGCCTCAATTACCGTAGAAGTAGAGTCAACCCAAACTCTTCCCGTTTTAACGGTTAATGGTAATCACTTACTATCTGTGACTCCAGAAGATATGCCCCAAGGACGTAGCTTAGAAGAACAAGCTAACATATGGCAAAGACAAGTGGAAAGCGCGATCGCACAAGCTGAAAAAGAACGAACTCGCAGTTATTTCTTACGCTCTATACTGCTTTCCCTCCTCGCCTTAACGATCGCCAGCATCTTAACATGGGGAATCAGTTTGATTTGTCAACGTTGGATTAATCCCTACCTCAAGGAAGACAGTAGCCTCTCTACTTCCGAAACTCACAGTTTTACTCAACCCTTTTCTGGCGCAAAAACTCGTTATATTGCGTTTCAGGTTTTTCTCAACACTTTACGCAGTGTAATTTTCCTGATCACTCTTGGCTATATTAGCACCCTCTTTCCCCAAACCCGACATCTCAGTCGTCAACTCCGAGACACCCTCGTTTATAGCCTTACCTCCGATTTATTTCCGTTGGGAGATAATGCTTACTCTGTTCTCGATTTAATTATTTTAATCGCCCTGTTTACGGCTCTGTTTATTTTAGCCCGAAGCATTAAACAGGTGTTGCGATTGCGAGTTTTGAGTTTAACGGGATTAAGTCGCGCAGCCCAAGAAACCATTGCTTTAGTCGCTAACTATAGCTTAGTGTTAATTGGTACGTTGGTTTTATTGCAGATTTGGGGCTTAGATATTAGCTCTTTAACCGTATTTGCAGGGGTTTTAGGGGTAGGAATTGGTTTAGGGATTCAAGGGATTGCTAAGGAGTTTGTTAGCGGTTTAGTGTTGATTTTTGAACGCCCCATTCAAGCCGGAGATTTTGTCGAAGTGGGAGACTTTGTGGGAACAGTGGAACATATTAGTGTTCGTAGTACCGAAATTACCACGCTCGATCGCGTTTCTGTGATTGTTCCCAACTCCCGTTTTTTAGAACAAGAAGTGATCAATTGGAGTCATCGTAGCGCCATTTCCCGTTTACGGATTCCAGTCGGCGTTGCTTATGGTTCAGATTTAGAAATTGTCCGTCAATCCTTACTCGACGCAGCGAAAGCCCATTCTGATGTTTTATCCATCCCTCCCCCAAACGTTTTTTTCTTAGGCTTTGGTGATAGTTCCCTCAACTTTAACTTACTCGCTTGGATTTCTGAGCCACGTAAACAGTTTCAAATTAAAAGCGATCTCTATTTCTTGATTTATCAATACTTCCAAGAAAGAAGTGTTGAGATTCCTTTCCCACAACGCGATTTGCACCTTCGCAGCGGCAATTTTCCCCCAGTCATCCGTGAACAGTGACCAACTCAGAAAAAAGTTTGGCTTTCCCCTTCCCATTTCCTAAAAGCTGTGCTACTATTAATAATTGCGTGGAAAAAGGGTCAGTGCCCGAGTGGTTAATGGGGGCGGACTGTAAATTCGCTGGCTAAGCCTACGTTGGTTCAAATCCAACCTGGCCCACTCCCCACGCCCGTGTAGCTCAGCGGTAGAGCACACCCTTGGTAAGGGTGAGGTCACGAGTTCAAGTCTCGTCACGGGCTTCACTTATTGCCATGGGTTTCAGCCTTTTCTCTCCCCTGCTAAACCTTTAGAATTTCCTTCAGGATACCATTCTCGCTACGAACGGAAAACTGGGACAGCCTCATTAGACCATTTTGAATAATTGGTACTATACACCAACTCATTGTTCCCCCCCCAATCATCGGGGGGTTAGGGGGGATTTACTGTAACTTGCACTTTTATTTCCCTGTTCCCCGTTCGCTGTTCCCTATTCCCTTGCTTTAACCGAGATATTGTACTTTTTCGTGCTGTACCCGATTTCAAGTGTAGTTTTGAGAACAGAGAACAGTTTTGATCTGATGAGGGTAGAAATCAAGATTAAATTCATTGTTTTCTGCGGTCTTTTGTTGACTTTCTTCCCATTGTTCTAGCAAGTTCGTCTCACAGTAAGAATGAATAGGAAACCCGAACTTAATGTTAGTTTGTTGTCTCTGTTCGGTTTGATTATACAGTCGCAGCACCAACATTCCTTCCTCATCTGCTGGCTTCAATGCTGATAGAATAATATTCGGATTCTCGATCGCGCACAAAGAGCCAAAACGGGGCAACTCTCCTGTAGAATCAACATAAGGCAAGTAAGGCATTTCTCGCACCCAAGCCCCATGGGAGAACTCACGGGCGTAACGAATCATTGCGGCTTGCGGGAAAGTAGCGATACCATAAGCAAGTTCCGCCGTTATTGCCCGTTGACATTGTGCGCCAGGAGTGGGAACAGAAGGACCCGCTTGACAAGGACGAATGCGACCTTTTCCCACAGAAAGATCACCAACACTACGATTTACTGTAATCGCAACTTGATCTCCCATCACTTCATATTCGGGTAAACCTCGGTTAGCAACCCAGACTTGATAATCATTTCCTGTGAAGATAACAAAGTCTCCCTGATGGTGAGTGGGATAGTCTAATTCGCCAGGATAAGTCTGATAACGTTGTGGATCACTTTCTGGAGTTCGCAAAATTGGTTTTTCCCGTGAAACGAGGCGAAAATGTCCATCTGCTAATGATTCTTTTGTGGAGAAACCCAAAGGAAAGACGACACGGATACGTGAATTCTCCAGCGTAGATTCGTAGTTTATTTTAATCCCTAGAGAAGCATGAGAAGTCAGAGTGAGATCAACAGTGATGTTAAGACTCACTTCGCCATAAACTCCCTTGTTTCGATCGTATCCTTTGGGGACAATTAAGGTATAAGTGAGTTGTAGGGTGTCCGTTTTTTGGGGATGAATCGTTGCGTTTTTCAGTGTTCCCCAAATCGGTTGAAACTCTCGAACTGGACTAAAGGAATAAGTGTCGCCATCATCAATTTGATATTCCAACTGAAGGAAGTTAGAGAAAGTGGTATTGGTTTCTTTTTCCGTGAGAGTAACGCTGTTATTTTTGATAAGAAGTTGATAGCGTTGGTTTTCTAGAACTAAAGGGGGGTTAGTGTTTTTTTCGGGTAACGGTTGACTATCTTGATAAATGTGAATTAGTTGATAGCCTAACGGTGGAAGCGTAACAGAAAACTTAAGATCATAACGTCTTCCCCAAGTGGTTTCTAGATAGCGCGATCGAACTTTTGGTGCTACAGTATCCAGTACAAGAATGGAAATGGGATTTCCATAACCATCACAACCGACTAACTGTAAAGGAGACAAAGGTTGTCCCCATTCTCCATCAGGGTTAGGAAAATAAACCGATGTTTCCACCTCATAAGTCGCTTTCCAGGGATGAGGATTAAACACAAAAACATCTGTAGAATGTTCTCCCGTTTCTTGTGGCGAAACCCATCCTTTTTTTAACAACCTTTCCAGATGTTCCACTAAAATCGAATCACCAATTTGTTCAACCTGGCGAAAACGAAACTCATCATCTTCGTGAACTTCATCCACACTACAACCACAAATATCATCATGGGCATGATTTTTCAAGAGTAACCGCCAAGCGTGGCTTAAAAACGAGTGAACATTATTTCCGAAACCGAAACTTTCCAACCAAACACTCATCGGTTCAACATACCGAGATAATAATTGTTGTGCGGAATGATTCTGCTGTTTCAGATACATTCTAGTCGAATAAACACTCGCTAAAATCGGCTGATCTGCATTTCCCACCAGATCACCTTGATAAGTTTGATGAGGTTGATTTTCTGCTTTAATCCCATCGACAAACTCAGGAATTGTTCCGTGAGTTAATTCGATTTCTGTTAAGGTTTCATTGAGTTGTGACAATAAAGTTGGGATATTTTTTTGTACAGGAAGATGATCAAACCCATTACCAAGTAAAACTGTCCTTTCTTCTTGTAACGGAAGCATCGTTTTTAAGGCTTGTTCCACCTGTTTTTTCGCGAGATCAATGTTTTCCGTATGTCCATCAAAACGCCCGAAAACACTTTCGTGACCTAATGATCCTAAAGGAAAATATCCCTCTCTTTCATAGATAGCTAAAACCGTCGAACCATCAGGAGATTTCCAATTAAAAATTGCGCCGTAAGTAGCTTTCGTTTCCGCATCTAAACCCCGCATAAAAATATAACTATCAATGTCAAATCCTTGTAAAATTTGAGGCATTTGTGCAAAATGTCCAAAAGGATCAGGAAGATAACCCACCGCCATATAATTTCCGAATTTTTGACACCATTTTCGTCCTTCCTGTAAATTCCGAATGACAGCTTCTCCACTAACTAAAAATAAATCTGGCATCGTAAACCAGGGGCCAATTAAAATTCGTCCCGACTGAATTAGTTTTTGAAGACGAGTTTCCTTTTCAGGACAGATTTCGAGATAATCTTCTAATAAAATGGTTTGTCCATCAAGAGTGAAAGCGTAAAAATTAGGATCAGTTTCTAGGGTTTCAACTAAATCGTCAATCATTCTAACGAGACGATAACGAAAGGATTGAAAAGGAAGATACCAAGCGCGATCCCAGTGAGTGTGAGAGACAACAATTCCCTGAATAGTTTTGTTTGGCATTTGATAATATAGAGTTTGATTGTATTTTATTAAAAGAAAGGACTAGCCTGGATAATAGAAACTAAAATCCAAAGACTCAAACTAGCAACTCCAATAATGATCAAAAGCAATCCCAATAATAAAATAAATAAGAATAACCAATCTGCTTTTTCTCTCTTTTCCGAAGATGCAATTTGTTTTTCTAATAAGGTGCGATTTTTGGCATTTGCTTTCCAAAACACATCGAAAATATCACCGAGTCCAGGAATTAATCCTAAAATTGTTTCTAATATGACATTAAAAAACATTCGTCCTAATGTCGCACGAGACGCACCTAAACGCGCCGATTCAAAAATAATATATCCTGATAAAAATGCTCCCAAATAATCACCGAGTCCAGGAATTAATCCTAATAACGGATCAATCCCGATGCGGTAGGATGTCCCTGGAATTGTAATCGCATTATCGAGAAAGTCGCTGAGACGACGCACACGGGTAAACGCTCGATCGGTGTTTTCTAAGTTTTGTTGTTCCATCTTGACAAATTTTGGAAATAATATGATCAAATAATAATCTGAAAACGGTGATATAGCCAAATTGCTTGTTTTTCAGCAAGTAGGTTGGGTGAAGTTTACGAAACCCAACACCAATCAGCAAGAGGCAAGTAGGTTGGGTGAAGTTTACGAAACCCAACACCAATCAGCAAGTTGCCTTAGGGTTGATTGATCGGTAGGAGTTCAAGGTTTTGATGCAATATGCGTGACGATTGAACAATCAATGAACTTGCATTTTTATCTGAACTGAATCGCCTCAAATCCTTATTTGGTAAAACTTTCAGTTTTCTTGACTCAAGCCCTAAATAATAATCTGAAAACGGTGATATAGCCAAATTGCTTGTTTTTCAGTAAGGTTGACTAAGATAAGGCTAGATTGCGAATTTTTATAGCATTGATGCTTGTAATTTTTAGAATGAGAATAGAAAGTCAAAGATTACGCCTTCCGTTTAGGAAGGCGCCTGCTTTGACCGTTGGTTAGTATTGAGGAAAAAACAATGAAAAGAGTTACCATTGCTGAAGCCAGCCAACAATTATCAGAGTTGATTGATGCAGCTTTGCGCGGCGAAGAAGTCATTATTACTAAAGAGGGTTCTGTCGTCAAATTAATTTCCACCAGTTCTGTTAAGCGTTATCCCGCTCAAGCTGGTAGTGCTAAGGGAATGGTTTGGATGAGTGATGATTTTGACGAACCACTAGAAGACTTTAAAGAGTATACAGCAGATCAAAGGTAGTGGGAGCATCTTGCTCCCTAGTAGCAGCCAAGATGGCTGCACTGCGGAATTGAATTGGAACGACTATAAACCAGATTCATTGTAAGCATTTTCTAATAATTGAACAATCCTTAATGCTTCTGACCAGTATCGCATATATTGAAAATCTAACCGTTCTCCTTGTAGCTTTAAAACTCCTAAAATATCCCGCCATTGTTTCTGTGATATTTGTCCTGTCGTTTGATACCAAATCAGCTTCTGTAAAACAATATCCTCAGCCGTACAAATATTAAAAGACAATTCTGGAGAATCTGCTAGATTAATTTTTTGACGGCGAGTAATGGCGCTTTGGCGAAATAAATCATTATCTCGAATGGGATAGATATCTGCTTTCAAAGCTGACTGTAAATGAATGAGATTAAAACTGCTGGTGCGATCGTTTAAAGCATCTTCAACCGCAATTTCGCTAATATAAAAATCTGTCTGCATTATTTCGATTAGCTGCGGAATCAGGCGTTTATCACTCATTAAAATTGCGATATTTGTATCAATAGTGGTTCTAGTTTCTCCTAAAATTGAACTCGCTAGTCCGCCACTAACAAAATAAGGAATTGCTAAACGATCAAAAATTTGACCAACCAATGCTGCTAACTTGATCGGGTCTTGTAACATAAAATTACTTTCTAAAACTTGATCAATTTGACTAAAATTTTCTCCTTTTTCTAATTCAATTAACTTCTGCTTTCGCCTGCGATCGTCTCCTTGAGGAAGTTTTTGAGTGATATTTTGCCATAAAATTGTTCTCAAACGTTGCTGTAGAGAACGAACCTGCTGTGTTTTTTGTTCAAGAGAAAGTCTTCGCCAAATTTGGAACTGAATTTTTTCCGCTTCGATCGTTGTATCAAGTGCTTGTGTTTTATAGTTCAATTCTTTTTCCTCCAAAAAGAGCGCGGTCAATCATAATTATCAAGTCCGATCGCGATTCAATTCGCCTAGTCAACTGAGTTTTCTAATTTCTGTTGTTCCATCTTGACAAATTTCGGAAGTAATATGATATGATAATAATCCAAACGGCGGCATAGCCAAGCGGTAAGGCAGGGGCCTGCAAAGCCTTTATCCCCAGTTCGAATCTGGGTGCCGCCTTTTTCGGTTAAACTAAGTTAAACCAATGACTTCTCCAGTACCTGGGACAACCTCACCGATGTCATAGGCGGTGATTCCTTGTTCGTTAAAGAAACCAACCAAATCATCTCTCAAGGTTGGAGGAACAATCAAAACATAGCCGATTCCCATGTTAAAGGTGTTATACAGGGTTTCTGAGGTTAAGTTCCCCTTTTGCGCTAACCAAGAGAAGATCGGTGGCATTGACCAATTTTCTCCGTTGATTTGGACAGATTGATCGCTACCTAAACAACGGGGAAGATTCTCTGGTAAGCCACCGCCAGTAATGTGCGCCATAGCATGGATATCATAACCGACGCGGATCGCTTCTAACACAGGTTTAACATAGATTTGAGTGGGAGTGAGGGCAATTTCTCCCAGAGATTCTTCTCCTAATTCTGGAAATCGATCGAGCCAGTTGATCCCTTGCTCGGCGATGATTTGACGCACCAGACTAAACCCATTACTGTGTAAACCCGCGCTGGCTAACCCGATCGCGCGATCGCCTACTTTTACCCGTGATCCATCTAACAGTTTACGTTTCTCAACAATTCCCACACAAAAGCCAGCTAAATCATATTCTCCTCCCTGATAAAATCCAGGCATTTCCGCCGTTTCTCCCCCCAAAAGGGCGCAACCACTAGCCACACAGCCGACACTAATCCCTTCTACAACTGCTGTCAACTGTTGCGGTTGCAGTTTTCCAGTTGCGATATAGTCCAGAAAAAAAAGTGGTTCAGCACCACAAGTCAAAATGTCGTTAACACACATTGCTACCAGATCAACACCGACTGTGTTATGGTGATTGAGACTGTGTGCAATTTTGAGTTTTGTTCCCACGCCATCGGTTGCAGAGATTAAAATCGGTTCGGTGTAACCAGTGGGGAGTTGAAAATAGCCCCCAAAGCCTCCTAGCCCACCTAAAACCTCTTTACGGTGGGTTTTCTGAACGAAACTTCCAATTTGCTCGACAAAAGACCGTCCCGCTTCGATATTGACTCCAGCTTGTTGATAATCCATGATATTAACTTTAACATGACGTAAGTACCGAGGAGTAAAAACCATCAAAATTGTGAAAATTCAATTACGACAGTTATTAACCCTTACCTTATTCACCAGCGCTTTAAGCGTTGGCTTATCCTCAACTTTAAGCGAAACAGCTACGGCTGAAACTTTCAAGTCGTGGCGTGAAATTAACCAAACCGATCATTCAAACTCCCTACTGGCTAGAATGCAAGGGAAAGCGTCTTGGTACGGTTCAAGATTTCATGGTCGTCGTACCGCAAGCGGAGAGCGTTTTAACGCTTATGCACATACCGCAGCCCATCGCAGTTTACCCTTTGGCACAAAAGTAAGAGTTACAAATCTCAGAAATGGTCGATCGGTGGTAGTGCGAATTAATGATCGAGGTCCTTCTTCCAGAGGACGGGTGATTGATTTATCAAGAGCGGCGGCGCAAAATATCGGAATGCTTCGATCGGGAGTCGCACCGGTTCGCATTGAAATCATTGGGCGCTAAATAGCAAGGTGTTGTTCCACAGGCTAAGATCAGGATAATCTAACTACCTAATTAAACCAATTCAAAAATGATCACCACTGCTCTTAATACTCCCACGATTGTAGAACTAGATGATGGCTTAACCATTATCGCCGAGACGCTTCCTGTAGAAGCAGTGAACCTTAATGTTTGGTTTCAAGTCGGCTCGGCGGTAGAACCCGATACAATTAATGGGATGGCGCATTTCCTCGAACACATGATGTTTAAGGGAACGCCGAATGTGAAGCCAGGAGAGTTCGATCGAATCGTGGAACAACGGGGTGGCGTGATGAACGCAGCAACCAGTCAAGATTACACTCACTATTACATCACCACTGCACCACAACACTTCGCTGAACTCGCCCCGTTACAGTTGGAATTGGTGAGCAACCCCAGCCTCCCTGAAGATGAATTTAACAGGGAGAAAAAGGTGGTTTTAGAGGAAATACGCCGCAGCGAAGACAATACCATGGGTCGCACCTACGCTCGTGCCATGGAAACCTGTTATCAATCTCTTCCTTATCGTCGTCCAGTTTTAGGTGCAGCGAGTGTCATTGCTGATGTGACTCCCAAACAAATGCGCGAGTTTCACCGTCAATGGTATCACCCAAAAACGATGACAGTTAGCGTGGTGGGGAATTTACCCGTAGAAACCTTGATTGAAACCGTGACAGACGCTTGGGAAACGATCGCCCCCCAATGTTATACTCCCTTACCGACACAGGTATCATTTCCCTCACCCGAAGCACCATTTTCGGAAGTGGTGCGAAACGAATTCATTGATCCACAATTACAACAAGCGCGGTTGGTGATGTTATGGAGAGTTCCAGGATTAAACGATCGCGAAGAAATTTATTCCTTAAACGTAATTGCTGCCATTTTAGGACAGGGAAAAGTATCTCGTTTATTTCGTCAATTGCGAGAAGAAGAACAGTTAGTGAGCGCGATCGGTGCGAATAATTCTAGTCAAAAATTACAGGGAAATTTCTCGATTTCGGCTCGTTTACCAGTGGAGAATTTAGACAAGGTAGAAACGGCGATCAAAGCGCAAATTCAACGGCTACAGAATGAAAAAGTGAGTCTTTCCGAGTTAAATCGGATTCAAAAGCAAGTCGCTAATCGTTATGTTTTTGCTAATGAGAAACCGAGCGATCGAGCGAACCTTTATGGTTATTATTTCTCGCAACTCGGCGATCTCAACCCAGCTTTTAATTATGTAGAAATCATCCGTAATTTAACCCCAGAAGACATCCAAAACGCCGCCCAACGTTATCTGTCTCCTGATGCTTACGGAATCGTCATCTTATCACCGCCTCAACAAGGCTAATTAGGGCTTACTGAATAAACCTAAAACCTTTATCCAATCAGCTTTTAAGGCTCTTAATTCTTTGAAAAAGTGCAAGGGAATTGAACGCTCAATCGTCACGCACCCTGCATCAAAACCTTGAAATCTTACCTCTTGCCTTTTGCCTCTTGCCTTTTGCCTTATTGCACCGACTAATGAACTTTTTCAGCAAACTCTAATTAATCTCCCATTAACCAAACGGTAATGGCGATCCCAATTGCTGCGGCGATATAACCAAAAAGGGAGTTGAGGTTTTTGAGTAAATCTAGGGGAAAAAAGAGTAGAACGTTGGTAATGTAATAGCTAAGAATCACCAGCGCCAGAAAGAAAGTTAGGATTTTGATCATTGCTCAAACAAAAGAGAGATTTTCACCGCAAACAAGAGACGATAAAATAATGAGTGATCTATCAGACTGAAACTTTAGGAAGAACTGTGTTATCTACCCTCACCGCAGACTTTCGGATTATCTTCGAGCGTGATCCCGCCGCTCGCAATTGGCTGGAAGTAATCTCTTGTTATCCAGGTTTACAAGCGATCTTATTTCATCGTTTCTCCCATTGGTTATACCACATTGGGCTTCCTCTCATCCCTCGTCTCATTTCCCAACTGTCTCGCTTCCTCACGGGAATTGAAATTCATCCAGGCGCCCAAATTGGGAAAGGAGTATTTATTGATCATGGGATGGGAGTGGTTATCGGTGAAACCGCAATCATCGGAGATTATGGTTTAATTTATCAAGGAGTAACTTTAGGCGGTACTGGAAAAGAAAGCGGTAAACGTCACCCAACATTAGGCGAAAATGTCGTTGTTGGTGCGGGAGCAAAAGTTCTTGGTAATCTTCAAATTGGGAATAATGTGCGGATTGGTGCTGGATCAGTGGTTTTGCGTGATGTTCCTTCCGATTGTACAGTGGTTGGCGTTCCAGGTCGGGTCGTTTATCGATCGGGCGTAAAAGTCGATCCGTTAGAACATGGGAGTCTTCCCGACTCAGAGGCAAATGTGATCCGATCGTTGCTCGATCGCATCGAAACCTTAGAACAAGAAATGCAAAACCTACAACGTCAGCAAAATTGGACAGATTCCGTCGTTTCTGCTAGTGATCAGGGGGAAAAATCCCCACAATGTCGCCTTGAAGATCGAGAAATTCAAGAGTTTTTACATGGAACGGGAATTTAATTCCTCTTAGTATTCGACTAAGGTGATCATGGGGACATCAGGAAGTTTCTTCCGTCCCTCTAAACCCTTTAATTCAATCACAAACCCAAATCCGAGCAACTCACAACCGATTTGATCTAATAAATCTGCGGTTGCTTTTGCCGTTCCCCCAGTGGCGATTAAATCATCCACAATGACGACCTTAGAATCTTTGGGTAATGCGTCTTGATGGATTTCTAGTTGATCCGTGCCATATTCGAGATCATATTCAATTTTGTGAACCGCAGCCGGAAGTTTCCCTGGTTTGCGAACAGGAACAAAACCCGCATTAAACTGATAAGCGAGAGTGGGACCAAACAAAAAGCCTCTTGATTCAATACCAATGACATAATCGGGAATCAGGTTAGCATCTCGAAATTTACTTTCAAAGGTTTCTACTGTATAGCGAAATCCCGCTCGATCGCGCAATAAAGTTGTGATATCACGAAAGATAATGCCTGGTTTCGGAAAATCTGGAATATCTCGAATCAGTGCTTTTAAGTCCATAAAACAATTGTTATTTACATCCTTAAGGATTATCGCATATCAGAAACCTCGATTCGGGTAAAAATTAGCTACCTAATATCCCGATCCACAAGAGTTATCTATGTTTTGTCATCGGAATAACAAACAACAAACCATTCTGGTTTAGGATCAGAGGGTAATTAAGAAATAGATTTGAGGTAATTTTTGAGTAGAGAATTTTATCAACTATCACTGTTTACAGATGAGTCAACCCAGAAAGAAGAAAATAAGTCTGAATACTGGGGAACTTTTAAAGATAATCTAAGAGTCCCCGTTCACAGATGGTTTACTTATCCTGCTGGCTTTTCTTATAAAGCTGTTGAATATGCCTTTCAGCAATTTAACTTAAAAAAGGGAATGGTCGTATATGACCCGTTTATGGGATCAGCAACTACAAACATCGTTGCTAAGTCACAAGGTATTAACTCAATTGGAGTTGAAGCTCATCCTTTTGTTTATGAGATAGCTAAAGCCAAAATGGAATGGAACATTCAGGAAAAGGCGATTATTACTTTCATCAATCATCTTAATTCTAATTTTGAGTCTAAATCTCATCAGCTAAGAACAAGAGAAGAATTTTTGCTTTCAAATTACTTCCCAGAACTGGTGGTAAGATGCTATTCTGAGAAAACTTTAACTAACTTATTAATTATTAGAGAAGTATTTAACGAATACAAGTTTGAAAATCAAAAAGAACGAGGCTTTATCTTTGTTGTGATCACTGCATTACTCAGGGGAATCTCTACTGCTGCCACAGGATGGCCCTATATTGCACCCAAAAAGGCAAAGGTAACATCTGAGGGAAAAGACGCTATCCTTGAGTTTAATAAACTTGCTAGAGCCATGCTACAAGATATTAAGGAAATTCAGTATTTTTCTAAGCAAAATCAAAACGCATCCGAGCATGATTTAATTTTGTGTAGTGCCAAAAATGTATCCCACTATATCCATAATCACTCAGTTGATTATATTTTTACTTCTCCTCCCTATCTCAATAATTTTGATTACTCAGATCGCACTAGATTAGAACTTTATTTTTGGGGATTTGCTAAAAACTGGAGAGATATTACGAATCAGGTGAGAAAAAAATTAATGACCTCAGCAACAACTCAAGTATCAAGAAATGATCCTCAATATGTAATTGATAGTGAATTTAGTGATCATTGTCCAAAGGTTACAGATTTTATTAATTCTGCTGCCTTTCAATTACAAGAGTTAAGAAAAATAAAAGCAGGCAAGAAAAATTATGATTTAATGTTAATTGGATACTTTAATGATATGTATAAAATCCTTAAGGAGTGCTATCGGGTTTTAAAATATAATACTCAAGCTATATTTATTTTAGGTGATTCAGCACCCTATGGTGTTCATATTCCTACAGATGTTTTAATCGGTGAAATTGCCTGCTCGATCGGGTTTTCGTCTTACTCAATTGAGGTTTTAAGAAAAAGAGGAGATAAATGGAAAGCTAATCCACAAAGACATACTGTGTCTTTAAAAGAATCAATGGTGATTTTAGAAAAAAAATAATTTTTGTGGTCAAATGTCAAATTATAAATTAGTAAGTAATTCGGGGAGTGCAATTGGTGAAGCGATCGGTCATTCTATGGAAAATGCTCTAGAAAAATTATTACTTGAAGTAGCTAATGAATATGGTTATCATTATTTAACTTCTGGAGTTAGAAAGACGAAAAGCGGGAAAAAAGCGAAAAAATTATTAATGTTTGATCAGTATGGAAATGAATATAATATTGATGGGGTTTTAGCTAATGAGTCTATGCAACCGTTGATTCTATTTGAATCAAAATATATTCGGTATAAAAAGCATAATCGAGATAAAGGAAGTTGGATTTGCACGGCTCACTCAGCAGTAAGAAGAAGATATGAAAGCATTAGAAGCTCAATCGCTGTTTTAGCTGGAAATTGGAGTTTTTCTTCTCAGACAATGATGCGTAGTAATGATATTAATCTTTTTCTAATTCCTTTCAATTATATCTGCGAAATTTTGGCAGAATTTGAAATTGATTATAACTGGGATGAAAAAGATAAAGAGAAAGCGAAACGAGCTTGGTATAATTTTAATGAATTAACTTCAGAGGAAAAGGCTTTAATTGGCGATAAAATTATTGGTTATATAAAAAATAATCTAGTTGAATTAATTCATCAAATTCTTGATGATTCGATGACCAGAGTTGTGGAAAAAGTTTTAGTGGAGGTAGTCTCTAATTTAGGTGAAGTTAAAATATACGAGTTTAAATCTATTGAAGAGACTTTGGATTTTCTTCAAAGTGATCAATTGACGAAATTATTCCTCCAAACAGGTTCTTTGAGTTTATTTGATCCTCCTCCTCAATTAGATTAATTCAGCTTTTCGTGAAGTTTTAATTTTTCCTTAAAAGAAAATTAACCCTATTGTGAGACCCTTTCAGTAGTCAGAGATTACGCGCTTCTGTTATAGAAAGCACCTGCTTTGACCGTTGCTTAAAAATAACGAAATCGAGGTTTAATAATGCTGAAAGGATTTGCCGTTTTACCCGCAGAAACCTTCGCCGAAGGTCCCAACGCTGGCGAGGGAATTGCTGCGAACGGATTTACGGGTCCCTTTGATGGTCAACCCGTACAAGGATTTAGTGGCGTTCAATTTGCCCCCACTGGAGATGGACGCTATTGGTTTCTCTCCGATAATGGCTTTGGCGCTGAGGAAAATAGTAGTGATTACTTATTGCGGATTTATGAACTTGATCCGAACTTCGCTGGAACAGAAAACGGCGATCGTAGCGTCGCAGTAGAAGACTTTATTCAACTTTCTGATCCTGATAATCTGATCTCCTTCTCCATTACCAACGAAGGAACTTCCCAAAGACTTCTCACTGGCGCTGATTTTGATATCGAGTCGTTTGTGATTGATGGCGATGGCGACATTTGGGTTGGGGACGAATTTGGTCCCTATATGTTGCACTTTAACGCCGAGGGAGAGTTATTAGAAGCGCCAATTGCCACGCCAAACTTCCCTGATCTCAATACTTTAAACGGACAAGACCCACTGGTAATTGGTCATCGTGGCGCAAGTGGCGATTTCCCCGAACATACTTTAGCATCCTATAAAGCCGCGATCGCGCAGGGGGCTGATTTTGTTGAACCAGACTTAGTAACCACCAGTGACGGGGTTTTAATCGCACGCCATGAACCCATGTTGGATAATACCACCAACGTGGCAGAAGTGTTCCCCGAACGTCAAATGACGAAAACACTGGATGGAGAAGAAGTCACCGCTTATTTTGCCGAAGACTTTACTCTCGAAGAAATCAAACAACTGCGTGCGGTTCAATCTCGTGATTTCCGTGATCCTGCTTTTGATGGTCAGTTGGAAATTCCCACTTTTCAAGAAGTAATTGAATTGGTTCAAGAAGTGGAAGCCAACACAGGAAAAGAAATCGGCATTTATCCCGAAACCAAACATCCCACTTTCTTTGACCAACAAGGGCTATCTTTAGAAGAACCCTTAATTCAAACCTTACAAGATACAGGATTTACTGATCCTAACCGTATCTTTATCCAGTCTTTTGAGTTCCAAAATCTCATTGAATTACAGGAAACCCTTGATCAAGAAGGATTAGGGGACATTCCTTTAGTTCAACTTTATGGCAATACCACCGACTCCGCAAGTCCAGACAGTGGGTTCTCTGTTCCTTATGATATTCGTTTCAATGTGGAACAAGGGAATGATTTAGCTGCGATTTACGGACAAGACTTCCTCGATGCAGTAGAAAATCCGCTTTCAGAAGATACCATTTACAGTGATTTAGACAGCGCTGAGTTTCTCCAGGTCATTGGGGAACAATACGCCGAAGGGGCCGGCCCCTGGAAAAATAACTTCTTACTCCGTGAGTCGTTAGAAACCCCTGTCGATGGAAACGGTGACGGAGAAGCAGAAATTACCTCTCAACTCACTGGGGAAGTAACTTCTTTTGTGGATGATGCCCACAATGCAGGGTTACAGGTTCATCCTTACACTTTACGAGATGAAGAACGGTTCTTAACCCTCGAAGAAGATGGTACACCTCAAACGCCAACAGAAGAGTTTGAACAACTCATAAACATTGGTGTCGATGGTTTCTTTACTGACTTCCCTCGTACAGGTGATCCAGTTCGGGATGCGATGGTTTCCGAGGATGTTCGTTCACCCCAACATCCAGACTTTGACTTCAATACCTTAACCAGTGAACCGCCTTTGGTCATCGCCCATCGTGGCGCAAGTGGCGACCTTCCAGAACATACTTTAGAAGGGTATCGGACAGCCATTTTACAAGGGGCTGATTTTGTTGAACCAGACTTAGTAACCACCAGTGACGGGGTTTTAATCGCACGCCATGAACCCATGTTGGATAATACCACCAATGTGGCAGAAGTGTTCCCCGAACGTCAAATGACGAAAACACTGGATGGAGAAGAAGTCACCGCTTATTTTGCCGAAGACTTTACTCTCGAAGAAATCAAACAACTGCGTGCGGTTCAACCTCGCGAATTCCGTGATCAGTCTTTTAACGGGGAGTTTGAAATTCCTACTTTCCAAGAGGTGATCGAACTCGTCCAAGAAGTGGAAGCCGAAACAGGAATCCAAGTGGGGATTTATCCCGAAACCAAACATCCTACCTTCTTTGACGAACAAGGGTTATCTTTAGAAGAACCCCTAATTCAAACCTTACAAGATACAGGATTTACTGATCCTAACCGTATCTTTATCCAGTCTTTTGAGTTCCAAAATCTCATTGAATTACAGGAAACCCTTGATCAAGAAGGATTAGGGGACATTCCTCTGGTTCAACTTTACGGCAACACTACCGACTCCGCAAGTCCCGATAGTGGGTTCTCTGTTCCTTATGATATTCGTTTCAATGTGGAACAAGGGAATGATTTAGCTGCGATTTACGGACAAGACTTCCTCGATGCAGTAGAAAATCCGCTTTCAGAAGATACCATTTACAGTGATTTAGACAGCGCTGAGTTTCTCCAGGTCATTGGGGAACAATACGCCGAAGGGGCCGGCCCCTGGAAAAATAACTTCTTACTCCGTGAGTCTTTAGAAACCCCTGTGGATGGAAACGGTGACGGAGAAGCAGAAATCACCTCTCAACTCACTGGGGAAGTAACTTCTTTTGTGGATGATGCCCACAATGCAGGGTTACAGGTTCATCCTTACACTTTACGGAATGAGGAACGGTTCTTAACCCTCGAAGAAGATGGTACACCGCAAACCCCAGGAGAAGAGTTTGAACAACTGATTGAAATTGGGGTTGATGGCTTCTTTACTGATTTCCCTGCAACGGGAAGCATGGTCTTAGAAACGTTGGTGGAAGAGCCGAATTTACCCCGATCGCGCGGGTTTGAAGGGATGGCATTTAGCCCCGATCGAAACACTGCTTATCCTCTCTTAGAAGGGGAAGTAACGGGCGATCCTGATAACTCTCGTCGCATCTATGAGTTTGATCTCAACAGTGGAGAATATCAAGGAATTGTTGGTTTCTATGGCGTAGAAGAACCGAATCACGCGATCGGCGATTTTACTCCCATCAACGAAAATGAATTTCTGGTGATTGAACGGGATGGTAGCCAAGCTGATCTCGATGGCTTCAAAAAAGTCTTTAAGGTTGACTTCTCCAACATTGACGAGAATGGCTTTGTGGAGAAAGAGGAAGTAGTTGATCTGCTGAACATCCCTGATCCTGATGATCTCAATGGTGATGGAGAAACGACTTACACCATGCCTTTTGTCACCATTGAAGATGTTTTAGTCCTCGATGAGAATACAATTTTAGTGGCGAATGACAATAATTTCCCCTTCTCTGTCGGTCGTCCACCAGAAATTGATAATAATGAAATTGCGCTGATTGAGTTAGATGAACCCCTTGATCTCGATCCGCGTTTAGGAGTGAATGCAGAAGCACCCACAGCAGGAACGCCGATTTTTGGCAGTCTAGAAGCAGATACTCTTGATGCTGGTGTTGACTTCATTGGCGAAGGAGATTTGGTCTTTAGTGGCGCTGGTGAAGACACGATTGACGCTTCTACCGTCAACAGCAATAATCGTCTTTATGGTGGCAGTGATGCGGATGAGTTAGTCGCTGGAAGCAACGATCGACTCTTTGGCGGTACTGGAAACGATCGCCTTGATGCGTCTGTTGGTAACGGCGGTAATCGTCTTTATGGCGGTGCTGGTGCTGATATTTTAGTCGCTGGTAATGACGATCGGTTAATCGGTAATGAAGGCGATGATCAGTTTTTCTTTCCCAATGGGGGCGCTAATAACGTTGTTACTGGTGGCACTGGTGCTGATTTATTCCAGATTAAAGACTCCGATGTGCGTTTGGGAACGAATACAATCACTGATTTTACCTCTGGTGAAGATTCGATCGGTGTGGCGGGAGTAGAAGCAAGTTTTGCCGATATTACTCGCACTGCGGTTGATAACGGAACGTTACTCAGTTTAGATGGTGAGGATTTAGCGGTTTTACTGGGCGTTGAAGCCAACAGTTTAACGGAAGCTGACTTTACTTTCGGTTAATTTTTTCGGTTGAGATCGCGATCGGGTGGAAAATCCGCCCGATCCTTTCAAAGATTGAGATCAAGGCGAACATCGCTAACAAGATACAGCGCATCGATCGCAATAATCACTCCTTTGTTAATCCCAGATTTGAGGAATCCGAAAGCTGCGATCTCTCGTCGGCCCTAGTGAAGCGCAAGCGCGTAACCCAATTCCACCGAAGTTGGGGTTTGGGCTTAGTTTCCCTCCTTATACCATTTTGGAGAATTGGCGCTACAGTATCGACAACTTAAGCCCCCCAAACTTGGGGGGTTGGGGGGCTTTAAGGTAACTTGACTTTTCCAAAATGGTATTAGATCAAGTTCAGATAATTGCTTAGAATTGGTGTTGGGTTTCGTTTCTCTCCACCCATGGCAGTGACCAGTGACCAGTGATCAGTGATCAGTCTTTTACTACTTTTACTACTCCACCCAACCTACTTTTACTTTGGCTCGAATTTGGGATTGAACCAACAATTAATCTAACCAAAACTCAAAGGGTAGCCTCGCATAGGTTTGATTCGGATCATTTAGCAAACGAAAATCTTCCCAAGCATTGCGGAGTTTCTCCAGCCGTTGATCTGCGATGTTTTCTGATTTGTGACTCTGGAAGGTTTCTCCGATAAATTGCTTTAAAAAACGTTCTTCAAAAGGATTAGTTTTCGGATACTCTTGGAGTTGCCAATCTTCTCCTAATTCCGCAATTTTAGCCGCATGAGCGATCGCGCTTTCTAATCCTCCCATTTCATCCACTAATCCAATTTCTTGAGCATCTTTTCCCGACCAAACTCGACCTTGGGCAATTTCTTCAACTCGTTGTTTGGGAAGGTTTCTCGCTTCCGAAACTTTGGTCAAAAATCGATCGTAAATCTCATTAACAGTTCCTTGATAGACGGCTAATTCTTGTTCTGTTTTCGGACGAGAAATTGTGTTTAATCCTGCTAATTCCCCTGTCGCTACACTATCCCAAGTGATGCCATTATTATTCCCTAATTCTTGAATATTCGGTAATACGCCAAACACACCAATTGATCCTGTCACGGTGTTAGGTTGGGCAAAAATTCGGCTTCCTCCTAATGCGATCCAATACCCACCAGAAGCGGCAACATTTCCCATTGAAATAATCACAGGTTTCTGTTCACGGGTGAGTTGTAGTTCTCTTAAAATAATATCAGAAGCGGTGGCACTTCCCCCTGGACTATTAATCCGTAAAACGATCGCTTTGACATTATCATCTTCTCGCAGTTTTTTGATTTCTTTGATTGCTCGATCGCTGCCAATGTTATCTAAAGCACCTTCTCCAGTGACAATATTTCCTTGAGCATACAAAACTGCAATTTTATTTTCTGATACTTCCTGATCTGTGTTGCTTTTCTGTACTTGATTATAGCGACTAATGGAAACATTAGGAAAAGACTCGTTTTCCTCTCCTGTTCCCACTAAACCTTTCACTTTTTCTCTGATCTCATCTTCATAAGCCAATTCATCCACTAAACCTAATTCTTGTGCTTCCGTTGCTAATAAAAATCCTCTTTCATCGACAACATTTTGAAGCGCATCGACACTAATTTCTCTTCCTTCGCCAACACCCGTTAAAAATTCGTCCCAAATATCCGCTAAAAGTGCTGTTGTTTGCTCTCTATTTTCCTCACTCAAATCTTGACGAGTAAACGGTTCTATTGCTGACTTATATTTTCCCACTCGTATCACTTGTACGCCAATTCCGTATTGATCAAAAGCACCAGCAAAAAAGGTTTGTTCCGATCGTAACCCATTAATTTCTAAATTTCCTAATGGATTCAAAATCACTTGATCAGCCACTGAAGCTAAATAGTATTCTCGCTCACTAAAATTAACATCATAAGCAATAATTTCTTTTCCACTTTCTTGAAACTCAGCGAGTCCTTGACGCACCTCTTTTAACACAGCATAACCCGTTTGATTACTGCCATTACTACCATCTAATAAAACCCCTTTAATTTTATCATCTGTTTTCGCTTTTTCCAGAGAATTGAGAACCGTTTTAACCGTCAGAGTACGTGCTTCATCTTCTAAGAAAGTTTCCGCAATCGTCAGAGTAGGAGTATTATCTTGGATTGGTTTAGACAGATCAAAAACTAAAATAGAATCTGAAGAAATCTGTGCATCTTGGGTGCGATTTCCCGCAATTAATAATAAAACGAATAAACTTCCCGTGCCGATAATTGAAAACAGAACTAGACCGAGAAAACTACCAATTAAAGTCGCGAAAATTTGTTTAAATAACTGACGCATGATTGATGAAAATCCTAAATAATTTCTATTCTAACGTGGAGCAAGGGCATCTCTAAGACCATCCCCCAATAAATTAAACGCCAAAACGGTTAAAATAATCAAAATCGCAGGGGGCCAAACTAACCAAGGTTGTAGCACTAAAACCGAAGCATTAGTGGCAACTGAAAGCAAATTTCCCCATGAGGGATCAGGCTGTTGAATGCCAAGACCAATTAAACTTAACACCGATTCTGCTAAAATGAAACTCGGAATGGCAAGGGTTGCTGAGATAATAATATAAGTCGCGGTTTGAGGGAGAACGTGACGGAGAATAATATAAAAAGAATTCCCACCCAAAGCACGAGCGGCTTCGACAAATTCTCGTTCTTTAATGGATAAAACCTGTCCTCGAATCACCCTCGCCAACCCTGACCAACTGACAAAGGAAGTAATGACAATGATTAATAAAAACCGTTGTGAACTGGTTAAACTTGCGGGTAAAACTGCCGCTAAAGCCACCAGTAAATATAAGGTGGGAATGGTCATTAAAACTTCAACAAAACGCATAATTATTCCATCTATCCAACCGCCAAAGTAACCCGAAATACCCCCAAAAATCATTCCTAACGGGAAAGAAATTGCAATCCCAAATAAACCAATAAATAAACTAATTCGGCTACCATGAATGAGACGAGAAAACTGATCACGTCCTTGTTCATCCGTTCCTAAAAGATGAAATTTAGCTTCTCCAGTTGTTCCGAATAAATGACGATCGAGTTCCCAACCTGAAAACAATTCTACGGTTTCAAAATTAGGAGGAAGTGGCAAGTTAATCTCTAAAACTTTGTAGGGTGTTCCTTTCACAAAAAAACGTAAAGGAGAGGGTTGGTCAAAATTAACCATTAATTCTCTTTTTCCTGTTTCGAGATTCATTTGTCCCTGTTCAGTGGGATAAATATGGGGACCCAGCCATTTTTGTGTGGTTTGGTCGCGCCAATAAATCTCAGTGGGAGGAAGTAAAGAGCCGTTAATTTCGGAAGTGTAGGGACTATAAGGAGCAACAAAATCGGCGGTAATTGCTGTTAAATAAAAAACGAGAAGTAATGATGCGCCGATACGGGCTAAAGCATTCTTTTTTAGTTTACGCCACCAGTTCATAATTAATTGACAGTAGAGAGGAAAACAAGGGAAAATTGGGAGTTGAGAAGTAACTCTTAAGAATTTCTAAAAATAAGAAGTGAGGAGAGTTAAGATTTAATCGTGATCAAATACAATTATAGAAATATAGCAAGATGATCTCATTTGTAAAAAGTAGCTTAACTTACGATCCCCCCTAACCCCCCTTAATAAGGGGGGAATTAAAGGGGGGATCAAATGCAGGAATTTACAACTGATTTAGAACTGCTACAGACCATCAGTCAATAAGAAATAACCCGTAACAAATCACTAATTACCAATTATCAATTACCCATTATCAATTGTCAATTATTAATTATTAATATGGCTTCTTCAATTTGGCGTTATAAAAGTCCAGGCATCCCTGATCACCTATTTGAAAGGCTTCCTGGGATTCCCCTCACTAAGCGAGAGGTGAGATTATTATTGATTTCTTATTTACGTTTAGAAGCAAATTCGGTGCTGTGGGATGTGGGGGCTGGAACAGGAACAATTCCCGTAGAGTCGGGTTTACTTTGTCCAGAGGCAAAAATTTTCGCTGTAGAACGTGATGAGGAAGTGGTGGAGTTAATTCGGCATAATTGCACCCGTTTCGGGGTGAAAAATGTCCAAGTCATTCAAGGGGTTGCGCCAGACTGTTTAGATAAGTTATCAGAATATCCTCATCGAGTCTGTTTAGAAGGGGGAAAAGGAGTACATAAAACTTTAGAACAGGTGTGGCAGTATTTGCAACCCCAAGGTCGAGTGGTTGCGATTGCGAATAATTTAGAAAGTCTATATCGCTTGTCGGAAGGGTTTGCGAAGTTACAAGCACGGAATATTGAGGTAGTGCAGTCGTCGGTGAATCGCTTGGAAACGCGAGGCACAACACAAGTTTTTGCTGCGGTTGATCCGATTTTTGTGTTGAGTGGGGAGAAATTATGATGACGGTGAATATTTCTGGTCGTCAGTTTCAAGAAACTAATTTTGTTGAGAAGGTGAAACAGGTTCTCGCCGAGACAGGGATTCCCAGTTCCAGATTAGAAATTGAAATCACGGAAACGATCGCGACGAAAAATGTTGATCTCACTAATTGGTTGTTAAAAGAGTTACAAGCAATTGCTGAAGATAATTCAGAGCAAGAAGTACAAGGCCATTTTTTAAGTGAAGCCTTATCAGAAGAAAAAATTACACCGTTTCTGTTAAATAGCAAGTCTGAGGGCGGATTTTTCGCTATAGATGATCCCTGTTTTCAACTGAAGTCAGCGCCATTGTATGCTAGTGGACGAGTGGCGGCGATTGAAGGTCCTGATGATTTAGTCGCTCGGTATGGGGGAGAAGAATTTGCGATCGTCCTCCCGAATACACAATTCTTCAGTAGTAGGGGTCATTTTTTCAAGCCTCCTTATCATACTCAGCATGAGTTAAAACATATTTGATGAAGATGATTTGTTTTTTGTAATCAATCCCGACAATCAATCGGTAACGATTTCCTTTAATATTGAAAACAGTAAAATTCCTGATCGAATCGGCACTGGGAAAGGTTTCGCGGACATCATTAAGCCTTAATTTGTAGGTTGGGTGAAACCCAACATCAATATGGATTATTGGTAGTTTTCATGGGTTGTTGTTGGGTTTCGTCACCTCCACCCAACCTACGTTTGCTGATTAAGAATTTTCCAGAAACTGACGTAAGTCTTGTAACACTTCTCGTACTGTTGAATAGTATTCTAAATCACCATTAGTCGCTAAATTGGTCTCATTAGCAGTTTTTTGATGTAAGAGAGACATCAGTTGTCCCATTTCTTCTAACATTTTTGCCTTTTCTAGATGTTCATATTCCAACCAAGCGCCATTCTCCGCTTCCCAAGCATCGGGGTTTTGATTATAACCACTGTAGAATTGATTGTATTTTTCTAAGAGTTGTTTCAGAGTGGAAGCATCCATAATCGTTCGAGTTGTCAAAATAACAGTTTTCCCTCTCCATCATAATTAGTTACATCACCTAACCCCAGCTAATACCATGGGTGAACAATTGGCGCTACAGACAGACTACCTAAGCCCCCCAACCCCCCAAGTTTGGGGGGCTTTAATGTAACTTGATTTTTCCAAAATGGTATAAGTTGAAAGTCTATCATTTGCAAATTATTCTTAATACCTCCTTTAGAAAGGATTAAAGTGATTTTGGGGTTAGATGCCAGTAATTCCGATTATACGTTTATTGTGAGGAAGTTACGGTTGCCCCGAACGTTGGTGGCGTTTCTGGTGGGAGTGGGGTTAGCGATCGCGGGTTCGATTACACAGGGGATTACTCGGAATCCTCTGGCAGCACCGAGTATTATTGGGGTGAATGCTGGGGCTTCTCTGGCGGCAGTGACGTTATTGGTATTAATCCCCTCAGCACCGATCGCGCTGTTATCTGTGGTGGCTTTTGCTGGTGCGATTACGGTGGCAACTGCGATTTACCTTCTGGCTTGGTAAGGAGGGAGTTCCCCTGTCAGACTGATTTTAGTGGGTGTGGGCTTAAATCTCATTACTGGGGCGCTCACCAATTTGATGATTACCTTTGGCAACATTAATAACGTCTCTCAGGCTTGGGTTTGGTTAACGGGAAGTGTTTATGGACGCAGTTGGGAGCAGTTGTTTACTTTATTGCCTTGGTTGGTGGGATTGGGTTTATTGGCGATCATGATGGCAAGGGAATTAAATGCGCTGAGTTTGGGGGATGAAGTCGCAATCGGGTTAGGAAGCGCGATCGAGCGACAAAGAGGGCTACTACTCCTTACCAGCGTCGCCCTTGCCAGTGCTTCGGTTGCCACTGCTGGTGCAATTGGTTTTGTGGGGTTGATGGCGCCGCATCTTTCACGGCAATTAGTGGGAGGAACTCACGAGGGACAATTACCAGTGGTTGCGATGATCGGGGGAATGTACAGACGTTCCATGGCGGTACAGACGTTCCATGGAACGTCTCTACTACTCAATGACTAACTTGTGTTGGGTTTCACTTCGTTTCACCCAACCTACGGGGAGGCTTGGTTTCACTTGTGTTGGGTTTCACTTCGTTTCACCGAACCTACGGGGAGGCTTGGTTTCACTTGTGTTGGGTTTCACTTCGTTTCACCGAACCTACGGGGAGGCTTGGTTTCACCGAATGACAAAGGACAAAGGACAAAAATGTAGGTTGGGTGTAGTTCACGAAACCCAACAGTTCGCTAAACCCAACATTAACTCGTTTTCGTTAAAACAGGTGACTTTCCTTTTAATCCCGTCATTATTTCTAAAGCCAATCGTTTGAGAGGGGGAACATTTCTCATCATCCAAATTCCTGCGCGACGGCTTAAAACCATCGGTAAAAATTGATTCGAGAAACTTCGATCGAGCAAATCAGTCAATCCTAGAATGGCAAGATTTTCAGTTTTGCGCCACCGTTGGTAACGCTTCAAAACTTGAATCTCTCCAATATCTTCCCCTCGATCGCTCGCTTGTTGTAAAATTTCTCCTAATACCGCCGCATCTCGTATTCCCAAATTTAAACCTTGCCCTCCCACTGGATGACAACGATGGGCGGCATCCCCAATTAACGCCAAATTCGGTAAAACATAACGATTACTTTGCATTAATTGCACTGGAAACACCAAGCGATCTTTAAGTAATTCAATGTCTGCTAATGATCCCCCCGTGCGTTGAGTCAGTTTTTCGATAAACTGTTTCTCATCCATTGCCTGGAGACGTTGCGCTTCTTCGTGAGGGGCTGTCCAGACCACCTGACAGCGATTGCCAGGTAGGGGTAAAATTCCCATTGGCCCTGTGTGCCAAAAACGCTCAAATGCGGTATCGTTTGGCGTAGTTTGGTGGTGAAATACCGTCGTCACGCAAGATTGCCAATAATTCCATCCCATCGTCTTGATATTAGCATTTTCTCGCACCCGCGATCGCGCTCCATCAGCCCCAACAATTAATCTCGTGGTGATTATTTCCTCTTTCCCCCCTTGAGAAACCCTAATCTTAACGGATTGATCCTGATGTTCAATACTTTCTACTTTTGCTGGACATAACCATTGTATATTCTCACTGCTTTCTAATCGTTTCTGTAACGCCGTATGTAAAACATAATGTTCCGCCGCATATCCTAAATACTCGCTGTTAATATCTTCGGTTTCAAAGGCGACCACTTGGGGAAATTGACCATCACTGAGACGAATCTGGCGAAATTTGCCAATTTTGGGTTCAATATTCTCCCATACCCCTAATCCTGCGAAAATACGCCCAGAAAAGACAGAAATAGCATAAGCGCGATCGCGCTGTGCGGTCACGTCGAGGGGTGTTGCTTCCACGATCGCCACTCGTAAGTTACTCTGTTGTAAAGTGACCGCTAAAGTTAAGCCAGTAATATTGGCGCCAACAATTACCACATCGTAATCTAGGTTTTGAGAAGAATCTCCCTTCGTCTGGGTTAATGATTGCAAAGTCATCGCTGATGATGTAACTTTCTTAATATAAGTTTACTTCTTTATTGTGACGTGAAAAAGATAAAAACATCAACTTGATCAAAATTTCTTATAAAATAAGGTAACTCTGGGGGTTTAGAGTGCAAAAATCCCATGAATATCGAATGGATCATTCTTATTGCAGCGTTAATCATCATCTGGTTGGTGATAAAAGCCGCCTTAAAGTTAATAGTAATTAGCTTTAACACCGCCTTCCAAATTTTTATAATTTTAATTGTTTTAAGAGTCTTTTTTACAATTATGCCCCAAGAAGTGCTACAACAAATTAAAGCAATGCCTCAGCTAATTCGGAATCTTTTCCTACTCATATTTTTACTATAAAAAGTTAATTTAAGACTGCTATAGCAATCTGAAATCAGTTGTAATATCAAGCTCGCTCAATCCATGATAAAGAGTAGGTTGGGTGGAGCGAAGCGAAACCCAACAGCAATTAAATGATACAAAAATGTAACAGTTTATTAAAAAATAAAAAGAAATTGAATTAAAAATAACAACAGCATAGAGTTTTTTATCAAACTATAAAGAGTAAGCGTCAAACTCGCAGCATAAAATAAATACTAAAGAACCCTGAAAACAACTATGAACGATCTACAAAAATACCAATTCAAATGTACTTTAACCTTTGGTGATATTTATGGGCAAATCATCGTCTGGTTGATTGTGATTTTTATCAGTTTAGCTACTGCTCTAGCTCTCTGGAGCAGCGATCGACAAATTTACGCTTTAGCAACTGTAGGATTAATTCTCGTTCTCTCTTTACCCTTCCTGCTATTTGCGTTTGTCACCACCCTATTAAATCATATCCAAATGGCGCCATTAGAAGAAGAATCAACCAGCAAAAAGCGCCGTCAGCCCCCTGAAAGCCAGCAAAAACCCGCAACTTCCGCAGGTTAAATCAAGGAATTAGAGAGAAATCGCAGTTCGGGTAAGGGAAGGAAATAATATTCCTCCCCTTGCTGAAACCCCAATAAAAACAAACATGGGAGAGATGGATCAACTCTATGTTTAAAATTGGGAACAGTTTTTTAAGATTCTGTTAAATCACTTGGAAATTAGTAGCAGTCAGGGGTGTCCCAGACATTGATTCGTGTAATACATCAATAGTATTCCCTGCACTTAATGTTAAGCGAGAAACGTCATCAGATGGCTTCGTGAGCGTCTCCAAGACTTCTGTACCCGTAGTAAAGCCTAAACCTGAAGCAATTTGCATGATTTCATTGGTAACATCAAAATCAGTAATAATATCTGCTCCATTGTTTGCTTCAAAGATAAAGGTATCTATGCCTAAATCTCCTTGCAGTTCATCATCGCCAGTCCCGCCAGCGAGATGATCATCTCCGCCATTCCCGATGAGCCAGTCATCTCCTGCTTCTCCAAATAATTGATCAGCCTCATCTTCTGGTTGTAAATAATTTTGCAGTTGCAAAACACCATTTTGGATAAAAATATTCCCAGAAGAGCGCAAGAAACTGCCAATGAGAAAATCATTGCCGTCCCCACCAAAAATGGTGTCCTCCCCATTATGACCGTATAAATAACGGAAATCATTATCATCGCCAAAAGTTCCCTGACGAATATAGTCTAGAGTAGGAAGTTCTTCTCCTTCTAGGTTTTCGAGAACAGGGATTTCGTAGCCAATATCCTTGAGAATTGCCAGATCAAGAACAGTGGGTAAACTATCGCCAACGCCAGGACCAAGCAAAGGAGCAATTTCATCACTGAGGGTGAATCCTTCTTCAATATGACCCTCATCTCTGGACAAAATGGGGATGGGTTCTCCATTATTGAGAGCAGATGCAGTTTCTCCTTCAAAAAACAAGTCTTCATTAACCCGTTCATCAAAAGCTGGAGAACTTCCAATCCCCAAAACGTGACCCATTTCATGTAAAGCAAGAGCAACATTGACAATTGCACTTCCCTCTTCGTCAGTGTTAAAGGTGAGAGCGCCAATTCTCGGTTCAAAATCACTGCTATTAAATCCTTCAAAAATGTCATCAGGAATGGTGTCATTAACTTCTGGAATTCTGGGTCCCGCAAAAGCAGCTGGACCATCAAGTGATTTAGCGGCTAAAAAGATACGTAAATCACCAAGCGGTTCCTCGATAACAACTTCTTCCGAATTTGCTTCATCACTTTGAGGATTTGGAAGTCCAATCGTACTTCCTGCTGGAATTTCTGGAAATTCATCAACAATGAAAGACTCCCAGATAGTAGCTGCTTCTTCTAAGCGGGCTTTGTCAATGTCATCAAATGCCTCAGGAGGAGCAAAACGATAGTCTAATTCGATGTTAAAGGATTCAGCAGTGTCAGGAGAATCAAAGATAAAATTTTCAGGGATTAAGCTATTGGCTTGAATGCCCTGTAACACTGCTATGGGAGTTTCTTCATCCACCAATCCCGTATTAGCCCCGAAGCTAATGATGGTATCCGCTTCTTCTTGAGTCAGAGTGAGGTCAGCAAAAGTTAGTTCTGGAAACCCTCCGACGCCAATTACATCTTCTCCCGAGGTAAAGTCGGTAACCGTGTTAAGGCTGTTGGGAACTTCGGCAGTAGTAATCCAAAATTGGTCAGCACCTGTATTTCCAGTGAGGATATTATCTCCCTGGGTAACAATAAAGAGACGATCCTCACCTTCTCCTCCTAATAGAACATCATTATTTCCGGCAAAAAGCTCATCATCCCCAGCTTGACCATAAAGGCGATTATTACTGCTACCTTGAGAAGTATCAACTAGGTCATTCCCTGCTCCAGCAAAGATGCGGTTATTGCTAGCTGCTAAAATTTCATCATCGCCACCGTTAGTAAAGACGCGATCGCGCTGCGCTGCCAAAATCCGATCATTATCAGAGCTAGTATAGAGGCGGTTATTTCCGGTGGCATCAGTTCCATCCACCGTATCTTCTCCCGCCCCCGTAAAGACAATTTGCATATTGCCGGTGTAAGGGTCGGCTTCACTGGCATCAAAAGTATCATCGCTGGTACTGCCAAACACTAACTCTTCTTCTACAGTCTCGTCGAAAAGAACTTGATTATCCGCATTAACTGTAGGAACCTCTTGCGCCGACTCCAAGAAAGTTTCATCTTCAGTGAGAGCAAAATCAAGAACAGCACTATTAAAGTTAAACGTCCCTTCTTGTAAGCCAGCATCTCGGGCTGCTTGTTCGGCTGCTGCTCGCACGTCTGGGTCAAGGTTATCGAGGGTCGCTGGTGCAGAAGGAAACTCGGGTTGATAGAAGGAATCAGGACTTTCTCCCTCATCGTAAGTAAACAAAGACTCCTGTTGGCTATCTACTCGCCAATCACTGCGGAAGTCGCCATAGAGTTCGTCAAAAGGAAGCGGACGGGGTAAGGGTTCACCATCAGCAGTGGCAATGTCATTTTCTCCATCCATATCGGCATTCCCGAGTAAGCCTTCAAAACCACCAGCGCGATCTTCGGCCAGTTGAACTTCTACATCCAGAGAACTGCTGCGAGTATCCACAATCAGGCGCTCATCCCCATCATTCACTTCTCCATCCTCACCGGGATAGATAACGGTGTAAGTATTGCCCTCGCGGAAGATTTCGCCATTGCCGACAGTAGTGGACTCACCCTCTGCCAAAGCGTTGGCATTGCCGTTAATTTGCAGGGGCTGGTCATCACTGACATCAATCATGACGGTTTCCCCATCAAGGGTAGTGGCGACAGCCGTATTGACGCTGACATTGTTACTCACCGGTTCTTGGCGCACTTGCACTTCTAAAGTGCCTTCGGTTTCTTGAGCCAGAATAAATTCTGCGGCGGCTTGAAAGTCGTAAGCAACTTCATCGAAGGTGACTAAATGAGGATCTCCCCAGCTAATGCCAATTTTGCCTTCTGGTGAAGTAGGAAGGTCTGTCGTCGGTGCTTCTGGGGTAATCACTTCGATCGCGTCAATGTCGGCTCCAGGCGTACCACCACCACTGTCTCCTTCCTCTGGGTTATCTTGCAGGCGGACAAAACGAAACTCTGTGGCAGGATCAATCTCGTTGGCTTCTAAAGAGGCATCAATATCAAGGGTGGAAACATCCCCAGCAACCTCTCCTATGGAAATAAACTCTTCTCCATCTTCGCTGATTTCAACAAAGGTATTTTCCACATCAGGGCCAACTTCAAAGATTCGTAAATCTGGCTGATTATCGCCACTTCCTGTAAGGACATTATCGGTAAATTGCAGGGTAATGCGTCCACCGGAACCTAGAGAAACACTCCCTGTTTCGCTATCAGGGTTGTAATCAGGAGCTCCTACTGCAACCACCGGGTCAGTAAAGTTTTCGTTAGTGGGAACGTTACCATCAGAAAAGTCGGGTTCGTAAGCAATGACCTCATCGGCATAAGGATCGCCTTCAGTAGCAGAAACAGTATTCTCATTATCAACAGTATTCGCATTGCCGCCAGCCTCTAAGAACTCTTCATCCTGAGTCAGGGCAAAATCAAGCACTGCACTGTCAAAGTTAAACGTCCCTTCTTGTAAGCCAGCATCTCGGGCAGCTTGTTCGGCTGCAGCTCGTACTTCTGGATCAAGGTTGTCTAAAGTCGCTAGTTCAGAGGGAAAGTCAGGCTGATAGAAGGAATCAGGGCTTTCGCCTTCATCATAGGTAAAGAGAGATTCTTCCTCGCTATCCACACGCCAATCACTGCGGAAATCTCCATACAGTTGGTCAAAGGGAAGGGGACGCGATAAGGGTTCACCATCAGCAGTGGCAATGTCATTTTCTCCATCCATATCGGCATTCCCGAGTAAGCCTTCAAAACCACCAGCGCGATCGGCTGCCAGTTGAACTTCTACATCCAGAGAACTGCTGCGGGTATCCACAATCAGGCGCTCATCCCCATCATTCACTTCTCCATCCTCACCGGGATAGATAACGGTGTAAGTATTGCCCTCGCGGAAGATTTCGCCATTGCCGACAGTAGTGGACTCACCCTCTGCCAAAGCGTTGGCATTGCCGTTAATTTGCAGGGGCTGGTCATCACTGACATCAATCATGACGGTTTCCCCATCAAGGGTAGTGGCGACAGCCGTATTGACGCTGACATTGTTACTCACCGGTTCTTGGCGCACTTGCACTTCTAAAGTGCCTTCGGTTTCTTGAGCCAGAATAAATTCTGCGGCGGCTTGAAAGTCGTAAGCAACTTCATCGAAGGTGACGATGTGAGGATCGCCCCAGCTTTCCCCTGTTTTTCCTTCAGGCGCAGTGGGAAGGTCTGTCACTTCCTCTTCTGCTGGAGACAAGGTAATGTTATCAATGCCTGTGCCCAGATCGCTGAATTGAGTAACAATAGACGCAGACTGAATTAGACCACTTGGATTAGTAACTGACAGATTTTCAAAATCAGTATTTTCTGCATCTCCTTCAGTAAGCGAAGAACTAGCCTCGCCCACAACAGTGGAAAAAGAATCAGAAAAGACAGTTAAACTAACAGAAGCGTCATTAGACTGTTCATCAACGAAATCTAATAAATCGACACTTAAGCTAGGAATAGGCTGATCAAACTCAATGAAGTAATTGAGTGAGTTATTCGGTCCATTGGATTCATCGGTTAAGAAAAAGTTGCCGACTGCTTCTTCTTCAGCATCATCATTGGGAATGAATGCTGTCTGGGGATCACCTACCTGAGCAATAAATGGGTTACTGTCTCCTGGCCCTGTTGTGCCTGAGCCAACGGTCAAGGTCACCTCATTATTGGGAACAGAAATTGGGCTAGTAACTTCCTGTTGATCAGTAAACCCTTCTTCAAAATCAACAACGATCGCGCCAAAAAGACTCTCTTCTACCGTAACGGATACCACTGCTTCACTGCTAAAGCTCCCATCACTGATGGTGTAGTTAAAGGTATCTGTGCCTGTAAAATCAGTAGGAGGAGCATAAATCAATTCATCAGTGTCAGCATCTTGTTCAATCGCGCCCCCGTTGACTGACGTTTCATCAAAGGTAAGAGTTAATCCTTCGCCATTAATGGGAAGATCATTGGCAAACACATTAATCGCCACTTCTGCGTTAACGGTTGTTGTCGCAGCATCATCCAAAGCAATGGGTTCTACTTGAATGGTTACGGTGGCGGTGTCGGTTCCCGTGCGACCATCACTCACTTCATAGACCAGGGTATCAGTCCCACTAAAATCTTGATTGGAGGAATAGGCAATCTGAGCATTATTTTCACCGACGACTTCTGCAACTCCCTGTTCAGGAGGGGTGACAATGGTAACTGTTAAGGGGTCGCCGTCTTCATCATTATCATTCTCTAAAACATTGACAATAACGCTATTGCCAACAATGGTGCTGACTTCATCATCTTCGGCGTTGGGAGGGGTATTGGGTTCTAGCCCTGTGTTGTCCACTTCCACCGCCCCTAAATCAACGGTTCCATTAACCACGCGATCGAAGCCCTGTCCCCGTTGCTCAAATTCATCACTAATAAAGGTAGTCTCTCCCACATCAATGGCGGGACTCCCTTCCAACAACAGATGAGTCAACGTTGATCCTCCATTATCCTGTAGCGGTGAGAGAAGCGGATCAACATTGAGAATATTTTCCCTAGTGAAGCTACCATCAGCGACTAGGTTAACGCCATTGCTGTTGATGACCCCAGTGCGAGTAATGAATCCCTCTTGAATTTCATTCAGTAAGTCTTGTGAGTCATTCCCTGCGATTAAACTATTGATTAGCGTTAACTCTCCCTCAGGATTGAAGAGTCCGCCGGCGGAGGGGGCAGTATTCTGCGCGATCGTGCTGCTGACTAAGGTGAGAGTATTGGTATTATTAATCCCTCCCCCTTGGGTTTCGGCAGAATTGCTGCTGACAGTGCTATTGGTAATCAATAATTCATTAGCGTTATCAATCCCCCCACCGACTAAAGCAGAGTTCCCACTGATGGTACTACGGGAAATGGTCATTCCTACTTCATCACTACCAGCGTTGCGGATTCCACCCCCATTATTGGTTGCAACATTATTGGCGATCGTGCTGGAAGAAATAGTAAAAATCCCGTCGTTATCGATACCACCTCCAGAATAGGCAGTATTATCTTCAATTCGGCTATTATTAAGGGCGATCTGTCCATCAGAAAAGTTAGTGATCCCGCCTCCAGCAGAACTAGCAGAATTAGTACTAATCGTGGTGTTATTAAGATTTAACGTGCCACCATTACCAATCCCAGCCCCATTACCAAACTGATCAGAGGTTTGATTCTCACTGATGAGACTATCAATAACTGTTAAAATTCCTCCAAAACGGTCATTATAAATACCACCGCCGTCTCTTTCTGCGCTGTTGCCTTCGATCGCAACATCCGTTAGGGTCAAAATTTCCCGGTTAAAGATGCCTCCACCAAAGCGATCAGTGGTCAGTGTATTATCATCAGGGCCAACTGCTGACCCACCAGTAATCGTGACCCCTTCAATAGAAACTTGCAGGGGATTATCGGTTTGTTCATCGGAAACAGAGAAAGCGCGACTGTTTCCAGTTGCGTCAATCGTCAATTCCTCCGCCCCTAAGCCTTCAATGGTTACGCTATCAGTAATTTCCAGTTGTTCGCCAGTGAGAGTAATGGTTTGCCCGCTTAAATTAGCATCAAAGGTAATCGTATCTGCACCGTTCGTATTATTGGCTTCGGTAATGGCTTGACGCAGGGAACCTGCCCCACTATCTTCAGTATTGGTGACAATAAAGTTAGCTTGCTCAATCGTCACTCTTTCGCCGTTGATGACCACAGTTGCGCGATCGTTCTCTTGTTTGAGTTCAGCCAAATCTTGCGGACTTAACACTTCTCTCTGGACAAGAGAGGCAAAAATAGCTCCCTCATCGCCGGGAGAATCAATAGAATTGATTTGAGCATCAATCGCATGACCAATTTCTTCTAAGAACACCCGACTTAGTAATATGGGGTTATCTATTAATGAGTCAGAAAAAAAAATTTCATTGGTTTGGCTTGCATAACCTCCCAATGCTCCTCCTAAAATAGACGAATTGATTAACAAGAGATTCGGAAACTGAAAAGGCTCACTAGCAAGTTCAGTTTGTAGTTCAATTTTGCCTAAGGCAATGGCAAGTTTTTTATTAACATCTGGGGAATTGATAAACTCAGAGAGAATAGAGGTTGCTTGTTCAAAGGCAAAATTAATTGTTTCGAGAGATAATTGGTAATTATTTTTGGAAACTTCAAAGTTAGCCAGTGGCGTAATAATTTGCTCAAGCCAAATATCTTGACTTTTAGAGTTTTGGGAGGAGATAAGTTCTGAGGACATAAATATATTGAAATTTCACGATAACTCAATTTTAATATAGCAATGTCAGTAGAATGTAAGAAAATGTAACTTAATAATCTCTGAGACCTAAGTTTTTTTCTGCTTTTTGGTAAAATACTTCGGCTCTTTTGGCTGCATTGTAAAATGTTCCTTTCGTCACATTTTACACCACCGCAATTTATAAGTTTTTCTTATTACCGAGGTAACAAGAGAGCCAAAAGTTGATTCATCGAAGCTCCCAGCGTTGGCTGGAGTGCAGTGAGGATTTGGGGGCAAAAACAATTTATTTGGGATTGCTCTATCTCATTCCTACGGTGCTTATTCCTTAAATCATAGTTGCACTCATCAGAAATTAATTCGACCAAAATAAGATTAAAAAAGTAGGCTAAATCTTGAAAGCTAAATTTGGTCTAAAGTTAGAAGCCTGTTCTCCAATGTCTCTTTATGATTGTAGTGAGGAGTGCGATTCGTTTCTGGTGAAATCTCTGTAGCTCCCTCGAACTAAGGAGTATAAGCCAGAGTTTGGTTAAAACCCTTCGGGGAACAGAACCATGACAACTTGATTTCCATGTTGGTGAGAGCCTGTGGAGCAATAGCTAAGAAACAGGTAGGGTATAACCCGTTAATTCAAGTCCATCCCTCTCAAGGTGTGAGAGGACAGCATAACCCTTATCTATAGAGTTGACTACTTGAGGATAAAGCAGGGTTAAATGGGGTCACTGCTGGAAGCCTAAACTGGTAAATCCCTAGCAAGAGGCTATGCCTAATCAATAAACCTATGTCTGAACCATCGTTATACAAAACCTGTGCAAAGGCTGTCCACAGGGGGCGAAATATGCCCACAGTAAAGGATGTAAGTATTCTTTGGCTTATATCACACCTCAGAATTTACTCGGTGGATAATAGGAGGATAAGGTCTCTATCAATGGAAATCAGGAACGAAGTAACCCTCGTTCATACTCTTGGGAAAGGTCGATTTCTCAAGTAGTCTGTCGGGACGCAATTTCTGGCTCATTTGCTGGGTGGAGCGAGGGAAGGATTGGCTAAGAAGCAAAAGCTTTCTTTAACGAGAAGGATAAGCAGACGTAGCCACTTTAGATTACGAAGATAATACGTGAAAGTAGAGTAATGTTATGAACTCATTGAAGTATAAATTTGATGCTCGGACAAAGACCTTTTTAATGCTCTGGTTAGGTTTTGGGTTTAATCTCATGGCTGAAACGGAGTGGAGTCAGATAGACTGGCGAGAGGTGGAACTAAGGGTGTTTAAGCTCCAAAAACGGATTTATCGAGCTTCTCAAAGTGGTGACGTGGCTAAAGTTCACAAACTCCAAAGATTATTGTTACGGTCTTGGTGTGCCAAACTCCTAGCGGTAAGGCGCATTTCGCAGGATAACCAGGGTAAAAACACCACAGGGATAGACGGTGTAAAAAGCCTAAGTCCTAAACAACGGTTGAGCCTTGCTGAAAGCCTGACTCTTACAGGGAAAGGTGAATCCTTAAGACGGGTCTGGATTCCAAAACCAGGTCGTAAAGAAAAACGCGGCTTGGGCATTCCAGTAATGGAAGACCGTGCGAGGCAGGCACTTCTCAAATTGGCTTTAGAGCCAGAATGGGAAGCAAAATTCGAGCCTAATTCGTACGGATTCAGACCAGGACGCTCTTGCCATGATGCGGAACAAGCAATCTTTAATGCAATTCGGTATAAGCCCAAATGGGTGTTAGATGCCGATATCTCGAAATGCTTCGACCGTATAAACCACGATGTTCTCTTACAAAAACTGAATACAATTCCGACTATTGCTCGACAAATTCGAGCTTGGCTAAAGTCGGGGGTCTTGGATAGAGGCGACTGGATGCCAACAAATGAGGGAACACCACAAGGAGGGGTGATAAGTCCTCTATTGGCAAACATTGCTCTGCATGGACTTGAGGATTACATAAAACAATGGGCTGAAACTTGGAAAGGGGGAAAACAAGCAAATCGAATTTCAATATCCCTTATCAGGTATGCAGATGACTTCGTTGTTCTTCACAAGGATAAATCCATCATCCAACAAGCGAAAACGCTGATTGAACAGTGGTTACATGGCTCAGGCTTAGAAATAAGCGAGAGCAAGACGAGAATTTGCCACACCTTATATGATTCCGAAGAAAAGAAAGCAGGTTTTGATTTCTTAGGATGGAACATCCGTCAATATGAAATCGGGAAAAATCACTCAGGAAAAAATACACATGGCAAATTACTTGGATTCAAAACGATAATCAAACCCAGCGACAAAAGCGTAAAAACCCACTATGAAAAGATTGTTTCAGTTTTAGATTCAATGAAAGGTAAATCCCAAGAGGTAATCATTGATAAGTTAAATCCTATAATCGTGGGATGGTGCAACTATCACAAAACAGTCTGCTCTAAAGAAACATTTTCACACATAGATAATCTAGTGTGGAACAAATTACGTCGCTGGATTAAAAGCCGTCATCCGAATAAAACCCTCAAATGGTGTACAGAGAGATACTTTCACTTGACTAAGGAGAAAAATTTAGACGGAGAAGACAGAGATACTAAATGGGTCTTTTCAACTCCCTCCAATATACCAAATTCTCCTGTTGCGGGTACGCATGAATTACGCAAACACGCATGGACACCAATTGAAAGACATATAAAAATCGAGGGTTCGAGGTCTCCCTACGATGGAGATTGGTGGTACTGGAGTAAACGTCGGGGAGAATACCCTGGTGTATCTAAACGGGTTGCCACACTGATGAAGCGTCAGAAAGGCAAATGCACTCGTTGTGGACTTTACTTTAAGGATGAAGATGTAGTGGAGGTTGACCACATCGTCCCTAAAGCTGAAGGGGGCAAAGACCATTACAAGAATTTACAATTACTTCATCGTCATTGTCACCATCAGAAAACTGCTGAAGACCGACAACGACAAATGGATAATAAGGGGCAAAAGAAAGCCCAAAACAAAACAAAGAAAGGTCGTAAATCGGAAACTGGGCAGGGAAGTGCTGTTAATAAGCGCGTAGTTTGGAGAGGAGCGGTATGATGGGAAACTATCACGTACCGTTCTGAAGCCGAGTCAGGAGGGCGACCTTCTGGCTTAGGTTAACAATCTCCTACGACTGCACCCACCCTGATTAGGTCAAACGTAACCCAAGGAGAAAACTATGGTTAATCCCACGCAATCTCCCAGTTTAGATCGAGATTGCACCACTCTATCTCGTCATGTTTTACAACAACTCCACAGTTTTTCTGCTGAAGCACAAGATTTAAGTGCTTTAATGAATCGTGTCGCTTTAGCGGGAAAAATTATCTCACGTCGCCTGAGTCGCGCTGGAATTGTGGAGGGAGTTTTAGGATTTACGGGAGAAACAAATGTTCAAGGCGAATCTGTGAAAAAAATGGATGTTTACGCCAATGATGTTTTTATCTCCGTGTTTCAACAAAGTGGATTGGTTTGTCGCCTCGCATCAGAGGAAATGGACAAACCTTATTATATTCCTGAAAATTGCCCGATCGGGCGTTATACCCTATTAATGGACCCGATCGATGGGTCTTCCAACATTGATACGAACTTAAATGTCGGTTCGATTTTCGCCATCCGCCAACAGGAAGGGGATGATGTGGATCAAAGCGCCAGTGACTTGTTACAAAACGGACATAAACAAATCGCCGCTGGTTATATCCTTTATGGAGCAAGTACCATGTTGGTCTATTCCCTTGGCAATGGCGTTCACTCCTTTACCCTTGACCCCAGTTTAGGGGAATTTATCCTCGCTGAGGAAAATATGAAAATTCCCGAACAGGGGTCTGTGTATAGTCTCAATGAAGGTAACTTCTGGCAATGGGAAGAACCAATCCGCAATTATGTGCGTTATGTCCATCGTCAAGAAGGCTACAGCGCTCGTTATGGTGGGGCGTTAGTGGGGGATTTTCACCGCATCCTACAACAGGGAGGAGTGTTCCTTTATCCAGGAACAGTCAATAAACCAGAAGGAAAGTTACGCTTGTTATATGAGTCGGTGCCTTTAGCATTCCTCGTGGAACAAGCGGGTGGTCAAGCCAGTACGGGAAGGCAACGATTGATGGATGTTGTCCCCGACAAACTTCATGCTCGTTCTCCTCTCATTATTGGTAGTCCGAAAGATGTCGCGTTAGTAGAGTCTTTTTATCAAGAAAGCTCGATCGCATCCGAATAAAAATCCTATCATCTGACAGTAAAAAAAATCATACGGAGGAATAACAATGACTACAGCAAAGGAAAATCCGATCTTACAAATTGAAAAAGAATATGGTCAGAGTATCTGGATGGATAATCTCAGTCGTGATATTATTCGCTCTGGAGAATTAAAACAGTTAACAGAAAGTCGCGGTATTCACGGGATCACGTCTAACCCTAGCATTTTTGAAAAGGCGATCGCCGGAAACCAAATCTACGACGCAGATATCGAAGCGGGAAGCAAAGCGGGAAAATCAGTCCAAGCCATTTATGAGTCTTTAGTGTTTGAAGATATCTGCGAAGCCTGTGACATTCTTCGTCCCATTTATGATGAAACCAACGGACTCGATGGGTATGTCAGCATCGAAGTTCCCCCCACAATTGCTCAAGATACGGAAAGCACCCTCAGCGAAGCGCGTCGTTACTACCAAGAAATCGGTCGGGAAAACGTGATGATTAAAATTCCTGGCACCCCTGAAGGACTCCCCGCAGTAGAAGCGGCGATTCGGGATGGTATTAATGTTAACATCACGCTCTTGTTCTCCGTCGAAAGTTATGTGGATACGGCTTGGGCTTATATTCGTGGCTTGGAAAAACGAGTAGAAGATGGCAACGACATCAGTAAAATCGCTTCTGTGGCTAGTTTCTTCCTCAGCCGCATTGATGTCAAAATCGACAAAATGGTTGATGAGAAGCTCAAAGGAGAGGATGAAGAATCCAAACAGGCAAAACTGCGCGAAATTAAAGGGAAAGTTGCCATTGCAAATGCTAAAATCGCTTATCAAGAGTTCAAGAAAATCTTTAGCAGTGAACGCTGGCAGAAACTAGAAGCAAAAGGCGCTCACTTACAACGGTTACTTTGGGCAAGTACGGGCGCGAAAAATCCAGATTACAGCGATGTCATGTATGTCGATGAGTTGGTGGGACGCAATACCGTTAACACTATGCCTCCCGATACGATCGAGGCGTGCGCGGATCACTGTAGCCCTGGCGATCGCATTGAAATGGACATCGACGCGGCGTATCAACTCATGGAAACGCTAAAAGACCCCGATGTCAACATTGATTTAGATCAGGTAATGGCAGAGTTACTCGACGAGGGTATCGACAAATTTGTCAAGCCTTACGAATCTCTAATTTCTTCCTTAGAAAACAAGGTTAAACAGTTAACTGCGGTTTAATCTCATTGTTTTTTCCTAAATTCGGGGAGGAATTGCCCCCCAACCCCCCAATTCTGGGGGGCTTAAAGCATAAAATTAGAACAAACTTGAAAAATAGATGATATGGTAGCAGTTAAAGAAAACCCGCTTCGGATTGGCTTACAACAAGAACGTATCCCTGAACCTGCCATTTTGGTGATTTTTGGTGCGTCTGGAGACTTAACGCAACGGAAACTGGTTCCCGCCCTTTATCAACTCAAACGAGAACATCGTCTTCCAGGGGAATTAACCATTGTCGGTGTGGCGCGACGAGATTGGAGTCACGACTATTTTCGTGAACAAATGCGCGAAGGGATTGAAAACTATTCCACTGGTATTGGTAACGAAGAACTCTGGAAAGATTTTGCGGAAGGGCTTTATTATTGTTCTGGCAACATGGATCAAGAGGAAAGTTACCAGAAACTAAAAGCATTTCTAGAGGAATTAGACGGGAAACGAGGCACGAGAGGAAATCGTGTCTTTTATTTAGCGGTTTCGCCAAAATTCTTCCCAGAAGCAATTAATCAGTTGGGAAGTGCGGGAATGTTAAGCGACCCGAAAAAGCATCGTCTCGTCATTGAGAAGCCGTTTGGAAAAGACTTAGCCTCTGCTCGTTCTCTTAATCGTACCGTGCAAGAGGTTTGCTACGAAAACCAAGTTTATCGCATTGACCATTATCTCGGCAAAGAAACGGTACAAAATTTGTTAGTGTTCCGTTTTGCGAATGCGATTTTTGAGCCTTTGTGGAATCGTCAATTTGTGGATCACATACAGATTACAGTGGCGGAAACAGTGGGAGTCGAAGATCGCGCTGGTTATTATGAAACGTCTGGCGCACTGCGAGATATGGTGCAAAATCACTTAATGCAGTTGGTTTCTCTAACGGCGATGGAAGCGCCGAACTCTTTAGATGCGGATAGCATTCGTAGTGAGAAAACGAAGGCGTTACAATCTTTTTATCTTGCTGATCCTAACAATTTAGATCGCTGTGCGATTCGAGGACAATATAGCGCTGGTTGGATGAAAGGAAAATCAGTGCCTGGATATCACGAAGAAAATGGCGTTGATCCTAATTCCACGACTCCCACGTTTGCGGGACTTAAATTATATTGTGATAATTGGCGTTGGAAAGGTGTTCCGTTTTATCTTCGCACTGGAAAACGCCTACCGAAGAAGGTGACAGAAATTGCGATTCAGTTTCGAGAAGTTCCTTTGTTGATTTTTCAATCCGCCGCGCAACAAACGAATCCCAATGTTTTAACGATGCGGATACAACCCAATGAAGGGATTTCCCTACGGTTTGAGGCGAAAATGCCAGGACCGGAATTGAGGACGCGATCGGTCGATATGGACTTTAGTTATGGGTCATCCTTTGGCATGGCGACGGCGGATGCTTATAACCGTTTACTCTTAGATTGTATGTTGGGGGATCAAACCCTGTTTACGCGATCGGACGAGGTGGAAGAGGCTTGGCGAGTGATCACCCCTGCGTTATCCGCATGGGATGAAGCCAGTGACCCCACTTTAGTTCCGCAATATGAAGCTGGAACCTGGCAACCAGCAGAAGCAGAGGCGTTGATTAATGCTGATGGTCGCCGTTGGCGGCGCTTGTGATTCAAAACCGTTTTGATTGTAAAAAGTGAGGATTTAATTATTATGACGACTCAATCTCCACCGCTTCTTTCTTTACAAAATCCGAAAGATGTTTCTCTAGAAGAAATCGAAGCAGAATTAAATCAGATTTGGCAAAATAACACGGGTGCAGATGGCACGATCGCCACACGAGCAAGCACCTTTTCTATGATTGTATATGAATCGGAGGCAAAGCAGGATCAAGAAGAGACGATGGCGGATGCGATTGCGGCGGCGAATCCTTGTCGCATTATTACGCTTTATCCCACAGAAGGCGAAGATGAGGGCGTTTCGGCGAAAGTGTCTGCTTATTGTCCGATTCAAAAGCAAGGAAGTAATAGTTTAGTCTGCTGTGAGTATATTAATCTGACGGGAACGCCCCAAGCGTTCGATCGCATCGGAGGAATGATTGCGGCGTTAATGCTGAGTGAACTTCCTAAGTTTCTTTGGTGGAAAGCAGTTCCTGAACCAGAATCCCCTTTATTTCAGCGTTTGGCAGAGAGTAGCGATATTATTATCACTGATTCTAGTAGCTTTGAGCAACCCGAAGCCGAGTTAGAGGCGATTGGTCAAGTGTTAGCGGAGGGGATGGTATTTGCTGATCTCAATTGGCGACGGTTAGCCGCTTGGCAAGAATTGACCGCAGAGGCGTTTGATCCCCCCGAAAGACGTAGCGCTTTAACCGAGGTCGATCGCGTCACCATTGACTATGAAAAAGGGAATCCCACTCAAGCGTTGATGTTTTTAGGTTGGTTAGCCTCTCGCTTAAAATGGCGACCAGTTTCCTATTCCTATGAGGGGGGAGACTACGATATACGACGGATCAAATTTACCGATGATGAAAATAAAGAGATAGAAGCGGAATTAGCAGGGATTCCCGTAGATGCGGGAGAAGTTGTCGGTGATTTGATCAGTCTGCGTCTCAGTTCCACCAATTTACAAGCGGACTGTTGTACCGTGCTTTGTTCGGAAACCACAGGCTGTATGCGGATGGAGTCTGGAGGTGGCGCCCAATCTTGTCGCATCCAACAGGTGACTCCCATGTTTGATCAAAAAACTGAACAGTTGTTAACGAAGCAGTTACAACGTTGGGGAAGAGAGGTATTATACGAAGAGAGTATGGCGCTCACTTATGAGATGTTGCAATTAAGGTCAAAAAACAGCTAGATCAGTTTAGAGATGAGGTGGGGATGACTGTTAACAACCCACCTTATTTTTTGAGATCAGCAACTGCTCGATCGCGTTTCAGTAAGAAATTAGCAACGATAATCCCCAATATTGCTAAGATTGCCATCGGATAAAACGCATAGGTGTAGCTACCAAACCAATCTCGAATCTGTCCCGCAACTAGCGTTCCTAACAATGCTCCCACCCCATAAGCGGTAAAGACAATGCCATAATTTTGAGCGTAGTCACTGGGGTTAAATAATCGTAAAGTCGCTGTGGGTGCAAGTGCCAACCATCCTCCCAAACAAAACCAAAATAGAGAGAAAGCAATTAAATAAGTGATCACTTGTCCCTCTTGAGCATTTGCCATCATTGTACAGGCAATTAAAATGAGAGTGTAAGACCCGATCGCCACATAGCGCGGTGGGAAACGATCGCTCAACCAGCCAAACAAAGGACGACTCAGCCCATTAAACAAAGCAAACAAGGAAACGCTGGTGGCAGCGACTCCAGAATCAATGTTAATCATTTCTTCTCCGACGGAACTAGAAATCCCGATCGCGCTTAAGCCAACGAACGTGCCAATGGTATAGCACAGCCATAGCCCATAGAAAGAGCGACTTTTGAGCAAGTGTTGAGGGGAAGTAACGGTTTGAGGAAGAGAAGGGGTTTCAGGGAGGGATTGGCAATTGTCGGGAGGGAATTTAAAAGTGAGAGCGATCGCTGAGATAATGAGCGTAAAGGCAATTCCTAACAATAGGAGTGTTGGTCTCACCTGATATTGATCGATGAGACGTTTCGCTAAAGGTGCGGTAACTAGGGGAGATAAGCCAAATCCCACAATCGTTAACCCCACCGCTAATCCTTTTCGATCGGGAAACCATCGCGCAGCCACCGCCATCGGTACGCCGTAGGTAATCCCGACTCCCATTCCTACAATCACCCCATAAGTAAACGTCAACATCAGAATATTAGTGGCAAAACTAGAGAGAATGTAGCCTAACCCAACAATTCCCCCACCAATTCCCGTAATCCAAGCTGGGCCAAAACGATGGATATAAAAGCCAGTAATGGGCATGAAGGTGGCATAAAAGACTAAAGCAATGGTGTAGGGAAAAAGGCTTTCTGTTGCACTGAGATTGAGTTCATTTTCGAGGGGAGTTCTAAAAATACTCCAAGAGTAAACTGTTCCTAAACAGAGTAAGACTGTCATTCCTAATGGAATCAGTAACCATCTGCCTTGATTTGCTGGTCGTCCGAGTATTTTTAATTCTGGGTTTCGATCGTTATTTTGCATCCAAATTGCCCTCATTGTTGATCAAACTAAACCATTTTAACCGAGGGTGACAGAGACTAATCGGGGATTGGTATCAGGCAAAAGCTAGATTAGATAAGGGATTGAAGGCAATTGAACCCCAAATCGGATTAGGCAACTGGAATTATATTCTTTAAAGACTGTGGATTAGTTAGGGCTTGCTGTTGGGAAACTGAAAGTCTTACCAAATAAGGATTTGAGGCGATTCAGTTCAGATAAAAATGCAAGTTCATTGATTGTTCAATCGTCACGCACCTTGCATCAAAACCTTCCCCTCCTACCGATCAATCAACCCTAAGGCAACTTGCCTCTTGCCTAAGGCAAGGCAACTTGCCTCTTGCCGATTGGTGTTGGGTTTCGTAAACTTCACCCAACCTACTTGCTTTTGCCTCTTGCCTTTTGCCTTTTGCCTTTTGCCTCTTGCCTTTTGCCTTTTGCCTCTTGCCTCTTGCCTTTTGCCTTTTGCCTCTTGCCTTTTGCCTAAGGCAACTTGCCTCTTGCCTTACTTAACCAACCAATGGACTTTTTCAGCAACCCCTAGTTAAAATTGAACAGTTGAGTTTTCCCAGCCGAAGTTACCTTAATTAGATGGAATGACCGATAAAGCAGTTGTCTTACTTTCAGGAGGATTAGATTCTTCCACTGTTCTCTATCAAGGGAAAGCAGATGGTTATGAGTGTTACGCCCTTTCTTTTAATTATCAACAACGTCATCAGCGAGAGTTAGACGCAGCGAGAGACATTGCAGCTGCCGCCGGGGTGACGCAACAGGTGATTAGTTTTGATTTAGGCTTATGGGGTGGATCAGCTTTGACTGATGCAACAATCAATGTGCCGCGCGATCGCGCCCCCGAAGAGATGGCGACAGAGATTCCCGTGACTTATGTTCCTGCGCGTAATACAATTTTCCTGAGTTTTGGATTAGCTTATGCGGAAGCGTTAGAAGCAAAACGGGTTTATTTGGGAGTGAATGCTTTGGATTATTCGGGATACCCTGATTGTCGTCCCGATTATATCAACGCGATGCAACAGGTGTTTAAATTGGGAACAAAACAAGGTAGAGAAGGACGCTCGATCGAAATTATTTCTCCCTTAATTGAACTGAAAAAAACAGAGATCATTCAGTTAGGAAATCAGTTAAATGTTCCCTGGGAAAAAACTTGGTCTTGTTATCAAGGAGGAGAAAAAGCCTGTGGTGTTTGTGATTCTTGTCAGTTGAGATTAAAAGCCTTTCAAGAATTAGGATTAACTGATCCGCTTCCCTATCTTTGATCGCGATCAAATTTGAAATCAGATCATATAAGCGCGATCGCCTTCACATAGGTTGAGGTTGTACTGAAACATCTAAAAGCAGTTACTAATCCTAATTTCAGTTAAAAGGAGTTGATTGATGAGTTTCTAGAATTTTTAAGCTGCTTGAACAGCAATTAAAGACGTTAGAAAATCGCTGAGTTGTTGTTTTTCCTCTCTAGTTTCCAATATTTGATAGAGACTTTGGAGTTCCTCAATTGAAAGTTTTTCAATATGATAAAGCTCAATCCCAACAATTTTATCTTTAGCATCAAAATCATAAACAATCCCTGAAGTTACTTCTTCCGATTCGATGATTTCTGAAGAGAATAATTCAATATAGGCTGTTTTTTCTATAGAATCATAATTGATTTTCATAAAAACCTCTTTTTTGCCTTTCTATCAAAATGAATCGTCACTATTTTCAATGGGGTCACTTGATCATTGTAAACAACCTTCAAAACTCTTGTTAGTCCATCCTGACAATCAACTTTCCCAAAACCCCACTTTAAATCAGTATCTTTAGGATCAGATTCAATGGCAATGGGATTAATTAAGACTTCCCTAATCCAAGTTTGTTTGATTTGACGTTTCTCCATTTGTTGAACCGCATGATTACTAACATAAACTTGAAAAGAATCAGTTAACTGAATAATCATTGATAATAATTCCTATCATTTGTTCAATTCAATAAATGTACTTCTCCATCTGTTGTTAACGTAAGGGATACTTTCTGATCATTCATGGTTAATTTTTAGTCTATAGCAGTTCTAATTTATTTGTAAAAAGTTGATAAACTGTTCCCCCCTTTCAAAGGGGGGTTAGGGGGGATTAATTTACAATTCATTGGGGATTGCTATATAACAATAACTGCTTTTTTACGAAAAGAATCGATCGAATTGTGTTGGGTTTCGCTTCTCTCCACCGCACCTACGTTTTTGTCTGCTTTTTTACGAAAAGAATCGATCGAATTGTGTTGGGTTTCGCTTCTCTCCACCGCACCTACGTTTTTGTCTGCTTTTTTACGAAAAGAATCGATCGAATTGTGTTGGGTTTCGCTTCTCTCCACCCAACCTACTTAGTATAACCTTCAAAATTCCTAAATTCTCGATCGAACAATTTTCGAGGAATTTCAGCGATTGAAATGATCCAGAAAAATAAGAATCAAGTTAACTTGATAACTTCTTTCCCATTTACTAATACCTGTTGGGTTAACAAATCTTGGACTGTTCCCACCAAAATACGCCGTTCATTGACAGCAAATTGGACTGAAATTCGATCGCGCCCTACTTTCCCCACTGGTTCTAAATGCGCCACACACACCTGTTCCCGATTCTGCGCCAGGGAACTAAACCGCCTCTGATGACTGACATTTCCTGTGGTCATTCGTCCCTGTGCATCATAACTCACTTCTCCCAGTTGAGAAACCTCTGCTAACTCTCCAATATCTAACTGAATCTGTCGTTGTCCATCTACTGCCACTTGTAGCGTTAATGGTTCTCCTTCGCAAGGATAAGCCGTTCGGTAGTGCTGAATAGTAATGATACAATATATTGAGAGATTGAAGTTAACGAAAAACATGAGTAATGAATTGCCCAAAATGTCACTCTTCCAAATTTGTCAAAAATGGACATACGCATTATGGAAAACAGCGCTTTCGCTGTCAACATTGTGGGCGACAATTTGTTAATAATCCTTCTCGTCAACCGATTTCCCAAGACAAGCGTGATTTAATTGATAAATTGTTAAAGGAACGCTTAGCTTTAGCAGCGATCGCGCGAGTTGCTGAGGTTTCAGAGCGTTGGTTGCAAGACTATGTTAATCAAAAATATTATCTGACTCCTAAAGAAGCTAAAATTACTGAAAAAAAAAAGAGGAAGGTTAATTCTTGAAATTGATGAAATGTGGTCATTCGTTGGTTCTAAGCGAAATAAAGTATGGATTTGGTTAGCTATTGATAGTTTAACTAAAGAAATTGTCGGTGTTTAAGAAGCGCGATCGCGATCGCGCCGCCGCCCGAAAATTATGGGATTCTTTGCCACCAGTTTACCGTCAATGTGCAACTTGTTATACAGATTTTTGGGAAGCCTATCAAGGAATTTTACCGACTAAGAGACATCAAGCAGTTGGCAAAGAAACTGGTCAGACTAATCATATAGAAAGATTTAATAATACACTTAGACAACGAGTTGGTAGATTAGTTAGAAAGAGTCTTTCTTTCTCTAAAAAATTCCAGAATCATTTAGGGGCTATTTGGGACTTTATACATTACTACAAGGCAAGCCTGCAACATTGATCATTACTATGCAGGACTACCCTTATTTTAAGGGAGAAAATAATCCAGTAGAGCGTGTTAGTTGGCACAAGGCAAAAGAATTTTGCCAAAAGCTATCCGAACAAACAGGGAAAACCTATCGACTACCATCAGAAGCCCAATGGGAATACGCCTGTCGTGCAGGAACAACCACCCCATTTTATTTTGGGGAAACCATCAGCACTGACCTCGCCAACTATGATGGCAATTCCCGTTATGGTAACGGGAAAAAAGGAGTCTATCGAATAAAGACAACGCCAGTGAGGTCATTTCCGCCCAATGCGTTTGGTTTATACGATATGCACGGAAATGTGTGGGAGTGGTGTGAAGATGTCTGGCATGAGAATTATGAGGGAGCGCCCAATGATGGCAGTGCTTGGTTAACCGAAGGAGATCACTATCGGCGTGTGATGCGCGGGGGTTCTTGGTACCCTAATCCGAGGTACTGCCGTTGCGCCAATCGCGATTGGGGCACTCCCGACTACGTCAACCTCGACAACGGTTTTCGGGTTGTCTCGTCATCCGTGAGGACTCTCTAGCCCTTTACCCTCTGGCTCTTTTGCCCTTTTCTCTTTTATTTCTCGCGCTGTGCGCGAGTCGAATTTTTTTGATAAACCTTGTAGAGTTTGCCTCGTCCATCTTTGTTAAAGGATAATAAATCAATGAAAAGCAATCTCAAAAGATAGAATCGCTATAGGGAAGTTATCGTAGGGTTTGCCTTGCAAACCCTACTACTAGGACTCTGTAGCCCTTGTTATTTTAAGGAAATCGATCGCGCGATTCAGATACAAAAAACATGAATTTAGAACATATCCAACAACAAGTTCGTTACCTGACCAACCAAGAAGGAAAAACCACAGATGTATTAATTCCCTTAGACACTTGGGAAACCATTCTACAAGCATTAACCGCAGAAACCCACCCCATAGACAGCAAAGCTGAATTAATTGCAGACTTTAAGCAAAGCCTAATCGACGCGAAACAAGGAAAAACCTTTCCTCTGGAAGAACTTTGGGAAGGAATCGAAGAATAAATGAAAGAAATTCGCTTTACTGATCCCTTTAAGCGTCGTCTCAAAAAACTAAGCAAACGTTATCGTCAAATCCGAGAGGACATTAACCCTGTACTCGAAGCAATAAAGGCTGGTAATCTTGTCGGAACTCAAATTATTGGTGTTTCACAAACCGTCTTTAAGGTACGGGCAAAAAATAGTGATATTCCCACAGGAAAAAGCGGAGGATATCGGATTATTTATCAAGTTTTTGGCAATGAAATTATCTTACTTTTAGTCATTTATGCGAAATCAGAACAAACGAATATCACTGCATCAGAAATTGAAGATATTATCAAGGAAACTCTAGATCAATCCAACTAATTCTTCATTTGATGGAAGTTCTTGGTTAACAGGAGAATATCACAAACTCGGCTACTTCAACCTCGGTTTTCGGGTTGTCTCCTCATCCGTGAGGACTCTCTATCCCTTTGCCCTTTTCCCTTTTATAGCGCTACAAAATCAGGTTAGGACATTCCAAAATGTTGAAACTCACCTATAACTTACTTTTGCCTTTTGCATGCAAGCCTCTTGCCTAGCGCGTAGCGCTATATTTCTCGCACTGTGCGCGAGTCGAATTTTTTTGATAAACCTTGTAGAGTTTGCCTCGTCCATCCTTAGTTGAAGGATAATAAATCAATGAAAAGCAATCTCAAAAGATAGGATCGCTATAGGGAAGATAAAGCATTAGGGTAAAGCAATGACAATCAAAGAGTTGATCCAAGCCGAATTAGAGCGCATTCCAGAAGAGCAGTTAGAGCAAGTTTATAAACTGCTCAGAGAGTTCAATGAAAAGAGTAATGAATCAACTTCAGACTGGGAGGCTTTAGGGGATTTGTTAGAAGAGTGTAAGGTGAAAACAGGAGTGGACGATCTCTCTTATCAGCATGATCATTACTTACATGGAACACCGAAGCGGAAACAACTCTAGTTATTGTAGGGTGGGCAATGCCCACCCTACTACAATGTAGCGAAAAAATAACATTCTAATAAAGTGCCAATGTTTTCTTTATAGATTTCATGGCGACTTCTGGGCGACATTAATTCTAAGTTTTCTCGGCAATATTTTAATAAGATTCCTGATTTTTCACTGGTGATTTCTAATAAGTTCTTATAGTCCTCCCAGGTCACATTATTAATGATAAAAATCTGCTCATCATCCCTCTCTTGAGATTTTGCTAACTCAATCATTGCTTGAAAATGCTGTAATTTATCAGGAGTAATTAAACTCATTTTTCTCACTAAAAATTAGTTTTTCTTTGGTTTCAATTTAATCAGATTAAGTGCTAACAACTGAAGGAGTCGGGAGTGCTTCTCCTAAATCTTTATAGCAAAGCACTAATGATTCTAGAGCTTCCTTCCCATTAGCTAATGCTTCCTCATAAGTATCACCATGAGTTCGCCAGTAGTTACCTGGAAAATCTGGGAAAGCGACTAAAAAACACTCATCTTTTTCTGACCACTCGATCACCATTTTGTACTTAAGAGTCTCCAGCATTGTCTATAATCCTAATTGCATTGATAACATCTTTTTCTTGATAGGGTTTGGCATCATTCCCATCGTTCCACTCCTGCGGGTAAAGTTTGACTGACTTTGGCGGGAACGAGAATTTTCTCCCCTTGACGATAGCCCACAAACCGCACATAAACTTCTTCTCCTGTTTCTATCTCTTCACTATCCGCTTGATGATACTGTGGGTTAAATGCTACGGTTTCCCAAACTTCTCCAATGGGAGTGATTCCCCATTCTTCTAACAAGTTTTCGAGGGGGGTAAACAATGCAGAAAAGTTTTTCGCGGGAAGTTCGGGTTTTGCTTGCGCCATTTTCCGAGCGCTGGGATACTGAGTTAACAGGGATTGCAATTGTTCAAAAGTTGCTTGTTGGAAGTCTTCATTGAGACTATTTTTCTGTTGTTCCAACTGTTCCCGCAACCGTTCACACTCGTTGCGTAACGCTTCTTTCTCTTCATCAGTTTCTGGGGGAATGGGTTCATCGTTGCTATCTTTTGATGATTCTTTTGACGATTCATTTTGTAACCAGAGAACCCCCACAACCGCGACAGCAGACAAGGCTAAACCCAACCAAAACAAATCTCTGGATTGATTCATTCTCTCTCTCCTTGTTGTAAAAATTGGGTTTCATCGGTGACTAAGTTTTCTTCTCCTTCGTAGTATTCTGGGAGGAGTTCTTGTGATTCTATTTCCCCTAATGCTGATTCAATGTCGGATGTGGTTTCAGTGCAGCTTTCTCCTGAACCGTTGAGGACGGTTTCTTTGATTTTGCCATCTTTTCCGATGCGGTATTCAACACGCTGATATTGTGCCATGATTGATTAATCGATTCTGTTTTCGCCCTGATTTTAATTGATATCTTACCAGTTATCGGATGTAGAGACGTTCCATGGAACGTCTCTACATAATGAATCGAACTAACATAGTAGTATTAGTCATTGGTTATTGGATAACGAAGGACAAAGAACCAAATTATTAATTATGAATTGATCTAGAGACTATGACTTCCCGACTCTCCCAACCTAAAAAAACAGATGCTGTTTTGGGTAATCAACATCCCCATCAAGAGATTATCCAAGAACTAGATTTAATGCTGCGATCGCGCTACCCTTTAATATATCTGGTGGCAGTGGAAGAAGAACCAGTGGAACAAGTCCTCTCGGAAGTCTCAAAACGAGGAAACCCGCAACGCGAACTTCTCTACTGGGATATTGTGCGCGGTTGGAGTGATAATAACAAGGATAAAGGATCACTCATGGGGGCGTTAAACCGCATCCGCACCAGCAAGGAGGAGGATGCAACTTTATTTATCCTGCGTGACTTGCATAGCGTTCTCAAAAACCCCGAAACCGACAAAAATGCGCCCATCATCCGCGAAATTAAGAATCTGACGCGAGAACTCAAAACCAGTCGCAAAACCATTCTTCTATTGTCTCACCGTTTGGAAATTCCCTCTGAACTCTCGGAAGAGATGACGGTGTTAGACTTTCCTCTCCCAACCTTTCAAGAGATAGATTATCTTGTCTCGCAACTGGTGACACCAGAGAAACTGAAACTGGAAGGGTTAGCGAAAGAACAATTTCTCAAAGCCTGTCAGGGATTGAGTCGCGCTAGAATCAGACGAGTATTAGCGAAAGCCCTCGCTGCGAAACAGGAAATCAATGAAACCGATATTGATGTGGTTTTAGAGGAGAAACGACAAACCATTCGTCAAACAGGGATTTTAGAGTTTTCTCCAGCGCCTGATTCCTTGAAAATGGTGGGAGGGTTGGAAAACCTGAAAGAATGGGTAAGGATGCGGAAGGATGCGTTTAGTGATGAGGCGAAGCGTTATGGGATTCCCACACCGAAAGGATTGTTATTAGTGGGGATACAGGGAACAGGAAAATCCCTTTCTGCGAAAACCATCGCCCATGAATGGCGCGTTCCTCTCTTAAGATTGGATACAGGACGGTTATTTGGCGGAATCGTCGGAGAAAGTGAAAGCCGTGTCCGTCAGATGATTCAGTTATCGGAAGCGATGTCGCCTTGTATTCTGTGGATTGATGAGATTGATAAGGCGTTTGGCAGTATTAACAGTGGGGTGAGTGGTGATTCGGGAACGTCGCAACGGGTGTTTGGGTCGCTGATTACGTGGATGCAGGAGAAAACCCAGCCTGTGTTTATTGTGGCGACGGCGAACAATGTGGAAGTGTTACCCGCGGAGTTGTTGCGGAAAGGGCGCTTTGATGAAACCTTTTTTATCAATCTTCCCACGGAGAAGGAACGCAAAGCTATCTTTCGGGTGCATTTACAGCAAGTAAGAGGATCGCGCTTACAAGAGTTTAACTTGGATTTACTGGCAAAATCATCGGAAAACTTCAGTGGTGCAGAGATTCAGCAAGCAATTATTGATGGGATGCACTTAGCGTTTGGACAGGGAGAAAGTGGGAAACGGCGAGATTTTAGTACCCAAGATATATTAGCAGCGTTAGAGGAAACTGTACCACTGAGCGCGATCGCGCATCAACAGATTGCAGGTTTGAAACGCTGGGCTGCTGAAGCTGGCGCAAGAACTGCCTCTAAAGACGATGAACTGTTAAAAGAGTTGCAAGATTATCAATCTTCATCAGGGATTAATCCCATTCAAGTTGATTAGTTTTGCCCCCTAGCCCCCAATCTTGGGGGAACCCTAAAAGTCCCCCACACTTGGGGGATTGAGGGGGCAGAACTCTATAAAGTCCCCCACACTTGGGGGATTGAGGGGGCAGAACTCTATAAAGTCCCCCACACTTGGGGGATTGAGGGGGCAGAACCCTAAAAGTCCCCCACACTTGGGGGATTGAGGGGGCAGAACTCTATAAAGTCCCCCACACTTGGGGGATTGAGGGGGCAGAACTCTATAAAGTCCCCCACACTTGGGGGATTGAGGGGGGCAGAACTCTATAAAGTCCCCCACACTTGGGGGATTGAGGGGGCAGAACCCTAAAAGTCCCCCATACTTGGGGGATTGAGGGGGCAGAACCCTAAAAGTCCCCCACACTTGGGGGATTGAGGGGGCATTGCCAAAACTTGGCGGATTTTTAAGGGAAGAATGATTAAAATTAGATCAGTTAGGGGGCAAAATAATGTCACACTTTAGCACGATTAAAATTCAAATTAAAAACGGAGAGATTCTCCAACAAGTATTAACTGAACTGGGTTATCAAGTAGAAAGCAATACCAAAGTTAGAGGGTATCAAGGGAATCAAACCAATGCAGAATATGTCATTCGGCAAAAGAATGGTTATGATTTAGGCTTTCGTCGCAATGGGGAGAGTTATGAATTAGTTGCTGATTTTTGGGACGCGAGAATTAATCAACAGGAATTTCTCAATCAAATTAATCAAAAGTATGCCCATCAAACCTTGATGCAAACGGTAGAGGAACAAGGCTTTGATGTGGAAGAGGAGGAAGTTTTAGAAGATGGAACGGTGAAAGTAGTTGTCGGGAGATGGGTTTAAAAAATTAGAAAAATCAGCAATTTAAGTTATGTTTGGAAGATTGATTAGTTATTATGTAGAAGAGGGAAAGCCAGTATGCTGTTGCTTGACAACAAATTTCAGCAAACATCTCACCGATCAGTTAGGGATTCCAAAATGACTGCTAATCTTGAACAAACCATCTTAGAAAAGTTTCGTAAACTACCTGTAGAAAAACAAAAAGATATTTTAGACTTATTAGATTTCATGGAAAGTGGCTTATCAGATTCGCCAACGAATTTAGAAATTGAAAACGCGAGAAAAACATTAAACGCTGCTAAGAAAAAAGCCCAGTCTGCCCCTCCTCAACCCGCTACGGAATTATGGGGAGAATTTAACCGCATTAAGACTCTAATCGCGGAAGATTATTTATATAAGTTAAGAGGAGGAAGCCAATGAGTGAGGAACAAAAACAGCCCAAACCAACCGATGCGGTATTAGGAGGAACAACGCCACCCTTTCGCGGGGCGGTGCTGGGTGGGATTCAAGGAGTTAAGAAAAAGTTAGAGAGTTCGGATCAGGCTTTGCGAGTGGAAGCCCTGCAAAAAGCGATTAATTATGGCGAAGAGGTATTAAAAGTTTTGAGGGAAGCGACTGTTGAAGATAAGAAAGCAGTGGCTAGACATCCCAACACTCCCTTAGAAATTCTCCATTATCTGGCTCGGGATAAAAATAAGGAGTTACGCTCAAGGGTGGCTAAAAATCCCAACACTCCTGTAGAAATTCTCCATTCTCTCGCTCGGGATGAAGAGTGGTGGGTACGCTATTGGGTGGCTAGACATCCCAACACTCCTGTAGAAATTCTCCATTCTCTGGCTCGGGATAAAAATAAGGAGTTACGCTCAGGGGTGGCGGAAAATCCTAACACTCCTGTAGAAGCTCTCCAATCTCTCGCTCGGGATGAAGATGAGGATGTACGCTTAGGGGTGGCTATAAATTCCAACACTTCTGTAGAAGCTCTTCATTCTCTGGTTCAGGATGAAGATGAGTGGGTACGCTGGATGGTGGCGAAAAATCCCAACACTCCTGTAGAAAATCTCCAATCTCTGGTAAGGGATGAAAGTTGGGGGGTACGCAGAAGGGTAGCGGAAAATCCCAATACTCCTGTAGAAATCCTCCATTCTCTGGCTCAGGATAAATATCGGCGGGTACGCTCAGGGGTGGCGGGAAATTCCAACACTCCTGTAGAAACTCTCCAATCTCTGGCTCAGGATAAATATCGGCGGGTACGCTCAGGGGTGGCGGGAAATCCCAACACTCCTGTAGAAATTCTCCATTCTCTGGTAAGGGATGAAAGTTCGGGGGTACGCAGGAGGGTGGCTCAAAATCCCAACACTTCTGTAGAAACTCTCCATTCTCTGGTAAGGGATGAAAGTTCGGGGGTACGCAGGAGGGTGGCTCAAAATCCCAACACTTCTGTAGAAACTCTCCATTCTCTGGTAAGGGATGAACATGGGGGGGTACGCGGCGCAGCCGATCGCGCTCTCAGAGAAAGAGGACTCAAATAACCTTAACCACCTAAAATGAGTAACCCTGCTGATGAGCAAGCATGAGACATTTTCTTTCAGAAATTAGCAGCCTCTCTCAAAGGTAAAATTTGATCATTAGAGGAATGGAAGCGCATCATTCAACAAAAGAGCAATCCTAATTCTGGAAACAGCCTAGATAGTTGAGACAGAAGCGCGGTCAAATTAGAAATTAAATAATTGTTGCAAAGACTCTTGGGCAGTAGCGCGATCGCGTGATTTAATAATATCTTTGAGGAGCGCGATCGGGTTTGGTGGAAATGGAAAAATAACCACTTAAAATTGCTGGTAATTGCTATTAATAAAGTTTAGATTGAAGACTTTCCCCAACATTTAAGCTGCTTGGACAGCAATTAAAGACGTTAGGAAATCACTGAGTTGTTGCTTTTCCTCTCTAGTTTCCAACACTTGATAAAGACTCTTAAGTTCTTCAATTGACAGTTTTTCAATATGATATAACTCAATGCCAACAATTTTTTCTTGAGCATCAAAATCATAAACAATCCCTGAAGTCACTTCTTCCGATTCGATGATTTCTGAAGAGAATAATTCAATATAGGCTGTTTTTTCTATAGAATTATAATTGATTTTCATAAAAACCTCTTTTTTGCCTTTCTATCAAAATGAATCGTCACTATTTTAAATGGGGTCACTTGATCATTGTAAACAACTTTCAAAACTCTTGTTAGTCCATCCTGACAATCAACTTTCCCAAAAGCCCACTTTAAATCAGCATCTTTAGGATCAGATTCAATGGCAATGGGATTAATTAAGACTTCCCTAATCCAAGTTTGTTTGATTTGACGTTTCTCCATTTGTTGAACCGCATGATTACTAACAAAAACTTGAAAAGAATCAGTTAACTGAATAATCATTTATAACAGTTGATAATTTGTATTCATAAATCTTCATAGGCGATTTCATCAGCTTCAGAGTTCCATTCGGTGAGAGTTGTTTCAACTCCTTTTAAATAACCTCGATCGGAAATCGAAGAGAAATAAGCGCGATCGCGCAGACTTTTCTAAAACAATGACTTCAACCGTTTCCCCAGCTTGAAAAGGTAATCCTTTTAAGGTCGCTTCTCCATCTGTTGTTAAGGTAAGGGATACTTTATGAGCATTCATGGTTAATTTTTTGTTCATCAGAATAACTGCCTCTCTACCAAAATAATCGATCGAGTTGTGTTGGGTTTCGCTTCTCTTCACCCAACCTACTGGTAACTACCAAAGTAATCGATCGAGTTGTGTTGGGTTTCGCTTCTCTTCACCCAACCTACTGGTAACGGTTTAAGGTGACAAAGGAGGAATTGTCCATGTTAGCGATCGAATCGCACATTAAAATCTAAGCTAGATATGAGGAGTAATTTCGTCTTTTCCTAAGAAAATTAATAACTAAAACCCAATCACCTATGAATTTAACTAAATCCTTCTCTCTAGCCTTAGCTTTAACCCCTTTCTTTTGGACAGCAAGCACAATGACAGCAAAGGCTCAACCTCCCACCCCAGGGGAAAGTGCAACAGAAGCCAGTGTGTTGTCAGAAAACAGTAATGTAGAAGAGGAAACCTTAGCACAAGGGCGCCGCCGTAGAAGCGTCAGTCGCCAACCCTTTAACCCGAATTATCTTGGTATTGGGGCAAATATTGGTTTTGATGGGAACACCGCATTAGGGGACACAGAATTTGCCGTTAATGGCAGAATTAAACTCACTCCTAATCTTTCTTTTCGTCCGGCGGCGGTTATTGGAGAGAATGCAGCGTTTTTAGTTCCTGTAACTTATGATTTTGCTCCTAAAAACATCAGCGTTGCTCAACGCTCTTTACCTCCTTTAATCCCTTATATCGGCGGTGGTGCTTTCTTTACTACTAATGATGATTCTGAAGACGATTTAGGGGCGTTAGTGACTGCTGGTTTGGATGTTCCTCTTTCTCGTCAGCTTACTGCGAATGCAGGCTTAAATGTTGGTTTCATCAATGATGGTACGGAATGGGGTTTATTACTGGGAGTCAGTTACAACATTCCTCGTAATTAATCAACGAAGTTACCCATCACTTCTGATCTCTTATAATTTCCAAAATTTCTGAGTAGTGTTTTCCTTTCTCGATCGCGCTGCGTACTTCCTCTAATCGCGATCGGGGTCTTCGAATCCATTTTTTTCTTGCTCTTCATTTTAATTGAAACCGGGTGGGCATTGCCCACCCTACAACTTAGTACATTAGTCATTAACGTAGGCCCTAGTGAAGAGAAGCGAAACCCAACAACTCCTTTTTCCTCAAGGAATAGATTGGTCACGATCGTCTTCGGAGGAAAAAGGAACTGAAATACCCTGCTGGTGATTACTAGCAGGAATTTTTTAAATTAATTTTCCTTATTCGCATCAAAATTATAGATAAAACACTAACTTCTCCCTATATTGGAATTAGCCCTGATACGGAATACTCCAATAGTTGTTACAAACAGTGTTCTGTAAACCTGCCAAAATCAGTCAGTTTTGGAGGTGAAATTTGTAGCAAACTGTTTCAATTTCATATTGAACAAAAGTTAGCGAGAAAACCCATCGAGTTTGTTTATATTTCTCGCCAAAACTCTAGTTATGTTCCTCATTTTGGTGAAAAATGGTAATGGCGGTTTAAGATTCCTCAAATTCAACAATTATTTACGATTCAAGACTTTGGCGGTGCGCTAGAATTGTTATCGGATTATCCGAATAATGAGTTTAAGAAAACAGTTCGCTATCTCGATCGCGCCGTTTCTTTTAATCTGCTAGAATTATCTGATATTGAGCGGTCTGCCAAAGGAAAAATTTTAGAACGAATCGCGATCGCGCTGTGGAGTGAAAGAGCGTTCCGAGAGAGAGGATAATGGATGCACTGGTATTTACGAGTAGCAGGAGCATTTGAATTAGTGATTCTTTGCCTAGTCCAAAAGCAAGCCCCCCAACGGTTTCAATGGCAAGATAATGAACAAAATTCAGCGAAATCGGAACTAATTTATCAAAAAAATGATAGAAAGTCGTTTCGTTTGTCTATGTATAAAATCATTACTCAACTACTAGCGCAAGGGAAGAGCGAAGAAGTTATTAAAAATCAACGCATTCAATACCAAATTACTCCGATCGAACGGGATTCCAATTGGCAAGAATTTAAACGGTTTTATACCCCGATCGTCTCGATACACCGCCTAATCTTTCCACTCATCCCCTGAGTGGGGAATGGCAAACCTCCCCCTATCTGAAAAACCAGTTTTGGTGGGGTGGCGGCGCAACGCAAGAAGCCTGTAAACAATGATGGACAAAAATTAGGACGAGACTGGCAAAAACAGTGGTGGGGAGGCAAAACTAGCCCCACAGCAGGACAACTTTCGGTGTGGCATCCAGGATTACGCCGCGTGGATCAAGGGGGAACTTGGGGGTTGCCTGAAGATTCCTTAAAGCAGTGGTGGGAAAAGATAGCGAATGATAGTAACCTCGCTGGATTATTTTCCGACAGCGATCGTCTCAACAGCATTGAGTTAGTGAAACGGTTGGCTTCAGTTCCTGATATCATTGAACCGACTCTAGAACGGTTATGGGGATGCGAACCGCCTGTTTGCCCTTGGGGAAAATTTCCCGATCGCACTGCCGTTGCAGCGGCTTGGATTCCTCGCGCTATTCCTCTCTCTTCCGCTATTGGAATCACTTGCTGTATCACCAAGCGCGAAACCGTTTATAACAGTAAGGTGATTTTTGCTGGCGGTGATGACTTTCTGGTTATTGGCCCCCTTACTGATACCATTCCCTTAACCAGTGAACTCCATAAAAAAGCAAAAAATCAAGGGCGCGATCGCGTTTGTGTTTCCGTTCTCTTTAACAGTGGTCAAACTCTCGACTGGGTATGTCCTTGGTCACTGTGGCATTTATTAATGGAACTCGAACCCAACCACCCAGAAAACAGCGATCTCAACCGATGGGAGAAACTTCTGTCTTATCTCGATAGCACTCGTCTCGAAGAAAACAGCCCTGTTAAGGTGAGAGACTTGCTTGATACCTTGTGGGCGAGTGTGGATTTACCCCTGCGTTGGGAACAAGTAGAAGCCATTGTCGGGAACAACCGAGAGTTACGGCAAGTGGTGGGAAATTGGGATTGGTGGCGCAATTGGATTGCAGTGCGTGGCTTTCTTACTCGTCAACAGCGCGATCGAATCTTCGATTCGGTGCGCGGAGCGCAATCGCGAAAAACTTATACCATCCGATCCCCCCAACCCCCCTTATTAAGGGGGGCGAAGGCGTTGCCCTGAGCTTGCCGAAGTCGATCGCGCTAAAAATTCTTGGAGATTATACCCCCCAGAAGACAGCTTTTTAGGGGCTGGGGCAACACCAGTGGTGATTAAACCCTGAAAACGACAATGGGATTGGCTAGGATAACTTTGTGAGAACGCCACAGGGGCAGTCTTATTAACGGCAGCCCTCTGGGAACATCCGGCAGCGAAGGCTTCTGTTCCCTATCCCCCGATCGCGATTAAAGCCTATGCCTCCGATTCTCCCGTGCCTTGGCAGTCTTGGACAACAGTGCGCGATCGCAACGACTCCCAGCAGACGGTTCGCGTGTTAACCCCTGGCGAATGGTTAACCCCAGCAGGGGCGGTTTATCTCTGGGAAAGGGAATCCCCAGCTAGGCGATCGGGCCCGTTATCCGATCAATTTCACCGTGACGCTTTAGGTTACGGACATTTATGGTTATTTGAGGAGTAATTCAACATGACAGTACAATGGTTAGTGTGTCGAGAACCCGTTCATATTGGTGGCGCTGACAGTAGCAGTCGCGGTAATAATAATCCAATTTATCGTCTGAGCGATCGCACCCCCGCAATCCCTGGCAGTTCCTTACGTGGGGCATTACGAGAACACGCCGAAGAGGAAAAATTAGAGGAAGTCGTCAACTGGTTTGGCGGTAAAGACGACAGCATTTCCCCTGGGGCAATTTCCCTCGGTTGGGGATGGCCCGTGTGGTGGCCAGTAAATGTTCTCGGATATGGCAATTGGTGGATTAGCTGCCCGACATGGTTAAATCGCTTTCAAACCTTATCAGGGCAAAATCCGATCAACTTCTCCAAATTAAAGTCAGTGAAGAGGTCGCCCCCTCCACTGCTCTCCAAAACGGTACGTGAGACTTTCACCTCATACCGCTCCTCAGTTAAACGGCTGTTGTTATCAGCACGTCACCAGCATATCGTTCTCCCATCGGTAACCTTCTGGGATAATGGAAACCACGCGGTCGTAGCTCCCATCTGTTCTGGTCTTTTCATCGTGGCAATGTCGATGGAGTAGTTGATAGTTCTTGTACTCGTTCTTACCACCTTTTGAGCGGGGAACGATATGGTCAACCTCTAATAAATCTCCATCTCGGAAAAACAATCCGCAGTGAACGCACTTCCCTTTCTGCTTTTTGAGCAACGATGCTGTTCGCTTTGGCATCTCAGGGTGTTTGCCCATTCTTGAACTCCAGTAGATTAAGTCGCCGTCATAGGGACTTTTATCTCCCTTAACTTTGACATGGCGGACGATTGCCGTGTGTGAGTGCTTCATCAGCACCATAGGATTCGACCCTTCACGAGGTGTGGCAAACGTCCATTTATCGCCACCTATGGTTCGGAAGTATTTAGATTTTACCCACTTTCTCCCCTTATTTCGGTGACGTTTTACTCCCCATTTTAATAGTTTCCAGAAAATCAGGTGGTCTAACCTTGAGAAGACCTTTGCGGATACTACTACAGAGAAGTAGTTACACCAACCTCGAATTATGCGGTTAAGATTCGTAATCAGAACAGCTTGAGATTGCCCTTTATGCTTATCTATCACCTCACAAATTCTTCGGTAGTGCCTTTCCTGACTTTCCTTACTAGGGGTGATGAGCGTTTTGAATCCCAGAATTTCACCATTTCTTCCCTTCCCTGATGTGTATTTACCCACCTTGTATTGGCGGATATAAAAGCCAAGAAAATCAAATCCTGCTTTTTCTTCTTTGTAGTTTTCAAGGGTGTGGGCGATTCTGGTTTTGCTCGGTTTTAACTCTAAGTCCATGTCAGCCAACCATTCTGTGATAACCTCTTTACATCTATGGACAACGGCTAGGTCTTGGTGTAATACGACAAAATCATCTGCATAACGTATGATGCTAACTGACTTGTGCTTGTTACTCCGACATATTTGAGTTCCATCTGGACGTTTCATGTCAAAAGTATGAGCAATTGCCTTTATTTCATTCTCCATGCCGTGGAGGGCGATATTAGCCAATAGTGGAGATATTACCCCACCTTGAGGCGTACCCTCAGATGTTGGTGAGAACTCCTTACCTTCCATGACCCCAGCTTTGAGCCACGCACGGACTTGTCTCCGAAATGTGGGGAAGGTGTCTAATTTATTCAGGAGTCTCTCGTGGTTGATACGGTCGAAACACTTTTTGATATCCGCATCAAGCACGTATTTTGGTTTTTTATGAATTGAACTAAAAATGGCTTGAATGGCATCATGGGCCGAACGTCCTGCTCGAAACCCGTAGGAATTTGGCTCGAAAACCGCTTCCCATTCAGGTTCTAAGGCTAATTTAACTAACGCTTGAAGCGCACGGTCATACATGGTAGGTATTCCTAAAGGTCTTTCCTCCCCATTAGGCTTCGGAATCTTAACCCTCCGAGTCGGTTTAACCTTCGTACCCAGTTTAAGATTATTTACGAGCTTCATACGTGCTACTGGGGACAACGATTTAACGCCATCCACTCCTGCCGTCTTTTTGCCCTGATTATCCTGAGTAACTCTACGCACCGCTAATACCTTAACCGACCAAGACTTTACTAACAATTTTTGGAGTCTGCGAACTGCTTTGACATCACCACGACGAGACGCTTTGTAGATGCGCTTTTGGAGCTTATAGACGACTCTCTCGACTTTATGCCAATCGATATCGCCCCATTTAATACATCGGTTGTCCGTGTTCATAACTTATTAACTCACTACTTGTACCTCTACAATCCATCTAACCGTGAGTCCGTCTGCGTATCCTCACCATTACAGTAAGGCGTTTGCTTCTGACTCAATCTTCCTCCCCCGCTACCTGCCTTTTAGGAGGCAGATGTTGCATCTAAGCTGACTACTCAGCCTATCGACCTAGACTGAGAGTAAACGAGGGAGTTACTTCGTTCCCTGTGACCTTTGGTTTGTCTCCTGTAGGATGGATACTTTTCACCGAGTTTAAGGGTGGCACTGACAAGCAGATGAGAACCCTCTTGTCACCCTAACCATTGCCCTTTTGGGTCTCCCAGAGTAAATAGCCTGATTTCTCTGGTTATCAATAACGATGATTCAAACGTATCCTTAGACCTTGTTCTCCATAGAAACTTGCTAACGGGACTGGGACACAGGCTGTCCTTCCTCTTTCCGCTTTTATTCCCGCTTTACGGATTGATGGCTAGTCGCTACCGTAGGGGTTAACCTAAGCCAAGAGGTCGCCCTCTTGACTCGGCTTCAGAACGGTACGTGAAACTTTCGCTTCATACCGCTCCTCTCCAAACTACGCTGTGTTAACAGCACTTCCCTGCTTAGTTTCCGATTTACGACCTTTCTTGGTTTTCTTTTGGGTTTTCTTTTGACCCTTATTATCCATTTGTCGTTGTCGGTCTTCGGCAGTTTTTTGATGGTGACAATGACGATGGAGTAACTGTAAGTTCTTGTAGTCATCTCTACCCCCTTCAGCTTTGGGGATGATGTGGTCAACTTCTTCTACATCTCCATCCTTAAAGTAAAGTCCACAACGGGTACATTTGCCTTTCTGGCGCTTCATCAGAGTAGCAACCCGTTTTGGTGTGCCAGGATATTCACCCCGACGTTTACTCCAGTACCGCCAGTCTCCATCGTAAGGAGACCTCGTACCCTCGATTTTTATATGTCTTTCAATTGGTGTCCATGCGTGTTTCCACAGTTCGTGCGTACCCGCAACAGGAGAGTTTGGTACATCGGAAGGAGTTGAAAAGACCCATTTTGCGTTTCTCTTTTCTCCATCTAAATTTTTCTCCTTAGTCAAATGAAAGTATCTTTCTTCACACCATTTGAGGGTTTTATTAGGATGACGGCGTTTTGTCCAGCGACGTAATTTGTTATAGACTGAGTTGTCTATGTGTTGGAACGTTTCTTTCGAGCAGACTGTTTTGTGATAGTTGCACCAACCCATGATGATGGGATTAAGTTTATCAATGATTACCTCTTGGGATTTACCTTTCATTGAATCTAATACTTCAACAATCTTTTCGTAATGTGTTTTGATACTCTTGTCGCTAGGTTTAATTATTGTTTTGAATCCGAGTAAATTGCCATTTGTGTTTTTTCCTGAGTGTCTCTTCCCGACCTTATATTGTCGGACGTTCCACCCTAGAAAGTCGAACCCTGCTTTCGTTTCTTCCGTATCATGCAAGGTATGGCAAATTCTCGTCTTGCTCTCGCTTATTTCTAAGCCTAAGCCATGTAACCACTGTTCAATAAGCGTTTTCGCCTGTTGGATGATGGATTTATCCTTGTGGAGAACAACGAAATCATCTGCATACCTGATAAGAGAGATACTTTTAATATTAGTTTGTTTTTTCCCTTTCCAAGTTTCAGTCCATTGTTTTATGTACTCTTCAAGTCCATGCAGGGCGATGTTTGCCAATAGAGGACTTATCACCCCTCCTTGTGGTGTTCCCTCATTTGTTGGAAACCAATCGCCTCTATCCAATACCCCCGATTTCAACCAAGCTCGAATTTGTCGAGCCATAGTCGGGGTTGTATTCAGTTTTTGTAAGAGAACATTGTGATTTATGCGGTCGAAGCATTTTGAAATGTCAGCATCTAAAACCCATTTGGATTTTTGTTTGATAGCCGAATATATTGCTCCGCACGCATCATGGCAAGAACGTCCTGGTCTGAATCCGTATGAGTTAGGCTCGAATTTTGCTTCCCATTCTGGTTCTAAAGCCAATTTGAGAAGTGCTTGCCTCGCACGGTCTTCCATTACTGGAATACCCAAGCCACGTTTTTCTTTGCGACCTGGTTTTGGAATCCAGACCCGTCTTAAGGATTTCCCCTTCCCTGTAAGGGTCAGGTTTTCAGCAAGGCTCAACCGTTGTTTAGGACTTAGGCTTTTCACCCCATCTATCCCTGCGGTATTTTTACCTTGGTTATCCTGCGAAATGCGCCGTACTGCTAAGAGCTTGGCACACCAAGACCGTAACAATAATCTTTGGAGTTTGTGAACTTTAGCCACGTCACCACTTTGAGAAGCTCGATAAATCCGCTTTTGGAGCTTAAACACCCGTATTTCAACCTCCTTCCAGTCAATCTGACTCCACTCCGTCTCTGCCATGAGATTAAACCCAAAGCCTAACCAGAGCATTAAAAAGGTCTTTGTCCGAGCATCACATTTATACCTGATTTGGTTCATAACTTTACTCTACTTTACTTATTATCTTCGTAATCTAAAGTGGATACGTCTGCTTGTCCTTCCTGTTACAGAAGGCGTTTGCTTCTTATCCAATCCCGCCCTCGCTCAACCCAGCAAATGAGCCAGATATTGCATCCCGACAGACTACTTGAGAAATCGACCTTTCCCAAGAGTATGAACGAGGGTTACTTCGTTCCTAATTTCCATTGATTGAGACCTTAGCCCCCTACTCTCCACCGCACAAATTTGGAGATGTGATATAAGCTATACTAAACTTCTATCCTCTTGTGGTGAGCATATTTCGCTCCCTGCGATCAGCCTTTACGCAGGATTGAAATTACGATGGTTCAAACGTAGGTTCGTTGACTAGACGTAGCCTCTTGCTAGGGATTTACCAGATTAGGCTTCCAGCAGTGACCCCATTTAACCCTGCTTCATCCTCAAGTGGTCAACTCTATAGATGAGGGTTACGCTGTCCTCTCACACCCTGAGAGGGATGGACTTGAATTAACGGGTTATACCCTACCTGTTTCTTAGCCGAAGCTCCACAGATTCTCACCAACATGGAAATCAAGTTGTCAAGGTTTAATACCCCGAAGGGTTCTCACCAAGCTCTGGCTTATACTCCGTAGTTCGAGAGAACTACAGCGTTTTCACCAGAAACGAATCGCACAATATGCTTTCAGTTCAGTGCCTGAACGATAGGACTTGGGTTGTTATGGGATTTCCCTTCCAGTGGTCTTAGCCGAGGCTACACTGGTCACTCTCACCTATAAGGTCACAGAGTTGTCATCTGAGAGGGATTAAAGTGCGAACTCTACCTAATCGGTTACCCCTCAGAAGCCAGTCGTCCCCATCACTACGAAAGTGTGTTTAGACTGAACGAATCGCACTCATAGATTGATTTGCTTAGTCTGGTTCTAGCAAGTCCCTTGATGTTGAGTTTTTCATGGGCAATGACATCTCCTTTACTGAGAATCAATTTAATGGTGTTAAAGTGAAAGTCTTTTCTCTGTCTGGCAACTTTTTGATGATGTTTTCCAAGTTGTTTAACTGCTTTCAGATAACGATTACTTCCCTTAACCATAAGATGTACTGAGGAAGAACATCAGCAACTTCTCTCTTACTGTAAACATAAGGGTAGAAGTCAGAATGAAGTAATTAGAGAACAGATCAGAAAGTTATCAATCTCAGGGGTATTGAACCCCCTCGATTGATGGCGATTCATCTAGCGACCAAATCAAAGATTTTGGTCGTAGGATTCTCGCCTATAATGCTAAAACTCAGCAATGTTCAACACTATAAGGAAGCATTACCAGCCCCCAATGACGTGCCACCTAACCGTCGCATTATTGTTCCCGATGAGAGTATCAATCTCTTTGTGGATATGGGATTAGTGCGTCAACCGCGAGTCAAATTACTAGACGAACCAGATCACAAAGGAAACTTAGTGAGTAATCTCTTCGGGGTGGAAGGCTTTCCCTCAGGGGCAATATTTTTAATGAATTGGACAACACGAGGAGAAGTAGAAAAACCGCAAGAGTGGGCGAGTTTTCTCAAGGGAGAACATTACTTAGGCGGTTTGTGGAGTGTTGGATATGGACGAATTGCAATTTCAGAAATCGGAGGTTAAAACAATGGGTGTAGAAGGTTATGATCTTGATAAACGGTAGTGCTGAATAGTAATGATACAATGCTAAAGCAACTTGAAATTACCAAAAAGATTAGTAATGAATTGCCCAAAATGTAACTCTTCCAAATTTGTTAAAAACGGACATACACATTACGGAAAACAGCGTTTTCGGGGCGCAGCACTGTGGTCGACAATTTGTTGATAACCCTTCTCGTCAGCCAATTTCCCAGGAAAAGCGTAATTTAATTGATAAATTACTGAAGGAGCGCTTAGCCTTAGCGGCGATCGCGCGAGTTGCTGAAGTTTCAGAGCGTTGGTTGCAAGACTATGTTAATCAAAAATATTATTTGACTCCTAAAGAAGCTAAAATTACCGAAAAAAAAGAGGAAGGTTAATTCTTGAAATTGATGAAATGTGGTCATTCGTTGGTTCTAAGCGAAATAAAGTATGGATTTGGTTAGCCATTGATAGTTTAACTTGCATAAATTGTCGGTGTTTAAGAAGCGCGATCGCGATCGCGCCGCAGCCCGAAAATTATGGGATTCCTTACCACCAGTAAACCCGTCAATGTGCAACTTGTTACACAGATTTTTGGGAAGCCTATCAAGGAATTTTACCGACTAAGAGACATCAAGCAGTTGGCAAAGAAACTGGTCAAACTAATCATATAGAAAGATTTAATAATACACTTAGACAACCCGGAGCGAAGGTGAGGATTGGTAGATTAGTTAGAAAGAGTCTTTCTTTCTCTAAAAAATTCCAGAATCATTTAGGCGCTATTTGGGACTTTATACATTACTACAAGGCAAGCCTGCAAAATTAATCATTACTATGCAGGACTACCGTTTCCCCGAAACATCCCCCCAACCCTGATAATGCGGATAAATTTGATCTCCATGTCATTATTAAACCCACGCCCACTCAAGAACAAAAAAAACAAGTAGAAAAGCGACTAAAAGAGTTTTTCCAACAGCAAGGAATTGGACGGGGAACTGCTTCGGGGTTTGGTCGTTTAGCTGATATCACTCCCAGAGGTAAATGGGAAATTGAACTCACTGGGATGAAGCCCTGTGTCCAAGCCCATAATCCAAACCATAATCTTATGGGAAAATACCGTTGGAGTCCGCAGGTATTACGGGCAAATTTCCGTAGCTATTTTACTCGTTTAGCTTTGGCTTGGTTATCTCCAGACGCAGCGAAAGGCTTAACTGATAAAATTTTTGGTGGATTTGGTTCTCCAGCCCGTTTAGTCTTAACTAGCTATTTACGCCCTATTGGTCGCAGCTTTCAAAATCAAGGTGATCAGCAAGGATATACTAATATTCCAGCGCGAAATGCCCATTCAGTTTGGAAAATTCCTGTGGATTGCAATGACGAGTTACAGGATTTAATTGGCGATTTATTAGAGTTAAGCAGCCGTTTGGGAGGATTAGGGCCAGGTTGGCGACGACCTCCCCATAAATTAGAGAGTTTCGGTGGCTTTCGTGGCAGTCAGTTTAATTATACACCTGATCAACCCGATATTAGTCACTCGGCTTTGATACAACGGTTATATGATCGAGTCAAAAATGTAGTAGAAATAATGATCGACCTTCATGGTGTGGGCGTTCTAATCATCGTCCTTCTGGCTATGCGGTGCGCCAATATGAAGATCATTGTTTGGTGACTGTCTTTGATCCTGAAGTGGAAGCAACCTTACATAGTGAGGAGTTTCGCTGTATTTGGCAGGTTAGTCAAGTGAGAAACGGCAATTGATCCACTCTTGTATGAGAATCGTTCTCAGTTTGGGCGATCGCCTCGGGAAATCGCTGTAATGCTGATTTTTCCGTTGACCCGCTCGGTCGCCTACTATCAGGGAGTTTTAGCAATTTTAACGATTTTTATTTCATGGCAAATAAATTATTTCGCACCCCCCCTCGGAAACTAGGGTTGAAATCCAGTGACAGTGGGGGCTAATATAGGAAGGGTCACGATCCTCTTCGGAGGAAAAAGGAACTGAAGCACTAATTAAACCCCTGCGTCTGTGGATTATGCGGGGGCGACTTTTCCAAAATGGAATTATATTAAGTTCAGATAATGGGTGTTGGGTTTCGCTTCCCTCGTTTCAGTGACCAGTGACCAGTAATCAGTGACCAGTAATCAGTGAACAAATAACAAATAACGAATAACGAATAACGAATAACGAATAACGAATATTGGTGTTGGGTTTCGCTTCCCTCCACCCAACCTACGTTTTACAGCGATCGGTGATTGGTGTTGGGTTTCCCTCTACTCCACAAGAGCCTACTTGTTATTATTAATTGAGGGAATCTGGTGTTAAACTTCCGTTTAGGAAACTTTGGGGAAAGAAGTGATTTTGGCTCGGTTTTGGATGGCTTTTTTATAATTGGGGCTTGAGTCAAGAAAACTGAAAGTATTACCAAATAAGGATTTGAGGCGATTCAGTTCAGATAAAAATGCAAGTTCATTGATTGTTCAATCGTCACGCATATTGCATGCAAGCCTCTTGCCTCTTGCCTCTTGCCTCTTGCCTCTTGCCTCTTGCCTTACTTAACCAACCAATGGACTTTTTCAGTAAACCCTAATTGGGATTCAGCTTGATGGCTAGATCATAGCTTTTTCGTGCTTTTTGATATTGATTAAGTTTGCTATATGCTACGCCTTGATTGTTGTAAGCGATCGCGAAATTGGGCTCGATTTCAAGGGCTACTTTATAGTTTTCGATCGCGCTGTCATAGTCTTCCAAATCTACAAATAAATTCCCACGATGATTATAAGCAGGGGCTAAATGGGGTTTAAGATCGATCGCTTGATTGCAATCTTTTAGGGCGCACTGATATTGTTCGAGTTGACGATAAGCGATACTGCGGTGATAATAATCTTCGGCTTTTCCCTGACATAAACTAAAGGCGTTTGTGTAGTCATTAATTGCTTTTTCATATTCTCCATTTTTGCGATAAGCCAGTGCGCGACGGGTATAGCTAAAATAGGAGTGGGGATAAAATTCTAGGGCTTTTGTGTAGTGCGCGATCGCCCTTTTCCAATGGCGCGACTCAAAATGACGATTTCCTTTAGTTTTCCATTCCTCATAACCAAGATCAAAAGTATGAATATTTAAGTGTCCTCGAATTGTGCCATAGTCTTCTACAGGAAAATGTGTTTTAATATAGTTACTGATTGCCACAGCCTCTGGAATCGCCCCAGCCGCTAAAATAGATAAATTGAGTTCTCCTGAAGTTTGAAAGAGTTGCTTTTCAATCTGGTGATGAAATCGATCGAGCAATCCTTGTTCTGACAATTGCGCTAAAATTTTCTCGGTCATCTGCACATAATGAGGATAATAAGCAAGCCAATATGAGGCTTGAATTTGCTCATCATCGTAGTTAACTATGACTCTTATTGATGTTTGATAAGAAGCTCGTAATTTGCGAACGCTTGGCTGTAAAGACTGAAGATATTGAGCAAATTCAGGAGAAGTAATTTCACCATCCCAGACATGATTAGAAAGAACAGACAAAAGATGACTATAAAGATTTTTCATGGTAATATTTCTAGAACGTCTAAATTCATATCTACGCAGTGGTGTAATCAATTATGCAGGGTTAAGCCGAAACGTTTTTGCTCTTTTTCTTCAGCATCGATCGCAAGTGCTTGATTTGTTGGCGCTTACGACGAGCATTTTTAGGAGTTTTCTGCGCTTTCTTTTGTTGACCGTCTCGTTTCCATTGGGGTTGTGGGCTACGTGGTATCTCCTGTGGTTGGAATCTCTATTACCATGATTCACGCTTATTTCTGGTTTTGTGTTAGCATTTCATGCGATTGAGGAAAACGCGATCGAGACTCCCACCCGATCGCGCCAGAAATGGAGTGTTCATCATGGTTTTAATCCTTAATTTGAAAGAACGGTAGGGTGGGCTTTGCCCACCCTACTAAGTGAGATGACTTGACTGGCTAGGAGTCCTGCGGCTTGGTCTCCAAATTGAATTAACGGGTTAGACCCTACCTGTTTCTTAGCTAATACTCCACAGGCTCTCACCAACATGGAAATCAAGTTGTCAAGGTTCTGTACCCCGAAGGGTTTCAAGGAAGCTCTGGCTTATACTCCAGATTTCGTGGGAACTAAGCGCGATTTCACTAGAAACGAATCGCACTTACTCTTCACTAACGGGTAACACCTGATCGATTACATCCAAGTTTCCTTCTGATTGCACTGTCCACACATCATAACTGCCAACGGTGTCGCCATATTCGTTAAATTCAATGTCGCCGCTTGCGCCTTGGTAGTTAATTTCTTCTCCATTACGAATCAACTCCATCGCTTCACAAGGATCAGACACTTCCGTGCCAGGGGTGTTCGCAACGTCACGATAGTTATCTTTAATTCCAGTTCCTGAGTTTTCTCCAGCTTGTTGAGCCGCTAACATCATAATTACCGCAGCATCCCAAGTGTGAGGAACAAACGCTGTTACTTCTCCTCCCACTTCCTCTTCCCATTTTTGGGTGAGGTTATCTAAGGCGACACCACTGGCACCTGGCACTGTTCCCAATGCGCCGTTGATAATTGATTGTCCATCAGGGGTTTGACCAACATCATTAACGAATTCTTCCGAATAAACGCCGTCGGTGAGAAGTTCGGTGACACCTTCGCTTAAACCTTGTTGATAGGCGGCTCGCATTAATAAACTGCCAGTTTCCGCATATAACACCCCTAAAACGGCATCGGGATCGTTGCCAAACGCCGCAGCGGCTTCACTGTCAAGGGTGCTGGCTTTGGGATCATAACGCACAGGATCATTTTCATTGACCACTGTTCCCCCTAGTTCCTTAAAGGATTTGACAAATTCTTGCTCAAAACCAACGCCATAATCGTTGTTGATGACGACGGTAGCCACTTGATCGAAGCCTCGATCGGTAGCCAGTTTTGCTAAAGCTCGTGCTTGGAAGGTATCAGGAGGAGCAGTTCGCGCCCAAAACCCTTGAAAATCTCCCTGTTTTGCCCGTTCAGTGAAGACCGGGCTGGTGCTTCCTGATGATATCTGCATCACTTCATTTCTAACGGCAATGTCAATGGTTGCCCCAGAAACACTACTGGCAAATGCACCCACAACACCAGCGACATTATCCACATCCACCAGTTTAGACATAGCGGCAGCTCCTGCGTTGGGATCAGTTTGGCTATCTTCTTGGATGAGAGTAACGGGTTCACCATTCACCCCACCGCAAGCGTTAATCGTATCCACAGCCAGACGCACTGCCTTTGGCATATTTTGACCGACGGATGATAAGTCACCTGTTGTCGGGTACAAACTCCCGATTTTTAAACCCCCAGAAGCACTTTCTGTGTTTCCAGTGCCATTGGTGGTGTCGGTTTGGGTTTCACAGGCTGTGATTAAGCCAGCAGTAAGAGCAAATACTGCAAAAGATGTTTTTAGGTAGGATCGATTACTTTTCTTCATGGTTTTTCCTGAAAAATCACTTGATTTAAACAGATTTTAGCAGTATCCACTGAGAATGAATAGTTCTTGAGGAACTTCATATTTTGTATTGTGAAACATTTCCCTTTTCCAATTCATCGGTTACGATTAATGCTGAAGGGGTTTCTCATGGAGGCTATTATGGATGCGGTAAGTCTTTCACCAAAAGAAATTAAAGAATTAACACCAGAAGCGATCGATCAGTTGGCGGAACGTCTGGAAAAGGATGACTACAATAGTCCTTTTGAAGCGTTACAAGATTGGCATCTCTTGCGTGCGATTTCGTTTCATAACTGGGAGTTGGTTGAACCTTATCAATATCTCCTTGATGTGGAAGCGTTTGATGAAGCCTGATGACGGAAGGGAAAAATGTCTTAATTGCCATTGGCGGTGGGATTGCGGCTTACAAGGTGTGTCAGTTGATTTCTCATTCTCATCAGGCTGGTTTATCAGTGCGGGTAATGCTCACAGAAGCAGCGCAAAAGTTTATTACACCTTTGACGGTTAGCACTCTCAGCCGCCATCACGCTTACACGGATTCTGATTTCTGGAATAATTCTGCTCGTCCTTTACATATTGATTTAGGGGAATGGGCAGATTTATTAATTATTGCGCCACTTACCGCCAATACGTTGGGAAAGTTGGTTTATGGGTTGGCTGATAATTTACTGACAAATACGGTTCTCGCTTCCCGTTGTCCAGTTTTACTTGCGCCAGCGATGAATACGGAAATGTGGGAACAGTCTTCTGTTCAACGCAATTGGGAGATGATTTCCCAAGATAACCGCTATCATACCATTGAACCGACTGGTGGCTTACTCGCTTGCGATCGCGCGGGAAAAGGACGCATGGCAACTCCAGAACAATTGCTTTCTACAGCGCAATCTCTCCTTTACACCAAAGGAAAACGGGATTTTCTCGGTAAACAATTGTTGGTGAATGGTGGGGGAACACAAGAATATCTCGATCCAGTGCGCTTTCTCGGTAATCCCGCAACGGGGAAAATGGGGAGCGCGATCGCACAAGCGGGTATTGATCGTGGCGCAAATGTGATTTTGGTTCAGGGTGGAACAACACAAGCAATGATTCCGTTTTCTCCGCAATTGCGTCTGATTTCTGTCGTCAGTGCGGAGGAAATGTTAGAGGCGATGTTGGCTTCCTTTCCTGATGCTGATTATACGATTTTGGCGGCGGCGGTGGCGGATGTGAAACCCGCGCCTTATTCCCCTGAGAAGTTGCCGAAACAAAAGCTCCCCGATCGGTTATCGTTGGTGAATGTCCCCGATATTGCTGCGACTTTGGGACAACAGAAACGATCGCAACAGATTTTAGTAGGGTTTGCAGCACAAACTGGGGATTTTGTCAAGCCTGCAAAAGAAAAAATGCTCCGAAAAAACTTAGATTATATTGTAGCGAATCCCATTGATCGATCGGAAGGGGGATTTGGCAGCGACAACAATCAGGCTGTCATTTTGAGACAAGATGGCTGGGAAACAACAATTCCGTTATGTCGTAAATTACAATTGGCGCATTACATTTTAGATAGTTTACTGTTGTTGCCCCCAACCCCCAATTCTGGGGGCTTTCATTAACCAATTTTTTACTATAGTCGTTCTAAATGTTATTTCCGTTTCTAAAAAGTTGAGTTACAGTTGATCCCCCTTCAACAGTTGATCGAAATGGTACGATTGGTGTTGGGTTTCGCTTCGATTCACAAGGGCCTACGTTTTATAGCTGACGCAAATTATTATTAACTTTAAAAATGCCATGAGTGAAACTGTTTCTAAAAGCCCAATAAAACCTTTAATGAGAGCGCGATCGGTGCTAACAAATAATACCGCACTCTATATTTATAAACGATCGTTTCAGGCGCTTTTAACTTTATTTCTTGCCTCAATTTTAAGTTTTACAATCATTCAATTCGCCCCTGGTGACTACCTAGATACCTTGCGCCAAAGTCCGCAAATTTCACCAGAAACGATCGCTGATCTCGAACAACGTTTTGGTTTAGATCAACCCGTTTTTTTACAATACTGGTATTGGTTAGGCGGTATTATCACTCGCTTTGATTTTGGTACAAGTTTCGTTTATTCTCGTCCGGTTGCTGATTTAATTTTAGAGCGAATTCCAGCAACTTTGCTGTTAACAATTACTTCCATTTTTTTTACTTGGATCATTGCCATTCCTTTAGGAATTGTGGGAGCAATTAAACAAAATCAACGCCTCGATCGAGGGTTGCGAGTGATTAGCTATCTCGGACAAGGTTTCCCCAGTCTCATTACCGCGCTTTTTCTCTTATTTATTGCTCAAGCCACTTCGCCACTGTTTCCAGTGGGAGGAATGACCAGTATTAATTATAATAACTTCTCACTATTGGGGAAAATTCTTGATATTGGCTGGCATTTAATTTTACCGACAATTGCTTTAAGTATAACGGGATTTGCTGGTTTACAACGGATTACACGGGGAGAATTATTAGATGTTTTACGTCAAGATTATATTCAAACCGCACGGGCAAAAGGTTTACCCGAAAATCGAGTGATTTATGTTCACGCCCTCCGTAATGCGATTAATCCTCTGATTACGTTACTCGGATTTGAATTTGCAAACTTACTTAGTGGTGCATTTATTGCGGAATTTTTCTTTAATTGGCCAGGGTTAGGACGATTGATTTTACAAGCGGTTTTAGCACAAGATTTATATTTAGTAATGGCAAGTTTAATGATGGGAGCGTTAATGTTAATTATCGGTAATTTGTTAGCAGATTTACTGTTACAACAAGTTGATCCGAGAATTAAATTAGGAGATTAGGCACGATTGCGCGGCGAGGGCGATCGCACGAGGTAAGATCGCATACTCTTGGGTTTGGATTCGTTGATGTAAGGTGGCTTCGGTATCATCTGCTAAAATTGGTACGGCTGCCTGCATCAAAATCGGACCACTATCCACCTCTAAACGCACTAGATGCACGGTACAGCCTGCAATTTTCACCTCGGCAGCCAACGCTTGTTTAACGCCATCTATCCCCTTAAAACTGGGTAATAAACTAGGATGAATGTTGATCAGCCGATCGGGAAACGCATTAATCAAAACAGGAGTCACCACACGCATCCATCCCGCCATCACTATCCAATGAACCTGATAGGCTTTCAGAGTTTCCACTAACACCTCGTCAAACGCTTCTCGATGGGAATAGTCACGATGATTACAAAATACAGTGGGAATCCCTAACGCTTCGGCTTTTTCCTTGACTTTTGCCTGAGCTTTATTGTAAATCACGACCTTGATCTCGGCGTTGAGTTTTCCCTCACGAATCGCGTTAGCAACAGCAACAAAATTACTCCCTTTCCCTGAAGCCATTACTCCCAGCGCGATCGGAGTTGGTAAACTTAAATCAGACCAAGACACATCAGGGGAAATAATAACGGAATCTGTCAAAACCACCTCTCCTCAAATCAAATCGCCCCTTAAAAATAGCACAGACAATGTGAATCGAAAAAAAACATTCGTCGGTACAATGGACAAAAGAAAATCAACTTTAATTGCATCGAAAAGCTAATGTCAGAACCGACGATCGAATCGATTTTACAAGAAAAACGTTTATTTACACCACCTTCAGAATTTTCTCAACAAGCAGTAATCAAAAGTCAACAAGAGTATCAAGCCCTTTACGAGAAGGCAAAAAGCAACCCTGAACAGTTTTGGGCTGAGTTAGCAGAAACCGAACTACACTGGTTTGAAAAGTGGAATCAGGTTTTAGATTGGAATCCTCCCTTTGCGAAATGGTTTGTGGGCGGGAAGTTAAATATTGCTTATAATTGTCTCGATCGACATCTCACCACGTGGCGCAAAAATAAAGCGGCTTTAATCTGGGAGGGGGAACCTGGAGACTCTCGCACTTATACTTATGCCCAGTTGCATCGGGAAGTTTGTCTGATGGCAAACGTTTTAAAACAATTAGGGGTGCAAAAAGGCGATCGGGTGGCGATTTATCTGCCGATGATTCCCGAAGCTGCGATCGCAATGTTAGCCTGTGCGAGAATTGGCGCACCACACAGCGTTGTTTTTGGTGGCTTTAGTGCTGAGGCTTTAAAAACCCGTTTAGTGGATGCAGACGCGAAAGTAGTGATCACTGCCGATGGTGGATTTCGTAAGGATAAGATTGTTTCCCTGAAACCCGAAGTAGATCAAGCACTTGCCAATAATGGCGCCCCGAACGTTAAAAATGTTTTAGTGGTTCAACGCACTGAAGAAAAAGTCCACATTGAACCAGGACGCGATCACTGGTGGCATGATCTCAAAGCAGGGGTTGCCGCCCACTGTCCAGCAGAAGTAATGGACAGTGAAGATATGTTATTTATCCTCTACACTTCTGGAACGACAGGAAAACCGAAAGGGGTTGTTCACACCACTGGAGGCTATAATCTTTATACTCACACTACCTTGAAATGGGCGTTTGATCTCAAGGATACCGATGTTTATTGGTGTACGGCTGATGTGGGTTGGATTACGGGACACAGTTATATTGTTTATGGTCCATTGTCCAACGGCGCAACGACACTGATGTATGAAGGCGCGCCGCGTCCATCTAATCCTGGCTGTATGTGGGATGTAGTGGAAAAATACGGCGTGACCATCTTCTACACCGCACCAACCGCGATTCGATCGTTCATTAAAATGGGAGAACATTATCCCAATGCACGAGATTTGTCTTCATTACGATTATTGGGAACAGTAGGCGAACCAATTAACCCAGAGGCTTGGATGTGGTATCACCGCATTATTGGACGGGAAAAGTGTCCCATTGTTGATACCTGGTGGCAAACGGAAACGGGTGGGTTTATGATTACACCGTTGCCAGGGGCGATTCCCACGAAACCTGGATCAGCGACGTTACCTTTTCCTGGGATTTTAGCGGATGTGGTGGATTTAGATGGCAATCCCGTTAAGGCAAATGAAGGGGGTTATTTGGTGGTTAAGTATCCTTGGCCAGGGATGATGCGAACCGTTTACGGCGATCCCGATCGATTCCGTCGTACTTATTGGGAACATATTGCGCCCCAAGATGGACAGTATTTTTATTTTGCTGGTGATGGCGCAAGAAAGGATGATGATGGCTATCTTTGGGTGATGGGTCGCGTTGATGATGTGATTAATGTCGCAGGACATCGGTTAGGCACAATGGAAGTAGAATCAGCTTTAGTTTCTCATCCTGCGGTTGCGGAAGCGGCTGTGGTAGGACGAAAAGATGAGGTGAAGGGATCAGAAGTGTTTGCGTTTGTTTCTCTCGAAGGAGACTATGAAGGAACAGAGGCTTTAAGCCAAGAGTTGAAACAGCACGTTGCACACGAAATCGGCGCGATCGCGCGACCTGGAGAGATTCGCTTTACCGATGCTCTCCCGAAAACTCGATCGGGGAAAATCATGCGCCGTCTCTTGCGGAATCTCGCCTCTGGAGAAGATGTTGCTGGAGACACATCAACGTTAGAAGATCGCAGTGTTTTAGATAAACTACGCAGTAGCGGAGAATAAAGATCAGATGGGTTGGGTAAAGTAAGGTCGTAACCCAACCTATGATCTATAGCGCTACGCGCTAGGCAAGAGGCAAGAGGCAAGAGGCAAAAGGCAAGAGGCAAGAGGCAAGAGGCAAAAGGCAAAAGGCAAGAGGCAAAAGGCAAGAGGCAAAAGGCAAGAGGCAAAAGGCAAGAGGCAAGAGGGGAGATGGGGGAGAAAAATCACTCCCTTGTCTCCCTTGTCTCCCTTGTCTCCCTTGCACTTTTTTGAGGGGTTAAGAGCCTTAAAGCCTCATTGGGTAAAGGTTTCAGTTTTATTCAGGAAACCCTACCTAATGACAAATTTTGTTGGGTTTCGCGTGGAGACGCTCCATGGAACGTCTCTACCCAACCTACTTATGATCTGATCACTGGTTAAGGGCGAACCAGTGAACGGCGTTGGACAGTGTTTAATGCTTCTACTAATCCTCGAACCGTTGCGATCATTGCGATTTCATCATCCAATTGGTTGATCGCCGAACCGACACCAACGCCAGACGCACCCGCCGCGATCGCCATCGGAACAGTTACCTGAGATAAACCAGACGCGCACAACACGGGAACTGATACCGCTTCGGAAATTGTCGCCGCCGCCGCTAAGGTGGGAGTTGCTTTCTCAATTAACCCGATCGCGCCACTATGATGAGGCTCACTACTGGTTCCCCCTTCCGTTTGGATGATATCGGTCCCCATTGCCACTAAACGGCTTGCTAATTCCACTTGTTCATCTAAGGCTAGAATATGGGGAACTGTCACCGAAAGCGTAACATCAGGGAGTAGCTGACGAGTTTGTTCAGTTAATGCTAAGACTTCTTCTGCTTCAAACCGTCGCCCTTGAGCATAAAAGGTGTCAAAATTACCAATTTCAATCAAATCCGCACCTGCTTTGACACAAGTAACAAATGCTTCTGGTTCAACCGCAGAAACACAAATCGGAAGCTGCGTTCGTTGTTTCGCCATTTTTACTAACTCCGCATCCGCAGCGATATCCAGAAAGGTTGCTCCGCCGACCGTCGCCGCGTTGATGATTTTTGCAACTTGAGCGCGATCGAAGTTATTTAAGCCACTAATTACTTTCAGCACTTCTTGACGTTGAAATGCTCTTGCTAAATTTTGCTCCATAGTCATGGGTTCATTTTCCTTCAATATTCCTATGATTCTGGAGGCATTATAGCGGATTACCATGATTGGTGTTGGGTTTCATCTTCTCCACCCAACCTACAAGTCGGTTGGGTTTCGTCTCCTTCACCCAACCTACAAGTCGGTTGGGTTTCGTCTCCTTCACCCAACCGACAAGTCAAAAAGGTGCTGGAGGGCGATCGAGCTACTTTCGCTCATTTGTCCATAACTAAAAATATAGGGAACAGAAGAAGGAAGATAATCTTCCAACCAACCGAACACATAAGGACTACCATAAACCACGATTCCTTGCACACATCCCTCGGTTAATAACTTTTGCAGCAAGGCTTTTGTTGCTTCATTTAGCCCCGCTTCTCCTCGAAATGGATTTCCCCTCGTAAACAGTTGGATTAGCGTCAGTGGAGAATTAGAAGGGGGTTCTGGAAACACCTGCGCTTGTCCGAGTAATTGCAACTCATAGCCCATTTTTTGAGGCACGGCGATCGCGCTGTGTGCTTCGTTGAGAAAGTCACAAGCTAATAAATCATCCACAATCACTAAATTCCGACAGGGAGTCTCTGGAATCGACAGCGTTCGAGCATTTTTCAGCCGCAAAGAACCCCTTAAAACCTCTCCCGTGGTATTCTCAGCCGTTGGACTCGCTAACTCGGTCAAGAAATCCCCTTTTTCCGCCTTGATCACCTTCTCTTTTGCTTCCCAAATGCGAGCCACTGAAGCCACGATCCGTTGGGGAGAAATACGACCTTGATTGACCGCATCCAGAATCGCTTCGATCGCCACTTGCGGATCATGGGGCATTAAAATTATATCTGCACCCGCCTCGATCGCCAACACGGGAAGTGACGCGGGAGAAGCCACTTCATCCAGCGCCCCCATAATCAACGCATCCGTTACAATCAACCCCTGAAAATCCAGATTCAACCGTAACTGTTGCGTCAAAACCGTTGAAGAAAGCGTCGCGGGTAAAGCGTCATCCCAACAAGACACCAGCAGATGAGCGCTCATTACCGCATCCACTCCCAAACTAATCGCCCGTTGAAACGGAGGAATCTCCACCGCCTCTAAACGTTCGACACCCATCTCCAACACGGGTAACGACAAATGGGAATCGATCGCCGTATCTCCATGTCCAGGAAAATGTTTCGCTGTTGTCAGCACCCCATAATCCTTCGTTCCCTCAATAAACGCCGCGCTTAACTCACAGACAATCTCAGGGGTTTCCCCAAACGATCGCACATTGATCACAGGATTATGCGGATTATTATTAACATCAACCACTGGCGCAAACAACCAATTAATCCCCAACGCCTGCGCGTCTTTTGCAGTGATCGCCCCGATCGTCCTCGCGTATTCCTTCCCTTGATTTAAATCAGTTTTTGCCACTTCTCCCAACGCCATAGGCGGTGGAAACCAACTCGCCCCTGCAAATCGTTGTCCCACTCCTTCTTCGATATCCGCCGCGATGAAAAGGGGAATCTCTGTCCAACGGTTTAATTCACTGGTGCGTTGAGAGATTTCTGCAGCACTCCCTCCCAACAAAATTACGCCCCCAATTTTCCAGTTTTGCACCCAGTCTTGTAACTGATCTTGAGTGGGTTCCCACTGTGGGAAACGAATTTGCTGATCAAATAAATGACCAGAAGCGCGAACCACAATCATCTGGGCAATTTGTTCGGAGAGAGAGAGTTCGGTGTAATCTGGGAGAGAAGACATTAGTTTTCCGTTTCCTCCCCTTGATTTTCTTCCTCATCTGTCCGTTTCGCACTGAGTTGATTAATTAAAGATAACGTTCGATCGCCCAATTCCAAAGACATATCCTCATGGAACACTACCTCTGGCGTGCGACGCAACCGAATCCGTCTTCCTAACTCACGGCGCACATAAGCAGTGGAAGAGTGTAAACCAGCCATTGTTTCCGCTTTTGCCTCTTGTGTCCCATAAATGCTGACAAAAATTTTAGCGTGTTGAAGATCATTGGACACATTCACCGCCGTTACACTTACCATTCCCGCACCGACGCGATCGTCTTTAATCCCACTAATCAGCATTTGACTCACTTCTTGTTGAATCAGGGAAGCTACCCTTGCTACACGGCGACTGGTTGCCATTTGTTTCCTCCGAGCAAAATTCACCTCTCCCATGTTAAAGGGAAAATGATCATTCTTGTTGCTTTGATTTCTTCTCTCGTCGCTCAAAAAGGGATATAGCAATCCCAAATCATTTGTAAAAAATTGATTTATGAAAGCCCCCAGTATTGGGGGTTTGGGGGCAGAACAATTGCTATACATGAGAATTATCCCCACAAGAATTGCTACTTCTCAAATGTAAACCGAAATATTATTTCATTGAGAAATGCTTAACATTTTTGGCTTCTACTTCCCTCATTAACTACAATAAAAAAAATAAGGGAAAAGTAATCCCGCAATTATATTTTTCCTCAGAACAAATACTTAATTAAAGGTGATAACCATGAAACTAATGAAAATGATGAATGAGCTTAACTCCTTTTTTGCTGAAGCCATTGCTCGGATTTTTTCTCCCAATCAAGACGCTTATCCTAACGTCGGAGTTCAACCCTATTCTGGCGATCCGATCGAAGCGCAAGTTGAGCTTAAGTGGTAAATTTAACCCCTGCTTTTATCTATAAAAACTTTAGTTAGCCTGCTACACTCAGCAGGCTTAATTTGCATGATTACTGTAACAGGAAAAATTGAAAAAAAAGACATCGGAATTGGCACTTGGGCTTTAGTAACCGATGAAGGAATTACCTACGAATTAAGAAACCCACCATCAGACTTAAAACAACCGCAACAGCGAGTAAAAGTTACTGGTACAATCAGAAATGATGTGATGAGTCTTGCTATGATCGGGGAAATTTTAGAAGTTAATTCCTTTGAAATAAATTAGTCATTAGTCATTAGTCATTAGTCATTAGTCATTAGTCATTGGAAAACAAAGAACAAAGGACAAAGGACAAAGGACAAAAATGTAGGTTGGGTGGAGAGAAGCGAAACCCAACATAAACAACATAAAATATAAGCACTTAAAAGCCTAAATCAACTGCTACCCGATGAGCGCAAGCAAACCCCGAAAAAGCAACAGCATTTAAACCTTGTCCTGGAAAGGTACTATCACCCACACAATATAATCCAGGAATCGCAGTTTGATTAAAAGGCATTCCTAATAATCCCATTAATTTCTTCTGGGGAATCGGCCCATAAGTGCCATCCTCTCTTCCCAAAAAACGGCGATGGGTGCGTGGGGTTCCCACTTCTTGATAGTCTAAAGCATCTTCTAAACCTGGAAAGATTTTCTCTAAACGTTGGACAATTTTCGCGGCTGCTTGTTCCTTTTTCTCGTGATAGTCTTGAGGGGATAATCCCTGCCAATCTTCAATCCAATGAGGCGTAAAAGCATGGAAAATATGACAATTGGGTGGGGCTAAACTGGGGTCTAATAATGTCGGAATAGACAGGAAAATTGTTCCCTCTGGTTCTTCCATTTGTTCCCAATTTTCTAAAAGGATATGATGACAATCTGTATCGGGAGAAATAACATCAGATTTCACCCCTAAATGCAAACTTAAAAAGCTCGGAGATTTTTGATAACGTTCTTGCCATTTCTGTTCTTTTTTCGGTAAAGTTTGATCAGGAAGGAGTTTCTCAAACGTATCCCAACGAGTGGCATTAGAAATAATTCGTTTCCCTCGGTATTCTCTCCCGTCTGCTAAACGTACCCCAACCGCTTTGTTATTCTCTAAAATAATTTCTTTGACTCTTGCTTTATATTCAATTGTGCCGCCTTTTTTCTCTAATCCTTCTACTAATTTTTGGGCGATTTGTCCCACGCCTCCTTTCGGATAATTGATTCCCCCATAATGTCGATCGGAAAATACCATTCCTGCATTAATCATCGGGGTTTTTTCCGCAGGAACAACCGACCAACAATAACATTCAATATCAATAAATTTTAGCAAGTTTCGATCGCGAATGTAGCGTCTTGCAATGTCACCAACATTCTGAGGTAAATACTTAACTAAACCTAAACAAGCTAACGGATGTTGAAAAAAGACTCTCGTTAAATATCGGGGTTCTTCTAAAGATAATAATTCCATCGCATTGAGACAGTTAAAAACCCGCCAGCATTCATCATAAAACTTGCGGATTCCTTCTGCTTCATGGGGAAATTGGCAGATTAATTCTTGAATAAATTTATCGTAATCTCGATGAACTTTGACTTCTAATTGATCAGGGAGATGATAATCAATTTGAACGGGATCAGGAATGGTTTCTAGAGAGGTTTCTACCGCTTCTAAAGCACGAGTTAATAAATTAGTTGTTCCTTGTGAACCAAAACCGAAGATCATAGAAGCGCCAACATCAAAACGATAGCCTTGACGTTCAAAATAACCCGCGCTTCCTCCTGGAATGATATATCGTTCTAAAACTAAAACTTTTGCGCCTTTGGCGGCGAGTTGTGTCGCGGTTACTAAGCCGCCAATTCCAGAACCGATCATGATCGCGTCGTATAATTCACAGTCTGTATCCGCCGAACGCTGGTAACGAGAAACTGTAGTCATTTCCTCTCTTTTTCTGTTTTCTAGCTTGCTTGTCTCTTCCAGTTTAATCGGTTCTGGGGCTTCCTAGCTTAACGTTGCTTTGAGTTATAGCGTTTCTTACGTCTGTTGAAGTACAAACTGAGTCAGTGGATGTTATTTGTTATTCGTTATTCGTTATTCGTTATTTGGCAATTCGTCAAATAATAAGTAACCAAAAACCCCAATCGAGAATCTAACCCAAGAAGCGTGAAAACTGCTATAGCCGATCTTACGATTAAGAAACTGATCGATGTTGGGTTACACCCAACCTACATTCCGATTCTGATTCAGTTATAGTAGCAAAGGTTCTATTGTTGCTTGTACTTCATCAATCAAACTCTCTGGTACTGACTCAATAAATCTTACTCCGCGAGCTTTCCAGTCCAAACATTTCACCTGATCCGCCAAGATTACTCCTTGAATCATTAATTGTGAGGGGAGAATAATCTCAAATGGATACCCTTTCTGTTTTTTTGTAATTGGCATAAACAAAGCTAAACTGGTTCGTTGATTGTAAAGATAAGGAGAAGCAACAAAAGCAGGTCGATGACCTTGCTGTTCATGCCCCTTTGTCGGATTGAAATTTAAATAAACCAAATCCCCACGACGGGGAATATATTGATTATTCTCTGTCACCACACTTCATTCCCCACAGATGTTCCTGTATCTACTTCATTATGAAGATTTTCCGATGTAATGCCTGATGTTAATTCTTCCAGAGAATAATGCTTGCGCTGTCTAGGTTTGATGACAAGATTTCCATCTACTACATCAAAGTTGACCTTTGTTCCTTCAGCTAAGGTTATTTGTTGTGCTAAGTGTTGCGGAATCCGAATCACAAGACTGTTACCCCATTTCGCCACAGTTCCTTTCATCTAGACCTCCATCCCGTTTTTGTAAAATCATTATTTCCTTTTTTCAGGATATCGTGAACAGATGAAGATCGAAGCGCAAAAAAAAAGAGATGGGGTCGGACTTACCCCACCTGCTTCTTGCTTCTTAACGAGAGGAGAACACTGTGTTTAACTATAGCCTTATTGAAATAGATTGTCAACACAATTCAGAATTATTTTCAATAAACTTTTATAAAGGCGGTGAGATTGACAATTGGCAAGGAATCCTGAACAATAACTTATGGTAGATTGCTCGGTGCTTTGCATAAACAGCGAACGATCGACGATCATCAATACAGAAATTCTTAATTTTCTTTCATGAGTTTTCAACTGCGCGTTTACGTTCCCGATCATCCGCTAATTAAACACTGGTTAGCAGTGGCGCGAGATCAAAATACTCCCAATGCTTTGTTTAAAACGGCAATGACAGAATTGGGACGTTGGCTAACTTATGAGGCTTCTCGTCACTGGTTGGTAACAACAGAAACCGAAGTAGAAACGCCGTTAGCCCCCTGTGCGGCGACGATGATTAACCCCCAAGTTCCCATTGCGGTTGTTCCCATTTTACGCGCAGGATTGGCTTTGTTAGATGGGGCGCAAACCTTACTTCCTCTCTCCTCGGTGTATCATTTAGGCTTGGTTCGGAATGAAGAAACCCTCGAAGCCAGTTGCTACTTAAACAAGTTACCAGACACAATAGATTCAGAAACGCGAGTTTTGATTTTAGAGCCGATGTTGGCAACTGGTGGGTCGATTATGCTGGCGTTAGAGGAGTTGACTCGTCGCGGGGTGAATCCTGAGTTATTACGGATTATTTCTGTGGTCGCTGCGCCACCCGCCTTAAAACAGATTGGTGAGACTTATCCGCAATTGAGAATTTATAGCGCTTTTGTGGATGAAGAATTGAACGATCAAGGGTTTATTGTCCCTGGTTTAGGGGATGCTGGCGATCGAGCGTTTGGGACTTAAATTAAGGTTGAAAACATGACAGAACGAGATGGATTTGGAAGCGGATTTTTAGTCGGAACAGTAGTGGGAAGTATTATCGGCGGTGTCGTTGGCGCGATCGTTGCGTCGCGTCAAAACCAAAACACTTCTCCAGAAACCCATTCCCTATCAGAGGATGAGGAGGGGATGGAAACTGCTCGTCGGAGCTTAGAAGATAAAATCAGTCAACTGAATCTTGCCATTGATGATGTTCGTCAACAACTAGGGGAAACGGGTCAAAATCCAACCCAAGACTGATTCCCTGAGAGTGAAGACTGCCAAGGTTGATGGTGTTATAATTTGTAACAGCAATAACGGAATGTTAAAGTAACCATCGAAAACAAAGATAAGTCTGCGTTACAATAGCTTTTCCGAAATCAAGAATTATACGCCCGAAAATTACAATGATTCCCCTAGTATTCGCCCTTTTAGTTGGATTAGTTGCTGTTTACTTTTACTTCAACACCCAAGAAGAAATGTTGAAAATTGCAGCCGCCTCTATCGCTGTTGTTTGTGTTCTCTCTGGCTTGTGGTTCGCTCCCTTACTGGTTAAGGTGTTAGTGGTTTTAGCCCCTTTCGTGGGAGCAAAACTGCAATAGTGACCGCTTACTGCTCTTTTTTCAGTTGCACTTGCAACCATTGGATTTCATTTTCAATTGTCTGAGTGTACCGATCGCAAGCCGTCGCGAAATAGTAATCGTCAGGTTGAGGTTTACACCGTTGTTCTTCTAAACGGGTTTGACAAACCTCTAAACGATGTTCAATTAGTTTAATTCTCTGTTGCGAGTGCAGATGATTAAAGAACACAAACTTAATCATAAAGCGCGATCGCGCATTAACCCAACTTTCTTGGGGATGCTCCAACATCTTTTCTAAAAACCGCGCTCTCCCTTTTTCCGTAATTGTATAAATTTTTCGTTTTCCTCCCGCTTCTCCTTCACTAAAAGAGAGTTGGAGGAAATTTTGCTTTTCTAAACGTTTCAGTAAGGGATAAATTGCACCGTAATTAACACTAATACAACCACTAATAAACCGCTCCAACTGTTGTTTCAGTTTATAACCATGTAAAGGTTCTTTTTGTAGCAGTCCGAGGGTTGCAAGTTCTAACATAGATATATCAGTCTGTTATAGTAAAAGAAATTTTATTTTTATTTAAACATTCAGACCAAGGCAGTGATCTCCCTCTTTCTTGGGAAAGAAGCCAAGACGCACCAACCAATCTAAAGTTAAAGACAACAATTAAACCAGCGTGAGTAAGAATTATGTCACAAGTGGCAGATGAAAACAAAGAAAGCTCGGATCGCGAAAGCGCCCAACCTCAGAGGAAGTGGAATCAAGGAGCGATCGCGCTCTTGGGAATCATGGTGATAGTCGGTGGCGGAATTTGGGGAACTCGTCAGATATTCACCTCTCAACCCACCCCTCCCGCAGCCGCCCAACAACGAGGATCACAAGCAACGCCAGTACAACTCAAAGAACTGCAAGCTCGTACTCTTGTTAACAGTTCTCAATATGTAGGTAACTTGGAAGCAAAAGAGCGAGTGATCTTACGACCAGAAGCTGCGGGACGGGTGAGCCAAATTTTAGTAGAATCGGGCGATCGCGTGCAAGTGGGGACTCCCATTGTGCAGTTAAGCCCCGATCGAAGTCAAGCCGAAGTTGACCGCGCTCAAGCGGATGTGGAAGAAGCGCGATCGGCAGTACAGACGGCTCGATCGGAACTCGCATCCAGAGAAGCTGAGGTGAAAGATGCCAGAGCAGAAATCAACTTACAACAAGAAGAATATCGGCGGACGAAATTTTTAGTCGAAGAAGGAGCGCAAGCAGAACAGGAACTCGATCGCGCCCAGCGTAACCTTGAATCCGCTCGATCGCAACTGGAATCAGCACAAAAGCAAGTGGAAGCCGCTCAATCCCGTTTAGAAGAGGAAAGAGCCGCCCTCAGAAGCGCGCAAGCGCAAGTAGCAGTCATTGAAGAAGACTTGCAAGATACTCGCGTTTTATCTCCAATTAGTGGAACAATTGGCGATTTTGAAATTGAACTTGGGGAATATTTAGCAGCAGGAGACGCGATCACTGCAATTAGTCAAAACAACGTTTTAGAAGTTAATTTGCGGGTTCCGATCGAACAAGCCGATCGACTGCAAAAAGGGCTTACCGTAGAAATCATTAACCCCAACAGCGATCAACCATTGCTGACTGGACAAATTAGTTTCATTGCGCCACAAGTGGATATGGGAGCGCAATCCGTCCTTGCTAAAGCCACGTTACCGAACCGCAATGGCAAACTCAAAGATGATCAATTGGTAAGAGCAAGAGTGATTTGGGACAAACAAAGTGGGGTCTTAATGCCAACCACTGCGGTTTCCCGTTTAGGGGGACAAACCTTTGCCTTTGTCGCCCAACAATCAGAAGAAACCGATCAACTGGTCGCCAGACAAAGACAGGTACAACTGGGAGAAATTCAAGGCAATAGTTATCAAGTGCTATCTGGTTTAGAACCGGGCGATCGGTTAATCAGTTCTGGGATTCTCAACCTTTCCGACGGCGCACCGATTATGCCTCAAGAAGACAGTGACCAGTGACCAGTGACCAATGTAGAGACGTTCCATGGAACGTCTCCCAATGACCAATGTAGAGACGTTCCATGGAACGTCTCCCAGTTACCAGTTACCAAGTTAACGAATAACGAATAACGAATAACTAAATTAATGTTTGTAAACTTCTTTATTAAGCGTCCCGTCTTTGCCACCGTAGCGGCGATTATCGTCCTCTTGGTGGGAGCGATCAGTATTCCCACCCTGCCGATCGCGCAATATCCAGATATTAGCCCCAAACAAGTCAGTGTTCGAGCCAACTATACTGGTGCTGATGCCAAAACCGTAGAAGAAACCGTAACCACCGTTTTAGAGCGGGAAATTAACGGCATTGATGGAATGCGTTACATGACCTCCAGTAGCACCAACAGTGGGGTCAGTTCCATTACTGTCACCTTTGAAGCCGATCGAAATCAGGACATTGCCGCCGTCGATGTCCAAAACCGTGTTTCTCAAGCCGAACCCTCCCTTCCGCAACCAGTCATCCGTAACGGGGTACAAGTCAGTAAAGAATCAAACACCATTTTGATGGGATTTGGACTCTTTACCGAAAACGGAGAATATGACAACATCTTTCTAAGTAACTATGCGGACTTGTATCTCGTTGATGCCTTAGAACGAGTGGAAGGAGTCGGGAGTGTAACGATTTTTGGGGAACGAAAATACGCCATGCGAATTTGGCTTGATCCCAATCGTCTCGCTTCCCGTAACTTAACCGCTCAAGATGTGGTCGATGCCCTACAAGAACAAAATATTCAAGTAGGTGCGGGACAAGTGGGACAACCCCCCGTTCCTGGAGATCAACGATATCAGATTAGTTTACGAGCCGATACCCGTTTAGAAACCACTTCCGAATTTGAAGACCTCATTATTGCCAGCGAGAATGACGGCACTTTAATCAAACTCAAAGACGTAGGAAGAGCGGAATTAGGAGCGCAAGATTATAGTTCCTTCTTGCGGTTTCGCGGTAACGAAGCAGTGGGATTAGGGATTAACCAACGTCCAGGCAGTAACGCGCTGGATGTGGCACAAGGGGTAAAAGAGCGCATGAAAGAGCTTTCCCAAGATTTCCCCCCTGGAATGCAGTACGACATCGGATTTGATACCACCGACTTTGTGCAACAATCTATGATTAGTGTTATCCAAACCCTGTTACAAGCGGTGGTTTTGGTGGTATTAGTGATTTTTGTCTTTCTCCAAGATTGGCGCACAACATTGATTCCAGCGATTACGATTCCCGTTTCCTTAATTGGAACGTTTGCCTTTATTAAACTATTTGGCTTTTCCATCAATAGCTTGACCCTGTTTGGGATTACCCTTGCTACGGGGATGGTGGTGGATGATGCGATTATTGTAGTGGAAAACATCAGCCGTAAAATTCAAGATGATGCTTATCCTCCCCGACAAGCGGCAATGGTCGCGATGCAGGAACTCACGGGAGCGGTGATTGCCACCTCTTTAGTTTTAATGGCGGTATTTATTCCAGTTGCTTTCTTTCCTGGTACCACTGGGGCTTTATATCGTCAATTTGCCCTCACCATTGCCTTTGCTATTGCCGTTTCTACCTTTAACGCCCTGACTCTTACCCCCACGCTTTCTGGGCTGTTATTGCGGCAAAAAATGCCCAGTCGTGGCGTTTTTGCCATTGTCTTCGGTTGGTTTAATAATTTCCTTTCTGGTTTAGAGCGCAGTTATCGCGGTTTGATTAATTTCTTGATCCGAATTAAGACACTGATGTTGGCAGGGTTTGTGGCGTTATTAGTGTTGACGGGATGGGTTTATAATCAAGTTCCCCAAGCGTTTCTTCCTCAAGAAGACCAAGGCTATTTTATTACGATCGTGCAGGGACCGGAAGGGGCTTCTTTGGGATATACCAGCGATGTGATGAGAGAGATTGAAGAGTATTATTTAGATATTCCTGAAGTTCGCGCTACTTTTGCCGTTGGTGGGTTTGCCTTTGGCGGGAATACACCGAACCAAGGTGTGATTTTTACGCCTTTGATTCCTTGGTCAGAACGAACCAATCCTTCTCAGTCAGTAGGAGCAATTTTAAATCAGGTACGCGGTCGCTTAATGAGCATTCCTGAAGCGAATGTCTTCCCTGTGAGTCCGCCTCCGATTCGCGGTTTAGGTTCTTTCGGTGGGTTTCAATTCCAATTACAAGACCGTCGCGGTAATCTAGATATTAATCAGTTTGTGCAAGCAATGGGACCTCTATTAGGTGCGGCAAATCAACGTCCTGAAATTGCAGCAGCGTTTAGTCGGTTTGCGGCGAATACTCCCATTTTAGAATTAGATGTCGATCGCGATCGAGCGAAAGCATTGCAAGTAACTATTAACGATATTTTCAGCACCCTTCAAACCTACTTTGGTTCTCGTTATGTCAATGACTTTACGATGAGTCGTCGCAACTATCGCGTTTATGTTCAAGCCGATGGGGAGTTTCGGGATAACCCAGAAGAAATTAATCAGCTTTATGTCCGTTCAAACACTGATCAAATGATTCCCTTGAGTAACTTGATTAGCATCAGTGAAACCATCGGAGCGCAAAGCATCAATCATTATAACGGTTTCCGTTCCATTGAAATTAATGGCGAACCGGCTCCCACTTCTAGCTCTGGAGAAGCACTCGCGGCGATGGAAGCAGTCGCAGCGCAAACCTTAGCCCCCGGTTTAGGTTACGAATGGTCGGGAACGTCGTTAGAGCAAATTGAATCAGGAGGACAAGCTCCCTTAATTTTTGCACTAGGATTAGTGTTTGTGTTCCTCGTCTTAGCCGCACAATACGAAACCTATATTGACCCCTTGATCATTATGCTTTCTGTTCCTTTAGCAATTTTGGGAGCATTAACCGCGCAATCGCTGCGAGGCTTAAACAATGATATTTATACGCAAATTGGGTTAGTGATGCTCATTGGGTTAGCGAGTAAAAACTCGATTTTAATTGTGGAGTTTGCGAACCAGTTACGAGAGTTAGGGTTAACGATTACACAAAGTGCGGCGGTAGCGGCGCAAAAACGTCTCCGTCCCATTATTATGACAGCGATTTCAACGTTAAGTAGTATCTTTCCTCTGGTGATTGCCACAGGCGCTGGTTCTGCGAGTCGTCAATCTTTGGGAACAGCCGTATTTGGGGGAATGTTCGTGGCAACATTTTTGAGTTTGTTTATCGTTCCCATTTTGTATATCATCATTAAGGCTTTAGGAGAACAGTTGTTTGGTAGCCGTCAGCGTCAAAAAGGTGAAATGACAACCGCCACCATCTCTACAACTAAAACCTTAACCCCATCCAGTAGCGATAATGATGGTAAAACTCAATAAGCCAGTAGTCGTAGGTTGGGTAGAGACGTTCCATGGAACGTCTGTACACGAAACCCAACACCAATCAGTCATTGGTCATTGGTCATTGGTCACTGGGAATCAAGAAGTGAGAAGTGAGAAGTGAGAAGTGAGAAGTGAGAAGTGAGAAGTGAGAAGTGAGAAGTGAGAAGTGAGAAGTGAGAAGTGAGAAGTGAGAAGTGAGAAGTGAGAAGTGAGAAGTGAGAAGTGAGAAGTGAGAAGTGAGAAGTGAGAAGTGAGAAGTGAGAAGTGAGAAGTGAGAAGTGAGAAGTGAGAAGTGAGAAGTGAGAAGTGAGAAGTGAGAAGTGAGAAGTGAGAAGTGAGAAGTGAGAAGTGAGAAGTGAGAAGTGAGAAGTGAGAAGTGAGAAGTGAGAAGTGAGAAGTGAGAAGTGAGAAGTGAGAAGTGAGTTTAAATGCCTATTTTTCTCTTTTCTCTCTACTCGTTTCTTAATGTGCCTATTTTTCTCTTTTCTCTCTACTCGTTTCTTAATGTGCCTATTTTTCTCTTTTCTCTCTACTCGTTTCTTAATGTGCCTATTTTTCTCTTTTCTCTCTACTCGTTTCTTAATGTGCCTATTTTTCTCTTTTCTCTCTACTCGTTTCTTAATGTGCCTATTTTTCTCTTTTCTCTCTACTCGTTTCTTAATGTGCCTATTTTTCTCTTTTCTCTCTACTCGTTTCTTAATGTGCCTATTTTTCTCTTTTCTCTCTACTCGTTTCTTAATGTGCCTATTTTTCTCTTTTCTCTCTACTCGTTTCTTAATGTGCCTATTTTTCTCTTTTCTCTCTACTCGTTTCTTAATGTGCCTATTTTTCTCTTTTCTCTCTACTCGTTTCTTAATGTGCCTATTTTTCTCTTTTCTCTCTACTCGTTTCTTAATATGCCTATTTTTCTCTTTTCTCTCTACTCGTTTCTTAATATGCCTATTTTTCTCTTTTCTCTCTACTCGTTTCTTAATATGCCTATTTTTCTCTTTTCTCTCTACTCGTTTCTTAATGACTGGTCACTGGTCACTGGTCACTGGTCACTGATTCTTCCAAAACCTCCCAAACCCGATTTAAAAGTTCGTCTAACCCCGATCGAGTAACAGCAGAAATCGATAAAATGGGAGCATTGAGTAGAGAGGAAAATTGTTGTTTTACTTCCTCCTGTCTCTCTGTTTCCACGGCATCGACTTTATTGAGAACTAAAATTTGCTGTCGTTGAGCCAAACTCGGTTTATAAGCTCGTAATTCTTCCTGAATCGTTTTATAGTCAGCGATCGGGTCATCTGCATTTAAGTCAATGAGATGAAGTAAAATTTTAGTGCGTTCAATATGACGCAAAAATTCATGTCCTAACCCGACTCCCTGATGCGCTCCCGCAATCAACCCAGGAATATCGGCGAAAACCGTTCCATCGCCTGTGGGTTTGCGAACAATTCCTAAATTAGGAATCAGCGTCGTAAAGGGATAATCCGCAATTTTTGGACGCGCAGAAGAAATCGCCGAGATTAAAGTCGATTTTCCCGCATTCGGTAAGCCAATAATTCCCACTTCTGCTAAGAGTTTCAATTCCAATCGCAAGCGCCGTTCTTCCCCAGGAAGCCCAGGGAGTGCATTTTCAGGGGCGCGGTTACGGTTGCTGAGAAAATGAGCGTTCCCTAATCCTCCTTTTCCGCCTTTGGCGACACATAATCGTTGCTGGTGCTGGGTTAAATCACCGATCGGTTCTTCCGTTTCTAAATCATAAACGATTGTGCCACAAGGGACAAGTAAGACGCGATCGCGCCCATTTGCCCCCGTTTTATTTTTCGGTCCTCCCTTTTTGCCATCTTCGGCGTTGAAGCAATGCTGATGCTTAAAGTCAAGGAGAGTTTGCAAGTTCTCATCCGCTTCTAAAATAATCGACCCTCCTTTACCGCCGTTTCCCCCCGATGGGCCGCCTGCTGGCACATATTTCTCCCGTCGGAAGGCGACCATACCGTCTCCTCCCTTACCAGCGATAACTTGAATTTCTGTTTGATCAATAAACTGCATGGTTTTTAGTGGAGAGAAACTCCATCATGGTTTAAACTATTTAATAGCAGGTCTTAAACTCTACAATAATTTACTGATGGTATTTGACCCTAATTTCTTCAATTCTGACGCGAACCAAAATCAATCATCTGCATCTGGTGAGGAACAATCGGATAACTCATTGTTGCAATACTTACAACAGCAAAATCCTGATGTTTTAGCAGAAATCGCTCGCTCCATCAGCCCCGATGCTAAACAAATTGTCTCACAGAATGTGCAAGGGTTAGTAGGAGTTTTGCCTTCGGAACAATTCCAAGTTCAAGTCACCACTGATCAAGATCATCTTTCTAATATGTTAGCTTCTGCAATGATGACTGGCTATTTCTTGCGTCAAATGGAACAACGCATGGAGTTAGAAACTCGTATGGATCACAGTTTAGATAGTTAAACAAATTTTTAACATTGATTCTCCTCTTCACTAAGGGGAGAAATTGATCATGGTTTTTCGGTGTTTAAGAAGGTGTGCTAGGCTACTTTTGATCCTTATATTCTAAATGTTCGGGGATCGGTTCGATCGTTTCTAAGGTACACAATTCCAATCGATCGCGCTGATTTGATGAGGAGAAATTGCAATCGCACGAGAAGAGTTTTTACAGTAACTCAGCCAGAAAGCCCTCGATTTGAAATCGAGGGATGAATGACGAAACCTATCGAGAGAAAGGTGGTTTAGCGGTTGCTACTTATCCGAAACAAGCACTTAGATTGAAAGATAATCACGTAAGAGTACCTCTTGGTAAAACTGCCAAATCTCACTTAGGTAAAAAAGAAATTTTCCTTCCCTTTCCTTCTAACTTAGACTTTAAGCAGATTAAAGAACTTAGGATTCTGCCTCGAAACCAAGAGTTTTATCTAGAGTGGGTTTATGAAACACCAGAAGTCAAGAAGATGGTTAACTCAGAAGAAGCCTTAGGAATTGATCCTGGTATTGATAACTGGTTAACTTGTGTTTCCACTCTCGGTGAGTCTTTCATTATTGATGGAAGAAAAGTAAAATCTCTAAATCAAAACTATAATCGTCGAGTCTCTTCCTTGAAAGAAGGAAAGCCTCAAGGTTATTGGAATTTTGAGTTATCTAAAATCACTGAAAAACGAAATCGTCAAATCAGAGACGCTGTGAACAAAGCAGCCCGAATGGTCATCAATTGACGTTTTGTCATCCCCAGTCCATTAAATAATCATTAATGATTCATTCTTAATTGTTTTTCGCTTGCTTGCGCTTTCTGTACCAGAAGAAGCCACCTAACGCAGCTAACCCCATTGTCCCTTCTGCTTCAAAGGGAACGGGTTCAGCAACCAGATTATCTGCAGGAACGGGACCAAATCTCATTCCTGTTTCAGAATTAAACATGGCGGAGGGATCGAAAAATGCAGTACCTCCACCAGCTCCACTTTGATTGTTGAAGGAGCTTGCTTGCAATTCTGATAAAGACAGTGCTAAGTTATCAACATCACTGAAAAAGGGAGTTCCTAGAGTATCAAAATTAATATTGTTTCCTAAAATAGGAGAGTTGCTAGCATCTGGGAAAAAAAGGGTACTATCAATGTCCATCTCCTCATTGTCTGGAAAATTAAGCTCAATTCCACCTGAGTAATCAATGCTTGCTCCTGATGTTAATCCTGTTAAAGTGATAACTCCATTAGGATATTCATAAAGAGCTTCACCAGTGCCTGCAGAACGGACGTCGGACACACTATTATCAAAAGTAAAGTCCAATAAAACATTTTCACCCGACTGGAAGCCAGCAGCAGTTTCAGGGCTATCTGGATCAAGGGATGTAATCGGTCCGACATCAAACGTTCCGACATTGATAACAATTGCGCTCGCAGATTCAGCACCAGTAAAGACTAAGAGAGCAGAGAGGCTACCCCCCCGATTTTTAGCAGTTTTTGTGTGATTTGAGTCATGTCTGCTCCGAAAGAGAAAATAAATGGCTACTGGTAATGCTTGATATATCTCAAACTATCAAAATAAGATTAACAGAAACTTGACAAAAAAACAAGATTGAGACGAAAATTAACATTTTTCGCGATCGCACTAGCCCCCCCTGACCCCCAATTCTGGGGGAAAATCGCCCCCCTGACTCCCCAATTCTGGGCAGGGCTGTTTCATTCTATTTTTTTGCTTGTTCCAGATGTTAGGAATAGCAGGGGTTTCACGGCTTTTTTCTTAAGAAAAAGCGTTCGATCGAACGTACAATAAGGGGTTCAGGCGATCGCATTCAATTTTGACCCCGAGAATGAAACAGCCCTGCCAATTCTGGGGGGAAGTCGCCCCCCTGACCCCCCAATTCTGGGGGGAAGTCGCCCCCCTGACCCCCCAATTCTGAGGGGAAGTCGCCCCCCTGACCCCCCAATTCTGGGGGGAAGTCGCCCCCCTGACCCCCCAATTCTGAGGGGAAGTCGCCCCCCTGACCCCCCAATTCTGGGGGGAAGTCGCCCCCCTGACCCCCCAATTCTGAGGGGAAATTTAAAGTCCCCTACACTTGGGAGATGCGCGGGGGCTTTCACCCAGCAAAAAAAGGGACAATGTTTTATTCGATCGCCATCGGTTATACCATTTTGGAAAAGTAAAGTTACAGTAATAAGCGCAAAGTTACCTGATGGTGGGCGTTGCCCACCCTACAAGGCAAGCGCCAATTTATCAAAATGGTATAGCAGTTCTCTATCTTATGTAAAAAGTTGACTCATGGAAGCCCCCCACACTTGGGCAGGGCTGTTTCATTCTCGGTGTTAAAATCGAAAGCGATCGCCTAAAACCCCTACGGGGTGGCGCGATCGCGCCAATTTCTTCTAATTTGGCTTTTTCTTAAGAAAAAAGCCGTAAAACCCCTGCTATTCCTAACATCTGGAATAACCAAAAAAATAGAATGAAACAGCCCTGCCACACTTGGGGGGTTTGGGGGGCAATCAAATTTACAATTCATTTGGGATTGCTATAATTGTTAATTATTAATTGTTATTGTGAACTTATCTCGTTTTCCTTTTCTCAAAACCGCCTTCGATCCCCATTTTCCCTTTTCTCCGCAGCGCTTTCCCTTCTTTTACGGTTGGATAATTGCGGTTTTTACCACTGTGGGAACGTTATTTAGCATTCCAGGTCAAACCGCAGGAGTAAGCGTTTTTACAGACCCTGTGATTGCAGCAACAGGCTTATCCCGTGTGCAGTTAAGTTCGGCTTATTTGGTGGGAACATTAGGAAGTAGTTTTATGCTTCCCCTCGGCGGACGCTTAATGGATCGCTTTGGGGCAAGATTAACCGTAATGCTCTCTTCTTTGGGGTTAGGTTTAACCTTAGTTTATTTGAGCGTTTGCGATTATTTAATTGTCTTTTTGAACGGTTTTTTCCCCTTAGTGAATCGCTCAATTGTTGGCTTAGTCGTCATGGCGATCGGGTTTACAGCGTTACGCTTTAGCGGACAAGGAGTTTTAACCCTCGTTAGTCGCAATACGATCGCGAAATGGTTCGATCGCCGTCGTGGGTTTGTTTCAGGAATCGCCAATGTCTTTATTTCCTTTGGCTTTTCTGCAGCGCCTCTGATCCTTAGTTTCTGGATTGATGGCTTCGGATGGCGCGGTGCTTGGCTGGCTTTAGCTGTAACAGTCGGCGGGGGAATGACGTTTCTGGGATGGCTATTCTATCGCGATAATCCTGAAATCTGCGGGTTAACAATGGATGGGAAACTTCCCAAAACGTTACCGCAAGAAACCAGTGAGGAGGCTTCCCAGACAGAAGAGACTGTGGCGAAAATTGGGGAATTAACGGCGAAAGAAGCCCTGAAAACCAGAGAATTTTGGGGCGTTACCTTGGGGTTATCCATTCATGCGTTGACGGTTACAGGAATTACTTTCAATATTGTCGATTTAGGGGCACAGTCGGGATTAAATGAACAGGAAGCGGTGGGATTATTTCTTCCCATTGGCATTTTATCCACGATTACAGGCTTTTTAGTGGGAGTTATCAGCGATCGTGTGCGCCTAAAATGGCTGGTTGTTACCCTGCTGTTGCTACAGTTTGCAGGGTTTGTGGGAATGGCGAACTTAGCGTTACTTCCTTGGCGATTATTGGGAATTATCGGATTGGGAACAAGCGGTGGGTTTTTCGCCACCCTGACCATTGTTGCTTTACCCCGTTTATTTGGTCGCACGCATTTGGGCGCGATCGGGGGAATGCAGATGACAAGCATGGTGGTAGGAAGCGCGATCGGGCCGTCTCTGTTAGCCTTATTTAAAGATACCTTTGGCTCGTATCAATCGGGATTGTATGCGTGCTGTCTCTTCCTCCCGATCGCGCTCATTTTAACCCTCTTATCGCGGGAATAAGCCAACGTTTTTCCCTCAAAAGCACTTACTTGTCACTCATTCTTGCTGTTGCGACCTGGTTGTTCCCGTCCCCGGACATTCTCGATCGCTGCCTTCACTGCATAGGAAGCAGCAATAATACCGCGCTCTTCCCCTCCTAAATATAACCGTCCAAAACTTCCCACCGCAGACACTTGTAAAATATTAATCTGAGCAGCTTTCTCTGCTTCGCTGCGGCTGCGAGTGCTGCAAACGCTGCAGGTTCCACTTCAAAAACAAATAAGGTTTCCCCTGTCAGCAGCATTTGTCCTCGACGAGTGCGGTTAATTAGTTGTGCTTGGTGAGCATCAATGTTGCGAATAATTTGACTAGTAAAATAAGTTTAGATTTCACCCACCTTCGGCAAACGTCACCATAACAAGTACAGAGAGTAAGATACCAGGACTAAGGAGAATCACTAACATTAAAAGTTCGTTTGGGGTCATATTGGCAACTGATCAATCGTTTCGTTTTCTTCAAGATAACGAATCAAAGTCTGAAATGCCACCAAAACATAGAATCTTTTAAGGTCATTAGGGTTGGCTAAAAAGGTTAAAATTCTCGCTGTGGGGAATCTCAAGATATAAGCCCCCATAACGCCCGCGATCGCGCCACTTGCGCCCAAGAGAGGCACTTCCGACTCTACAGAAAAGAACCATTGCGCCAAAGCCGCCAAAGCCCCACAAGAGAGATAAAAAATAAACCCGCCAGCGTGCGTCCAATAAGCGACACCGCCACCTTCCATTCCAATACTAGCAGCAGTGATCGCACCACTTGCGCCTAAAGAGGGCTTGAAACAGAAAGTGGAAACTTAACCATTTCTTAACTTAGTTAGCCAAATTAACTAATATAATATAAGAGTGGCTAACTTTAACTGATCAATAACCAAGACAGTTTAAGAATAAGTCACTTTTTGGCGGTGAGTTACATCGTGTCAGCCTGTGGACTGGTTAACGCCGACGTTGCCAGAAAAAGCCCTGAGCGGAAAGAAGCAGGAAGTGGACATCAGAGTAAATCAGGTTTTGAGTAAACGTGGTTAAGTCTGAGTAAGTTCCTCATAACGGAACACCCGATTGAGAAGAGAAAAACCACGCTCGCTAAGAGGATATAAGTAACATAAGGTGTAATTTTAATTGGGGCTTACTGAATAAAACTGAAACCTTTACCCAATGAGGCTTTAAGGCTCTTAACCCCTCAAAAAAGTGCAAGGGAGACAAGGGAGACAAGGGAGACAAGGGAGACAAGGGAGACAAGGGAGACAAGGGAGACAAGGGAGAAATGGGAGAAATGGGAGACAAGGGAGACAAGGGAGACAAGGGAGAAATGGGAGAAATGGGAGACAAGGGAGACAAGGGAGAAATGGGAGACAAGGGAGACAATTTTTCTCCCCCATCTTCCGCATCTCCCCCATCTTCCGCATCTCCCCCATCTCCCCCATCTTCCGCATCTCCCCCATCTTCCGCATCTTCCCCATCTCCCCCATCTTCCGCATCTTCCGCATCTCCCCCATCTCCCCCATCTTCCGCATCTCCCCCATCTCCCCCATCTCCCCCATCTCCCCCATCTCCCCCATCTCCCCTCTTCCCTCTTGCCTAAGGCAACTTGCCTTTTGCCTTACTACACCAACTAATTAACTTTTTCAGCAAACCCTAAATAGAGATGATTCTTACTTGGTTAAACGAGTTAAAACTTGATTCGATCGCTCAATAAACTGCTGCATCCCTTCAGCATCAAATGCTTTTTGTGCCATTAACGCCAAGTCATAAACATGACGACACATCATTTTTGCTAACTCATTAGAGGAAGACTCACCGCTACTGCTTTGAATAATTCCTCCTTGATTAAGTTGCACAATATTTTGAATTAAAGGATGTGCCGTATTAACAACTAAAACGTGCTGTTCTGGGAATTGCATTGATTGTTGTTGCATCAACGCTGTCATTTCCTGCATCCGACGCATTGCCTCTGGTAATAATACCATCGCTGGCGGTGAATTTTGCGGATCATCTGATTTAATCGCTTGCGTTTTAATGTTTACATTGGAATTATTGATCGCGCCTTCAAATAACTCTTTAACCACCTCATTGCGAGTTTTATTCGTTTGCGGATCAACAATTTCTCCCGCTTGGTCATTGTCAACTAAAGTGTCATCTAATTCCGCATCCACTCGCGTAAATTGCAAGTTAGAATACTCCTGTTCTAAGAAAGGAATGAAATAATTGTTATCAATGAAAGAGTCCATAAACAGGACTTCTAACCCTTGATTTTTATACAACTCCACATAAGTGCTTTGTGTCGAAGGATCAGTACAGTAGAAAACACGGTTTTCGTGTTTCTCTTGGTTTCGTTCGAGGTAATCTTTAAGGGTGGTGTAATAATAGCCTTGTTCGTCTGTTGCTTGTTGAGTTGGGGTCGCCTCTTCCCAAGCATCTTCCCCTTCTTTTTGCACTTCTACTTGTGGCGTATTTCCCCCTAAATCAGCAGTGCTGCGGAAGATAATAATGTCTTCCACTTGTTTTTTAAACTTCTCATCTCGTAACGCACCATATTTAACAAACGTCCCTAAATCTTGCCAACTGTTGATGTAAGTTTTGGGATTATCTTCATAGAGAGATTTGAGACGATCGCCGATTTTTTTCGTAATATAATCAGCAATACGACGAACCGTTCGATTAGCAGTTAAAGCACTACGGGAGACGTTTAAGGGAATATCTGGACTGTCGATAACACCGCGCAAAGGAAGTAAAAATTCAGGGATAATTTCTTCGCAGTTATCGCTAACAAATACTTGATTACAAAACAGTTTAATATGTCCCCGACTGACATCCACATCAGGTTTTAATTTCGGGAAATAAAGGATTCCATTGAGGAGAAAAGGATAATCAGTGTTGAGGTGAACCCAGAGTAAGGGTTCTTCTTGATAAGGATATAAATAACGGTAAAATTCGAGATAGTCTTCGTCGGTTAAGTCTCGTGGCGATTCTTTCCAAATCGAACGCTGACGGTTGATTGTTTCACCGTCTAATTTAATCGGAACTGGCATAAAATCACAGTAGGTTTTAACCAGTTGTCGGATGCGTTGTTGTTCTGCGTATTCTTTTTCCTCGTCTAAAAGAGTAACTGTAATCGTTGTTCCTCGCGTTTTTCGATCGGATTCTTCCAGTTGAAATTCTGGTGAACCGTCACAACTCCAATGGACTGCTTTTTCTCCTTCTTGATAAGATAGGGTATCAATTTCAACTTTTTCCGCAACCATGAAACAGGAATAAAATCCTAGTCCAAAATGACCAATGAGCTTATTATCGCTATTTTGATATTTTTTAATAAAGTCTTCCGCGCTGGAAAATGCGACTTGGTTATTATATTTTTTGATCTCATCGGCGGTCATTCCGATGCCATTATCAGAAACAGAGATTTGTTTCTTACCTTGGTCTAAATGAATTTTGACTTCTGGTTCTCCAATTTCTCCCTTTAATTCTCCAGACAGGGAAGCCATTTTCAGTTTACTGATGGCATCAACAGCATTAGAAATCAGTTCTCGTAAGAAGATTTCGTGATTGGTGTAGAGCGATTTTTTAATAATCGGAAAAATGTTTTCACTGTGGATTGTTATTTTCCCTTGTTCTAAAACGGTCATAGGTTTCCTCTTCTTTAAATTGTTCACTTCTTCTTGCATTGTGCGCGATCGAGCGCTTCAGGGAAATCCCAAATTCCCGTGCTTTTTTCATTCGGGTTTCCCTACTTCGACCGACCAACCGAGACCAATTATTTTAAGAGAAAACAGAAATCTGTGATCCGTCTGCGGTTTTTGTCACCTCAATCCGATGCTGAAACGCCTCTTTAAATTGTGGCATATGAGTCACCGCAAGAATACAGGAAAATTCAGGCGCAATTGCATTAATTGAACTAATTAAACGTTCACATCCTTCTGCGTCTTGTGTACCAAATCCTTCATCTATAATCAACAATTGTAAAGCAGTTCCCGCGCGTTGTGCTAAGAGTTTCGCTAGGGCTAAACGAATGGCAAAATTAATCCGAAATCCTTCACCTCCAGAATAGGTTTCATAAGCTCTTGTGCCTTGAGTATCCGCGATGATAATATCAAGGGTATCAATGAGTTTGGCTTGCTTTTTCGATCGACCTTTTCCAGCCTTTTGAGTTAAAAACTGTACATGAAGCTGATTCCCTGTCAAGCGAGTTAATATGCGATTCGTTTGCGCTTCTAGTTGGGGTAAAACGTTTTCAATCATCAGCGCTTGAATCCCATTTTTCCCAAATGCTTGCGACAATTCATTATAAATCGTTTGTTTACGTTTCAGGGTTTTTAACTCTTCTTTTGCGTTTTGATACTTCGCTTTTAACTCCTCTAGATAGTTTAATTTTTGCTCTAATTTTCCTTTCTCTGATATCAACTGATCCAATTGCTGACGCTGTTGTTGAATCTTCGCTTTTAACTTCTCCATCTCTTCCCGAACATCAGTAATTTTTGCTAATTCTGCGGTGAGATTTTCCAGTTGTTGCTGACAGTTGGCTTTCTCTTGTTCCTTACTCGCTAGACTTTCCTTAACCTCAGTTAATTCCTGTTGTTTTTGAGGATAATCTGCTTTGGCTTGTTGGAGTTTTTGATATTGAAGCTGACTGTTTTGTTTTTCCTTGATAGCAGTTATAATTTCATTGTGGCGCGATCGGGTGTAACCTAAATCTGTAATTGCTTGATCAATATTTTGTAACTTTTCTGTCTCTTCTCTTTCCGCATCCGTAATCTTTTGTTGGACTTCCTTCAGCTTAGTTTCTAATACTGGTTTCCGTTCATTAATGCGTTTAACTTGTTTTTTCGCCTCCTCTAACTGTTCCCCTTTACGGTCAGCATAACGTAAATTATCCACCTTCTCTCGTGCGACAGCGTGCGTTTTTTCATCATAATTAATCTCACCAAGACGCTGTTCTATATTTTGTAACTCTGTTTGATAGGTTTCCGCATAATTTTGCGTCTCTAATGCGTTCTCTATTTCCCGTTTCTCTTGCTTCAAATTAGAAATTTTTTCATGGAGATCACAAACCTCATCAAAGTAAGATTCTAGCTGTCCACTACGAGAAACCAAGTGATCATATTCGGCTAATTCTTCACTAATAGCTTCATACTCTTGAGTATATTTATCCAACTCGCGTTTCGATTTTGCTAAGTCTTCCCAAATCGTTTCCTTTTCCGTTTGAATTGTCTCATATTCTCGATTCGTTTTAGCAGTAACACGCTGTTTATGTTCCGTATCTAAAGGACGTTCACATAATGGACAACTCGCTTGTGGATTCTGTAATAACTCTAACTTTTTCACTAAATCCGCTAACTGTTTCTCATAGTTTTTTTCCTCTTGTTTTAGTCTTTCTTGGATGCTTTGCTGCTGTTGTCTTTTCTCCTGTATGCGTTGGGAATAATTCTGCTTTTTCTTCAGTGCTTCTAATTTTTCTTGAATTGTGTTATACTCAGTTTCTCGATCAGGAAATTTTGCTAACTCTTGTTGTAACTCTTGCTGATTACTTTCAATCTGTTCTAACCGTGCTTTTCGTCGCGCTGCTTCCCGTTCAATTTCTACCTGTAGGGTTTGACGACGTTGGATAAGCGGAGAAACTTCTTGTTGGAGTTGGTCTAATTCCTTAAGCCGTTGACGAGCTTTTTTCAGCGCATTTAATGCTTGATTAATCTCATCTGATTGTTGGAGAATTTTTTGTGTAGCTTGTTCCTCAGTCTGTAAATTTTCTAATTCAGTTTCTAAGCGTTGTTGCTGTAACTTTAACTGATTAATTGTCGCTTGTTGCTGTTGCTGTATCTGTTGACGTTGCTGTTGTAAATCTTGATAAGTTTGGAATTTCTCGGAAAGGGTTTCCTGTTCTTTTTGTAAATCGAGATATTGCTGATAATTCTGATTAATCAAAGATTCTTGTTCTAACAACTGACTGATTTGAGAAAGACTTGTTTCCAGTTTAGATTGTTGTTCCCTTAATTTTTCGCACTCTTTAGAAAAAGTTTGATCCTGTTGCTGATACCAATTAACTTGTTCCTGTTTCGTTTGTCTTTGAGAATCTAACGTTTGTAACTGTTGAAATTGTGCTTGGTCTTTTTCTTGAGTTGATTGTAACTGCTGATAGTTTTGATTAATTGTTTCTAACTGTTGCTGAATCGTCTTTTTTTGTTCTAATTCCTGTTCCGTCGGGGCTAAACTTTGTTCTAATTGATCAGTTTGTCCTTTCAGCGTTCTAGAAATTCCTTTCGCATCCTCTGCTAAAGTTTGATATTGATCAAGTTTCAGTAATTCTGCTAAAACATCTTTTCGTTGGCTGGGAGAACGTAACATAAACTCATCCGCACGTCCTTGTCGAAGATAAGCCGAATTAATAAACGTATCATAATCAAGTTTCAGCAGTTCATTAATTTTCTTTTGAGTGGCTTTAACGCCTTTTGCGGTTAATGATTGAAACTGATCATTACTGTTTTGAACTTGTAACTCTAAAGACGCACTTTGTCCTTTTTTGCGGCTGCGTAAAACTCGATAAGTGTCACCATTGTATTGAAATCTAAAATCTACTTGTGCTTCTTTTGCGGTGCTATTTATAACCTCTTCATCGGAAGTCGCACGAGTTTTCCCCCATAAAACCCAAGTAATTGCTTCGAGGAGGGATGATTTTCCCGCACCATTTGCGCCACAAATACAAGCGGTATGGAGTCCAGTAAAATCGAGATTTGCTTGTTGATAACTCAGGAAGTTAGAAAGGATTAATTGTTGTGGAATCATCGTTTATTGTTTATTTTTAAAGGTAATATTGCCATAGCACTCCCCCCAGAATTGGGGGTTAGGGGGCGATCTTTTCTAGTTCCCCAGAATTGGGGGTTAGGGGGCGATCTTTTCTAGTTCCCCCAGCATTGGGGGTTAGGGGGCGATCTTTTCTAGTTCCCCCAGCATTGGGGGTTAGGGGGCGATCTTTTCTAGTTCCCCCAGAATTGGGAGTTAGGGAACAAAACTTTAACGAATTCTAACAAACCCTGTATTTTCAATTAAATCTTGTCCTTGTTTTGTAAGCAGTAATTGAGCGTAACTTTCTCCTGCTTTTTGATCGTTCCCCCCATTTTCTTTGACGATAACAAATAAACGACGAGTAATCGGGTATTGTCCATTTTGAAATGCAATAAGGTTCAATTGATCTCGTTTTCCTTGTTCAAGACAAGCGGTTTCAGTGACAGGAGGTTCTTGATAAGGAGGAATAAACTCGCCAGCCTTACGACCAATCGGAAGGGGTTTTACCGTACATTGTGGCACGACTTCTGGGGCTGAAGCGTAATAAATTGCCCCTTGATTTTCCGAGACTTTTCTCAGTGCTGGTGTTGTACTATAAACATATTGAACGTTAGAACCAAATTCCTGTTTTCCCACAACATTCTCTAAGAAAAATTCTACTGTTCCTCCGTCTTCAATTTCCCTAGAATAGGGTATGATTGGCAGGTTGGGACCGCCTACTTCTTGCCAATTCCTAATCTCACCGCTATAAATTCCTTGTAGTTGTTGAACTGTTAAACCAGAAAGGTTTAAATTAGAGTTAACTGCGATCGCAATTCCATCTAAAGCAACAGGAATTTGCTTTAAACTGTAGCCTCGATTTTGTGCGGCTTGATATTCATCTTCGTTGAGGGAACGGGAGGATTGAGAAAAAGCGAGTTGACCCTCTAAAAGCATCTCAATTCCTTTTCCAGAACCAGGTGTCCCCGAAATCGGATCGGTATAGCGTAAACGAAATTCAGGATAGGTTTGTTGGATTATGGGGTCAACACTTTCTCGAATTGGGGCCCAGGTGGTGCTTCCGCCGTAGTTAAATAATCCAGACGGAATGCCATTAACGCTGGCGAAATTTGCTTTGAGTTCAGATGTGGGTGTGGTGTTGTTTCCAGAGGGGTTAGAAGGGGTGTTATTTTCAGTGGTGCTGATGGGTTGACGATCTTTGAGTAACCACCACAATCCACCGCCAAGAATGCCTAACGTGAGAACAAATGAGACAACAAGGGTGAGGGTTTCATTTTTTTGTGTCATGGCGGGTATTTTTTATTAAGAGTTTGAGAGTGCTAGATTCTGCTATTATCTTAACCATCTGTAGAGAGTTAAAGTGATCAGTGACCAGTGATCAGTGACCAGTGATCAGTGGTCAGTGATCAGTGACCAGTGATCAGTGATCAGTGATCAGTGACCAGTGATCAGTGATCAGTGAACAAATAACAAATAACGAATAACGAATAACGAATAACGGTCTTCACCGACCAATGGACTTTTTCAGCAAACCCTACTTACTAATTAAGTTGGAAAACTACTGGTCACTGATTGGTGTTGGGTTTCGCTTCGCTGCACCCAACCTACTTTTTATCTAATAAGGGACTCATCATCTGATTATCGAGATAGAATTTTTAAGATTAAACGAAATAAAGCTGTAAAGGCGATCGCGCCAGAAGCCGCAACGATCGAGCTAACAATAACTGTCATTACGGGCATACTATGTAAAGGCGGAACTAACACCACTACTGCTAAAGTAAGCACTCCTAAAATCAAGAAATCAATTTTCTCAATAAAGCGTTTCCACTGGGCATAAATCAATCCTCCCATACTCATTCCCCAAAGCCCAATACTAATTCCTGGCACATTAAAAACACTGGTAAAAGCAATTAATAATAACGCCCCTTCTAACCCTGTAAATCCAGCGCTGGCTAACCATTCCCATAAGGCAAAACGAGGAGATTTAGCGGTAGGTTTCGGAGAGTAGGATGGCGGTTTTTTTTCGGGTTGATGATTGGGAGATTTCATAGGCGATAAAGCGTCGTTCGGTTGATTTTCTTGAGAAAGATTTATTTCTGATTCTGGATTTTCTATACATTGACGCAGTTGAGTTGTCTAACGATCGAGGGCGAGGTAAGCTGCACCAAATCCGCCTTTTCCTAACAGTTTTTGGGGAATATAACGCCCTGCTAAAATTTGCGGCCTCCCATAACAATTGCAGTATTTTTGTTGAGCGGTTTGTAATTTAGATCGCTCATCGAGATCAGGAAAATCATCAATGGGTTGGGAACAATCTGGTCTGCCTGCAGTAGGTTTCCATAAGACACATTGAATAACATTTTAATGTTAACTGATTTCAGGAGGAGAAGAGTTTTCTAATTTTTCTGCAATGGGAATCGGACGTTGGCGAGGAGAAGGCGCGGGATGGGGGGTGAGTTCGCTTCCAGTAAACCAGCCATTGGTACAAAATTGGGGGAGAATTTCTTGGATAAATGCTTCAGCGGCTTTCGATCGATAACGGTTGGGATTAATAATTAAAGAGAGGCGACGTTTCACGATGACTTCTTCGATATTGATTCGATATAATGTTCCCATTTGTAGTTCTTTTTCAATGGCAGAAACGGACGCAAAAGCAACACCCAGTCCAGATTGAACAGCGTTTTTAATCGCTTCGATCGAGTTCAATTCCATTTCTATATTAAGGCGTTTCGGATTAATTCCCGATCGGGTTAAAACTTGATCAATCACCTTACGAATTGTCGATTGAGAATCGAGAGTAATAAAATTCAGTTTGTATAAATCTTCTTTTGGAATTGCATCTTCTTTCACCATCGGATGAGTGCTTCCCATAATCAAAGCAAGTTCATCTTCAGCATAAGGAAAAATCTGTAGAGTGTCATGTAATTCTGTGGGGACTTCACCGCCGATGATTGCTAAATCAACTTGTCCGTTGGCAACACTCCAAGAAGTGCGACGAGTGGAATGGACTTGTAACTGTACGGAAACATCGGAGTATTTTTGTCGGAATAACCCTAACATTCTCGGTAACAAATACGTCCCTGTGGTTTGGGAAGCGCCAATGAGTAACGTTCCTCCTTGAAGATTTTGCAAGTCTTCGATCGCGCGACGGGTTTCTTGACACAGAGAAAGAATTTTCTCCCCATAAGTGAGGAGAAGTTGACCCGCTTCTGTTAATTGCGCCTTGCGTCCCCCTCGATCGAATAATGGTACATTCATCTGTCGTTCTAAATTTTGCACCTGAAGACTAATCGCGGGTTGAGACACATAAAGCGTATCGGCAGCGCGTTTAAAGCTACCCTCAGCCGCGATCGCTTTTAATATTCGTAGCTGATCGAGAGAAAACGGTATATCTGACATCTTTTCGCCAAAGAGAGGGGAATACAACGGATAAATACAATTGATTTCGACAACGAAGAAAAGTCTCTTCTGAATTGACAGTAACACGAAATCATCGTCCTAATTAGGGGTTGCTGAAAAAGTCCATTGGTTGGTTTAGTAAGGCAAAAGGCAAAAGGCAAAAGGCAAGAGGCAAGAGGCAAGAGGCAAAAGGCAAAAGGCAAGAGGCAAGAGGCAAAAGGCAAAAGGCAAGAGGCAAGAGGCAAAAGGCAAAAGGCAAGAGGCAAGAGGCAAAAGGCAAGAGGCAAGGTGCGTGACGATTGAACAATCAATGAACTTGCATTTTTATCTGAACTGAATCGCCTCAAACCTTTATTTGGTAAAACTTTCAGTTTCCCAACAGGAGGCACTAATAAGCACAAAGCATCGGGTAAAACTTGGAAGGGGGAAGGAAATTGCCATTATCATTGTGAACATACGATAACGTTTGTCCTTTTCAATGATTTTAATGCAGAACCATGTCTTCTCTTACTCCTCCGATTCTCTTAGTGGATGGTTACAACATCATCGGTGCTTGGTCCGAACTCAAGTCTTTGCGCGATCATGATTTAGAATCCGCTCGTTACCGACTCGTCGATCTGATGATTAATTATACTGCCAGCAAAGGCTATCAAACGCAGGTCGTCTTTGATGCTCATTTCCAAGCCACTCCCAAAGTCCGCGAAACTCCCACGGATTATCTGTCAGTTTACTACACCGCCTTCGGTGAAACCGCAGATACCTACATCGAGAAATTTTGCGCCCAAAACTCCCGTCAAGGGAAAATGGTACAACATCATCTCATCGTGGCGACTTCCGATCGAGCGCAACAATTAACCGTTTCTGGTTATGGCGCCCAGTGGCGATCGGCGGAACAATTAGCCCACGATTTAACCTTGTCGAAACGAAAGACGAAAACCAAGCAACGATCGCGCCAGAAAACCCAAGGACGTTTTTTATTTAATGCCCTTGATCCAAAAGCCCAGAAACAGTTGTCAAAACTGCGTCACGGCTTATAGAAAATCCGATTAATCAAAAAAAGAGCAAAAAAATTTCCCAAAAATGTTGACAGTCCTAAAAACCTGCGTTAGATTAATGAAGGACTGAACAACAAGCCCCCATCGTCTAGAGGCCTAGGACACCTCCCTTTCACGGAGGCGACAGGGATTCGAATTCCCTTGGGGGTACTAAAAAAAAGGAGCTTTGGGTAACACCAAGGCTCTTTTTTTGTCTCAAAATGTTGGGTTTCGCGTGGAGACGTTCCATGTGTGGAGACGTTCCATGGAACGTCTCTACCCAACCTACTCGTTATCCCATTATTCCCCCCTTTCAAAGGGGGGTTAGGGGGGATATACTGTAACCTAATTTATTTGTTGAAAATGGGATAACAAATAACAAATAACAAATAACGAATAACAAATAACGAATAACAAATGACTAATTTTGGTTACGCTTACGTTGTTGAACCTGATTCTTGAGAATTTTTAAGCGGTAAGGATCGATGTCTTTACGCCAAACCAGTTGATAACCTCTAAGTTCGCTTCCGTGTTCTTCTAAACACTTTAACCAACCGCGACGATCGCGAATTGCCTTAAAATCATCTAATAATCCCCGTTCTCTCTCCTTTTTCGTCAAACGAGCGAACTTTTCATAAAGAGGATAGTCTGGAGTCACCAACTTATCTTTCTCATGGAGAAGCGGCGGATTGACCTGATCATATTCGGTGTAGTGAACTCTTAAATCTCCTAAATTGATTTCCATTTTGGCTTCGAGAGGCGGATGAGGATCACTGTCGAATTCGGGATAGGATAGATAAGCAATTTTGGGTTTCTCCAGATAAAACTGGACAACGGTAACATCTTCTAAACGTCCGATCGTACGACTCGCACAAGCCTCATAAAGCCGTAACAAAGGGTCTAATTCCTCTAAACAACTGAAATGGACTAACAAACTTTTCCCCAGTTTTAAGCCAATTTTGCTGTTGCTAATTTTCTCTTTGATTAATGCTTGATCCCCTAAACTATACAACATCACTTCTGCTTCGGCGCAAGCGTGCTTAAATGTACCAAAGAGTCCTTTGATATCCTGTTGAATGGTGGGAGAAAAGTCTTTCAGTTTCGGGCGATCGGTCAGTAAGGCAGTGGCTAAGTATAACTTTAACTCTTCTGTCCGTTGTCGCGCGATCGCATTCCAGTCTTCTTGGTCAGTCGCTTTCAAAATCACTCGGAAAGCCCTCCTTAATCCCCCTAATTCGGCTTTAATTTGAGGTTCTTCTGCTAACTCCCCTTTTGCCGGTAAACGCCCTCGTTCGGTTAAAAAATCCATGAGAGGAGTTAATAAGACTTGATAGTCTTCAAAACGACGCACTCGCTTCTGTAAGCGAGGAGTCGCCGCATAAGACCGAAACTGACTGGCGCGAAAGGTCTCGGCTTGAGTTTGATCACGAAAAACCAGATAAATCCCTAAACCAATGGGAACTGCGTTCACTTCTAAAACTTGATCGATATATGCCTTGAGTTCCTCTTGTTCGTAGTATTTTTGGAAGGTGTTACGGCGGGTAATCACCCCATCCCCATAAGCAACTTGACGGTTAGCGGAATCATTAATTAATACCTGTGCCGAAACAATTAAAACGCGACGGGTTAACTGCCAGGCATTCAATAACGCTTCCCGTCTTTCTGTGGTGTCCTCAATGACATTAATCACGTAGCCAAGATTAACAATGTCTGCTTCCTTTAAGGGGGTTTCAGGACGATAGTAAGGGTCCCATCCTTCGCTTTCATAGCCTTGGACGGCAATGCGTTCAATATCTCCCCCGTGTCCACAACCATAATCAAAAAAGGTGCTGCTAGGGGTGAATAATTCCGCTTCTAGTGCCACTCGGACGGGACGAGAGAGCTGTTGACGGATGATGGCGGCTTTGTGACGATCGATCTTCGGTTTGCGAGGAGTTTGATGGGAGATGACTTGATGTCCTTTGATTTCTACCGCTCGATCGCGCAGTCGTTGTTCCCACTCTCGCTTTGTCCCAATTAAACGCGGTTGAGCCAATAATCCTAACTTGACCTCGGCTTCTGTCAGTTGGACAAATTGCTCATAAAGCGGATAATCAGCAGTGACAAAGGTTTCTTTGCGATGGAGAATGGGAGGGTTAACTTGATCGTCATAGCGACGATAACTGGTTTCTGCGGTGAGGAGGTTAACCTGTAAACTTCCTTGTAGAGGGGGATGTGCTTCTTGGTTGAAGGTAGGATAAAATAAGTAGGAGACTTTAGGCTCACTCAGGTTAAACTTAATCAGTGTGGCAACACTGATGTCTGTTGTTACACATTTCCGTGCTTCCTGCTCATATCTCTGTAAGGGTTCTGGAAGGACAGATAAGGCACTAAGATGAACATAGAAAGCGTTGGGAAGATGTTTCCCCACAGCACTCGCTTCCGACGAGGCTAGAATCTCCTTTTCCCAAGTTACCCGATCCAGTTGAGTCATTTGTACTAACGAAAAATTTTAACGAGTTGAGGGTAACATTATCTTACGTCCGATCGCGTTCTTTACCCAATGCTTAACTTCTCAATGCGTGTCAACCCCTCTTCACTAATCTTATAACTCTGCAATAAAAATCCATGTGAGTTGTCCTCAAAAAACTTGACAAAATTTGCTCGATCGAGACGCTACAATCAGGGTCTTTACCCTGTAAACTGAAGCAAAGACAGAACTCCCTCTGGATTTTCATTTTCTGTATCATATCCGAAATGGCGCAATCTCGTCAATATTTTCGGGGCAATTTCTTCCGTTAAGATATGTAAAGTCCTTACATTGATAGAGAAATCTAATCAGAAGCTAAGAATATGATGAGGATAGCTAATCAGAGCTTGACAAAAGAGACAAAAAAGATTCCGTTGAATAAGATGTCGTTTTATTCAATGATAAAAAGTAGGTTGGGTGTAGCGAAGCGAAACCCAACACCAATGATAAAGAATTACCTAAAACTGATATTAAATGAATGGTTAGTAAAAATAGTATTGATCAAAAAATTAGATTTCCTGTTCGTCTGACAATCTCAAACTTGCTATTGGGATTAGGATTAATCATTACGATCGGGTTCATTACGATCGCGATTTTTGCTCCTACTTGGGAAACTTGGGGTTGGCTACAAAGTCCCACCGAATCCTTAAGTAATCCCATCCATCAACCGCCAAACGGAGAGTATTGGTTTGGCACAACTCGTCAAGGTTATGATGTTTTTTCTCGGACAATTTTTGGCAGTCGGGCAGCTTTACAGGTGGTCGTCGTCGCCACTTCTATTAGTTTAGTGATTGGTGTTCCTTTAGGTTTAATTAGTGGTTATTTGGGAGGACGCATCGATCGAGCTTTACTGTTTTTAATGGATACAATCTACACTTTGCCAGGATTATTATTATCAGTCACTCTCGCCTTTGTTGTAGGAAGAGGTGTATTTAACGCCGCGATCGCCGTCAGTATTTCTTACATTCCGCAATACTATCGAGTGGTTCGCAACCATACCACCAGCGTTAAAACGGAACTCTTTATTGAAGCCGCCAGAGCAATGGGAGCAACCCCGACCAGAGTTCTCTCTCGCTACCTTTTCTTCAACGTCATCCAAAGTGTACCCGTCTTGTTTACGCTCAACGCCGCCGATGCCATCTTGATTTTAGGCGGATTAGGCTTCCTCGGTTTAGGATTACCTGAAACTGTCCCTGAATGGGGCTATGCCCTTCGTTTAGCTTTAGACGCACTTCCCACTGGTATTTGGTGGACAGCATTTTTCCCAGGGTTAGCAATGACGCTGATGGTATCAGGATTATCCCTACTCGGAGAAGGACTCAGCGAGGTGTTTAATCCCAATGATCAGTAATCAGTGATCAGTGACCAGTAATCAGTGACCAGTGATCAGTGATCAGTGACCAGTAATCAGTGACCAGTGACCAGTGATCAGTGATCAGTGACCAGTGACCAGTGACCAGTGACCAGTAACCCGTGAACAAATAACCAATGACCAATGACCAATGACCAATGACCAATGACCAATGACCAATGACTAATTGATGTTGGGTTTCGTTTCCTCCACCCAACCTACATTTACGGTACTACTCAAACTCGTTATGAGTATGATATAGTTGTAACAGTTCGTAAAACTTAGGATTTAGGAGTATTGACCATGACAGAAGGATGCCTCAGAGTTGGACAACAAGCCCCAGACTTCACCGCTACCGCAGTAGAAGACCAAGAATTTAAGACCTTGAAGCTGTCTGATTTTCGCGGACAGTATGTCGTTTTATTCTTCTATCCTCTTGACTTTACCTTCGTTTGCCCCACCGAAATCACTTCTTTCAGCGATCGCGCCCAAGAATTTAAAGATATTAACACCCAAATTTTAGGCGTTTCTGTGGATAGCGAATTTTCTCACCTCGCATGGATTCAAACTGAACGTAAAAACGGCGGTGTTGGAGACTTAAACATTCCTCTCGTCTCCGACATCAAAAAAGAAATCAGCACCGCATATAATGTCCTTGATCCTGATGGTGGTGTCGCCCTCAGAGGATTATTCATCATCGACAAAGAGGGAGTGATTCAACACGCCACTATTAATAACCTTGCTTTCGGACGTAACGTCGATGAAGTTTTACGCACCCTCCAAGCCATACAGCACGTTCAAGCTAACCCTGACGAAGTTTGTCCAGAAGGCTGGAAACCTGGAGAGAAAACGATGAATCCTGATCCCGTGAAATCCAAAGTTTACTTCGCTTCTGTTTAATTTTCACTTCCCCCCTGATCTTCAGTTGAGGGGGGTTGCCTTTTTCAAATCCCTGTGTTATCTTTGTAAAAGTCTGGGCGGTTAGCTCAGCGGTAGAGCGCCTGCCTTACAAGCAGGATGTCATTGGTTCAAATCCAATACCGCCCATTTGACACTTAACAAAATCAAAGCCGTAGGTTGGGTGAAGAGGTAACGTAACCCAACAACCTAGCCGTAGCCGTAGGTTGGGTGAAGAGATAACGTAACCCAACAACCTAGCCGTACCCAAGAATCGATCGAACTATTTCGCTTCCATCCAATTTTTCCCCACCTTAATTTCTACCTCTAAAGGAACACTTAAAGCAACAGCATTCTCCATGGTTTCTTTGATTTTGGGACGTAATTCTTCCCATTCTTGAGGGGGAATTTCAAACACTAATTCATCATGGACTTGTAGCAAAAGACGGCTTTTATAGGGGGCTAACAGTTCATTCAATTTGACCATTGCGATTTTAATAATATCCGCACTTGAACCCTGAATCGGTGCGTTAGCCGCCGCGCGGAGGGTTTCGCTTTCATCTTTTCCCAGTTTAATTGATGCTAAATCAACTGTGTTCGGATCGCTTCCTTTGAATCGATCGAGCGCAGAACCTGTAAAATAGAAATAACGTCTGCGTCCGAGTAACGTTTCCACATATCCTTTAGTAATGGCGTTCTTTTTCTGGGTTTCTAAATACTCAAAAACCAGCGGATAGCGCGATCGATATTTTTTAATAAATGCGTCTCCTTCTTGATTAGTCATCGCAACTTCTCTGGCGAATCTTTGCGATCCCATCCCATAAATAACACCAAAATTAATCGTTTTTCCTAACCGTCTTTGTTCGGTTGTCACTTCCTCTTTTTCAAACAGTAATTTAGCAGTAACCCGATGAACATCTTTCCCTGTTTGATACGCATCTAATAAAATCGGTTCTTGACTAAAATGCGTGAGGATTCTCAGTTCAATTTGGGAATAATCAGCAGAAACTAATAACCAATCCTCTTCGGGGAGAAAAGCGCGTCGAATTTGACGAGAAAAATCAGTACGGATGGGAATATTTTGTAAGTTGGGATTAGAAGAAGACAGTCTTCCTGTCGTCGTAACCGCTTGATTAAAATCTGTATAAATGCGTTGCGTTTTATTATTAACCAAGTCGGGAAGCGCATCAACATAGGTGGATTTTAGTTTCGACAAAGTACGATGTTCAAGGATGAAATCAATAATCGGATGATCGCCTTGTAACTTTTCTAGAATTGCGTGATTTGTGGAGTAACCCGTTTTCGTTTTCCGAGATTTCTTTTTATTGAGGTCGAGTTTTTCAAATAGAATTTTACTTAACTGTTTCGGAGAATTAAGATTAAATGCTTCTCCTGCTAACTCATAGGCTTTAGTTTCTATTGCTTCTAACTTGCTTCCAATTTCTTGGGATAAATGATTTAAGTATTCCGTATCAATTTTGATTCCCCAGTATTCCATTTCTGCTAAAACAGGTTCAAGGGGAATTTCAATCTCTCGGAATAACTGATCTAACTTCGGAATGGCTTTTAATTCTGCTGCTAATAACTGACTCAATCTGTAGGTAACATACGCATCCATCCCACAATATTCCGCAACGGTTTGAATGTCTAAATCAGCAATGGTTTTTCCTTTGGTGATGTCTAAATCTTGATAACTTTGAGTTGATAAATCTGGTAAATATCGCGTCGTTAAGTCGCTTAAGTTATGAGTGCGTTCGGGATGTAAAACATAACTGGCTAACATGGTATCAAACACGACTCCCTTTAAGTTAATTCCGAAATGACGGAACATCAGTCGATCGAATTTTGCATTTTGTAGCGTTTTCGGATAGTCGTCACTTTCTAAAATGGGAGATAACGCCGCGATAATTTTATCTTGATCTAAAGAGGTTTCTTGAGTATGTTTGACAGGAATATAAGCCGTTTCTTTTACATCATTTCCCCAACAGCAACCAATTCCCACTAAGTCCGCATTACGGGGTTTTAATCCTGTCGTTTCTGTATCCCAACTCACGGGAAAAGAAGCGTCTTGATGTTGTTTTAAGGTCTCAACTAACTGATCAAGTTTCTCGCTGGTATCAATAATTTGTGGTTCAACAGTTGTCAGATTTTTATTCGGTTGCTGTTGGGTATCTTCCAGACTAAAAAACCAAAGACTCTCATCTTTTTTGTCTGGGATGATCTCTCCTCCCAGTTGTTCCTTAAAGTAGTCGATTTGTTGGGAGAATTTATTTAACTCTAATTGACTGAGAAGGGGTTTTAATTTAGCGACATTGATTCCCTTTAACTTCAAATCATTAATGGTAATGGGTAAAGGAACATCGTCTTTAATCGTAGCGAGATAACGAGAATGTTCGGCGTTTTCCTTTCCGTTTTTTAATTTCGTTTGGATTGCGCCTTTAATTGTATCAATGTTTTGATAAATGTTATCTAGGGTTTCATACTCCTTTAAAAGTTTAACGGCGGTTTTCTCGCCAATTCCATGAACCCCTGGAATATTATCTGATTTATCCCCACATAATGCTTTATAATCAATGACTTGTTTTGGCGCAATTCCCAGAGTGGCTTCTACGTCTTGACTGTGATATTCTTCTATGGTTTTTGACCCTTTTAAAACTGATTTATCCAGATAAAGAACACTGATTTTGTCGGTTTCATTAATCAGTTGAAATAAATCTCTGTCTCCAGTTATAATTTTGGTAAGGTATCCTTGCGCTTTCCCCTGTCTAGCGAGTGTTCCGAGAACGTCATCCGCTTCGTAACCAGCAGCAGTGATGACCTGTAAGTTAAGCGCGGCAAGGATTTCTTGCAGGTTCGCTAAATCTGGAATGAAGTCATCAGGGGTTTCCGCTCGATCGGCTTTGTAGGTTTCATCAGCTTCGTGGCGAAAGGTGGGTAAACCTAAATCAAAGGCGATCGCGCAGGCTTGGGGTTTTTCCGCTTCTAACACCAGTAGCAGGGATTTAAGAAAACCAAAACAAATGCTGGTCGGTGTACCATCAGACGTTTTTAATCCCCCGTCTCTCCCTTTCGCAAAGGCATAATAAGCACGAAAGGCGAGGGAGTGACCATCAACTAACAGTAAGACGGGGGAATCGTTGAGAATTGATAATTGGTTGTTGTTTTGTTGTTGGTTAGTCACGGTCACTACTGATGCTTCACAGGTCATTGTTCATTCTAACCAAATCACGCGACGCTGATTGGGTTTGATTTGATTGGTTTGTTCCTGCATGATAATCTCGCTTTGATAGGGATCAAAGTTGCGAGTAAATTCATTGTTGAGTTCATCAACACGAGTTTTAGTTTTATCCACTTCCTGTTTCACTTCTTCTAAGCGAGACACTTGGATTCTGTAGGTAGGAATTAACTTATTAAGTGCGGTCATTACAACCGTTAGCAGAACGAGATTGACGAGGATTTTGGCACTAATTTCGAGCGTTAATGCAGTATAACGAGGAAAAGTGCGGCGGGTGGATTTCTTGCGTCGAGAAGAGGCTTTTTTTTGACGTACAGGAGTGGCTTGATTTGTGGGCATTTTACCAGAAGAGAAATTAAACTTAACTTTTGATAACTATGCTATAGCAATCCTAGATGAGTGACGAGAAAATTTCGCCCCCTAGCCCCCAATTCTGGGGGAACTTAGTTAAGATGAGTGACGAGAAAATTTTGCCCCCTAACCCCCAATTCTGGGGGAACTTAGTTAAGATGAGTGACGAGAAAATTTTGCCCCCTAACCCCCAATTCTGGGGGAACTTAGTTAATCGGTTTCTCACATAAGAAACCAGATTGCTATATAGCAGTTCTATAATTATTCGTAAAAAGTTTACTCATGGAAGCCCCCCAAACTTGGGGGGTTGGGGGGCAAAACCATTCCTCCATGATCTTCGATCGAGCAAAAAAACGCCAAACTTGGGGGGTTGGGGGGCAAAACCATTCCTCCATGATCTTCGATCGAGCAAAAAAAACGCCCACAGCATCAACTGTGGACGGAATTATCGAGATTGTCAAACTTGACGCACGCCGATTTTTATTTGTAAAGTTCAGTTGCTAAACGAAAGGCGAGAACACCTGGCACTAAAGCAACTGCTAAAGCAATCAACACTTGTGTATCTGATAATGACATGAGTTATAAGCTCCTCTCAACTAAGAAATATCTTTTCACCACTTTGCAATATTTCAAGCAAGATGCGATATAAATTGTTACAAAATGCTATATTCTAACGGTGGGAAGTGGGATCGCCATCAAACAGTCACTATTGGGTTAGAATAATAGATTCAAATAGTCGCTGATAATCTATGGTTTGGTTGATTGGAAAAAGACGAGGCAAAAAAATTGCTCGCATTGAAATCACAGGCGCGATCGCGTCGGAAACACGAGAAAGAGTGCTAAAAGCACTGAAAACAGTGGAGAAACAGAAATGGAAAGCGCTGTTACTTCGCATTGATTCCCCTGGCGGAACTGTCGGCGACTCTCAAGAGATTTATAGCGCTTTGAGGGCGTTACAGCAAAAAGTAAAAATTGTCGCTAGTTTCGGCAATATTTCCGCCTCTGGAGGCGTTTATGTGGGGATGGGTGCGGAAAAAATTGTCGCCAACCCTGGCACGATTACGGGTAGCATTGGCGTAATTCTACGAGGGAACAATTTAGAACGCCTTCTCGACAAAATAGGAGTCTCTTTCAAGGTGATTAAATCGGGTCCCTATAAAGACATTCTTTCCTTCGATCGAGAACTCACCGACGAAGAAAAGCAAATCTTACAAGCATTGATTGACACCAGTTATCATCAGTTTGTGCAAACGATCGCAGAAGCTCGTAATTTAACCCGAGAAACCGTACAAAGTTTTGCAGATGGGCGAATTTTCACGGGAGAACAGGCTCAAAATTTAGGAATTGTCGATCGTCTGGGAACAGAAGAAGAAGCGCGGCGCTGGGTAGCGGAACTCGCTGATCTCAACCCCGATTATACAGAATGCGTCAACATTGGGGAGAAAAAGTCTCCTCTACAGCGATTTTTACCAGGTCGCAGTGAAGTTGATACAAATCTTACCCTGAAAACCACAAGAGATTGGCTAAAATTTGAACTAGAAACCAATGGTCAGCCATTATGGCTCTATCGACCTTAAAAATGACTAAAACAGAGTAAAGGGAGGAAACTTCGTGGTGGAGTGGAAAGTACGAGCAATTCGTGGGGCGACAACAGCTTCAGCAAATACGGTGGAAGCAATGCGAGAAGCAGTTATGGAACTTCTCGATGAACTAGAAACCCGAAATCATCTCGACCCAAATGATATTATTAGCGCTGTCTTCACCACAACCCGCGATTTAGATGCGACTTTCCCTGCAAGTATTGCACGAGAACGACCAAATTGGGATAATGTGGCTCTGCTGGATGTACAACAAATGCACGTAGAAGGAAGTTTAGCTCGTTGTATTCGTTTTTTAATTCATGTGAACACGGCTAACCCTCACTGGGAAATTGTTCATCCCTATCTACGCAATGCTCAAGATTTACGTCCAGATTGGAATTTAGCTCAAATGGGATCATAAAACACTGATTCCCAGAAGCAAACGCATAACGCATAATGAATAACGCATGACCACAATTAATTGGAATGCTCTAGCGACAAAATCTCTCGCTGGAGAATGTCTCACCAGAGAAGAAGCAAAGGCGGTTTTAACTGCTCCCAATGAGGAGTTACTATCACAATTAAACGCAGCGTATCAGGTGCGCTATCACTATTGGGAAAATCGAGTTCGTCTCCATTTTTTAGTCAATGCTCAAAGTGGTTTGTGTCCCGAAGATTGTCATTATTGTTCTCAATCCAAAATTTCCACCGCAGAAATTGAAAAGTATCCTTTTTTAGCAAAGGAAAAAATTCTTGATGCGGCGGCTCAAGCCTCAGAATTGAAAGCGGGAACGTTCTGTTTAGTCACTTCTGGACGCACTCCCACCGCATCTCTCCTCAATCAGGTTTGTGAGGCGGTAGAGGCGGTTAAACGTCAATATAACCTGAAAATTTGCGCTTGTGTGGGGCTACTCAATGAAACTCAAGCGCAACGGTTAGCAGCCGCAGGAGTTGACCGTGTGAATCATAATTTGAATACTTCCGAGAATTATCATCCTGAGATTTGTTCGACTCATACGTTCCTCGATCGAGTCGAAACTGTCAATCAGGTGCAAAAAGCAGGAATGACCACCTGTTCTGGGGGGATTATTGGCATGGGAGAATCTTTAGATGATGTTATTGATCTGGCGCTCTCTCTTAGGAAGCTAGAAATCACAAGTATTCCTGTCAACTTCCTGATTCCGATTTCGGGAACTCTCTTTGGAGAAAAGCCAACCTCTCCCTTAACGCCACCGTTTTGTTTACGAGTGCTGTGTTTATACCGCTTTCTGCTTCCAGAACGAGAAATTCGGATTGCAGGGGGAAGAGAAGTCCATTTACGCTCTCTCCAGCCTTTAGGCTTGTATCCCGCAAACTCGATTTTTGTTGCTGATTATTTGACGACCCCAGGACAAGCGGCGAAGGAAGATTGGCAAATGATCGAAGATGCTGGGTTTACTCTCGAAGCTGCGGATGGTTCTCCTCTCGTTTCTTCCTCTAATTTGGGGCTTGCTGAATAAAACTGAAAGTCTTGCCAAATAAGGATTTGAGGCGATTCAGTTCAGATAAAAATGCAAGTTCATTGATTGTTCAATCGTCACGCACCTTGCATCAAAACCTTGAACTCCTACCGATCAATCAACCCTAAGGCAAGAGGCAACTTGCTGATTGGTGTTGGGTTTCGTAAACTTCACCCAACCTACTTGCCTCTTGCCTAAGGCAACTTGCCTTACTTAACCAACCAATGGACTTTTTCAGCAACCCCTAATTTGACGGCGAGTAAGTAACTTGTTTGACTTCTCCCGATTCTCCTAAAACCGTCGGTGATTGTTGATTGTATTCCACAACAACACCGCCAGCGTTTCCCGCGCGAAGAGTGAGTTTTTCTTCTCCTGTCCATTTTTGGGTTTCTCCAGTGGCGAGGATTCCTTCATAAATTTCTTCCCCGTCGCTGGTTACTCTCACCCAAGAGTCTTTTTTAATGGATACTTTGATCTCGATCGGGTGTTCTTGGGTTTTTTCGGGAGGAGGAGTCGTGCTGGCTAATTGAGGTGGAGAATTATTGTCCTCGATCGGTTTTTCGACGATTTGCTCTTGATTGGTCTGTGGTTCGGCGTTTTCTTGTGTGGTATGGCTTTCCACTAGGTAGGATAAACCACTCACCGAAGCCACAATTAATAAAATATAGAAAAGGTAGAGATGTAAAGGGCGTAATTGCGCCGCTGGTAGTTGTCGCCAAGAGGGTTCGATCGTGTAAGTTTGTCTTCCTATGGGAAATGCTTCCGCATATTCTCTTCCGTTTAAACCCAATGCTTCTGCAAATTGTTTGATTAAACCTTGTACATAAACGGGTTCGGGAAGATGATCCAGATTTCCTTCTTCGATCGCCACCAGTAACCGAGCTTGAATACGGGTTTTAGTAGCGATTTCATCGATGGAAATCGACTTTTCTTCCCGTATTTGGCGCATTTGTGAGCCGATTTCCTTGAGTTTATCCACTTGTTGTTGCTGGGGAGTCATGGGCGGAGCTTGTTGTTTTTCACTGAACATAGTATCAATTGATTTAATTTTACTTAGATTCCTGTTTAAGATAATAGACTTCTTGGGCCGTTAAAAATCGATAATTCCCAGATTCATTTAAAAGTTTATCCTTAGTTTTCAAATTGAGCGCACCGATCGCGCTACGATGAAGAGCCAGAACGGGATAACCCAACTGTTCTGCAACTCGTCTAATTTGACGATTTCTTCCTTCTGTAAGCACGATTTCCAAGAGTGTTTTTTCTCGTTGGCGTTTGAGAACTTTAATCGCAGCCGGTAAAGTTTTTTTCTGATCTAGGATTACGCCATTACGCCATTGTTCTAACACAGATTCTGGAGGATTGTCCTTGATCCAAACTTCATAAGTCTTGGGTAAATGGTAACGAGGATGAGTGAGATGAAGGGTTAAATCTCCATCATTGGTTAGTAGTAAAGCGCCAGTGGAATTAATATCTAATCGTCCCACAGGATGCAATCCTTGTCCGTTTTTCAGGGAGTTAGGAAGTAAGTCTAGAACTGTTTTTCGGTTTTGGGTATCCCGACAAGTAGAGACAACACCGAGCGGTTTATTCACTAAAATATAGAGTTGGCGTGGACGCTTTTTAGGTGAGATTAACCTACCATCTACAGTGATTTGATCCTGCTCTAAATTTATTTTTTGCCCGAGTTGCGCTACTTTCCCATTTATTTTTACTCGTCCAGCAATCATCATTTTTTCAGCTTGACGACGTGAAGTGACTCCCCACTGGGAGAGAATTTTTTGCACTCGTTCCATAAGTTAACTTCCTAGCTTTTCTGATTGTAATCAAAGTTTGTTAAATCTAATTTAATATGATATTTAAAAAGAGTAATTTCCTGACGACACTTTTAACTCCAGCGCTAAAAGTGTGGCTATCCTCACAATTAGAAACCGTACAAGGATTACAAATTAAAATTGTCAGTACCGATCGTCAATTATTGAGAGGAATCATTTCTAAAGTTTCTTTAACCAGCGATTTTGCAATTTATCAAGGGCTAAATTTTGATCAAATTTCTCTCGCAGCAGAAGAAATTAAAGTCAACATTACTCAAATTTTAAGGGGTGAACCATTACAACTTTTAAAGCCGATTTCAATTTCAGTAAAAATGCGGATGACGAAAACTCATCTCAATGATTCTCGATCGTCTCCTCTTCTCCAGTCTGGTTTAAGAGATTTTCTGTTTCTCCTTTTCCAAACTGATTCTCTTCCTGCTTTTCATTGGGAAAGCATTACTCTAGAAAACAACGGTTTTATTTTGAAAGGAAAAAGTTTCTCTCCCTCCTCTAATTCGGTTTTAATTCAAGGAGAAGTGAGTTGGAAAAGTCCTCAACATTTATTGATTTCTCCGATTAAGGTAGAAGGCTTAGATTTTAATCAAGAATTATCCTCGATCGAGTTTGATTTAGGTTCACAAGTTCATCTCGATGATTTAATCATTACTGAAGATGCTATTTTCTTACAGGGAAATTTGATAGTTTTTACTTAGGGTTTACTGAAAAAGTTCATGGAACAGATTGTTATACCATTTTGATAACTGGCGCTACACACCAGCCCATTGTTCCCCCCTTTCAAAGGCAGGGCTGTTTCATTCTCGGGGTAAAATTGTAAATGTAAAGCGCGATCGCGATAATAAATCAGTAGCGCGATCGCGCATTTCTAGAAAAATTTCTGATATGTCTAGTTTAATCAGTTACTTAAAACAAGTCAAGGACTGGCGCGATCGCAGTGGACAAAGACATCCCCTATGGTGGGTACTTTTCATTGTTATTCTTGGTTTAATGATGGGTAACTTAAGTTACCGAGACTTAGCTGCCTTTGGAAAAAATAAGCATTACTACCTCACTCGTTTAGGAAAATCTCCTAAGCTAAAGTCGCCATCTTATTCAACAATTAGAAGAGCCATGATGGGAGTAGATAATAATGATTTAATTCAAGTTTTTAACCAATGGGCTGCTCAATTATCTTCCCCAGATGAACTTTCTAATTGGATCGCGATTGATGGTAAAAGTATTAAGTCAACTTTAACTGATACCTACGGAAATAAGCAGAATTTTGCTTCAATTGTCTCTTGGTTTAGTCAGGACAATGGGTTAGTTTTAGCTCTAGAAAAATTAGAGAATAAAAAGACTTCAGAAATTTACTGTGTTCGAGAGATGGTGAATAACACGCCTTTATCAAATCAAGTTTTGACTCTGGATGCAGTTCACTGTCAAAAAGAAACAATTAAAACGATTAATCGCTCTCGTAATGATTATGTAATTGCGGTGAAGAAAAATCAACCGAAATTGTACAACCGTTTAGAAGAAATCGCTCATAATCAGATTTCTGATCAGGAAGATATTCGAACAGAAACGAGTCACGGACGACAAGTTACTCGAACCGTATCTGTCTTTAGAATTCCAGAAACTCTTCAAGAAATTTGGATCAGTAGTCAGTGTTTTATCAAAGTAGAAAGGAAAGGCACTCGAAAAAATAAGCCTTATCATCAAATTGTTTATTATTTAAGTAGTTGTTACCAAACGGCTCAAAATTTTAGTAAAAAGATTCAGGGACATTGGGGAATTGAGAACCAACTACATTGGGTTAAAGATGTTATTTTTTCTGAAGATGTTTCCCCGGTACACCATCTTCAGTCAGCAGTCAACTTTTCAGTATTAAAAACCATTTGTCTTAATCTTTTCAGACTATTAGGCTTTTTATCAGTTACTGAAGCCCGAAGATGGCTTGGAGAGAGGCTTTGGCTACTACCCATTTTGATAGAATGAAACAGCCCTGCCTTTCAAAGGGGGGCTAGGGGGGATTTACTATAACTTGTAATTGGTCATTGATTGTTGTTGGGTTACATTTCATTCCACCCAACCTACTTTCTGATTGTTGTTGGGTTTCGTTTCTCTCCACCCAACCTACTTTCTGATTGTTGTTGGGTTACATTTCATTCCACCCAACCTACTTTCTACTTTCTGATTGTTGTTGGGTTACATTTCATTCCACCCAACCTACTTTCTGACTGTTGTTGGGTTACATTTCATTCCACCCAACCTACTTTCTGACTGTTGTTGGGTTACATTTCATTCCACCCAACCTACTTTCTGATTGTTGTTGGGTTTCGTTTCTCTCCACCCAACCTACATTTTTGTCTGACTGTTGTTGGGTTTCGTTTCTCTCCACCCAACTTACTTTATTGGGAAAGAAACTGATACTTTTCCAACCAAGGTAAAATCACTCGATGAAACTGTTGCGGAGATTCATCATGGGGACAATGACCTAATTTCGGTAACATCACTAATTCTAAATTCGGATTGAGATCAACAAACGATCGCGCTAACTGCGGAGGAATAAACCGATCGCGCTCTCCCCATAATAGTAAAATCGGAATCGTTAAATGGGGTAATAATTGCTTAACTGGGGGCGCAAAATGAGGATTCAACGCTGATTTCACCAACGCCACAAACGCATCAGAGGCACACTGATCCCGAGGTGGCGTGCATAAAATCGTCACCAGTTCCTCGTCTAAATTAGGAACATTGGGATAAGCAAGTTTCGCCCAACGGCGGATCACCGATCGCGATCGTAAAATCGGAAACAGCCCTCGCAACAACCAAGGTGCAGAAAAAAGAGATTCTACCCCGTTAACCAATTTTTGCACTGTTGGCGGGAGAATTTCAGAACGGGCTGCGGTATCAGGTAAATTAATTAAAATCAATCCTTGCGCCATCTCTGGATAACGAGAAGCAGCAGTTAAACCAATTAATGATCCTAAAGAATTACCGATGAAAATCGCAGGAGAATTAATCACCGTGCGCCAAAAATGATACAGTTGATCACTCCAAAAATCCATACTGTAGCGGGTTACGGCTTTGCGAGATGCCCCAAATCCTAACCAGTCGATCGCATATGCCGTATGCGTTTCACTGAGAATCGGGAGATTATGTCGCCAATGCCCGATCGCGGCCCCAAAACCATGTAACAGCACCAACGGCGGATTTTTGCCCGTTTCCCGCTTCGCCCGTAAATAAGTATAACGAACCTGCCAACCGCGCCAAACCCAATCCCGTTGTCTTCCTAAATCCACGTTAATCTGATTCATCCCTCTGTTACTTTTGTGTTAACATCTGGCAAAAATTCCAACAAAATTATTACAATGACAAGGGAATAACCCTTAGTTGTGATACTTAACTTAAGCCTAACCGAACGCAAAAAAAAACGCCTGTGAAGAAAAAAAACCGCAACCGCCAGCTTCCCCCAATCAACGAAAATATTCGTTTTCCCGAAATTCGCGTCATTGACAGCGAGGGAGAACAACTGGGAATCCTTACCCCTAACGAGGCCCAAAAAATCGCCGAAGAAAAGGAACTCGATTTAGTCCTGGTTAGCGATAAGGCTGATCCCCCAGTGTGTCGCATCATGGACTATGGCAAGTATAAATATGAACAGGAACGTCGGGCAAGAGAAGCGAAAAAGAAACAACACAACGCCGAAGTCAAGGAAGTGAAAATGCGTTATAAAATTGACGAGCATGATTACGAAGTGCGCGTTAACCAAGCTAAACGCTTCCTGAAATCTGGAGACAAAGTAAAAGCCACGATCAATTTCCGAGGGCGAGAAATTCAGCACAGTGATCTGGCGCGAGAATTATTAGAAAAAATGGCGATCGACCTCAAAGACACCGCAGAGATTCAACAGTCGCCAAAACGGGAAGGGCGAAACATGATTATGTTATTGTCTCCGAAAAAAGAATAAACAGTCCAAAAAGTAGGGTGGGCAATGCCCACCTGATCACCTAAAAAATTGATCCTGCAATCATTCCCGCGAGTAAAATAAAGCCCAATCCAACATTCTGGCGAAAGATCGAACTATACAACGTCGTCGGAATGTTTTTTTGTCGAAGACGATAATATTGCCATCCCCAACCGCAAACCGCAACTCCCAAAGTTAGCCAAAAAATAAACTGGAGTTGCGTTTTGAGAGCCAGCACAGCAAGAGAAACCGCCGTTCCCAGAAAAAAGACTCCCACTGCTTCTGGGGCGTATTTCCCGAAAAATAAGGCACTAGAACGAATCCCAATTTTGCGATCGTCCTCTCGATCGGCCATCGCGTAAACCGTATCAAAGCCTAACGTCCAGAGTACCGTTGCCGTCCACAACAGCCAAGTTTCTCTTTCCACACAAGCGGTAAGATTCCAAAACGCTCCTTGATTAGCATCACAACTAATTGCTGTCCAACTAATCAAAACTGCAAAGCCCCAAGCAAGGGATAAAACTAACTGCGGCACTGGAAACACCCGTTTCGCCAGGGGATAACCAATAATCACAGGAACAGCGAGAACACACAAGAAAAAGCTCACCTGATTGAGATAAAAGGCGAGTCCAGCGGCGCAAATAAATGCCAACACAGCAACCACAATCCCTACTTTCACCGATAACTCACGAGACGCAAGGGGACGAGTGCGAGTGCGTTCCACTTGCGGATCAAGATTACGATCCCAAAGGTCATTCACCACACAACCGGCGGCGGAAGTGGTTAAACTGCCTAAAATAATAATGGTGACAAGGGGGAAAGGGGGCATTCCGTTGGCAGCGAGAAACACAGCCCATAATGCGGGAATCATTAAAATCAGTCGCCCAGTGGGTTTATCCCAACGTAAAAGTTTTATAATTGCTTGCCAGGTCGATGGCGGTTGGTATTCTTGCACCATAATCCAATACACTAAATTTGTTGATCTAATACTATTCAAACGTAGGTTGGGTGGAGAGAAGTGCAACCCAACATTACATTAATTGTTAGAGGAATTAAAGTCAGTGAAGAGGTCGCCCCCTCCACTGCTCTCCAAAACGGTGCATGATAGTTTCCCATCACACCGCTCCTCAGTTAAACGGCTGTTGTCATCAGTACGTCACCAGCATATCGTTTTCCCATTGATAATCCTCTGGGATAATGGAAGCCACGGGGTGGTGATTACTCCCTTTTACGGAAGTCCCGTGATGGTGGATACTCCCATCCGTTCTGGTCTTTTCATCGTGGCAATGTCGATGGAGTAGTTGCCAGTTTTTATACTCGTCTTTTCCGCCTTTTGAGCGGGGGGCGATATGGTCAACCTCTAATAAATCTCCATCTCGGAAAAACAATCCGCAGTGAGCGCACTTCCCTTTCTGCTTCTTGAGCAACGACGCTGTTCGTTTTGGCATCTCAGGGTGTTTGCCCATTCTTGAACTCCAGTAGATTAAGTCGCCGTCATAAGGGCTTTTATCCCCCTTAACTTTGACATGACGGACGATTGCTGTTTGTGAGTGCTTCATTAGCACCATAGGATTCGACCCTTCACGCGGTGTGGCAAACGTCCATTTGTCGCCCCTTATAGTTCGGAAGTATTTGGTTTTAACCCACTTCTTTCCTTTATTCGGATGACGTTTTACACCCCATTTCCATAACTTCCAGAAAGTCAGATGTTCTAGCCTTGAGAAGACCTTTGAGCTTACTCCTATTGAGAAGTAGTTACACCACCCTCGGATAACACGGTTGAGATTCGCAATCAAAGTAGCTTGTGACTGCCCTTTATGCTTATCAATTACCTCAGCTATCCTCCGATAGTGCTTTTTCTGACTTTCCTTACTAGGGGTGATGAGCGTTTTGAACCCTAAAAGTCGCCCTTTTGTGTCCCTTCCTGATGTATATTTACCCACCTTATGTTGGCGGATATTAAAGCCGAGGAAGTCAAACCCCGCTTTTTCATTTTCGTAATTTTCAAGGGTGTGGGCGATTCTGGTTTTGCTCGGTTTCAATTCTAGCCCCATGTCTGCCAACCAATTGGAAACAACCTCTTTACATCTCTGGACAACGGCGAGGCTCTCGTGTAGGATAACGAAATCGTCGGCATATCGGATTACACATACAGACCTCCGCTTATTTGAAGCACTGACTTGATAACCATTATTGGTTTTCATATCAAAAGTGTGAGCGATAGCCTTGATTTCATTTTCCATACCGTGGAGGGCAATGTTAGCCAGTAGTGGAGAAATGACCCCACCCTGTGGCGTACCCTCAGATGTTGGCGAGAACTCCTTACCCTCCATTACCCCTGCTTTGAGCCACGCCCGAATTTGTTTCCGAAACGTGGGAAAGGTTTTTATTTTATTCAGGAGTCTCTCGTGGTTGATACGGTCGAAACATTTAGCTAGATCCGCATCAAGCACGTATTTAGGCTTGTACCGAATGGCATCAAATATAGCTGTGACAGCATCATGGGCTGACCGCCCTGCACGAAACCCGTAGGAATTTGGTTCAAAGACCGCCTCCCATTCAGGTTCTAAGGCTAGTTTTACTAACGCTTGTAGCGCACGGTCATACATGGTAGGTATTCCCAAAGGTCTTTCCTCCCCATTAGGTTTCGGAATCTTTACCCTTCGAGTTGGTTTAACCTTTGAACCCAGTTTCAGATTATTTACGAGCTTCATACGTGCTACTGGGGACAAGGATTTAACCCCATCCACTCCTGCCGTCTTTTTGCCCTGATTGTCCTGAGTAACTCTACGCACCGCTAATACCTTAGCCGACCAAGATTTTACTAACAATTTCTGGAGTCTGCGAACTGCTTTGACATCTCCACGACTTGACGCTTTGTAGATGCGCTTTTGGAGCTTATAGACGACCCTCTCGGCTTTATGCCAATCGATATCGCCCCATTTAATACATCGGTTGTCCGTGTTCATAACATATTAACTCTCTACTTGTACCTCTACAATCCATCTAACCGTGAGTCCGTCTGCTTGCGGTGAGCGTTGCCGAACCGCGTATCCTCACCATTACAGTAAGGCGTTTGCTTCTGACTCAATCTCTCTCCCCCGTTACCTACAATAATGAAAGTAGATGTTACGTCTTAGCTGACTACTCAGCCCATCGACCTAGACTGAGAGTAATCGAGGGAGTTACTTCGTTCCCTTATGACCTTTGGTTTGTCTCCTTTAGGAGGGATACTTTTCACCGAGTTTAAGGGTGGCACTGGCAAGAATAGTTGACTTCTTGCCACCCTAACTAATGCCCGTTTGGGACTCCCAGAGTGGTCAGCCTGATTTCTCTGGTTTATAGTAAACGATGATTAAGACGCATCCTTAGACCTTGTTCTCCATAGAGACGTGCTAACGGGACTGGGACACAGGCTGTCCTTCCTCTTTCCGCTTTTATTCCCGCTTTACGGATTGATGGCTAGTCGCTACCGTAGGGAATATGCTTTCAACCTCGTGCTTAGGCGACAGGACTTGAGTTGTTATGGGGTTTTTTCCCTTCCAGTGGTCTTTGCTATTGCTGCACTGGTCACTCTCACCTATAAGGTCACAGAGTTGTCAACTGAGAGGGATTTAAGTGCGAACTCAACCTAATCGGTTGCCCCCCAGAAGCCAATCGTCCCCATAACCATAAAGGTATGTTTAGACTGAACGAATCGCACCAACTGAACTTATTATAAGACTAAATGGTTGGGGAAATTTGAACCCTCTTCCTTCAAGATGGGAACGATAAGGGAGTCTAACTTCGAGTAGAGAACACTTAAACGGTACATAATGGTTAACACAATTTATCCAATTCCAACGAAAACATTAACTTCTGAAAATAAGGATTCTACAAGCGATCGAATCATTGCGGCGATCGATATTGGGACAAATTCGATTCACATGGTGATTGTGAAAATTGAACCCTCTCTTCCCGCGTTTAATATCATTGCTCGTGAAAAAGATACCGTCAGATTGGGCGATCGAGACCCGAAAACGGGTAATCTCACGTTAGATGCGATGGAAAGGGCGATGTCCGCTTTACAACGGGGTTTAGAATTAGCGCGGAGTTTTAACGCGGAAGAAACCATTGCTGTCGCCACTAGCGCCGTCAGAGAAGCGCCCAATGGTCGAGAATTTATCAAAACAGTACGAGAACAATTGGGGTTAACCATTAACCTGATTTCGGGACCAGAAGAAGCGCGACGCATTTATTTAGGGGTTTTGTCCGCGATGGAGTTTCAAGAACAGCCCCATGTCATTATTGATATTGGTGGCGGTTCAACGGAATTAATTTTAGGTAATGGTCACGAACCGAGATGTTTAAGTAGTACGAAAGTAGGAGCGGTACGCCTAGCTAGTGAGTTTATTACCACTGATCCCATTAATAATAAAGAGTTAAAGTTTCTACAAGCCTATATTCGCGGACGGATGGAACGTCCAGTAGAAGAATTAAAGGCAAAGTTAGCCCCAGAAGAAGTAATTAACTTAGTGGGAACATCAGGGACGATCGAATGTTTAGCAATGATTCACGCTAAGGAAAAATTAAATACGAATCCCAATCCCTTACAGGGGTATAGTTTCAGTCGCAAAGATTTAGAGGATGTTGTTAAGTTATTGGCAAGTTTAGATATTAATAAACGTGCTGATTTACCTGGAATGTCAGGACGAAGAGCCGAGATTATCGTGCCAGGGGCTATTATTTTATTAGAAACAATGAAAATGCTAGAAGCAGAAAGCATTACGATTTGTGAGCGAGCGTTAAGAGAGGGGTTAATTGTTAACTGGATGTTGACTCATGGCTTGATTGAAAATCGCTTGCGTTACCAAAAATCAGTGCGCGATCGAAGCGTGATTAATATTGCTCAGAAATACCAAGTTGATCTCGAATCGAGTCAGCGTGTGGCTAATTTTTGCCTTGATATTTTTGATCAAATCCAAGGCATATTACACAGTTGGGGCGATCGAGAGCGAGAATGGTTGTGGGTGGCAGCGATTTTACATAACTGTGGTTTTTATATTAGTCATGCGGCTCATCATAAACATTCTTATTATTTAATTCGTCATGCTGAATTATTAGGTTTTACAGAAAATGAACTAGAAATTATCGCAAATATTGCTCGGTATCATCGCAAAAGTAAACCGAAAAAGAAACATTATAACTATCAGAACTTACCTGATAAAACAACAAAAAAAATGGTCAGCGAAGTCAGTGCAATGTTACGGTTAGCTATCGCATTGGATCGCAGACAAATCGGTGCAATAACAGCACTTTATTGTCACTATAATGAAGACAATCAGGAATTACAGTTAGAGTTATTTCCGAAAGATGTTAATGATGATTGTGCTTTAGAACTTTGGAATTTAGAAGATAAAAAAGTTATTTTTGAAAACGAATTTAGTGTTAAGGTCGTTCCGAAACTCTCGGTCTAATTTTCGATCGCCCCCTTACCCCCAACTTTGGGGGAACTCGATCGCCCCCTTACCCCCAACTTTGGGGGAACTCGATCGCCCCCTTACCCCCAACTTTGGGGGAACTCGATCGCCCCCTTACCCCAACTTTGGGGGAACTCGATCGCCCCCTTACCCCAATTCTGGGGGAACTCGATCGCCCCCTTACCCCCAACTTTGGGGGAACTCGATCGCCCCCTTACCCCCAACTTTGGGGGAACTCGATCGCCCCCTTACCCCAACTCTGGGGGAACTCGATCGCCCCCTTACCCCCAATTCTGGGGGAACTCGATCGCCCCCTTACCCCCAACTTTGGGGGAACTCGATCGCCCCCTTACCCCAACTCTGGGGGAACTCGATCGCCCCCTTACCCCAACTCTGGGGGAACTCGATCGCCCCCTCACCCCCAACTTTGGGGGAACTCGATCGCCCCCTCACCCCCAACTTTGGGGGAACTCGATCGCCCCCTTACCCCCAATTCTGGGGGAACTCGATCGCCCCCTTACCCCCAACTTTGGGGGAACTCGATCGCCCCCTTACCCCAACTCTGGGGGAACTCGATCGCCCCCTTACCCCAACTCTGGGGGAACTCGATCGCCCCCTTACCCCAACTCTGGGGGAACTCGATCGCCCCCTCACCCCCAACTTTGGGGGAACTCGATCGCCCCCTTACCCCCAACTCTGGGGGAACTTCAAGAAAACGTATGAAACGTAGAAACGTAGGTTGGGTGAAGCGAAGCGAAACCCAACACCAATCAGAAACGTAGGTTGGGTGAAGCGAAGCGAAACCCAACACCAATCAGTAGAAAACGTAGGCTGGGTAAAGATATTCCTGTTACTGAGCTTGTCAAAGTATGGAACGTCTCCACGCGAAACCCAACACCAATTCTAAACAATTACCTAAAACTAATCTCACATAGGAAATCACATCTTTGAGGCGACGAAGCTAGGTTTTGGGTGTGGAAGTCCATCTTCTTCTAAGAGTAGCTGCAAAACCTCCTCACCATTTCTCGCCGCTTCTTCATAACTATCTCCATGTGTGCGATATGTTTGTTCTGGAAAATCAGGAAGATGCACAATATAACAGTGATCTTCATTTGACCAAATAATTAGCATTTGATATCGAATCGCGATCATGATTGATCTTCCCCTCGTTAAGATTTTTCAATCAACAATCAACTTTTCTCCCACCGTTAAACGCATTCCATTACAAAAATCCCAACCAGACTGAGGACGCTTACCAGAACGTTGGACTTGAGACAGTAATAGCATTCCTTCTCCCGTTTGCACGATCGCACCGAATTTTTTCACGATCGCCACGATTTCCCCAGCTTGTCCAGTTTCTTGGCTGAGATTATCCCACTGTTGACGTGTTTGTTGATACTCCGACGGAAGTTGTAACCAGTAGGATTTTCCTAAAGGAACAGTTGCCAAAATCTTGAGGGTTTCTCCACGCAGGGAGGTTGTGCAATTGGGATAAAATCCTCTGATTTGATTATGAAGCTCGATCGCGCTTTTCGACCAATCTAACTGATAATCCGCCTTTTTAATCAACGGTGCATAAGTCGCTTCCTGATCCGCTTGAGGAGTCGCTGTAATTTCTCCTTTCTCCCACTTCAACAACGTTTCCACCAGTAACTCACCGCCAAGACTGGCTAACCTTTCTCCCACCGTTTCCGCATTCTCCAATAATCCCACTGGGGTTGTCGCCTTCAATAACATTGCGCCAGTATCCATTCCCACGTCCATCAACATCGTCGTTACTCCCACCACCGATTCCCCATTGTAGAGACTCCATTGAATCGGTGCTGCGCCACGATATTGGGGTAAAATCGAACCGTGAACATTAATGCAACCCAAACGAGGCATATTTAAGATTTCCTCAGATAAAATTTGACCATAAGCAGTGACCACAAACGCATCAGCATTGATTTCTCGTAACTGCTGTAAGCTAGTTGTATCTTTCTTGATCCGTTTCGGTTGTAAAATCGTAATATTCTGCTCGATCGCCAATTCTTTAACTGGAGAAGGAATCAATTTTTTCCCTCTCCCTTTTGGTTTATCTGGCTGCGTCACCACTGCTAAAACATCTATTGTCGAATTGTCTAGTAGTGCTTTCAGGGTGGGAACAGCGAAATTAGGTGTTCCGAAAAAAACAACTTTCATTAGTCATTAGTCATTGGTCATTGGTCATTAGTCATTGGTCACTGATTACTGATTACTGGTCACTGATTACTGATTACTGGTCACTGATTACTGATTACTGGTCACTGATTACTGTTGGGTTTCGTGGGACTCCACCCAACCTACTTTTGCTTAACGGTTAGCTACGATTTTGGGAAGAACCAATTAAAGGACGTTCTGTACTTTGACGGAAACGTTCTACATTTTCGTTATAAGCAATGGGTAAAACACATTCTACATTTTCGTGAGGACGAGGAATGATCACCCAAGTTTCTAACGCAGCCCCGTATGCTTTATCCACCGCATTAATCCCAGCATCCATCGCTGTTTTCACTTCTGAGACATCACCACGAATAATAATTGTAAACCGCGCACTACCAGCACGGATATAACCCACTAAGGTGACATTTCCCGTCTTCACCATCGCATCGGCGGCGGCTAAAACTCCAGGAAACCCTTTGGTTTCAAGGCTACCCACTGCATCTAGAGACATTCACATTGCTCCTTAATCGTTTTAATTTATCTACCGTTTAATATCAAGTCCAAGACAATTCTACAATAGACCAGTCAGAGAGCCATCGGTTTGAAACCGATGGATGAATCCTTCGACAGGCTCAGGAACAGAGCCTGCCAAGGCTTTAGCCTTTTGTGTCATTTTATGTTATCATGCTAGATAGCCCTAAACCTAATGGTGAAAAACCCAAACGGGCTAATTTAACAGGTAAGGATACAGCTAGGGCGAACCCTAGTCAAGGTCTGTCTCCCATTCTTGAGTGTGGGAAAGGAAGTGATGAAATGCGGTTTTAACTTCGACAAGCTCAGTTACCATCCATTGAGTCACCCCCTCTTGAATCCATTGAATTTTAATCAATGGAGAACTCAAACTCGAAATGCTTCTACCTCGTCACTAAAAGCAATTGGCATTACTGACTCTAAGTTTTCGGGAGGATTCGGAATTGTATAATGAGTGATCACTGTTCCGTTGTAAGATTGTTCGGCGGCTTCAATCCCAGCAATCATTGAGCGTTCCACTTCCGATACTTGACCGCGTATCGCCACGTAAAATTGCGCTCGTTCAGCTTTATCGAAAGAAACCAGGGTAACTGATGCGGTTTTGACCATTGCATCTGCTGCCGCTAAAACGGCGGGAAACCCATCCGTTTGAATCACACCCACAGCAATTGGCATTTTTGTTTTCTCCTCCTACTTCCTGAATCATGCTTAAAAGTAATGCTTCCTATTGTAACTAATCTATGGGTTCAACTTTTGCTCGATATAAAAGTTTATTTCCGTGTCGATACCCAACATAACGGACTTTTACGGTTGGTTCGGGTTCAACGTTTCCCGATAACAATTGGTGCTGTTGAGGATTATAAGTGACAACTTCCCCCACTTGTCCAATTCTTTCCACTCGCCAAAATTTGAGTAACTTCTCGAAGGGATTAAGTAGTTTTATCACTCGTTGGGCTGGTAATTCGGGGTTTTGCTCGATCGCGCTCACTACTGTGGGCCACTGCAATAACCAAGATTCAATGATGTATAAACTCTCTCGTTCAAACTGTTCTCGCGTTGATAACACAGGAGAGGAGGTTTCCCCAGAAAACCACTCAATCAACTCATTGACACTCACGCCTAAAGTTGATCCTAAAGCCAATAACACTTCTACCCGCATTTGTTTAATTTTTCCCCGACGTAAATGCAGAATTTGCTTTTTCGATACGCCAGTTTGTTCACTTAACTGTTTAAAATTAGTAATTCCTACTTGTTCCATTAGATTTTTTAATCTAAGCGTATAGTCGGAAGTTGTTGATTTAGTCATGCAAAAAGCGATGAATTCTGTTTTGATTTTATTGGTGATTACTTACGCTCTCAGCCTTATTGGCTCTTTTCTTGCTATTACTTTAGCCCTTCCTCTCGCCGAACGCCAAGAAGAGTTAACACTTTTAATCACGGTTCAGGGGATTTTGATTGCTGCGGCGTTGGGATTTTATTTCGGAAAAAAGACTTGATCTTAAAATCGTTCATTTTGAACAATCTCTCCCAATTCCCATTCGCTATATTAATCAAAACTCAATCTTTCCTTTGAAAAAAAGTCTTTCTTGGGAAAGATGGTGAAAAATGTCAAGCATTCTTTATAATTATTAACAAATCAAGCAGCAGACTTATCCATCAAGTAAAACAGTGAGGTCAGCTATGGAATTATCCTTAGAACAAGAATTCAATGTTCGATCGTTTGAAAACCAAGTCAAACACATGAGTCGAGAACAGGCACAAGCGTTTCTCGTGCAACTCTATGAACAGATGCTAACACGAGAAAATATGTACAAAGAATTTCTCAAACACGAATGGGGAATTGATCAAGGCTACTCAGCATAATCTAAATTAGGCTGATCGACCTCTGTCTCTTGCTTGATCGCTTCAGTTGAACAAGCTGGGGAAAATGGGGCGCTTCAGTTACCAGTTACCAGTAATTCAGTTAACGAATAACAAATAACGGTTTCAGCAAGTCTTATGGTAAAGTGGGTTTAATTGCCAAACTTTTCTGTAACTCATGTTTAAGCGTTGTCTAATTTGTACGGATTTTACGGACGGCTTAGATCGTTTCGCCTCTTTTGTCCCTAGCCTCAGTGCTTCTGGTGTAAATTGTCTTGTCTTCCTTCATAGTGTTCCTTATTGGGAAGAAGGAGAAATTCCCCACGTTGACGAAGAAAAAGTGGAAGCAGCGAAGAAACGATTGCAAGTTGCTTTGGAAAATGTTCCTGATGGGATTGAGGTGAAAGTAGAAGTTCCCAGTGGACGACCGAGCGATACCATTCCCCGCATTGTGGAACGGGAAAAAATTGAGATTGTTTTAGCAGGGACACCAATTCGTAGTTTTTTACAGGAAAAAGTATTTGGTAGCACCAGTTTAAGTTTAGCGCGGGCAACATCCGCACCGTTAATGATTTTTCGCCCCAATCAGATCTCGGTTTATACGAAAGAGGAATTGGAGTTGCGCTGTCAGCACTTATGGCGATCGATGCTCATTCCCTACAACGACAGCGAAGCCGCGCAATATTTAGTCAAACAGATCAAGAATTATTTTGAAAATGATGGCGCTTCTTCCCTAGAAGAATGTATCCTGCTTTGGGTGATTAATGAAGGCGGACGGATGCCAGAAGAAACCGTCAAAGCACGTCAAGAAGAAGCGGAGAAACGAATTGCAGAAGTAAAACAAGACTTAGAAAGCATTGGCTTAAAAGTAGAGACACAAGTGCGAAGAGGAAATCCGACGGTAGAAATTATTAACGCCGTGATGACAAAAGATGTGAGCGCGATCGCAGTCGGGTCAGACGATCGAGGAGGCTTATTACAATGGACAGTTCCCAGTCTGGCAAACGAAATCCTGCGGAGTAGTTGGTATCCCGTTCTATTTTTCTCCCAAGCTCGATCGTAAACCGAGTTTAAAGCCCTGAAACATTACTCGGTGCGTCAGTACCCCTTTGAGATGCCATTGTCTAGGTTCTAGTAAAAAAGTATGTGTCATCCTATAAGAAACGGCTGAGGTCAAAATTCGGAGGAGGGTTCGGCTTGCGATAACGTTCCTGATTTAAAACCAACAGCAACCGATCGCTGTAATCCACCGCACCCCGTAACGCTTCCCCTAGTAATTCTAATCCTCCATTTGCTGCTTGTTCGATCAGTGTTACCCGTTGCGTTTGTGCTTGGGCTTCATAAGGAGATAAAATACTTGTATCTTGCCAATGCGCGATCGCAATCAGTTTAATTGCCCAATCATATCCTCGTGAGAGAAATATCTCTAAACTAATCGGTGCGGGGTCATTACTAATTCCTGTGGTGATCGGAACATACTTCTGATGTTTTCCCCCATAAGCCGCCGCAAACATGATGACATCAGCATAGGTTTCAAATGTCCCTCTGCTTTCTTTCTCTCTAATTAACGCTTGTACTAAACTTGCTTTGTCTTTCGCCACTCGCACTCGATGCACTGACATCTGTTCGATCGCTTGCTAGGTTTCTACTCTCCGATTTTACCAGAGATGTCGGTTGGGTGAAGAGAAGCGAAACCCAACTTAAGGTCAGCCCCCTAACCCCCAATCTTGGGGGAAATTAATAAGAGATGTCGGTTGGGTGAAGAGAAGCGAAACCCAACTTAAGGTCAGCCCCCTAACCCCCAATCTTGGGGGAAATTAATAAGAGATGTCGGTTGGGTGAAGAGAAGCGAAACCCAACACTAATTAAAATCGGTTGGCGTACCATATTTTCCCAATTTTACCCACTGCTTTTCCTTATGGTTACTCTTTGATAATGCGTTAATTTCTTATGCTCGATCGAGGCTTGTCAATACGGGGAGGGGGGATATGGAGAACCAATTTCCTTGCTTTCAGGGGCGTTTTCCAAAATTGGCAACACTTCCCATTATCTAAAAATACTTTATCAGAAAGCTCGATCGAGCGCCACCCCTGAAAAAATTTTTGCTTTTAATGGCTTCTCTGGGTGTAGAGGTTGGGGATGATGTTAAATTCAACTCTAAATCTGATTGCATACCATATTTTCAGATTTTTGCCCACTGGTTTTTCTTATGGCTGCTGCTTAATTATTTTGGAAAGTTCAATGCTCGATCGAGGCTTGTCAATACGGGGAGGGGGGATATGAGCAACGAATTTCCTTCCTTTCAGGGGCGTTTTCTAAAATTGGCAACACTTCCCATTATCTAGAAATACTTTATCAGAAAGCTCGATCGAGCGCCACCCCTGAAAAAAAATTCGCCCTTTTCTGGTTTCTCTTGATTTGTTATTTGTTATTTGGTATTTGTTATTTGTTATTTGGTATTTGGTATTGGCGAAAAAGGTATCGTGGAATGGGAATGATGCTTTATTCAACATGAAGATTCATTTGCATACCATATTTTCTTGATTTTGCCCACTGCTTTCACTTATGGTAAGTCTTCAGGATTTCCTTAAATTCTGATGCTCGATCGAGGCTCGTCAATACGGGGAGGGGGGATATTAGGAACGAGTTTCCTTGCTTTCAGGGGCGTTTTCTAAAATTGGCAACACTTCCCATTATCTAGAAATACTTTATCAGAAAGCTCGATCGAGCGCCACCCCTGAAAAAAAATTTTTTGCTTTTAATGGCTTCTCTGGGTGTAGAGGTTGGGGATGATCTTTAATTCAACTTAAAATCTGCTTGCATACCATATTTTCAGAGTTTTGCCTACGGTTAATGATTTTTTTGTCGTCAGCTTAATCTAACTTAATGTTCATTTCGACCCCTAACCAGAGAAGAGGAAATCGCAAGCAGCCAACGAAACGATAGGAGTTTGATGGCAATATTTTTAAAATTGGCACTACTTCCCATCATGGTACGGTAATTTTATAACGGAACAGGCTATTTGGCAAGAGTAGCGTTCTCAAATGGCGAAAATTCGTTAAATGTTAAGAATAATGTAGCAAAGCAATAAATAACAATTACAAAAGGCAAGAGGCAAGAGGTAAAAGGCTTGCATGCAAAAGGCAAGAGGCAAAAGGCAAGTTGCCTTAGGCAAGTTGCCTTAGGCAAGAGGCAAAAGGCAAGTTGCCTTAGGCAAGTTGCCTTAGGCAAGAGGCAAAAGGCAAGTTGCCTTAGGCAAGAGGCAAAAGGCAAGAGGCAAGAGGCAAGAGGCAAGAGGCAAGAGGCAAGAGACAAAAGTGATTTAATAATTTAAGGTTTGATAAGAGCAGAAATCATTCTAGTTTCTTCTGAATATTCATCGACAAGCTGTAATTAAAACTTGGATTGCACAAATACTCGATCGAAAAAATAACATTTCCCCCAATCCTGATTAATGTCTTAATAACTTTTCTCTTAATTGCTTCACTCGATCGCGCAAATTAGCGGCTTTTTCAAATTCTAACTTTTCTGCTGCGTCCTTCATTTCTGCTTCCAACTGTTCCACTAATTGCGGAATCTTATCTAAAGGTAACTCATCCGCTTGTTCATATACCATTTCCAACTGCTGAGAATTTAAGCGGCGAGAAATATCCAAAAAGGAAAGAATCGAATTCTTTTGTTTCTTAACAATAGATTGCGGTGTAATCCCATGTTTCTTGTTATATTCAATCTGAATTTTTCGTCGTCGTTGTGTCTCTTGAATCGCCTGATCCATGCTATCAGTTAGCTGATCGGCATATAAAATCGCCTGTCCATCTACATGACGCGCCGCACGTCCCATGGTTTGAATGAGCGATCGTTCTGATCGCAAAAACCCTTCTTTATCTGCGTCTAAAATCGCGACTAAAGACACTTCTGGTAAATCTAATCCTTCCCGTAATAAATTCACCCCAACTAACACATCAAACTTCCCTTGTCTCAAATCTTGTAAAATTTCAATCCGTTCGATCGAGTGAATTTCTGAGTGTAAATAACGGACTCGAATCTCTCTTCCTTCGCAATACTCCGTTAAATCTTCTGCCATTCGTTTCGTTAAAGTCGTGACTAAAACCCGCTCATTTTTTTCTGATCTGATTTTAATTTCCCCTAATAAATCATCAATTTGTCCTTCAGTTGGGCGCACAAAAACTTCTGGATCAAGAACCCCTGTTGGACGAATAACTTGTTCCACCACATTCCCTTCTGATTGTTCAATTTCCCAATCCCCAGGAGTTGCGGAAACAAAAATACATTGATTGACTTTTTCCCAAAATTCTTCAGCTTTTAAGGGACGATTATCCGCCGCGCTAGGCAGTCGAAAACCATGATCAATTAAAACTTTTTTCCGAGATTGATCGCCATTATACATCCCTCTTAATTGCGGAACGGTGACATGAGATTCATCGACAATTAATAACCAATCATCGGGAAAATAATCCACTAAACATTCGGGTGGACTTCCTGCGCTTCGTCCTGCTAAATGACGGGAATAATTTTCAACGCCATTACAATAACCCACTTCAGTTAGTAATTCTAAATCATACTTTGTCCGTTGTTCTAGTCGTTGCGCTTCTAAGAGTTTTCCTTCCTTTTCTAATTCCTCTAATCTTCCTTTTAATTCTGCTTTGATTTCCTCACAGGCTCTTTCTAACTGACCATCAGGAGTAACAAAGTGACGCGCTGGATATAAATTAAGTCCTTCTAAACTCTTTAAAACTTCTCCTGTTGTCGGATCAACATAACGCAACGCATCAATTTCATCTCCAAAAAACTCGACGCGAACAATGCGATCTTCATACGCGGGAACAATCTCTAAAACATCTCCCTTTAAACGAAATCTTCCTCTTTGTAATTCCGTATCATTACGAGTGTATTGAACCGACACTAAATCTCTTAATAATTGACGTTGATCTGTTTCTTCTCCTAAGCGTAAAGGAATTGCAGCTTTCAGATATTCACTCGGCATTCCTAAGCCATAAATACAACTAATAGAAGCGACAACAATGACATCTTCACGTTCAAATAACGATCGCGTTGCTGAATGGCGTAACATATCAATTTCGTCGTTAATCGAGGCAGTTTTTTCGATGTAAGTATCAGAAACAGGAATATATGCTTCTGGTTGATAATAGTCGTAATAACTAATAAAATACTCTACCGCATTGTTCGGGAAAAATTCTCGTAACTCATTACATAATTGGGCAGCTAAGGTTTTATTATGTGCTAAAACTAAAGTGGGCTTGCTGATTTTTTCAATAACATTAGCAACTGTATAAGTTTTTCCTGTTCCCGTTGCACCGAGTAAGGTTTGGAAACGGTTTTTGTTGAGAAGAGATTCGGTTAACTGCTCGATCGTGATCGGTTGATCGCCTGTCGGTTGATAAGAAGATTGTAATTGAAATGTTGACATTTTTCTAATAATTAAAAGGAGCAATCAGGAAGTAGAATAATGAATAATTTACCAATTAAACATTTAAATCAAGACTTAATTAACACCGTAGCGAAAGAGGCGACAAATAGCGAAAGATTACGGAAAAACTATAACTTCCACGAACTTTCTGACAAAGTGCAACGCTTTATTAACATTATGCAACCTGGAACTTATGTCCGTCCACATCGCCATACTCGTCCAGAGGAAATGCAGGGGTTTGAATTTTTTATTGCCTTACAAGGAAAAATTGGAGTCTTGTTATTTGACGAATCGGGAAACGTGATCCATACTGAAACTCTTAGTCTGGAGGAAGGTAATTATGGGATTGAAATTGCAGAAGGAACATTTCATACACTGGTGGCTTTAGCCCCAAATACAGTGATGTTTGAACTGAAAGAAGGCCCTTATATTTCCACCAGTGATAAAGATTTTCTCCCCAATTTTCCTCAAGAAGGAACGACGACAGCGCGAGAACAAGTGAAGATATGGGAATCGTATTTTGTGGGAAATGCCAAACCTTCCTATAATAGGAAGTGATCCCCGAAAAACATAAAAGTTTAGGATTAGATCATTACCATCTGATGAAAAGTAATGTTATAGTTGATCCCCCCTAACCCCCCTTATTAAGGGGGGGATAATTGGTTGGATCGTCTCGTAGCGCTAGTTTATTAAAATGGTGTTATCAATCGTTATAAACGCCCAAGACCACTGTTAAGGAAAATATTATGAGTGAAGAACAAGTGCAAGAATTTGCTACTTTAGAAGCAGAACAGGAGCAAGAAACCCAAAAAGCCACTTCAGAAACAAAAGCCGCAACGGGAAGCAAAGATTCCATCACCTTAAGAAGAACTGAAGAGAATCGTCCTGTCGGTGATGGAAAACTAGAACTTTGGGGGACATTTCGCACCATGGGTGGTGATCGTCCCATTCTGGCGAGTAAATTAAGCGTTGTGGAAAGTTTCCGTACCATGGGAGGAAGTCGTCCCGTTTTTGCGACACAGTTACCCACAGTGGGTAATTTCTATTCTTCAGGAAGTCGTCCCATTGGCGCAAGTGTGCTTAAAATTGACGAAACCTATTCTAATTTTGGTAATCGTCCAGTTGCTTCTAATCAAATTGATGACCCAAGTTTATTAATGGGTTATATTGATTAGATTTTGATGCTAATCATCTAATTTGTGGCGAAAACAATGATTCTCCCTTGTGGAATACAGGGGAGTTTTTTTATTGTCTTGATTCTGTCGAGAGAAGGAAGTAGCTCGATCGCGCTTTTGTTATATTAAATACCAAGCTAGAAAAAAGTACAAATATTGTTAATAAAAAAAACTTAGAAAAATGACACATAAACCCGATAAAATAAAATCCAAACCTCGACAGAAAATCGATCGTAATTCCCCCTTCCCTTTTCCGCAAGACACCCCAAACAAAATGGGAAAATCAACCGCAGTGATGGAAAGAGAAATGAAGCGGATGCTTCTAAAAATCCATCAAGAACAAAGAGAAAGCATTGCTGATGAGTTCTTAAAAAAACTCCCAGAAAAAGGAATAACAATTGAGGAGTTTCAAGCCAATTTTTTGCTTTCGACAGTTAATCCCAAACAAATGAACTCGGAAGAGATTAGCAAGTTGGCAACTTACATTTATCAACATGATCCAGACACCTTTCAAAGTGTCCTCACGCAGCCGAATCGAGTCCAGTTTTTGAGTCGTCCAATTTTATCCGCGATCGTTGGTATCATGGCATCAAAATGGTTAAATTGAAATATAATTTAGTCGAGTCGAAACACTCCAGCTTCCCTCAAAAACAATAATCAAAAGCGATCATGACTTATAGGCAAAACCCCAAACCCGACTCCTCAGAAGAGGACTCTCCATTGGACGAACCTTCCTCACCTCAGTCTTCTAAACTCTGGCTTCGATCGATGCTAATTCTCATCTTATTAGGAGTCGGCGGTGGTGTCGCGGCTGCGTGGTATTTTATCTATTATCGACTTTCTCCCACTGTGGAAAAAAGCATCACTCCTATGATTTCCCGTCCTTTGGAAATGGGAAAATTGGAAGCCTTCTCTCTCACTTCTCTTAAATTTGGAAAAACCGTTCTTCCTCCCAGCGAAAACTATTCAGAAACTGTCATTATTCCCGCGATTGAGGTTGACTTTACTCCCTTAAAACTGATCACACAGCAAACCCTCAACCTTGATGTTACTCTCATTGAACCCGAAGTCAAAGTTGAACAAACCACAACTGGACAATGGTTAACCACCCAATTCACTCCTCAACCTCCTGGTTTCCTGAAAATTAACTTAAATACTCTCACCGTTGAAAATTCAAAAATCGCACTGTCTCCTCGTAACGAAACTGGAGAATTACAAACACCTGTTAACCTGACACTTCCTCAACTCAAGAGTCAATTTTTCGACAATAACCAACGGATTCAATTCCAACTGGAAAACCTCTCTGTCACCGACACGACTGGAAATCTTAATCTCGAAGGAGAAGCAAATTTGGAATCGGGAGAAGTCGAAGTTAACGTCACCAGTAACAACCTCGCCATGGAAGAGTTAGCAAGGTTAGTCACTTCTCCCCTTGCTATCAAAAGCGGCAATATTAATCTCAATACAGACGCAAATATTTCTCTAGATGGTCGTCTCCCCAGTTTTGAAGGGACAGCATCCTTAAACGACCTCAGCGCCCAACTCGATCAGTTTAGCACTCCCATCACCGATACCAATGCTGAAGTGCGTCTCTCTGGACAAGATATTATTGTCGAAGACTTTAACACTGAATTTGGAGATATTAGCGCTGTCGCCACTGGAAGCATTAATCTGGCGACGGGTTATGATCTAACAGCGACCATTGAACCGACTCCTATTTCTAATCTTCTCGCGGCTGTGGATATGGAGTCTTTAGAAACTCCTGTTAGCGGTACGATTGAGGCAAAAATTGCGATTACAGGGGCGTTAGAGAATCCTAAAATTAGGGTTACGGCGAACAGTACCGAAAACATCAAACTGGATGAACTGGAATTTAGTGCGTTTCAAACGGAGTTATCTGTAGAAGGAACAGAAGTGGTGGTGGAAAATTTCCAAGCCACTCCCACCACTGGAGGCGAAATTATTGCGACGGGAACAATTGGTTTAACCCCGAAACAAAAAATTGCTCTTGAGGTCGAATTAAATGACGTTTCAGGGGAAATTGTTCGTCCCTATCAACCTAACCTTCCTGCTGATTTAGGGATTCTCAATGGGGCTGGAAAATTAACTGGCGCGTTAAGTGATTGGAAAAGTCTCCAAGGAACAGGTGAAGCGAATTTAGCCATTGCGGGAGGAAGTGTCACTTTACCCCAATTAGAATTAGCTCAGGGTCGTCTCCAAGCCCAAATTGATGTTAATAGTTTACAACCCGAACAACTGACAGATCAAGTTCCTGAACCATTACAGAATCCTGTTTCGGGAGAGTTTCGTTTAAACGCGAATTTGGCTGACTTGTCTCCAGAGAAGGTAAGTGTTATCGGAGAAGGGAGTTTAAGCGTTCCCAACGGGGAAATTGGGGCGACTTCTATTGTGTTTAATCAGGGGAGGTTGAACGCAGATGTGAATTTTAGTAAGATTCCGATCGCGCTCTTTGTGCCACAAGCCCCACCTGAATATAGTGATGAATTACTCTCAGGACGCTTTCAAGTCAGCGCTGATGTGGGAGAGTTATCCCCAGAAACCATCAGTCTTACGGGAAATGGCAATTTGAACCTCACCAGAGGGGAAATTGGCGCGACAGCAATCACCTTTAATCAAGGACAGTTGGAGGCAAATGTTAGTTTAAAACAAATCCCGATCGCGCCATTTTTGCCAGAAGAATCACCAGAAAACAATGAGTTGCTCTCAGCACAGTTGCAAGTTAGCGCTGATGTTACCGAATTTGATGTCAATACCATTCAAGGAAACGGATCAGGATCAGTTACAATTAGTGGCAACGATCGAGCTTCGATCACGCTTTCTGATCTGCGTTTGAATCGTGGCAATTGGCAAGGAAATCTCGATGTTAGGCGCTTAAAAGTCTCGCCGTTTCTTCCAGAGTTACCGATACAACTAGATGAGGCTTTAGTCAGTACCCAATTAAGCGCTCAGGGAACATTAGACAATTTAACCCCAGCAGGAATCAATATGCAAGGGAGTGGGGAAATTAATCGCATCCTTGGCGGGAATATTGTCGCTGATTTAATTCGTCTGGAAGCGGGAGGATTTCAAATTGTCGCCTCTCCCCAAAACTTACAACTCGGAAAAATTGCCGAAGAATTAGAAGGGGATGTGGGAGGAGAAGTTACCGTTGAAGGAACACTAGAGAGTTTAAGTCCTGCTGGAATCACTGCTCAAGCTGATTTAAACTTTAGTCAGGGAGTGGCTCTGATTACAAATCCTCTTCAAACTCAGTTACGTTGGAATGGTGAGCAGATGATTTTAGAAGAAGCAACCGCAGAAGACTTTTTTGCTGCTGGCTCGATCGAGCTAGACTTAGAAAAAGAAGGAACTGAGATCATCGAACAACTAGATTTAACCGTTGACGCGGAAAACCTCGACTTAGCGCGACTTCCGCTTCCTCAAGTTGAACCAGTAGGTAAAATTGATGTGCAAGGGTTAGCGAACTTTTCAGGAAACCTCAAAGGAAACATTGATCAGCCGCAACTTCAAGGAGAAATTCGGCTGGAAAACTTTGCGGTGGAAAGATTTGACTTTGATTCGGAAATGGTGGGAGGAATTGAAGCGAATGCTCGACAAGGAGTTTTACTCGACCTCACTGGCAATGATAATAACACGCCCGATCGCATCCAAATCGGATTATTATCTCCCGACGAAAATGATTTATTACCCCTAGAACCCTTATCCCTTCTCATTAAACGCAATCAAGCCACCATAGAAGGCATCCGATATGGGGAAGAATTTGATGTCAGTTTAGAAAACCTTCCCCTCGACTTGCTAAAAGACTTTGCCCCTCTCCCCCCAGAACTTGCCCAGCAACCCGCATCAGGAGAATTAGAAGGAGAACTAACCGTTAATCTCAATAACTATAATGTGCTGGGAGAACTTGCCCTCATTAAACCATCTTTAGGGCGCTTTAACAGCGATCGAGCCAGCGCCAACTTCACCTATCGTAACAACACCGTCACCATCCGAGAAGCCCTCCTCAAAGAAGAAGCCAGCACCTATCGCGGAAATGGTCGTCTTACCCTAACCGAAACCAACCCAGAATTTGAAGCCAACCTTAACATCGAAAAAGGACGCATTCAAGACATCCTCAGCGCCCTACAACTCTTTGATATTTCCGACATCAATCAAAACTTTGCCTCTCCCGAATATGGCAACGCCAACGACTTAAACGTCTCCTCCCTCGACATTCAAAACCAACCCATAGAAACCCAACTGGAACGCTTCTCTGAAATTAAAGCACTTTTGGCTCAACTGCGAGCAAACCAAACCGAAACCACCGCCATCCCCCCTCTTGGCGCCGCCCAAGGCAACTTTAGCGGTAACATTAACCTCAAAGGAACATCTTTCGCCCTTCCAGACATTCAAGGAGAATTTAGCCTTGACGGTGACAGATGGCAATGGGGCCCCTATCAAGCCGAAACCGTAACCAGTAAAGGAAGCGTCAACAATGGCGTAATTACCCTTCTTCCCGTGCGTCTCGCTTCAGAGGATAGTTTTATCAACCTTTCTGGAACATTTGGAGGGGAAAACCAATCCGCACAACTACGAGTGAATCAAATTCCCGTTGCTACTGTACAAAACTTTGTAGAACTGCCAGAATTTATTGGCGTTAGCGGTTTTATCAACGGTAGCGCCACCGTCGCCGGTACGCAAGACAACCCCAGCGCACGAGGAGAACTAGAAGTTTTAGAAGCCACCCTCAACGAAAGTCCCATTGATAACATTCAGGGAAGTTTTAGTTATAGCAACTCTCAACTTAACTTCTTTGCGAGAGGTTTATTAACCCCAGAAACTGAACCCGTTACTCTCAGTGGCGATATTCCCTACCAACTCCCCTTTGCTTCCGTTACTCCTCCTTCCGAAGAATTAAGTATTAGTATGAATCTCAAAGATGAAAGTTTCAGCTTACTTGATGTAGTGAGTAACGGACAACTGACTTGGAATGGCGGTGAAGGAGAAATTAATCTCGCCATTACTGGACCCTTTAATCTAGAAAACTTCCAATTTGAGAACTTAACCACAGAAGGAGTCATTCGTCTTGATAACGCCAGTATTGGCACCGCTTTTATTCCCGAACCCTTAACCGACATTCAAACCCTTGTTGAATTTAACTTCAACAAATTAAACATTCAAGAATTTAACGCCAACTTTGGCGGCGGTGAAGTGACCGCAACGGGGGGACTAGCATTATTTGACCCCAGTGTCACCAACGACAGCCTCAACCTCAACTTAGAAACTCTTACCGTCAATGTTCCAGACCTTTACGAAGGGGATGTGGCTGGTAAGATAAACATTGCTCAAACCGCACTCGAACCTGAAATTGGCGGCGAAATCACCGTTTCTGATGGAGAAGTCATCCTCGCGGAAACCGAGACTCCCACCGCAACCGAAGGTCAGGAAGAAGCAGATATGAGCAACATTGGTTTTAGTAACTTAAATATTATTTTGGGAGAAAATCTCAATGTGGTTCGTCCGCCAATTATGGACTTTCTCGCTGATGGTCGTTTAGTCTTGAATGGAAATTTAGCCGCTATGCGTCCTCAAGGAACAGTCACCTTACAACGAGGTCAAGTCAATATCGGACCGACCCAATTTCGCCTCGCGAAGGGTTACGAACAAACCGCCACTTTTGTCCCCTCTCAAGGATTAGACCCAACTTTAAATGTGCGTTTAGCTACCTCTGTGGCGGAAACCAGTGGTAACTTCAGCGAAGATAGTGGCGCAGAGGAAATCAATGTTAGTTCTGGGTTGGGAACATTACAGTCCGTGCGAGTAGAAGCATTAGTACAAGGACGCGCCAGCGAGTTACAACCCGGACAGCTAACAGCAAATAATAATGTCTTAACTTTAAGCAGTGATCCCAACCGTAGCGAAACTGAAATTTTAGCACTGCTCGGCGGTGGTTTAACCAGTGGTTTTGGACAAGGAAATACAGCGTTAGGATTAGCGAATTTAGCTGGTTCTACCTTTTTCGGAACGTTTCAAAATACCATTGGGGATGCTTTAGGGTTGAGTGAGTTTCGGATTTTTCCGACTTTAATTCCCACAGAAACCGAAGAGGGAGAAGAAAGTTCTGGTTCGGCTTTAGGCTTTGGCGCAGAAGCGGGAATTGACATTAGTAATGATTTTTCTTTTTCAGTGCTAACCATTTTTAACGCTGAACAAACTTTTCAGTACAGTGTGCGCTATCGTTTGAGTGATGATATTTTATTCCGAGGTTCTACGGATTTATCAGATAATGATAGCCTGATTATAGAATATGAAACTCGGTTTTAACGCAATTGTCATTATTTATTCAGAGTTAAATTAAAGTTAACCTTTTGTTAAATAAACCATGATGAAAGGATTAGAGAAACTTCTTATGATTAGGGATAGAATCATAAACGTAATATCACCAATCAGGTCGCCGTGCTGTCATCAAACGCTACTCATCTGAATCCCAATTCGACCATTGCTCAATTAGAAACGCATCAATATCAAGTGGATGCTGATACGTTGGGGGAAGTCGTTTCTACAGAGTTTAAAAATCATCCAGATTTACCAGGAGTGATTGTTAAAGAAGGAGAAGCAGTATTAGGGGTGATTTCTAGACGGAAGTTTCTAGAACAGATGAGTCAACCCTACAGTATTGAATTGTATTTGCGTCGCCCAATTCGAGTGCTGTTAGAGGTGATGGAAACTGATACGCTTACCTTAAAAGAGGATTCTGCCATTAATGAAGCAGTAAAAAGGGCTTTAAATCGTCCTCTAGATTTACTTTATGAACCGATTATTGTGCAGAGAAAAGATCAATCTTTGGAGTTGCTAGAATTACATAATTTGTTGTTGGCGCAATCAAAGATTTTTGCACAAGTAAATAAAATTATTAATCAACAAAAAGAAGAAGCGCGTCAGTATGCTGAAAATTTAAAACAAGAACAAGCAAAAGTTCGAGAATATACTCGTCAGTTGGAACAGGAACAGTTAGAGGCACAAAGACGCAATCAGGTTTTGGAAATGCAACGGGCGAAGTTATCTCGACAGGCGAACGCCATTTCAGAGTTAAATGATCGTTTTGTGCAGTTGGGAGAGTTATTGTCGAAGGAAGGAAAGGAAACCTTTGCTCAGATGTTAAGTAGTGTGGAGGCGATTTCTGATTCTACGGCTCGCATTATCAACATTGGTGAAGGGTTTAAGGAGGAATTAGAAGTGGTGAATAGTGCGACGCAGTTGATTGAGCGCGTCAGTCAACAGGTGCGTAATTTGTCGATTCAAGTGGCGCTGGCGGCGAATCGCCCAGGCAGTGGCGCGCAAGGACAAATGAGCGGGTTAAGTCGGATTACAACGGAAATTGGCAATTTAGGGAGTAAAACCTCGGAAGCGACAACGGAGGTGAATCAGATTGCTTATCGCTTTAAGGGTCAAATTGAAGACTTGACCAGTGCGGCGGCTGAAAGTGAGGAGGTGGCGCGGTCTTTGGTGAGACGTTCTCAGCAAACTCAACAAGCGCTGGATGAGTTGGAACGCTTGCTCAATGAGCATCGAGAAGAGGATACTGCGGTTGATTATGTTCAGGACGAAAATACTGCGGAACAGGAAGCAAGCAATGTTTAAAGATGGGGAAGATGGGGGAGATGGGGGAGATGGGGGAGATGGGGGAGATGGGGGAGATGGGGGAGATGGGGGAGATGGGGGAGATGGGGGAGATGGGGGAGATGGGGGAGATGGGGGAGAAAAATCGCTCCCTTGTCTCCCTTGTCTCCCATTGCTCCCTTGTCTCCCATTGCTCGATGCTTTTTTGTTGAAGAAAAGCTAAAATTTGATTAGAATAGATAAGTTTTTTGTAATTTTTTTTAGTGTTCTTATGTTCTTCAGCGAACTAACACCGATTTGGAAAGAACTCACCGCACAACCGATTACGTTTACAGGCGGATTGGTGTCTGGATTTTTACGCCTCAATCCCAACCAAGACCCCCTGAAAAGCTGGCTCTCTCAACAGGGAGCAACGTCTTCTGATGCGCCCAGTGGTCAACGTAGTAATGCGCCTCAGTCTATTAATATTGAATGATGATTCTGTAATGGCGGTACAGTGTTGATGATTTAATCTTTTTTCTGTCATTACCTCAAGAACTGATTACAATGTTGTCAGAGATTTCGTCGTCTCTGGCTCTTAATTTTGATGATCGATCGCCCTTTTTGTCTCGGTTTCGAGATCAAATAACAATTGGGGATCGGTTGCCTTATGCTGAGAGCAAGCAAAGACGGTGACAATTAATTTGGTTATTAAAAAAGATGAAGCAACCTGACAGAAACGGAAGCTGGGATCAATTGCGATCGAACAATGAAAAATGTCGGAGAAGTCGATCGTTTGCGCCCCCGTAGTGATGGTTAAGTTGTCATTTTTGTAAGAAAGGCTACAATCATGGCTAGGACTTTCGGAGTTAATCACTCCCATAAACAGTGAGGGATGGGAACACTCAACCTCCAAGGGGGAAAGGGACAGAAAAAAGTCCAAAATAATTAATAAATGATTCAGATCATTTGAGAATGAAAACGATAAGAGGAAAACGAGCCTTATGGTAAACGCACTAACCAACCAGCAGCAAAAAAGCGAACTCGAACGCTTAATTGAGGAGCAAAGTCACGAAGCAGCGCAAGGAAACACAGTAGCGCTAGAAGTGGAGCCGGCGGATTCGGATTTAGAAAAAGAAGCCCTTTTAGAAGCTGAACCTCCAGAAGAAGCGCCACAAAAAATAGAAGCAACAACTACAAAAGAAGACAGCAAAAAGAAATCTTATACAGAAGATTCAATTCGGCTTTATCTACAGGAAATCGGTCGGATTCGCTTATTGCGGGCTGATGAGGAAATTGAGTTAGCGCGGAAAATTGCCGATTTATCGGAGTTAGAGCGCACACGCACGGAATTAGAAGCTACCATCGGTTGTGAACCCACAGATGAGGAATGGGCCGAAGAAGTGGGACAAGCACTCCCGAAGTTCCGTCGTCGCTTGCTGTTGGGACGCAGGGCGAAAGAGAAAATGGTGCAGTCTAACTTACGGCTAGTGGTTTCGATCGCGAAAAAGTATATGAATCGGGGGTTATCTTTTCAAGATTTGATTCAAGAGGGGTCTTTAGGTTTAATTCGCGCTGCGGAAAAGTTTGATCACGAAAAAGGGTATAAGTTTTCTACTTATGCAACGTGGTGGATTCGGCAAGCGATCACTCGCGCAATCGCGGATCAATCACGAACAATTCGTCTTCCCGTTCACTTATATGAAACCATTTCTCGCATTAAGAAAACCACTAAGATTCTCTCTCAGGAATTAGCGCGAAAACCCACTGAGGAAGAGATCGCCGAACGCATGGAAATGACGATCGAGAAATTACGGTTTATTGCTAAATCAGCACAATTACCGATTTCTTTAGAAACGCCCATTGGCAAGGAAGAAGATTCTCGTTTAGGGGATTTTATTGAAGCGGACGGAGAAACCCCAGAAGATGAAGTTTCAAAAAGTTTACTCCGAGAAGATTTAGAGGATGTTCTCGACACACTGAGTCCTCGTGAACGAGATGTTCTAAGACTGCGCTACGGCTTAGAAGATGGACGGATGAAAACTTTAGAAGAAATTGGACAGATTTTTAACGTCACCCGTGAACGGATTCGACAAATCGAGGCGAAAGCATTAAGAAAGTTGCGCCATCCCAACCGCAACAGCATTTTAAAGGAGTATATTCGCACTTAAACCCCCTTCTTCTTAGCCCCCCTTATTAAGGGGGGTTGGGGGGATGATCTCAAAGCTGCACGTTTTTAATATTCTCTCTGGGGTCTTCCTGGCGAGTTTGACGAATTTTCTCATAGAACTCCCGTTCTTTAGCGGTGATATTTTTAGGAATCGTCACATTGACACGGACAAATAAATCACCTCTTTCCCCTTTTGGCTTCGTCCAGCCTTTTCCTCGCAAACGCAAAGATTGACCCGATCGAATCCCCGTCGGAACTTTTACCGATACTTTCCCATCAGGAGTGGGAACTTCGATATTACCTCCTAAGATCGCTTCATCAGGAGTAATGGGAACTTCACAGATTAGATGGTCATCTTCAAAGCGGAAAAAGGAATGAGGTTGCAACTCAACATTGAGATATAAATCCCCTCGATTGCCATAAGGGCTGGCTTTTCCTTTCCCTGGAACACGAATGCGGCTGCCTGGTTTTGCGCCACCTGGAATGCGAACATTAACTACTTCATTACCGATACTGAGGCGTTTTTGTACCCCTCGGAAGGCTTCACTAAAGGTTAAACGGATGGTCGCTTCTGCATCCGCACCCACGCTAGTTGCGCCACCAACGCCACTACCAAAGTCGCTAAACCCACCAGGGGAGGTTTGATATTTGTAACGGGTGCGTGTTCCCCCTGTGGTGTTGAAACGTCCGAGGAGTTCATCAATAAATTCTTCAAAACTGCCATATTGGCTAAAGTCAAAGCCTCCCATATCGTTCCCAAACCCTGTGGTTGTGGTGCGAGCGCGATCGCCCCGTTGTTGGAATTGGTCGGCTTGTTGCCAATATTGACCAAATTGGTCGTATTTTCTCCGTTTTTCGGGGTCTGATAGCACCTCGTAGGCTTCACTGACTTCTTTGAAACGATTTTCTGCTTCTTTGTCGTTGGGATTTCGATCGGGGTGATATTTGAGAGCAAGCCTACGATAGGCTTTTTTGATGTCACTTTCAGTGGCATTTTTGTTAATTCCGAGAATGGAATAATAATCTTTAAAGTCTGTTTTTGCCATAATTATCCCTGCTTCCTTTATAGCACTAGGTAGTTGCTTATCATTGGTGTTGGGTTTCGCTTCACTCCACCCAACCTACGTTTTTGGTGTTGGGTTTCGCTTCGCTCCACCCAACCTACGTTTTTGGTGTTGGGTTTCCCGTGGAGACGTGCCATGGCACGTCTCTACCCAACCTACGTTTTTGGTGTTGGGTTTCGCAGCGAGGTTAACTTTCTTTACATTTTGTTACATTATAAAAGAAACGGTTTCGTTATTGTCCTAAGATGAGTCTAGAAATTTCGCCACAACAAGAGTGGTTGCGCGATCGCGCTCTCCAATTAATCATCTATCCCAGTATTTGGGTTGCTTTAGCCCTGGCTTCTCTCACCGCATTCAGCCAAGCAATGATGGGGTTAGAAAGCGATTGGCGACCAATTCTTTTTGTGTTTCTAGTTGCTCTCATTCCTTACAATTTAGATCGATTGTTTGATGCTTATGTCCAGAAAAGTTCTGACGAAAAAGCACAAGCCTATTTTCGCTCTAATTTTGGACTTTTAGCATTATTAATCCTCGCAGTTGGTGGCGTAATTACTTTACTGTGGTTTGCGCCGAATCCCGTGCGTTACGTGAGTTTGGCTGTAGTTTTTCCCCTAGTTTATGGCGCACCGATTTTCCCCATTCCTAGAGCTAAAAAATGGCGTTGGTATCGACTCAAAGATATTCCTGGCTCGAAGGCTTGGATTGTTTGTACAATTATTACTTACGCTGCGATCGCGCTTCCTTTAGCCTATGCCAAAACCGATTTCGACACCAGAGCGGCACTTACTACTTGTTTTATTTTTGCATTTGAAGGATCAAACGCCAACCTTTTTGATGTCCGCGATTTAGAATCTGATGCGAGAAAAGGAGTTTTAACTTTACCCTTAATGGTGGGACTTAAAAACAGTCGAATTGTCCTCACTGTAATGAATTTATTAATGTTAGGAATTGTGCTGTTTTATGGCAACGCTTCGATCGTTTCCTTTTATCCAGAAATTTTCAGCGCTACAGGATTAATGTTAATTTTAATTTGGACAGTTGACGAAGAAACTCCACTTTTATTTTACGACTTAATCATCGACGGCTTATTATTCCTCCCCGCGATCGTTTATTATAGTTTTCAATTCATTATTTTTTAGGAGCAAAAAGTAGGTTGGGTGAAGTGAAGCATAAAAAGTAGGTTGGGTGAAGTGAAGCGAAACCCAACACCAATTGGTCATTAGCATAAAAAGTAGGTTGGGTGGAGTGAAGTAGCATAAAAAGTAGGTTGGGTGGAGTGAAGCGAAACCCAACACCAATACCTGAACTTGATATGACGCGATCGTCTGATGACCCATGTTCCCCATTTCAAAGCAAAGGAGATCAACTAAATTTCCCAAATTAGATGATCAGAAGCCAAAAAATCATAACTAAAATGATCAACCTCATTGGTATCACTCAACTCTAAATTATAAAAATTAATCACATTAGCATCAAAATAAGGTCCCGCGTGCCACGTCCCTTTGTGAAGTTTAACAAAACAATTTCCAGGAATACAAAAGGCTTTTAATTGGTCAACATTAGGCTTTTGATCTTGGTTCGGAGGCGCAACTGCTAAAAACCAACTTTTCCCTTCTAAAGCCCCTAAACATTGAGTGCATAATTGATGACGGGTAATGAGATGAAACTGTCTTCCACGCTGTTTTAACTGCATAATATAAAAGCGTGGTGTTCCCTGACTTAAATCAAGTTTGGCATCAGTTTCGTCATAAGGTTTTCCATCTTCAGTCGGTAAAATTAACTCTCCATAAGGAGCAAAATTTTTCTGAGTAATCGCTTCTATTTCCAGTTTCTGAATTGTTGTTTTAGTCATGCTTTATTCACGCCGAACAGTCAATGTTGGGTTGCATTTCATTTTACCCAACCTACGATGTTGGTGTTGGGGTACATTTCATTTTACCCAACCTACGATGTTGGTGTTGGGTTGCATTTCATTTCACCCAACCTACGATATTGGTGTTGGGTTGCTGGTAGCTGGTGTAATTTTAGGAGGTAGTTTTAGAACAGGGAGAGTTAGAAGTTCGCTCTCGCATTAAAACCATTCCCCATGATAAAACGGGAGAGGTGATTATCCCCGCGGCGCGATCGTTTGATTTGGTGGTGCGCGCGATCGTTGTGGCGGCCCACAGCAGGAGGATTAACCGTGAGTGATGTGACAACAGAGGTGATCAACTCTCTGACTTGTTCTCTGATTCTATTCGGTGAACCGCACTCTTAAACGATTCAAGAATTAGGAGAATCTCTTTTGGGTATCGAGCTTCGGAGTTATGTTTATTTAGATAGCCTACAAGCGCAACACGCAGCTTATATGGGAACTGTGTCTTTAGGATTTTTACCGCTTCCTGGGGATACTTCCCTCTGGATTGAAATCTCCCCTGGCATTGAAATTAACCGCATTACTGATGTCGCACTGAAAGCAACCAATGTCCGTCCTGGAGTACAAGCGGTAGAACGGTTATATGGTTTGTTAGAAATTCATTCTTCGCAAAAAGGAGATGTCACCATCGCTGGGAGAGCGATTTTAGATGCTTTAGGGGTTTCGGAAAAAGATGGCTTAAAACCGAGAGTGGTTTCTAGTCAGATTATTCGCAATATTGATGCTCATCAAGCACAACTGATTAATCGCACTCGTCGCGGACATATGTTGTTGAAGGGAGAAAGTTTATATGTGTTTGAAGTAGAACCAGCCGCGTTTGCCGCTTTAGCTGCCAATGAAGCGGAAAAAGCCGCTAATATTAACATCTTACAAGTTTCCGCAGTGGGGAGTTTTGGACGTTTGTATCTCGGAGGAGAAGAACGGGAAATTATCGCGGCTTCTCATGCGGTAAAAGGAGCAATTGAAAATGTACGTGGACGAGAACGGGTAGAAGTAAAAACCAATGAATAATCCTCAACAAACTAATCTTTTTGAGAATCAATCACAATGGGAAAAGATTCCCTATGATGCCAATATTCCGATTCCTAGACAAACTTATAGTGATTTAGAGCAATTAGAAAGTCACTGTCGGCAGTGTCAACGATGTGAGCTATCCCAAACGCGATCGCAGGTGGTGGTGAGTCGAGGCAATAAGAATGCTGATGTGATGATTATTGGCGAAGCACCCGGACAAAGTGAGGATGAGCAAGGTTTACCGTTTGTGGGAAGGTCAGGACAATTATTAGACCAGATTCTCGCTTCTGTGGCGTTAAGTGTAGAAAAGGATGTTTATATTTCCAATATTGTTAAGTGTCGTCCTCCTCAAAATCGCACCCCGACGGCGAAGGAAATTAATGCTTGTAAACCTTATTTGTTGGAACAGGTGGCATTGGTTGACCCACTGATTATTTTGTTTACTGGTGCGACTGCTTTTAAGGGGCTAACAGGAGAAAAAAAGGCAATTAGTAAAATTCGCGGTCAATGGTTACAGTGGGAAGGACGTTGGGCGATGGCAATTTTTCATCCTGCTTATTTGTTAAGAAATCCTTCGCGAGAAAAGGGTAAACCCAAGTGGTTAATGTGGCAGGATATTCAGAATGTTAGCCAGCAATTAAAGGCAATGAGAACTAACCATAAGTGATTCTAATTACACATTAATTGAAACTAGATATCTAACTAAAGAAAGAAATAGAAAATTGCTTTGGGGAAAGAAAAATGATCAGGAGATGAAACTGTAATTATACGGTTGTAAAAAGGGGACAATAGCTTTAAGATCAGGTTGTGTATGAGAAAAGGTTAGTCATAAAAACTAACTCTTTAAGGTAAATAAACGTTAACTTAAATTCCTCTTAAATAGAAAAATATACAATCTTTATAGCTAAGTCCCGATCGACCAAAATATCATGCCTTCTCCTCTCACTGAAAACGTCAAACAAAACAGCTTGGAACTCCTGAAAAGTTACCAAGAAAATCCCAGCCAAGTCACCCGTAACTGTATTGTAGAATTAAATTTGGGCTTGGTTCGCAAAGAAGCTCACCATTGGGTGCATCAGTGTGGCGAAAATTATGAAGACTTAATTCAGGTGGGTTGTATTGGTTTAATCCGCGCGATCGAGCGGTTTCAGTTATCAAAAGGAAACGCTTTTAGTTCCTTTGCCATTCCCTATATTCGTGGGGAAATTCAGCACTATTTGCGCGATCGAAGCAACACCGTAAAAATTCCTAGACGCTGGCTAGAATTAAGACAACAAGCCGTAAAAGTAACCAGTCAGTTAAGAGAAAAATTAAACCGTCAACCCACAGACACAGAAATTGCTGAAGCGCTAAACGTTTCCATGAAAGAATGGGAGAACGTAAAATTAGCAGCCAAAAATCGGGAAGTTTTGAGCTTAGACTTGCCATTAGGATCAGGAGAGGGAGACGAAACCACCAGTCTGGGTGAGTTAGTACCTGACGCTCAATATCGTAGTTTTCAACTTGCTCAAGAAGACCAAATCCGATTACAACAAGGTTTAGTCGGATTAGAAGACAAAATCAGACAAGTGCTAGAATTTGTCTTTTTACATGATCTCACACAGAAAGAAGCCGCAGAAATGTTGGGGGTGAGCGTGGTGATAGTGTCTCGTCGGATGAAGAAAGGGTTAAAATTACTCAAAAGTAAGATGTTATGAAAAGGCTGTTGTTGCTCCAGATTTTAGTAATTGCTCTGTTGTCCCTCAGCAGTTGCAAACTTCCTGAATCGGATACAGAATCGGAAACCACGCAAAACCCACAAACTGAATCCTCTCCAGAGGAACAACCCGACGAAGAAGAAAAAGAACAGGAAGAAACAGCAGAAGAACCTCAGTCCGAAAGCAGTACCGTTGTCGGATTGAAACAAGCCACTAATCCAGAAGAATTTGTGCAAGAACGAGGGGAAACTCCTGGAGAAAGACGCAACGATCCCTTTTCGTTATTTCCCGTTCCTCCTCAACAATCGCAAGCGGAAATAGAGACATTGGAAGCACAAAGGGAAGCAGCAGAGGAAGGAGAAGCAGCGACGGGAGAGGACGGAGAATCACCTGAATCGTTACCGAGTTTACCGTCAGAGGGTTCACCGCAAGCGCCTCCTCAACCTGAGATTGCGAGAGCGGTACAAGTTCAAGGTGCAATCAGAATCGGGAATAGTGCGGTTGCGATCTTAAAAGCGCCCAATGATCCTAACAGTCGTTATGTGCGTCCTGGCAACTTTATCGCTGGTGGTCAAGTGTTGTTAAAGCGAATCAATATGGAGGACAGACCAACGCCAACGGTCGTTTTAGAGGAGTTAGGCGTGGATCAAGAAGTGATTAAGGCAGTAGCAGTCGCCCAGCCAGAGGAGACAGAAGAGACAGAGGAGACAGAGCAGTCGGTTTTACCGCCGCCGCCTCCTCCTGCTATTTAATTGGGCTTAAACGGTGCTGATGTCCTCTTCTTTTGCTTTTAAGATTTCATCGACTTTGGCGACATATTTATCGGTGAGTTTCTGGATTTTATCTTGAATATCACGAGCTTCGTCTTCGGAAAGTTCGTGTTTTTTCTCCGCTTTTCGCACTTCCTCGATCGCATCTCGGCGGATGTTGCGAATGGAAACTCGTCCCTCTTCTGCATATTTGCCAGCAATTTTAACCAATTCTTGGCGACGATCGCTGGTGAGGGGAGGGATATTTAAGCGCACCATCTCACCGTCATTATTAGGGGTTAAGCCAATATCTGACATCGAGATCGCCTTTTCGATTTGTTGCAAACTCCCTTTATCGTAAGGTTGAATGGTTATCGTCGTCGCATCTGGCGTGCTAATGTTAGCCAGGGATTTCAGGGGCGTTTCCATGCCATAGTATTCCACCATTACCCGATCCAATACTGAAGCATTCGCTCGTCCCGTGCGTAAGCTATTGAAAGACTGTTGCGTCGCATCAATCGCTTTTTTCATTTTCGTTTCCACGTCTGACAATTTCATGGTGTTCCTCCGACCAATGTTCCAACAGATTCTCCTTTGACAACGCGCATGATATTGCCTCGTTGTCGGAGATTAAAAATAACAATGGGAATGTTATTATCTCGACAGAGCGCGATCGCGCTGCCATCCATCACCCGTAAATTTTCACTTAAAACATAAGTATAAGTGATGGTTTCAAACAAACGCGCATTGGGATTCGTCTGGGGATCACTATCATAAACCCCATCCACTTGTGTCGCCTTGAATAAGACTTCCGCATCAATTTCCGCAGCCCGTAAAGCGGCGGTAGTATCAGTGGTAAAAAAGGGATTTCCCGAACCCGCCGCAAAAATCACCACTCGTTTTTTTTCCAAGTGGCGAATCGCCCGTCGCCTAATATACGGTTCAGCCACTTGTTGCATTGTAATTGCACTTTGGACTCGGGTAGGAATCCCCTCTTGCTCTAAAGCATCTTGTAAAGTCAAAGCATTCATTACCGTCGCAATCATACCAATGTAATCGGCAGTTGCTCGATCCATCCCCGCCGAAGCGGCTTTCACACCGCGAAAGATGTTTCCACCACCGACCACGATCGCCATTTCCACGCCCGTGTTGACAATTTCTGCAACTTCTTGAGCAATTTCGCTGACCACAGTGGGGTCAATGCCATAGTGATGAGAACCCATAAGAGCCTCACCACTTAATTTTAGTAAAACCCTTTTATAACTCATCATTAATCAGGGGTCTGAAACCCTTTTCCTTAGCAATTATCCTTTTAGTTTGGTGAATCTAACCAATTAAATCATGTTTCGTTGCCACCGACATTATTTATACCATTTTCAACAATTAGTGCTACCACAGATTCCCCCCCTTACGAAGGGGGGTTAGGAACGTTATCCCCCCCTTACGAAGGGGGGTTAGGGGGGATTATACCAAGCCCGATCGACGCTCAAGTCCCCTCAAACGTTATCCCCCCCTTACGAAGGGGGGTTAGGGGGGATTATACCAATCCAAATCACACTTATTTCCCCTCAAACGTTATCCCCCCTTACGAAGGGGGGTTAGGGGGGATTATACCAAGCCCGATCGATGCTCAAGTCTCCTCAAACATTTAATTAAGAAAAAAGGAACTTTGAGCAAAAATTTTTTATCATATAGATGTAAAAAGAAAGCCTTGAATCAACCCAATCCAATATTCTCCTCACTGGTAATTACTATGAAAACCCAACTTTTAACCGCTTTCATCCCGCTATTTGCCGTAACAGCAACTGCTCTTCCTAGCACCGCTCAAGAAGCAGAAAATATGCAGCAGTCTGCCAATTCCTCTCCCCAAGAGATGTTTCGCTGTGACCTCAGCCAAGAGACACCAAGCACCATTATCACTGGTATGATGAGCAGTGAAAACCCAAATCCGATTCCCCTAATCAATTGGTCAGAGGAATATTTCAGTTCTCCAGAGAGAGCTTTATCCCTTTGTCAAGAAGTGTCCCAGAAACTACAAACCTTTCACGAAGAAGGACAACTCACCAGCTTATCTTTAATGTCGGGAGAAGTGGATGGAGAATCAGTAATTTGCCTCAAAAACACATCCGAATCAGGTTGCAACCCTGAACAGGTTCTTTTCCCCCTAGAAACCGATAAAAATCCAGATGTTGTCCTTTACGAACTCATCGCGGCTGATTTCAAGCCCCCTCGCACTCGTGGTGATTTTCCCACTCGGATCAATTTCGGAGTCTTCAACTTCCTGTAAGTTTCTAATTACTTTCTGGAGTCGCAAGCGACACTTCTTCCACTTCTGCTAAACGCTCTATGGCTAACCGAGAGGCGGTTTCCCCTCCCGAAAGACGTTTTAACAATTTGGGTCGCGGATCATGAAGTATATAAAAAATTTCTTCTCCAGGTTGCCATTCTTGATCCGCTTTTACCACCTGTAAACTATCTTGTCGTTTAATCAGTAGAGGAAGTAACTCTCCAGAGCGAATCAGTGCTTGTAAATGCGCTTGCTGAAAAGAAAAGCCTTCTTCTCGTAACACCGTATGACCTAACTTAATTTTTCCTTCATCCACATATTCATTCCAGACTTTAATCGGAATTTCCGACATAAACGCCTGATTAACCTTAGTTTTATTGGCTGGTGTGCGAGCTTTCGAGTTTTTCGGAAAAGCGGCAAACACTCGCGGCGGTTGAAACTCCTCTAACGCTCTTTGGGCGAGAACTAAATTCACTTCGCCATTATTCGTCATCGCCAAAAACGTTCCCAAAGACTCAATTCCCGCTTCCTCTAACACGCTTTCATCTAACCCACTACTTTGAATCACATTCAAATTCACCGCTTCAGCACCTTCACAGGCTTCGGGATCAGTATCAATCATTACCACTGATTCTCCCTCCTGTTGGAATAACTCTCCCAATAAACATCCCAAAGCATTACAACCAATAATTACCGCTCCGGTTGTCCCTTCAGAAGTAAGTTTTAAGCCACGCGCCACCCAACGAGCGGTTAACCCTTGAATCACCACTGTCATCATTATTGTTAAGAAGACAATGGCTTTTAAGGAATCTCCCCCTGTAATGCCGCGTTGGGTGAGCAAAATCGCAAATAAAGACGCAACGGAAGCGGAAACAATGCCTTTCGGTCCCACCCAACTGATAAATAGTTTTTGTCGCCAATTTAAACGGCTTCCGATGGTACAAACAAAAACACTGAGAGGACGCACCAAGAACATTAAACATAAGACGGTGAGAACACTTCCCCAACCAAGAGCGAAGACACTAGCAATGGAAAGGTCAGCCGCTAGGAGAATGAACAAAACGGAAACTCCCAACATGGTCAATTGTCCCTTAAAGCGTCTGAGCATCCGTTCTTCTGGTACAGATAAGGAGCGCACCACAACACCAGCTAAAACCACCGCCATTAATCCCGACTCACTGCGAATCATCTGGGAAACGCCAAATAATCCCCAAACCCCAGCTAAGACCACGAGATTTTTTAAGTCTTCTGAGAGGAAATTTAAGGGCTTTTTTAAAAGCAGTCCCATAATCGCCCCACCGACTAAACCGATAATAATACCAATGCCACCGCGCAACAGTAGTCCATTTAAAACTTCCATCACACCCGCTTCACTGTTGAGGATGGTATCGAGAACGACTACTGCTAAAATTGCACCAACAGGGTCAATGAGTACCCCTTCTCCTTCCAAAATTGTCGCCACTTGTCGATCGACCGCCACTTGCTTTAATAAAGGACTAATGACAGTGGGACCTGTTACCACCACCAGAGAAGCGTAGAGAAACGCCAATTGCCAAGGAAATTCTCCGAGCCAATGGGCAGCCATACTGCCGCCAAAAAGGGTGATGCCAGTGCCAATGGTGACCAGATTACGCAGACTGCTGGAAACTCGTCCTAAGTCTCTTAATTCGAGATTGAGTCCACCTTCAAATAGGATGATGGCAACAAGAAGCGCGACAATGACTTCTAATCCCATTCCCAATTTATCGGGGTAGAGAATACCGAGTCCATCTGCTCCTAAAGCGACCCCAATCAGCAGGAGAAAAACAATCCCAGGGATTTTAAGGGTTTCTCCCAAGACTTGAGCGGTAATGCCAGCAAAAACCGCGATCACGATTTGGAGAGTAATGGTAAATGATCCTTCCATAAATCAGAGTTGTGTTGGGAGCGATAATTTGACGATCGGGCAATTTGATAAAAAAGGGTTTTAGCCATTTTATCATCTGGTTTGGAAAAGCTAGGTATAACAACTGATTATGGGTAATGGCTCACTGGTTACTGATTACTGCAACAGTTGTGTTATCTCTAGAGATAATCGCGCTCAAATCAACTTATGGATCGTCAAACTTTTACGGGGGATGGATCAACGAATCGGATTCGTAACCACAATGCTTGGACAGAAAGATTGATTATCATCGCCCTGCTGATGGCAGGGTTATTCTTATTTACCATTAATTTAGGGGATTTACCGCTTCGAGATTGGGATGAGGGGACGGTGGCGCAAGTGGCGCGAGAGATTTTTCAAGCCCCTGAAAACACCGATCGATGGTTATTTCCCACGCTTTGGGACAAGCCTTATTTGAATAAACCGCCGTTAGTTCATAATCTCATTGCCACGTTTTATCGTTTGGGGGGCGTAAATGAAACCATGGCTCGTCTTCCTTCCGCTTTATTGATGGCGGTTTCTGTTCCCTTGTTTTATGCGTTGGGAAAAGAGGTTTTTTTGTCTCGCCAACCCGCTCTATTCTCGGCTCTGATTTATTTAACCACGTTACCGTTAGTTCGTCACGGTCGTTTGGCGATGCTAGAGGGGGCGGTGGTTTGTTTTTCAATTTTGTTAATGTGGTCTGTGCTTCGATCGCGCCGTGATTTGCGTTGGTGTTTTGGCATCGGCATCAGTTTAAGTTTAATTGGACTGACGAAAGGAATGATGGCGCTGTTATTGGGGGGAATTGCGTTTGGTTTTCTTGCTTGGGATACACCACGTCTTTACCGTAGTTTCTATTTTTGGGGAGGGATTCTCCTCGGTTGTTTACCTGTTGGCGCTTGGTATGGTTTTCAATGGTTACACTATCAAGAGGCTTTTATTGAGACCGCAGTTTTTTCTCAGTCTTTGAGTCGAGTTTGGCAAGCGGTGGATGATAATGGGGGGCCACCTTGGTATTATTTCCAGCGTTTGCTCCATTTTTTGCCTTGGCTGATTTTTTCTGCTTGGGGGCTACATCTCGCTTGGCACGATCGAATTTGGAGTTGGTCAAAGTTAGTTTTAGTCTGGAGTGGGGTTTATTTTCTGGTTATCTCTGCGATGAGTACGAAGTTACCTTGGTACATTTTGCCCCTTTATCCAGCTTTGGCTTTAGCGGGTGGCAGAATGTTAGCAGAAATCTTCCGTTATCCTCGTGAAAAATCTTATTCTCGTTATTGGGGAGGATTATTACTTTTCCTAGCAGTGGTGGGGTTAGGAGCAAGTGTTTATTCTGGCTTAGAGGAAGCAATGAGCCAAAAGTTAGCGGTAATCTTCTTGGCGGTGGCGTTAACCACTGGCATCAGTGGCGGTTTAATTTTACGACGAAATCCCCAATTTATTAACATTTTGACTTGGGGAATGTATGTTTCTCTGGTTTTACTGGTACTCTCTCCTCATTGGCTTTGGGAGTTAAATGAAGCCTATCCCGTTAAACCAGTGGCGATGCTCATTCGAGATCAAGTTCCGCCAGATGTCCCGATTTATACGTCTTTTGCTTACGAGCGTCCTTCCTTGAATTTTTACGCTCAAAGGCGAGTGATTGCGGTGACGAATGAGGAGTTAAAAATGTATTGGGAAAAGACACCACAAGCCTATTTTTTGGTGGATCAGAAAACGTTTCAACAGCTATCTTTGGCGGAAAATTCTGAACAAAATTATCAAGCTCCTCCGAACTGGAATTTAGTTACTCCTGAGAATAATAATTGATCGAATTTAGAATCTACTTTCATTTGTGAGAACCCCTTAACCAAGTCCCCCCAGAATTGGGGGTTAGGGGGCGAATGGTTTATCAGGTTTAGGTAATTGCTTATAGTGGGTGTTGGGTTTCGTTGCTCTCCACCCCACCTACATTTTTGTCCTTCGTCCTTCGTCCTTTGTCCTTTGTTTTTCAATGACTAATGACCAATGACCAATGACTAATGACTAATTATTGTTGGGTTTCGTTACCTCCACCCAACCTACAATAGACTAATGACCAATGACCAATGACCAATGACCAATGACTAATTATTGTTGGGTTTCGTTGCTCTCCACCCAACCTACATTTGGGTGTTGGGTTTCACCCAACCTACATTTGACTGTTGGGTTTTACCCAACCTACTGTTGATCATTTGTTTAAGGCAGCTAAAACGGCTTCATGGAGAGAGCCATTACTAACGACAACCCCACGATTTTGGAAGAGTTTAGCCCCGACGGAAAAATCTAAGGGTTTGCCATACATATCGCTGGCTCGTCCCCCTGCTTCTTCGGCAACAATCACTCCTGCTGCGTGATCCCAAATGTTTTCTCGGTAGTCGGGCTGTTTTGGGGAGGGAAGTCTTAAATACAGGGCGGCGGCTCCAGAGGCGACTGCGCCATATTTGGCTTGACTATCCATTCGCAGGGAGGGGCTTTTAATTCCCGCTTGTTGCGCGATCGCGCTTTGTTGACTTTGATCCCCGTGAGCGACTTCTACGCTCTCCACAAACCGTAAATGCTCCTCATCGTCGGGAGAAGCCACCCGAATCGCGGTAAATTCATCTGTTTTGAGGGAACGAACTTTTGTTCCTTCACCGCGCACCGCCACGAATAATAAGCCTTCTTCGTTGAGAGGAGGGGCTAAATCAAGGGATAAAGCAGGACAGGCTAAAATTCCCACTTTCACTTCTCCTTCTTCGATTAAAGCCAGCGCGATCGCGTATTGATCCCCTCTCAAAAAGCCTTTTGTGCCATCAATGGGGTCTAATGTCCAAAAGCGCTGACTCGGTTCACCATTCCCATGATCAATCCACTGGGTAACATCTTCGGTGCTAACGTTAGGGATTTCTTGCTTGACATATTCGGTAACTTGTGCTAATTGCTCAGACATCTCCGACGATCGAAGCGCGGTCGCATCTTCTTCTCCCACCACTGGATCATTAGGAAAGGCTTCAGCTAAAGCACGACAGATAATTGCCTGTGAGCCAAAATCTGCTATGGTGACAGGAGAGCGGTCTTGTTTTTCGATGCGATCGGGAATATTCCCCCGTACCGCTTGGCACAATTTCGCAGCACTTAAACTCGCTTCAATTCCGACTTGTAATTCTTTTTCGTAAGCCATTCTTGTTGATTTATTCAATTAAAAATATGGTCAAAAATTAACTTGATAAAATCATCTAAATGCTTGTCGGGAAAAATGTCAATCCCAACCCAAGATTTCAGCGTGTAGGCGAACATAAATAAAACTAACATGACCAAAAGCGCGTAAGTGATAGTATTCCCCACTTTGGTAATGTTGCTAAGAAAACGATAACGTTTTTGTTGGCGTCGATCGCGTCCAACGAGAAACACAACATAATAGTGAGCAAAAATTCAATTGATACGCCAGCGAATATCAACTAATTTCGGAGACGATTTCGGTAACGCCTCCGCTAACATTTCCCGAATTGCGGTTAATTGTTCCTCAGATAAACTACCCAAAATTTCAGGAGATAGTTTCTGCAAAAAAGTGTCTGGAGTGAGTGGCATAACGGAACAAAACGGTAGAAACCGTAAGAGTTCGTTTGTCCTATAACCTTACTTAAAAAAGTAAGGCTCTTTTCGGTTTGAGTGAGTTGAAGTGCAAACAAATGATGGGCATTCTCCTTCAAATCTATCTGTTAACCTAAGCCAAGAGGTCGCCCTCTTGACTCGGCTTCAGAACGGCACGTGAAACTTTCGCTTCATACCGCTCCTCTCCAAACTACGCTGTACTAACAGAACTTCCCTGTCTAGTTTCCGATTTACGACCTTTCTTTGTTTTCTTCTGGGCTTTCTTTCGCCCCTTATTATCCATTTGTCGTTGTCGGTCTTCAGCAGTTTTCTGATGGTGACAATGACGATGAAGTAACTGCAAATTCTTGTAATGGTCTTTGCCCCCTTCAGCTTTAGGGACGATGTGGTCAACCTCCACTACATCTTCATCCTTAACGTAAAGTCCACAACGAGCGCATTTTCCTTTCTGTTGCTTCATCAGTGTAGCAACCCGTTTCGGTGTGCCAGGGTATTCACCCCGACGTTTACTCCAATACCGCCAATCTCCATCATAAGGAGACCTCGTACCCTCGATTTTTATATGTCTTTCAATTGGTGTCCATACGTGCTTGCGTAATTCATGCTTGCCCGCAACAGGAGAATTTGGTATATCAGGTGGAGTAGAAAAGACCCATTTAGCATTTCTATCTTCTCCGTCTAGGTTTTTCTCCTTAGTCAAATGAAAGTATCTACCTTCACACCATTTTAGAGTTTGGTTGGGATGACGGCTCTTTATCCAGCGACGTAGTTTGTTATAGACTAAGTTGTCTATGTGTGAAAATGTTTCTTTTGAGCAGATTGTTTTGTGGTAGTTGCACCAGCCGATGATAATCGGGTTTAGCCTTCCAATGATTGCTTCTTGAGACTTACCTTTCATTGAATCTAGCACTTCAACAATCTTTTCATAATGTGTCTTTATACTTTTGTCGCTAGGTTTGATAATTGTTTTGAATCCGAGTAACTCGCCATTCGTACTTTTTCCCGTATGGTTCTTCCCGACTCTATATTGTCGGACGTTCCATCCTAAAAAGTCAAACCCTGCCTTTGTTTCTTCTGTATCATACAAGGTGTGGCAAATTCTCGTCTTGCTCTCGCTTAATTCCAAGCCTAAGCCATGTAACCACTGTTCAATCAGCTTTCTCGCTTGTTGGATGACAGATTTATCCTTGTGAAGAACAACGAAATCATCTGCATACCTGATTAAGGAAATACTCCAACGGTTATCCCGTTTACCTCCCTTCCAAGTTTCAGCCCATTGTTTTATGTACTCTTCAAGTCCGTGCAGGGCTATGTTTGCCAAAAGTGGACTAATTACCCCTCCTTGTGGTGTCCCTTCCTCTGTAGGCATCCAATCACCTCTATCCAAGACCCCCGATTTCAACCAAGCTCGAATCTGTCGGGCAATAGTCGGGGTTGTATTTAATTTTTGTAAGAGAACATTGTGATTTATACGGTCGAAGCATTTACTAATATCCGCATCAAGAACCCATTTGGCTTTTTGTTTAACGGTTAAATAGATTGCTCGTTCCGCGTCATGGCAAGAGCGTCCTGGTCTGAATCCGTACGAGTTAGGCTCAAATTTTGCCTCCCATTCAGGCTCTAAAGCCAACTTAAGGAGAGCCTGCCTCGCACGGTCTTCCATTACTGGAATACCCAAGCCACGTTTTTCTTTGCGACCTGGTTTCGGAATCCAGACCCGTCTTAAGGATTTACCTTTCCCTGTAAGGGTTAGGCTTTCAGCAAGGCTCAACCTTTGTTTAGGACTTAGGCTTTTAATACCATCCACCCCTGCGGTATTTTTACCCTGGTTATCCTGCGAAATACGCCTTACTGCTAGGAGTTTGGCGCACCAAGACCTCAACAATAATCTTTGGAGTTTGTGAACTTTAGCCACGTCACCACTTAGAGAAGCTCGATAAATCCGCTTTTGGAGCTTAAACACCCGTATTTCAACCTCCTTCCAGTCAATCTGACTCCACTCTGTCTCTGCCATGAGATTAAACCCAAAGCCTAACCAGAGCATTAAGAAGGTCTTTGTCCGAGCATCACATTTATACCTGATTTGGTTCATAACATTACTCTACTTTCGCGTATTATCTTCGTAATCTAAAGTGGATACGTCTGCTTATCCTTCTCGTTAAAGAAGGCGTTTGCTTCTTATCCAATCCTGCCCTCGCTCTACCCGACTAATGAGTCAGAGATTGCGTCCCGACAGACTACTTGAGAAATCGACCTATCCCAAGAGTATGAACGAGGGTTACTTCGTTCCTGAATTCCATTGTTTGAGACCTTAGCCCCCTATTATCCACCGAACAAATTGAAGGTGTGATACAAGCTGGTTTAAACTTATATCCTTTTGTCTTGAGCTTATTTCGCTCCCTGCGAGCAGCCTTTACGCAGGTTGCCAATCACGATGGTTCAGACATAGGTTCGTTAACTAGACATAGCCTCTTGCTAGGGATTTACCAGTTTAGGCTTCCAGCAGTGACCCCATTTAACCCTGCTTCATCCTCAAGTAGTCAACTCTATAGATGAGGGTTACGCTGTCCTCTCACACCCTGAGAGGGATGGATTTGAATTAACGAGTTATACTCTACCTATTTCTTAGCTGTTGCTCCACAGGTTCTCACCAACATGGAAATCAAGTTGTCAAGGTTTTGTACCCCGAAGGGTTCTAACCATGCTCCTGTTTATACCTCGGAATTCGTGGGAACTCCTGCGATTTCACAGGAAACGAATCGCACAAACCCCTTGGCGGTCACTCTAACGCCTTTGCCTAATCCAAGCTAAAAAATAGCCCTTCCTTAAATTAGGGAACACCATCAAAGAGAGTGTTCTACAAGTTAAATTCATCTCCCCCGCTATGGGTGAAGAACTAAGTTTCTTACGAAACCTAACCTGCAAGATGAACCCTTTAATTATAACAGATTTAATCCTGTTTTGTACTAAATTATTACGCTATTTAGTTATTAGAATGCGAGACTTCCGTAAATGTATCCCTTACGAGAGGAAGGTAGCTTAAAGTTACTTTTAGACAAAATCTAGCGAAATAGGTTGGGATTGAGACGAGAAGGAGAAGAATTAGAACGTAATTGATTACCTGTTCCTCCATCCGAGCGATCTAAGAAAGGACGTAAGTTAATACTATCATTGCTTTGTTGAGAAGCCTGATTCGAGGAACGTCCTCCTAATAAATCTCGTAAGCTGGAATTACTGGTATAGGTGGTAACGCCTTGGGTTTGTTGTCCTTGGTTAGCGCTGGCGAGGTTCTCAAAGACTCGATCGCGAGTTAGAATTGGGTCTTGTCCTTTGGGAACAGTAAAAACAATCCGACAACTGGGATCATTTTGAGTTGTCACACAAACCACATTTTGATTGTTAATGACGCTAGTTTGTAATTCTAGTAAGCCATCAGGGCGATAATTTTCGAGACGATCGCTAATCGCATTACAGCGTCTTTCTGGCGACCAATTGCCTCCCATTTGTTGAGGAATTGCCCAAGGATAACTTTGATTGGGCTGACTTTGGGGATTATACATAACGGTATATTGACCATTATTGTATTCGCAGGTAAAGCGACGGTCATTAGCAGTGGGAGTGGGATTAGGGTTAGAGGGTTTGCTTTCCACTACCACGTCTTCTGGTTGTGGGGTGGGAGAAGGCTCATTTTCAATGGGAATCGTATCGACAATGACTTCGGGAACGGTTTGCGGCGCTTGACTAAAAAGTTGAGGAAATGATGAGGTTAAGGAATTACCCTCAGCAGAAAGCGGAAAACTACTGACAACGATCGCAACGGTCGATAAACTAAACGTCAAAGGGCGTAACATAAGAAATTAATCCTGAACAATGGAAAACTACTAAGTAATATGTCGTGGTGGGATTGGTTTAGTTCCAATCTTCAGGACTTAAACAGTAGAAGGAATGGCGCCCCCCTACCCCCCAACTTGGGGGGGAGCAAATCAGAAAGTCCCCCAGAATTGGGGGATTTAGGGGGCAAGGGCTTCACTCGGGTGTAGAAGGAATGGCGCCCCCCTACCCCCCAACTTGGGGGGGAGCAAATCAGAAAGTCCCCCAGAATTGGGGGATTTAGGGGGCAAGGGCTTCACTCCTGTATTGTAAGATTCAGATCAATTCCTAGAGGAAAAATGGAAATTGGTAAACTTCGCGGTATGGTAGAACGGGCAATTATTGATGGGGAACTCTCCCGACAAGAAAGGGACGAGATCATGGAAACCATCTATGGAAAAAAACAAATCACACAGGAGGAGTGTGAGCTAATGCGGACATTGCAACAGAAAATATGGACAGCGGAGATCAAAATTCAGGGTTAACTCAACTTTTACAACAGGTGCGTGTTCTCGATACGGTATCGGAAACCGATCGAATTGCGGATGTACTCCTCGAAAATAACCAAATTAAAGCAATTCATCCTCAAATTACGGACTATCCCTCCTCAACCGAGGTTAAGGACGCTCATGGCTTAATTTTTGCCCCTGGTTTGGTTGATCTTTACAGTCATAGTGGCGAACCGGGATGGGAAGAAAGGGAAACTCTCATTTCTTTAGGAGAATCGGCTCTCGCGGGTGGGTTTACAAGAGTGGGGATTCTCCCCGATACACAGCCTCCTTTAGACGCTCCCGCAACGATCGAGTGGTTAAAACGTTTTACTCCTTCTCACGCGCCAAAATTCCATTTCTGGGCTGATTTGACGGTGGGAGGAAAAGGGGAACAGATGACGGAGTTGGGAGAGTTGGCGGCTACAGGAATTGTGGGGTTTACTGATGGACAACCTTTAGGGAATTTAGGGTTATTACATCAGGTGTTAACCTATGTGCAACCATTGGGAAAACCTGTGGCGTTGTCGTTGGGCGATCGAGCGTTGAGTAAAAATGGGGTAATGCGAGAAGGAAAACTCTCCTTAAAAACGGGTTTACCTGGTAATCCCGCCGTCTCAGAAACGGCGGCTTTAGCTGCCATTCTAGAATTAGTGGCGGTGATTCCCACTCCCGTTCATCTCATGGGAGTTTCCACAGCGCGAAGTGTCGAATTAATTGCCGATGGGAAAGCCAGAGGACTCCCGATCACAGCCAGTACCACTTGGATGCACTTAATTTTAAATACCGCAGCCATTACCACTTATGATCCCAATTTAAATATTTGTCCCCCATTGGGCGATCGATCGGATCAACTTGCCTTGATTACTGCGGTAAAATCAGGAATAATTGATGCGATTGCAGTGAATCACACTCCTTACACCTATGAGGAAAAAACTGTTGCTTTTGCTGATACACCACCAGGGGCGATCGGGCTAGAATTAGCATTGCCCTTGCTGTGGCAAACCTTTGTGGAAACGGGAGAATGGACTGCTTTAGAATTGTGGCAGGCGTTGAGTGCTTCTCCACAAACCTGTTTAAATCTCCCTCCTTTGCGCTGTACGGTGGGGGAAACCACAGAAGCAATTTTATTTGATCCGAAAAAAACTTGGACAGTGTGCAAAAGTAATTTAAAATCTCTCAGTACCAACACACCTTGGTTCGGAAAGCAAATCACTGGTCAGGTCGTTGATCGGTTTTTTAATGACGTAAAATAACTGAATTATAGTGGAAAAATCTAAATCAATTTGGCAAGAACTGTGGGAAAACTTAAAAGCGATCTTAATCGCGCTCATTATTGCCTTTTTCATCCGTGTCTTGATCGCCGAACCGCGCTACATTCCTTCTGATTCCATGTTCCCCACCCTAGAAGTGGGCGATCGAATCGTCGTGGAAAAAGTCTCTTACTATTTCTCCTCTCCAGAGTTTCAAGATATTGTGGTCTTTAATCCACCCCAGTTATTACAAAATTATGGCTACGATGCTAATCAGGCTTTTATTAAACGAGTGATTGGCGATTCTGGTGAAACGATCGCCGTCGGTAATGGTAAGGTTTATTTAAGCGGGATGAAGATTAAAGAACCTTATATTAAAGAACCTCCTAACTATGAACTTTCGCCCCTCACTGTTCCCAAAAATAAACTGTTTGTTTTAGGAGATAATCGGAATAATAGCAACGATTCTCATGTGTGGGGGTTTCTCCCTGAACAAAATGTCATTGGTCGTGCGGTGTTCCGCTTTTGGCCTCTCGATCGCATTGGACTGATGTGATCAAAAAAAGTTTGGAGAAAAAACAAAATACCACTATAATCCCCACTGTACCTGCTTTAAATTATTCCCGAACTAAAACTGGTGATTGCAATTTACCCTGGTAGTTTCGATCCCATTACCTTTGGGCATCTCGATATTATTAAACGAGGAACAAGACTGTTTGATCAAGTAATTGTGGCTGTTCTATGTAATCCCAATAAAGCGCCTCTTTTTCCCGTAGAACAGCGGATGCAACAAATTAAAGACTGTACTCAAAATCTGTCTAATGTCACCGTCGATAGTTTTGTCGGCTTAACGGTAGAATATGCCAAACAACGTGATGCTACTGTTCTTTTACGAGGGTTACGGGTGCTGTCAGACTTTGAAAAAGAGTTACAAATGGCTCACACCAATAAAACCCTTTGGGAAGAGATGGAAACTGTATTCTTGGCAACATCCAACGAGTATAGTTTTCTGAGTAGTAGCGTTGTTAAAGAAATTGCTCGTTTTGGCGGCTCAGTTGAGCATTTAATCCCGAAAAGTGTCGCCCTGGATGTTTATAAATGTTACGCAAAAACTCCCACAGTGAATCAGACTCAAACCAAACCAACAACGAACCTTCCTCAGAAACACTCGCCATCCAAGAACAATTCCGACAACTGGAAGAATTTATAATTAATACCAATAACCTTCCTCTGACTCCTTATAAGTTTTTAAATGAGGATCAGTTTTTTGCGGAAATGGATCGGATTTGGGAAAATATGCCTGATTTTATCCAAGAAGCTGCTTATATTGCGAAGAAACAAAACAGCATTCTGAAAGAGGCTTACGAGCATCAAGATTATATTATTAAACAAGCTCAACAAGAAGCGGAACGGATTAAAAATCAGACTCGGATTGTTCAACAAGCTCGCCAGGAAGCCGCCCAAATTCAGTCTCAAACTGAGAAAGAATGTGATGAGTTTTGTCGGATTGCTTTACAAGAAATTGAGAAGTTACGCCAGCAAGCATCTGCAGAATGTGAACAGTTACGAAAGGATGCGGATGATTATGCAGCTTCCGTACTAAGGGATTTAGAGCAACGCTTAACCCAAATGTTGGAAGTGACTCGCAATGGTCGTGATTCTTTACAGTCTTCTCACCAGGAAAAACCGAAACCCAAACGACACCCGAAACGTCGGGCGAATTAGGTGTAGATTTCTAGGGAAAAAACGGCGGCAAAATGGCGGATCAAGTCTTTCCGAACTTGTTGAGTTGTGATTTCAGGGCAAAATTGCTCGATACTTCCCACCGCTCGATCGGTGATCCCACAAGGGACAATCTGAGAAAAGCCACTTAAATCAGGACAAACATTTAAGGAAAATCCGTGCATCGTGATCCAGCGTTTCGCCTTGATTCCGATCGCGCCTACTTTTACCCCTTCTACCCAAACCCCTGTTAATCCTGCTTCTCGCGTCGCATTTAAGCCATAGTCTGCCAAAGTCGCGATTAAAACTGTTTCTAGTTGTCTTAAATACCAGTGGAGATCACAACGATGATAACGCAGATTTAAGATGGGATAACCAACCAGTTGTCCTGGACAGTGATAAGTAACTTCTCCGCCTCTTTCTGTGCGATAGAGCGGGATAGAACTGTTTTTGGGGTCAAATTTGAGGTGATTTTCCGTTGCCCCTGTTCCTAATGTATAAACAGGAGGATGTTCTAATAAAATCAGTACATCGTCCAGTTGGGGGTTGTCTAATCGTTCCGCAATCAGCGATCGTTGCTGATCCCAAGCTACCTGATACGGGACAGTTTTTTGATTTTTTAAACAACAACGTCGTTTCAATTTCGATCGAGTTTTAATGCGTTTCCTTTCGATAATACCAAGAAATGTTAACAACCATTAAAAAGCGCATCAAAGACGATCGTTAACTAGAATACAAAGTGTTAAGGTAGAAACAGAAAAGAAAACCAAACAAGGAGGAAAATCCTTAATTATCAACAAGACCTTTACCATCAGTAAGCAAATTAGCAACATCAAATTTGCTTAAGGAAAAAGGAAAACAGTTGATTTTTTCTAGTATTTATTCACCAAAGATCGCAAGAAAAAACGTTTGTGATGCCAGAAAGCGAAACCGAAGCAAGGATGATTCATTAATTAAAAATAAAATCTAATTGCTCTCTTGGTGTCATTAAAGATAAAATAAATTTCCTGCTCAAAATTAATTTTGGGATCAGGATAAATCAATTAAAAATGTTAGAAGATGGAGTAGCAAAGATGAAGCTTTTAATCCAGGGCAATAATATAGAAGTGACTGAAGCCATCCGCAATTATGTTGAAGAAAAACTAGAAAATGCGGTGAAACACTTTCAGCAAATCACCTCAAAAGTGGATGTTCATTTATCAGTAGCTCATAATTCCCGTGTCAGCGATCGAACGAAAGCAGAGGTTACCGTTCATGCAAATGGTAAAGTAATTCGAGCGCAAGAACACAGTGGTGATTTATATGCGAGCATTGATTTAGTTGCCGATAAAATTGCCCGTCAGCTTCGTAAATATAAAGAAAAAAATTTACATAAAAAAACGCATGACAGCCCAAAAACGGCGGAAACGGTTACTCCTGAACCCGTCAGTGAGAACCTAGTGCGCGATCGCGCCCCCGAACTTCCAGAAGACGTAGTTCGTGTCAAATACTTTGCGATGCCGCCGATGTCGATCGAAGAAGCACAAGAACAGTTGCAATTAGTCGATCATGATTTTTATGTGTTTTGTAATGAGGAAACCAATGAAATCAACGTCATCTATCAGCGTAATCATGGGGGCTATGGTGTAATCCAACCGCGAAAAGGAAACGGTCACACTCACGGCGTTTTACATGACAAAGTGCATGAGGCTGATCAAAATGGTAACAGCGCACCCGCCAAACCCGAAGAAGAATTGAGCGAATGTCCGCCAGCAGAAGTCTAGAGGCGGTAGTGACCAGTGACCAGTGACCAGTGACCAGTGATCAGTCATTAAGAAACGAGTAGAGAGAAAAGAGAAAAATAGGCATTTAAACTCACTTCTAAATTCTCTCTTCTCACTTCTTGATTCCCAGTGACCAGTGACCAGTGACCAGTGACTAGTGACCAGTGATCAGTAACCAGTGATCAGTAACCAGTGATCAGTGAATAAATGATCGATCAATTTTTCACCTTTACTAATTAAGTTTGAGAACTACTGGTAACTGCTTAACTGATCACTGGTCACTGTAATTGGTCAATTCTTTGATAATCTAGAAGGGCTGTCATTGAATCATAAACACTTCATCAATGCTCGACTTAACAGACAAAAAAGCCCTAGTCACTGGAATTGCTAACAATCGATCGATCGCCTGGGGAATTGCCCAACAACTGCACCAGGCTGGCGCAGAAATGGGAGTAACCTATTTGCCCGACGATCGAGGCAGATTCGAGAAAAAAGTAAGAGACCTGGTTTCCCCGATCGATCCCAGCTTATTTTTACCTTGTAACGTCCAAGACGACGCACAAATTGACGAAACCTTCCAAGCCGTCGCCGAAAAATGGGGAAAACTAGACATCCTCATTCACTGTCTCGCCTTTGCAGGAAAAGACGAACTCTCTGGAGACTTTAGCCAAACCTCAAGAGACGGATTCAAACAGGCACTAGACATCAGCAGCTATTCCCTAACCCGATTAGCAAAAGCCGCCAAACCCCTAATGACTGAAGGCGGAAGTATTGTCACCCTCACCTATTTAGGAGGAGAAAGAGTTGTCCCCAACTATAACGTGATGGGAATTGCTAAATCAGCACTAGAAATGAGCGTCCGTTATTTAGCCGCCGAAATGGGAGAACAAAATATTCGGGTTAATGCCATCTCCGCCGGACCGATTCGCACTTTAGCCTCTTCTGCGGTGGGAGGAATTTTAGACATGATTCATCACGTTGAACAAACCGCCCCCTTAAAGCGTACCGTCACCCAAACCGAAGTCGGAAATGCGGCGACGTTTTTATGTAGTGACCTCGCCAGTGGCATTACAGGACAAGTGTTATATGTGGATTCTGGATATAACATCATGGGAATGTAACGGATTAACCAAGAACAATTAACAAAAATGCAACTTTCACAACCTCAAGTTTCTAACTCTCGTACCGCCTCTGTCTCTCGGACAACAGGAGAAACAGATGTTTCCGTCACGCTGAATCTCGATGGAGAAGGGAACTGTGACGCACAAACAGGAATCCCTTTTCTTGACCACATGATTCATCAAATTGCGAGTCATGGCTTATTTGATCTCAACGTAAAAGCCACTGGAGACATTGAAATTGATGATCATCATACGAACGAAGATGTAGGAATTACTCTCGGTAAAGCATTCGCCCAAGCATTATCCGATCGTAAAGGGATTTATCGCTTTGGTCATTTTATCGCCCCGTTAGACGAGGCTTTGATTCAAGTGGCTTTAGACTTTTCTGGACGACCTCATCTCAGTTATGGTTTGGAGATTCCGACGCAACGAGTGGGAACTTATGACACTCAGCTAGTGAGAGAATTTTTTGTCGCTGTGGTCAATCATAGCCAAATGACCCTACATATTCGGCAGTTAGACGGGATTAACTCACACCACATTATTGAGGCGACATTTAAAGCGTTTGCTAGAAGTCTGCGCGGTGCTGTAGAAATTGATCCCCGTCGTAGTGGTCAAATTCCCAGTTCTAAGGGCGTGCTTTAGGATTGTTTTGATGATGGAAATGAGCGGTCAGTTTATTGTTTTTGAAGGCATCGAAGGCGGTGGCAAAAGTACCCAAATTGAAAAAACCCAACAGTGGCTATTAGCAGGAGGATTGGGAAAGTCAGTGGCGGTGGTGCGAACTCGTGAACCAGGGGGAACTGAGTTAGGAAAGAAGTTACGATCGATGCTGTTAGAGAGTCACAATTTCGATCTAGATAATCGCAGCGAGTTACTGTTATATGCCGCCGATCGCGCCCAGCACGTTAACCAGTTCCTAAAACCGCAGTTAGCGCAAGGAAAAATTGTTCTCTGCGATCGATTTATCGACTCCACCACCGCTTATCAGGGATATGGACGAGGCTTAGATTTAGATTTAATCACTCAACTGAACAAAATCGCTTCCTGTGGATTAGAAAGCGACTTAACCTTATGGTTGGATGTGGCAGTAGAAACGGGCTTAGAACGGGTCAAACAACGGGGAAAGCGCGATCGATTGGAACAAGCCGATCTTTCTTTTCACCATCGCGTTCGATCGGGCTATGCCAAACTAGCAATGCAATTCCCCGAACGAATTGTCAAAATTGATGCCAATGGCACAGAAGAACAGGTGCAACAACAAATCCGAACTATTTTACGTTCTGTTTAACGTCCCCATAAGGATTTGAGGCGATTAAGTTCAGGTAAAAATGCAAGTTCATTGATTGTTCAATCGTCAGACCTTGCATCAAAACCTTAAACTCCTACCGATCAATTAACCCTCTTGCCTAAGGCAACTTGCCTCTTGCCTTACTAAACCAACCAATGGACTTTTTCAGGAGGCACTTTTTAATTACTACCATTCCCAACAAAAGCAACAGTTAGGCTATCGTGGGCGAGGAAGTGGTCTAAATGATAAGCTCTTTCCTCAGTTTCTAATAGAATTTGCTCATATAAATAACGAGTCGCGCGATCGCCGAGACTTTCCGCTTGCGCCGCTTGCTGACGAACCAACTCAATTAAAGTTTGTTCCGCCGCCAGGTCATGCTCAACCATACTCCGCACATCATACATTCCATCAGCTTCCGACTCAATGCGAGACAGTTCCGCCAACTTGCTGAAACTTGCCACAGGAAGACCACCGAGTCCATTTAAGCGTTCCGCCAAATCATGGACATGACCTTGCGCTTCCCCATAAGATTCTTGAAAGAATTGATGAAGCGAATAAAACTCTGATCCTTCGACAACAAAATGATGTTTTTGATACTGCAAATAAAGCGCTTGGAAACTAGCCAAGACAATATTTAAACCCTCACAAACGGGTTCTGTAACATTTTTTTCTAATAAAACAGGATTATCTTTCACCTCTCCGAAGGACTGGAGTAAGCCTTGAGCTACAGACATAGGAGTTCAACCTCAATAAGTATTTTTCTATCCTCGACCATACTAGCAAAAACTTTAACTTATTGACAATTAAAAATTAGCTCTTTTTTTAATTGATATTTGTTCCTAATTACGCTTTTTTTTTGACTAAATTTCTATTAATTAATAAATAGTGAATTAGTAAAATAAAAGGGGCGAACATAGATTTGTTGCGCGATCGCACCAGCAAGAGTCACCTGTTTTCCGATTACCTGAACCCGTACCGCACCGCGTTCAGTTTGCCCTAAAATTAATACATAAGTTCCCACCGCTACCCCAACAACGGGGAAATCAGAATGACGAGGAAGCGCGACAATCTGCGCCCAACTGCCAGGCTTCATCTCCACCAAAGAAAAACTATTTGCGGGCGGTGACGCAACTTTCTCCTGAAAGCTCCCTCCTAAATAAGTAAAACGCCAAGACTTTTCGGAATAACCTTCATCACTGCGATTTTGATGATTAGATTCGGGGTAATGTTCTGGAAAAAAATCAAACTGCATTTCTTCTCAATACTTAACTACAACTACTTTTCTTTACACATCGGAAGCTGCCAACACCGTTCTAACCCCGCAATCAAACTGTCACGGGAAGCGGAAACACGACGCACCACACTCCAAAACTGCCAAACCTGAAGCGGCGTTTTTAACTCCACCTCCAACGGCTGATTACAGCTACAACGACAGGGAACTTGCAACTCGATGAGGCGTTGATAGACTTGCCAACGTTCCAACTGTTTAACGTTGATTTCAGTTTTTATTGCTGATTCCTCGGAAAAATTTAGATTCATCACTCTCAATAAACAAGAATTAATTGCAAGAGAAGTTTACATTAGTTGCTAGTCTAACCTTAAAGATAATAGTTTGCAACTATAAAATTAAAGTTTTTTTACAACCAACGAACGACTCTCCAACCGTTCAATTTCCCCTGTTGCCTCCAAACTCCCCAGTAGTCGAGATAAAAAGTAGGTTGGGTGGAGCGAAGCGAAACCCAACACCAATCATAAGCAATTACCCGAACCTGATATTAGGGGGGATTTATTGTAACTTGACCACAAAGTCGAAGGAACTCGTTGCGCTCTAACAGGAGTGCAACATTGCACCTGATAGGGAGAAACCACCGATAAAGGCTGACCCACTAATTCCCCCATTCCCCAATAGCCGAGAATAATCACATTTCCCTGATCACCTAAAGTGTAGGTTTTTACAACCCCAGTTTGAATCAACCAAGCCCAATTTTGCAGAATTGGTAAATGTTGCCCTGTGGTGAAACTCGCTTCTTTCGCAAAACTGAGCAATTCTGAGGATAAAACCTTCTGTTGTGCCTTCATCATTCTTAATAAAAATCTTTATCAACTATTTCTGTTATACGGTAAACTAACCTAGAAAGTCAATTGACGATAAATTGCAATAAGACGTGGAGGTTTCATAATGAACCAAAATCAACCTTGGTGGGCGGGAAATGCCCGTCTCACCAACCTTTCTCAAAAACTCTTAGGCGCTCATGTTGCTCATGGTGGCTTAATTGTCTTTTGGGCGGGCGCAATGACACTCTTTGAACTGAGTCAGTTTAACCCAGATCAACCGATGTTCGAGCAGGGTTTGATCTTAATTCCTCATCTCGCCACTCAAGGCTGGGGAGTCGGCGACGGCGGAGAAATTGTCAGCACTTATCCCTTTTTCGTAATTGGTTCGCTTCATCTGATTTCCTCAGCATTTCTAGGCTTCGGAGGCATTTTCCATGTGCGTTCCGAGAACAATGTATTAGATCAAAGAAAATTCCCCTTTTTCAGTTACGACTGGAAAGATCAAAACAAAATGACTACTATTATCGGTATTCATCTGGTTTTACTGGGAGGAGGAGCATTACTCCTCGTCGCCAAAGCCATGTTTTTCGGGGGATTATACGATCCCAATTTAGAAACCGTCCGCACCGTGAGTAACCCCACCCTCTCACCTGCCACCATTTTTGGCTATCTTTTCGGTGCAGAAGGAAGACATTGGTTAGCGGCGGTGGATAACTTAGAAGATGTGGTTGGTGGTCACATCTGGATTGCCATTTTACTCATCGCTGGTGGCATCTTCCATATTGTGACTCGACCCTATGCTTGGACACAATCATTATTTATTTGGTCGGGAGAAGCCTATTTGTCCTACAGTTTAGGCGCTTTGGCGTTGATGGGTTTCATTGCCACTTATTTTGTCTCCGTGAATACTACCGTTTATCCAGAAGTGTTCTACGGACCTGCTTTAGAAATTCGTCTCAGCATTGTTCCTTACTTTTCTTCCCCTGATCCCAACTTAGTTTCGGCGCGAACTTGGTTAGCCAATGCTCATTTCTGGTTGGCGTTCTTCCTCTTACAGGGACATATTTGGCACGCTCTCCGCGCTGCTGGGTTCGACTTCCAACAAGGTCGCGTCAGCAATGAAAGTGCATCGTCTCTCAGTTAATTTTTTTTCCAAACAAATGCTAAAGTTTTGCAAGGAGGTTTCAGAATGACTGTCGTTATCGCGAATAGTCCCAATAAGGAGCAAATCCCCGATGTGGGGTGGTGGGCTGGCAATGCTCGCTTTGTTAACTTGTCGGGTAAATTGTTGGGCGCTCATGTTGCTCATGCGGGTTTAATTGTCTTTTGGGCTGGGGCAATGACCCTATTTGAATTATCCCGTTACACGCCCACTGAATCCATGTATGAACAGGGTTTGATTTTACTTCCCCATCTCGCCACTCTCGGTTTTGGTGTTGGTGATGGGGGAGAAGTGATTAACACCTATCCCTATTTTGTCGTTGCAGTTTTACATATTATTTCCTCTGCGGTTTTAGGGGCTGGTGGCATTTATCACGCTTTACTGGGTCCAGAAGTTTTACCCAAGAATCAAAACAGTTTTGCTGGCTTTTTTGGCTACGACTGGGACGATAAAGACAAAATGACCTCTATCATCGGGATTCACTTGATTTTACTTGGTGTTGGGGCGTTTCTCCTCGTATCGAAAGCGATGTTTTGGGGTGGTGTGTTTGACCCCTGGGCTGGTGAAAATGGCGCGGTGCGTGTTGTTACGAATCCCACTTTAAATCCGATTACAATTTTTGGTTATTTATGGGGACAACACGGCTGGGAAGGAATGGCTGCTGTTGATAATTTAGAAGATGTCATTGGTGGTCATCTTTGGATTAGCTTGATTCTGGTTGGCGGTGGTGTTTTCCATATCCTCACGAAACCCTTTGGTTGGGCGCAACGAGTGCTGTTTTATTCAGGCGAGGCGTATCTCTGTTACAGTCTCGGCGCGATCGCATACATGGGGATTTTAGCGGGCTATTTTGTCAGCGTGAATGACACGGTTTATCCAGAAGTGTTTTTCGGCGTGGCAAACAGTTGGGAAACTGCTGCTGGTGAAGTTTCTGCACGAGGCTGGTTAGCAAGTTTTCACTATGCGTTAGGCGGGGTTTTCCTGCTAGGGCATTTATGGCACGCGATTCGAGTGCGTGGTGCGTTTGCTGGCTTTGATTTCAAACAAGGAGACGTGATTCGTGCTTATCAGGAAACTAATGAGGGAAATCTTGCCACTCCTGTGAATGCCAATGATATCACCCTCAAATTTGTTGCTAATTTACCGATTTATCGGGATGGTTTATCTCCTCTGATGCGGGGTTTGGAAATTGGCATGGCACACGGTTACTGGCTAATCGGTCCATTTGCAGTTTTGGGACCCCTGCGGAGTAGCGATTTTAATTTGTTAGCGGCGTTAGTCAGTGCTTGTGGACTGATTGTTATTTTAACGATTTGTCTCTCGTTGTATGGCACGGTTTCTTTTGAGAAACGTTTAGAAACATTACCTCGTCCTAATTTTTCTCGCACTGTTCCCAATGTTCCTACTGGAATTAAAACGGCTGAAGGTTGGAGTTTATTTAGTGGCGGTTTTCTGGTTGGTGGTGTCGGTGGCGCAATTTTCGCTTACCTACTTTTAGATCAGTTTGTTGGTTTGGTGTTTTAATTCGATCGATTGAGTGTTAATGCCACTTTAAAAAAGTCACTTTCTTTTATCCCCCCTAACCCCCCGATGATTGGGGGGAACAATGCCGCTTTCAAAAAGTCACCTTCCTTTTATCCCCCCTCCTTTGAAAGGGGGGAACAATGTCTTTCTGTTATTAGGAAGACAGGGGATAACTGTGGTTTTTATTAATCGAAAACTATCCATATCTCACTGAAAAAAATTGGACAAAAATTAAGCGGAAAAATAGTTGACAATTTTTAGCAACTGGGATTATATTTAAGAAAAGGAATTAATCCCCTACATAATTTCATGGAAAATGAATACTTGCCCCTGCTGTCGAGAAAGGCTGATCTGTCAAGTGAGTCGAAGTCGGATTTACTGGTTTTGTCCTCACTGTTGGCAAGAAATGCCGATTCAAAAAGGAATGCAACAGCAGAAAAAAAATTACATTAGTTAAGGAGTAAAAATGGCGAAGATTGGTTTATTTTTTGGTTCTACTACAGGAAACACTCAAGATATTGCCGAGCGGATTCAAAAGGAATTTGGCGGTGAGAATGTGGTAACACTCCATGAGATTTCTGAAGTAGAAGACGATGAATTTGATGATTATGAAAACATTATCATTGCTTGTCCAACGTGGGATATTGGACAATTACAAAGTGATTGGGAAGGTTATTATCCAGAATTAGATGAGGTTGATTTTAGCGGAAAAAAAGTGGCTTATTTTGGTTCTGGAGATCAGGAAGGTTATGCGGATAACTTCCAAGATGCAATGGGAATTTTAGAAAGTAAAGTTTCTGAGTTAGGCGGAAAAACGGTTGGTCATTGGTCAACGGATGGCTATGATTTTAATGAATCACAAGCACTTAAAAATGGGAAGTTTGTTGGATTAGCTCTCGATGAAGATAATCAAGCTGATTTAACGGATGAGCGCATTAGTGCTTGGGTAAAACAATTGAAAGGTGAGTTTGATCTTTAATTGATTTATCCCCCCTAACCCCCCTTTGAAAGGGGGGAATAAGAGATTACTTTCCTTTGAAAGGGGGGAATAAGAGATTACTTTCCTTTGAAAGGGGGGAATAAGAGATTACTTTCCTTTGAAAGGGGGGAATAAGAGATTACCTTCCTTTGTAAAGGGGGGAATAAGAGATTACTTTCCTTTGTAAAAGGGTGGAAATAATACCATGCGTGAATAATTTGTGCTACAGTATCGACCACTTAAGCCCCCCACTTTTGGGGGGTTTGGGGGGCTTTAATGCAACTTGACTTTTCCAAAATGGTATAAGATTACTTTCCTTTGAAAGAGGGGGAATAAGATTACTTTTTTCTCTTTTCCCTCCTAGTACATTTGCTGCGATCGAGTGCGATTATTGTTTCAAGAAAATGTGATGGTTTTACAAATAATTTGCTTTTGTTGTACTTGGGGTTTCATTCTTTTTTGTATTTGGAGTGCTTCCAAAATCACAATGAAAGGGACAAATTACCTCAAGACACTACACCAAATTCCTTGCAGTCGTTGTCGATTTGCTACTAATGATCATCGTCTCAAGTGTACGGTCAACCCTTATGATGCGGAAACAGAAGCAGCCATTTATTGTCGAGATTTTGAACCGAAATCAGAGAAGGATGCTTCTGATTGTGGTTGTGCTTCTAAAAAGTTTTATCAAGCCAATACTTAAGGTTTTACTAACAGAATCCTACTGATATTTTTAGATTATTATGTCACAAGAACCGATCGCGGTGTGGTTAACACCTAATCCCGTTTTTCATGCCTTTCATTCTCCTTTATTAAATTGTCTTTCTCAAGCGGGGCCGGTGGCTCATTGGGAGTATTTACAAACTCAAGATGAAGGGTCTTCTTTAGAGCAGGCGTTGGTGTCTTTAAAGGATTATTTAAACACATTATCTCAACCTGTTCATCTGATTGGACATGGGTTAGGAGGATGGTTAGGTTTAGTTTATACGCGCCAATTTCCAGAGAAGGTAAAATCATTAACTTTGTTAGGAGTTGGCGTCGATCCCGCATTGGATTGGCAAGCGTATTATTATAGTTTGTTTAAACATTTACGCTGTCCAAAAAGTATTATTTTGGAGCAAATGGTGTATAATTTGTTTGGAGAACAAAATAATCGCATGACTCGCTATTTGTTAGAAGTGTTACGGCGAGATTTGCTTTCGTCTCCTTCTCCTCATTCTCTTTATCAACAACTGAGTGGCGAAAAAGGTGGCGTAGATGTGCCTTTGTTTGTGTTGGGAAGTGAGGATGATTTGGTGGTTTCTCCAACTGCGATTAAAGGGTGGAATCGTTATCTTAGCTTTGATCGAGATCAGGTTTGGCTAAATCCTCGCGGTTTTCACTTTTTCCATTACTTTTATCCTCGAAATGTGGGAGCAAAAGTCTGTCAATTTTGGGGAGAAAAAGAGAAGAAAAATATACAAGAAAATCAACTTATCTCTAATTCGATTTTTTAGTTTCTTTGGGAAGAAGTTCCATACTTCGACAAGTTCAGTCAGAGGAATCTCTACATGATTGGTGTTGGGTTTCGCTACTCTTCACCCAACCTACATTGATGCTACATTGATGCTGGTGTTGGGTTTCGCTACTCTTCACCCAACCTACATGACCTTTGCTTTTGCCTTTTGCCTTTTGCCTCTTGCCTCTTGCCTAATGCAACTTGCAACCGCGCTATAAACGATCGCCCGATCTCACTGGATTTTAATAATCATTACCGAAAAGTAAGAAAGTTGCAAGTTTGCTCGATCGAGCAGCCCCTCATAAATCACTTGTTCTGGCATCGTTGCCCTTTCCACGATACAACTGGAAGCCAGTAACCCTTTCTCTTCTAATAACGCCCAAATTTGGGGGTAGAGAGAACTAAATTTCATCAATACCACCACTTCTGCTGTATTCAAAGCGGTTTCTAGTTCATCGAGATGATACAGAGTGGGTAAAATCATTAACCGTTGCGATCGAGTCGTCAAGGGAATCCCTAACGCGGCGGCGGCTGCCATGGGAGAACAAACCCCAGGCATGGTTTCCACAGTGACACTTGCATCTAATTTTTGCACCGTTTGCGCCAAATAGGTAAAGGTACTGTAAAAACTCACATCTCCCTCACAAGCGAAAGTAACATCTTCTCCCCTTTGCAAATATCCCAAGACCGTTTTCGCCGCCGTTTCCCAAGCCTGATTTAATTCTCTCTCATCCTGCACATAAGGAAACTTAAGCGGTAACAGCGTTTGATGCGACTGTAGCCAAGGCGTAATAATTCGCTGGGCGATTCCTGGTTTCCCTTGTATTCCCTCTGGAAACGCCACAATTTTTGCTTGTTGAAGACACTTTAACCCCTTCACCGTAATTAATTCTGGATCGCCAGTGCCGACGCTAACCCCATAAAGTTTACCCACGTGCTATCTCATCATTTCCTTTACTGACCGTCTGCAGTGACTGTAGCACCTTCTGTCGTTACTAGGCAACTGAAGGCGTTAAGATAGAGTCTGAGTTCCACTGAGCGAGGAAAAATTGTGCTACTCTGCAAAGGCTTTGAAGTTGAAATGTACACGGGAAAACCTGATGGTACGATCGTTGGTCTTTCCGATCGAATCGTCCGAGATTTACAAGGATTTGTCCGCGAACCAGACAGCCGAAATGTGGAATATACCACTGCTCCTCTGTGCTGTTATGAGCGTCTTTTATGTGCGTTAGTGCGCCCCCGCGTCCAACTTCGCCATTATTTGAAGACTCAAGGGGATTATACATTAATTCCAGGAAGTACCCTCTCCTTAGAAGGGAGCGATCGATTTTATCGTTCTGATCCTCAAAACCCCTACCATGATTATATTGAAAAAACTTATGGCACAAAAGTCGTTACCGCCAGCATTCACATTAACGTTGGGTTTGAAGATACAGAAAAACTAATCCAAGCCTGTCGTCTCATTCGTTTAGAAGCCCCGTTATATTTAGCGTTGAGTGCTTCTTCTCCCTTCATTGATGGCAAAGCGACTGGTTATCACTCTACACGCTGGGCAGTATTTCCGCAAACTCCTTCCTATGTTCCCCTATTTGAAGATCACGCTCATCATATCCGTTGGGTGAATCAACAACTGGATCAGAAAACCATGCAGAATGTTCGCCATCTTTGGTTATCGGTTCGTCCCAATGGTGATCATCGTCCTTACAATCTTAATCGCTTGGAGTTACGAATTTGTGATTTAATTGTTGATCCGATCGCGCTTTTAGCAGTGACCGCTCTTTTAGAAGCACGTCTCACTCAAATGTTACTCACCCCTGATCTCGATCCACTTCAACAATCCCAACTCCCCGCGCACACTCGCGCCGAGGATTTAGTCGCGATCGCCTACGCCAACGAACAAGCAGTGGCTCGTAAAAGTTTAGCAGCAGAACTGCGTCATTGGCAAGATGGACGACCCATTATTGCCGAAGATTGGATTAAAGACATTTATCATCAAGTTTATCCCCTTGCGAAAGCGAAAGGATTTAGTTGTTTTCTTTCCCCTGTGCAGAAAATTTTACGGGAAGGAAATACAGCGCAAAAATGGTTACGAGAGTATGAAAAAGGAGTCAGCCCCACTGATTTAATTACTCAGGGAATCCAAAAAATGGAAGGAGAAGAAGCCGAATTAGAGGACAAACTCTGTCAACCTTTGGCGGTTTAGTTTGGGAAAATCATAACTAATAAAAATTAATTCATGCTCAAAAAAATAAGTGAACAACTTCCCTCCTTAAATCGCACCGTTTGGATTCTTGCTTCTGGGAGATTACTATCAGAAATTGGTACAGGATTCGTCTTATTTTATGCTCCGATTTTCTTTGTTAATCAAGTCGGTTTATCGGCAACTTTAGTCGGAATTGGCATTGGAAGCGGTCAAATTGCAGGCGTAATCGGTCGCTTTTTGGGCGGCGTATTTACTGATAATAAATCCGTAGGAAGACGACGCACTTTATTACTTTCCGCAGCCATTTCGGTTTTAGCAGATGTGTTTTTAGCACTAACTTATAACTTTCCTACCCTCCTCTTAGGAAATCTTGTGCTAGGTTTAGGGGTGGGACTTTATTGGCCCGCTACCGAAGCTGTAATTGCTGATATTACTACCCCAGAAGAACGCAATGAGGCGTTTGCGGTGACTCGCGTTGCCGATAGTTTAGGGTTGGGAATTGGTGTGGTTTTAGGGGGATTAATTATTAGTACGGCGGGGAATTATCGGCTTTTATTTGTTGCGGATGGGATTTCATTTCTTGTCTTCTTTGCGGTGATTTATTTTGCTGTAAAAGAAAGTTATAATTTTGAAGGACAAACCACTGCAAAAAACCCGTTTTCAGGTTGGGGAATTGCCCTGCGCGATCGCGCATTTGTTACCTTTTTAGGGATTAATATTCTGTTCACCACGTACATTTCGCAAATTCAAAGCACGCTTCCGCTTTACTTCCGAAACTATGTCCAAACGGGGGGCGAAGCATTAGGGTTTTCTCCAGAAATCATCAGCGCTTTATTCACATGGTATATTACCTTTGCTGCCATTATGCAGTTACCAATGGCGAGATTTTTGAATCGTTTTCGACGCGCACAAGCATTAACCTTTTCCTTCTCTTTATGGCTCATTGGTTTTGTGTTAATTTGGGTAACTGGAATTACAACTGTCGCCCCTCTGGTTATTGCTATCATTACATTAGGGATTCTGAGTTTAGGCTTAAATAGTTACACTCCCTCAGCATCGTCTCTGGTTGCTGATATTGCGCCAGCTTCTTTGCGCGGTGTCTATTTATCCCTTAATTCCCAATGTTGGGCGGTTGGTTTCTTTGTGGGGCCTCCCGTCGGTGGCTGGGCGTTAGATCAAAGTCGTTGGATTACAGATCAGTTTTGGTTAGTAGCAGCCGCAACCACTCTCGTCGGAATGTTTGCTTTAAGAATTTTAAATCAACTCCTAAAATCCTAGAATCTAGTAGAAAAGTTAACTATGAGTCGTTGTAAAAATCAACCAAAATTGTCTCACTGTTTCTGGAAAAACTTGTTATTAGTTTGTCTGTTATTTATCCTCAGTAGCTGTCAAGATTTTTCTCCCAAAAACCCCAATGTTTCCTCAACTCAAGCCAGTTTAGAAGCAGTTACGCCGCAATTAAAAGCATTTGATTTAGAAGCGGAAAACTGGCAGACGATAAAAGGTGAAGGCGTTAGTCTCTCCCTTCCCAAAACCTATCGCGGGGGAAATCCTTTGCGAGATTTCACAGCAATCGAAGAGGCTTTAAAAGGTTTAGATCAAGGTTATCAGAAACGGTTACAAGCAATTAAACAGAATTTAGATCAGATCGTTTTCATGGCTTTTGATGCTCGATCGATCACCCCAGATGCTCTCACAAATGTTAACATTCTTAAGCAACCGATCGAAGCCGACGTTACCCTCGAAAACTATCTAGAAACAGCAGTGGAAGCACTAGAAAAGACTCATAAAATTGAAGGGGAAATTATCACCACTCAGGGAGAGAAATCTTTAGGACGAATTATCGCCACTGTCACCACAGAAGAGGGAGTGGCGATGAAACAATTGTTTTATTTTCAACCAGAAGCAGAGACAATGTGGATTACCAATTACACCACCCCAGAAAGTGAATTTCAAAATCGAGTCTCCAATTTTGAACAAAGTATCGCCAGTTTAAAATCAGGTTCACCCAATCAATGATAAAAAGTAGGTTGGGTGAAGCGAAGCGAAACCCAACACAAAGGACAAAAAAGTAGGTTGGGTAGAGACGTTCCATGGCATGTCTCCACACGAAACCCAACACTGATAACAATTAGCCAATAACAAAACAGTGGAACTCAAACAAATAATCATTGCTTATAAAGCCGGTGACACTCAAAGTAAAAGTTGGGCAGAAACTTACGCCAGAGCATTGGAAAAGCGCGGCGCTCATGTTTTAATGGGACCGAGTGGGGTTAAAGATAATCCTTACCCCGTGTTTTTGTCCTCTGTGAGTAGTCAAATTGACTTAGCCCTTGTCTTAGGAGGAGATGGGAGTGCCTTAGCCGCAGCGCGACATTTAGCCCCAGAAGGGGCGTTAATTTTAGCGGTGAATGTGGGAGGACATTTAGGATTTTTAACCGAACCATTTGAATTATTTCAAGATACCGAAGCGGTGATCGATCGATTAGAATCAGATGTGTATGCCATTCAACGGCGGATGATGCTACAAGCGCAAGTGTTGGAAGGGGGAAGAATTAAACCCGAACCCATGAGCGATCGATTTTTCTGTTTGAATGAAATGTCGGTGAAACCCGCCAGCATCGATCGAATGCCCACCTCAATTTTAGAAATGGAAGTAGATGGGGAAGTCGTGGATCAATTTCAAGGAGATGGGTTACTTGTCGCCACTCCCACCGGTTCTACCTGTTACACCGCTTCGGCAAACGGCCCCATTGTTCATCCTGGCATGGAAGCCATGGTCGTCACTCCCATTTGTCCCTTGAGTCTCTCCAGTCGTCCTTTAGTGCTTCCTCCAGGTTCAGTGGTGAACGTTTGGCCCCTGGGAGAACAAGAACCCTTAACCAAATTATGGACGGATGGCGCATTAGGAACAACCATTTGGCCCGGACAACGAGTTTCGGTAAGTATGTCGAAACATTTAGCGAAATTTATCATTCTACGGGAAGATCATTCCTTTTATACAACCCTGCGCGAGAAATTATGGTGGGCTGGAACTCGGGTTCATTATGACAACGAACACCGCAACGGCAACCATTAACTCACTTGTTCCGTTGACTCCGCAGATTGGGCCAACTCTCTCACCACTCGCGACGCATAAGGACGAATTACCCACCACAAAAACGGTGACAACCAACCGCGTAAGGTAATGGAACAAGAAACATAAGTCCCAATAAGAGTTGATTCCACCTGATAAGTCACCCGATTTTCAATCCCGGGAATTGCCAACACTCGCAAGCTGAGTAACTCCCCTGGATCAACTTTTTCCACAAACACTCGAATCGGAATCGGTGTCAGTCGGGTAACAGCTTGATAAATTAAACCAGGTTTCGCCCGTAAGCCACGAGGAGCGTTAGTATGGTCAAGTAAAGGATTCCATGAAACATCCCCGAGATTAATCAGCTTTTCCCATAAAGCATCCACTGAGGCATTGCTTAACACCCGATAGGTTTTGTACAGGGAAAACTGACAGCAAATTTTTTCTTTTCTCGCAATGAACTTAAACGAAAAATTAAGAATCACAACATATCTCCTGATCCATTACGCCCAAGCAAGTATCCTATTTTAGGAAAAATCATTGGTTTTGAGTTTCTCACTCAAGATTACTTTGTAAAAGTTATTGCCATTATTGCTGATTTTCCAGTCTGATTGAAGAGTTGTCCAACAAGTTAAGAACAATATGAGTGTTAAAGATACTGATTTTACCGCCACTAAACATCAATTTGCCCCCCCTGAAGATGCTAAGTCTCGCGTTAGACAGTTTATGCTGTCGCTTCAAGATGAAATTTGTAGCGGTTTAGAAACCCTCGATGGTAGTGGTCAAACCTTTCAAGAGGATACTTGGAAACGGGACGAAGGAGGTGGCGGTCGTTCTCGCGTCATCAAAGGGGGAGATTTATTTGAACAAGGAGGCGTTAATTTCTCAGAAGTCTTTGGCACACAACTTCCCCCTTCCATTCTCAAGCAACGTCCCGAAGCAGAAGGACATGAGTTTTTCGCCACAGGAACTTCAATGGTGTTACATCCTCGTCATCCCTATGTACCAACGGTTCATCTCAACTATCGCTATTTTGAAGCGGGTCCCGTTTGGTGGTTTGGCGGTGGCGCTGATTTAACTCCCTATTATCCTTTTGCTGAAGATGCGGTTCATTTCCATCAAACCTTAAAGACTGCTTGCGATCGACATCATTCGGAATATTATCCTGTGTTTAAGCGTTGGTGTGATGAATACTTCTATATCAAACACCGTCAGGAAAATCGCGGCCTTGGTGGCATTTTCTTCGACTACCAAGATGGTCAAGGGGAACTGTATCGCGGACCGAATCCTGATGGGAAGGCAGGGGAATATAGTCGTCAGTTAGGCTCTGTTGAACCACGCAGTTGGGAGTCTTTATTTGCTTTGGTTCAAGACTGTGGAAAGTCATTTTTACCGAGCTATACACCCATTGCTAAAGAACGGCGTAGCCTTGAGTATGGAGACAGAGAACGCCAGTTCCAACTCTATCGACGGGGACGCTATGTGGAGTTTAATTTAGTGTACGATCGAGGCACAATTTTCGGGTTGCAAACTCAAGGACGCATCGAGTCGATTTTAATGTCTCTTCCTCCCCTTGTCCGTTGGGAATATTGTTACCATCCTGAACCAAACACCCCAGAAGCGGAACTCTACGACACTTTCTTAAAACCTCAAGATTGGGTGAATTATCAGTAATCAGCGTAGCTGATTCAGAGACGTGCCATAGTACGTCTCTAAAAATTCATCAGAAATTTGATTTCCCTCCAACAGGACAACGATGTTATTATGGGAGTATGAAAAGAGGGTTAACGCTACATACATATTTCCTCTTTGCTGTCAAGTCGTCGTTACAAAAGTTTTAAAATAGCTCCCAAAATTAGTGTCAATAAAACTCGAACCCCTTGACAAAATTCCTGTAAATTCAACGGAATAATCAGGTTTTGAGTGGTATAAAATTCTAAAAAGTCACACCATCCCGTGGGATTTTTGTTTTTATCATCGTACCTGAAACAGCGCAATCTCGTCAATATTGATCAGGAAAATTTTTTAGTTAAGAAGTGTAAAGCGCGCCGATCGATAGAAAATACTAATTATTTAGAAAACCAAGATTAGAATAACTAATCTAAATTGACAAACAGAAACAAAATCATAAATGACAACCATGTAGGTTGGGTGTAGAGAAGCGAAACCCAACACCAATCACATAAGACAAATGAAAACCATATTCTTTGAAAAAGTGCAAGGGAGACAAGGGAGACAAGGGAGACAAGGGAGACAAGGGAGACAAGGGAGACAAGGGAGACAAGGGAGACAAGGGAGACAAGGGAGACAAGGGAGAAATGGGAGACAAGGGAGAAATGGGAGACAAGGGAGAAATGGGAGACAAGGGAGACAATTTTTCTTCCCATCTCCCCATCTCCCCCATCTTCCGCATCTCCCCCATCTTCCGCATCTTCCCCATCTCCCCCATCTTCCCCATCTCCCCCATCTCTCCTTTTGCCTTACTACAGCGACCGATCGACTTTTTCAGCAAACCCTACATACCAACTCATTAATCCCCCCTTTCAAAGGCTAGGGGGGATTAACTGTGCTCAATTAGAAGTAACAATCAACATTAATCACAACTGATTAGCGTTCAGGAAGATAGGCTAACGGATTAACTGCGCCTTTCCCTGAAGGATGAATTTCAAAATGGAGGTGAGGCCCAGTGCTACGCCCCGTATTACCCATTTCTGCAATTTGTTGTCCTTGATCCACTTCCTGCCCTTTTCGTACCAGAACCTTATTATTATGGGCATAAAGAGTTAAACTCCCATCGGGATGCCTTAACTTCACTAAATTCCCATATCCCCCATTATTCCAACCCGCAAACAGAACCTCTCCTGGTGCGGCTGCCACAATGGGAGTGCCAATGGGAGCGGCGATATCAATACCTCGGTGCATTCGTCCCCAACGTCTCCCATATCCAGAAGTAAATACCCCTTCTGCGGGCCAAATATAACCATTAAATTTTCGTGGACTATTTGGGAGATATTGATCTGGAGAAGACAAAGGAGGCAATTTCGGACTGACTGTTTCTCCGAGCGACGGGTTTAAGAAGCGATTATAAAACTCAACTTTAATCGGAGCAGTGGCTAAGGAATTATCCGATGAACCATTGGCAGAAGACTCCACAGGAGAAACAAACTTACCTTGATTTTCCCTTTCTGGATTCCCATCTTGTTGTAAAGGGTCTCTGTTGAGAGATGTTCCCTCATAATTTCTTTCTAATTGTTTGACATCAGCAAGAAATTCCTGAATCGGTAACAGTGAACCAGCACTGGGATTTTTTTCTCTGGCATTCGTTTTTTCTTGAGCAATGACAAGGGGAATGGGAGAGATTAATGTTTCCTCAGCAAAAGATTGAAATGGGCTTTCTTCAGAAGAAATCGCTCCGCCAATCCCACCCACTGGCAATTGTGAGCGGAGAACAACTTGGGATTCAGATTCAGGTTTTTGGAGAGAAAAAACTGGGGTTACAGGAATGTCTAAAGTTTTTCCCACCTGAAGCAATTGTTGGGGAGTCATTTCGTTCTCTTGAGCAATCTCTTGAGGAGAGGTTTGGTATTTTTGAGAGAGTTCCCAAAGTGTATCGCCAGGCTTAATGTTGTGGTTAAGCACCGGTTGTCTTGTTAGGTTGAGAAGAAAGTGGTTATTTTCTGGTTCAGGTTCGACTTTTCTCACCATGCTTTGTGCTGGTTCGGCGGCAAAACAGAGGATGAATAAGGGGAGGGTGACAGTAGCAATGCTAATCAATTCTGGCTGGGGTCGCTTTTTTAGGTCAGTTGACTCAAGAAAAGCTAGGGGATACTTACTTTCGGCTTGAGTCTGGAGAAAGAGCCAAAATCGGGAAAGATATCCAACACGGTTGAGTAAATCGTTCAAGAAAACCTCCTTTTGCTCATTAAAACTGTTCAGTTGGGCAAGTTGTTTGTAATTTAATGGGAGATGGTTTCATTGGCAAGACTTTCCATCCATTATTTTCGAGAAATTAGGCTAAATCATTATTTTTTTTGCCCTGTTGTTTCTTCTCAACACAAGCCCATAATAAACGGTTTCGGTGCTTTTGCGTTTGCTTGAATCAATTAATCTTTGTTGCTCGAATTGTAGATCGAAACTTTGGGGAAGAATTGATGGATTTTAGGTTACAAAATTGAAGTGAGTTCTCCCAGTTGTCGTTTCGCTTCGTATAAACCAACAGCAACGCTAACTGATAAATTTAAACTGCGAACTTGAGGGTGAATCATGGGAATTCTCAAGATTTCGTCACAATTTGCCATGATTTCTGGTGGTAATCCCTTGTTTTCTTGTCCAAATAAGAGCCAGTCTCCATTTTGGAACGGATAACTGGTGTGGGAGGATTTTCCTTTCACACTAAAAGCGATTAGTCGGCCACCACGTTGAGTTTGGATTTTCTTAAAGGCTGTCCAGTCTGCGTGTTGGTGTAAATCGACATAGGGCCAATAATCGAGTCCCGCGCGTTTTACGGCTCGGTCACTAATCTCAAACCCTAAATTTCCCACTAAATGTAATTCGGTTTTTAGGGCCGCACAGGTACGAGCAATATTTCCAGTATTCGGTGGAATTTGCGGTTCATATAGAACAATTTTTAGCATTTTTCCATTTCTATTTTCGGTTGTGGATAGTAACAATATTAAAAGCTCAGAGAAATGTTAAGATGCAGTCAACTAGAGAATTCAAATAACTATCATTGGTTTTAACAACTTTTAGTTAGTCGAAAATTGTGATTTAAACAAGAAACTCAGTAGTTGGTGAGGATAGATGAGATTGGGTTAAGGTGAATTATGCTGGGAAGGAAGCTGCGCGATCGTTACTATATCTTTAAGGAATTGGGAATGGGAGGGTTTGGTCAAACTTTTCTCGCTAAAGATTATGACTTTCCAGGACAGCCTTGGTGTAAAGTGACCAGAAATTAGTTTTAATTGATTTTGGGTCGGTTAAAAAAATAGCAGCGATTCAAGGGGAGAATGAAGAAGATTCTGAGTTTACAGTGGTCATTGGCACTCCCGCTTATATGCCGATCGAGCAACAAGGGGAAAACCGTCTTATAATAGCGATATTTATGCTTTGGGAAGAATCGTGATTCAAGGATTAAGTGGAATCGCACCCAAACGTCTCGCGGATGATCCACAAACGGGTGAGTTATTATGGCGACATTTAGTGAATGTAGATGATGCTTTTGCTGATGTTTTAAGTCGTATGGTGAAATGGAGAGCGCGCGATCGTTATCAAAGTGTCCAAGAAATTATTGATGATTTAAGTCCTTATTCACCGCAAATCGCTTCCCTAAAGAATCAGTCTCGCTCTCAACGATCAAGAAATTATAATCCGCTCGATCGAGTCGTTCATAACTTAAAAAAAACATCCTGAAATTACGCGCATCAAAAAGTTACTATTTTGCGCCTATAAGCACCGTTGGGAGAATAACTCTCCTGTTCTTTCCAAAATAAAAAACCCACCGCGAGGTGGGAGAAAAATGAACCTGGCACCGAGCTATTTTCCCAGACAGTGTCCCGTCAAGTATCTTCGCCGCTGCAGCGTTTCACACCCGAGTTCGGGATGGATCGGAGTGGTTCCACCGCGCCTTCAGCACCAGGAAAGGCTGTGATTCTGTCGGAAGCAGAACCTTGAAGACTGCACATCACCAAGAATCAAGATCAAGCCCTCGGTCGGTTCGTATGCCTTGGCTTCATCTGTTACCAGACTACCACCGAGCACCGATAAACAGGTGTTCTTCCTGTGACCTTACTTCCTTGACAGAATGAGAGCACTCATCTTGAGGTGGGCTTCCCACTTAGATGCTTTCAGCGGTTATCCGCTCCGCACTTGGCTACCCTGCGTTTACCGTTGGCACGATAACAGGTACACCAGCGGTGCGTCCTTCCCGGTCCTCTCGTACTAAGGAAGGCTCCTCTCAATGCTCTAACGCCGACACCGGATATGGACCGAACTGTCTCACGACGTTCTGAACCCAGCTCGCGTACCGCTTTAATGGGCGAACAGCCCAACCCTTGGGACCGACTTCAGCCCCAGGTTGCGATGAGCCGACATCGAGGTGCCAAACCTCCCCGTCGATGTGAACTCTTGGGGGAGATCAGCCTGTTATCCCTAGAGTAACTTTTATCCGTTGAGCGACGGCCTTTCCACGCAGCGCCGTCGGATCACTAAGGCCGACTTTCGTCCCTGCTCGACTTGTCGGTCTCGCAGTCAAGCTCCCTTCTGCCTTTGCACTCTGCGGCTGATTTCCAACCAGCCTGAGGGAACCTTGGCGCGCCTCCGTTACCTTTTTGGAGGCGACCGCCCCAGTCAAACTGCCCGCCTGCAGCTGTCCCTTCCCCGGCTTACGGGTGAAGGTTAGAATTCTAGCTGAACCAGAGTGGTATCTCACCGATGGCTCCAGTTTCCCCACGAGGAAACTTTCTTCGCCTCCCACCTATCCTGCGCAAGCTCAGCCCGAACCCCACTTCAGGTTACAGTAAAGCTTCATAGGGTCTTTCTGTCCTGGTGTCGGTAGTCCGTATCTTCACAGACTTTCCTATTTCGCCGAGCCTCTCTCCGAGACAGCGCCCAGATCGTTACGCCTTTCGTGCGGGTCGGAACTTACCCGACAAGGAATTTCGCTACCTTAGGACCGTTATAGTTACGGCCGCCGTTCACTGGGGCTTCGGTTGCCAGCTTTGCCGAAGCTAACCGACTTCCTTAACCTTCCAGCACTGGGCAGGCGTCAGCCCCTATACTTCCTCTTTCGAGTTGGCAGAGACCTGTGTTTTTGGTAAACAGTCGCCTGGGCCTGGTCACTGCGACCAGCTCTCGCTGGTACCCCTTCTCCCGAAGTTACGGGGTGATTTTGCCGAGTTCCTTAGAGAGAGTTTTCTCGCGCCCCTTGGTATGCTCTACCTCCCTACCTGTGTCAGTTTCGGGTACGGGGACTGGCTTTCTTCACAACTACCGCTTTTCTTGGCACTAACTTCAGTGATGCGGAAGTCGTAACTTCCTCCCAATCCATTCAGGGTATCACCTATTTTCATGCGTCCCGGTGTTGCTCCCACTCAGTCGTTCGGGATTATTCACCCGATGTCCATCGACTACACCTTTCGGTCTCGCCTTAGGTCCCGACTAACCCTCCGCGGACGAGCCTTCCGGAGGAACCCTTAGGGTTTCGGGGCTTTGGATTCTTACCAAAGTTTTCGCTACTCAAGCCGACATTCTCACTTCTATCTCGTCCACACCTGCTTGCCGCTAGTGCTTCTCCCTTGATAGAACGCTCCCCTACCACAGTTATCCTGTCCACAGCTTCGGTAGATGACTTAGCCCCGTTCATTTTCGGCGCGGGAACGCTTGACCAGTGAGCTATTACGCACTCTTTTAAGGGTGGCTGCTTCTAGGCAAACCTCCTGGTTGTCTTGGCGTTCCTACCTCCTTTTTCACTTAGCCATCATTTCGGGACCTTAGCTGGTGGTCTGGGCTGTTTCCCTCTTGACGATGAAGCTTATCCCCCACCGTCTCACTCACGATTTTCACAATGGTATTCTGAGTTTGTCTCGCTTTGGTACCGCTTTCGCAGCCCGTAGCGAAACAGTGCTTTACCCCCACTGCTTTTTCTTCGCTGCTGCGCCTAAACGCATTTCGGGGAGAACCAGATAGCTCCGAGTTCGATTGGCATTTCACCGCTAACCACAACTCATCCGCCAACTTTTCAACGTTGGTCGGTTCGGACTTCCACTTGGTACTACCCAAGCTTCCTCCTGGTCATGGTTAGTTCACCCGGGTTCGGGTCAATTACCCGTGACTTACGCCCTTTTCAGACTCGGTTTCCCTTGGGCTTCGCTCTTCGTGAGCTTAACCGGCCACGACTAATTACTCGCCGGCTCATTCTTCAACAGGCACGCGGTCAGACGTTTCATCGTCCTCCCACTGCTTGTAAGCTAACGGTTTCACGTTCTTTTTCACTCCCCTCGCCGGGGTTCTTTTCACCTTTCCCTCGCGGTACTGGTTCGCTATCGGTCACATCGGAGTATTTAGCCTTACCAGGTGGTCCTGGCTGATTCACTCGGAATTTCTCGTGTTCCGAACTACTCGGGATTCAGCGCAGCGGTTTTCCTTTTCAACTACGGGACTTTTACCCTCTCTGGTGCAGTTTTCAGTTGCTTCGTTTAAGAGTCTCCGTCTGACCATTGCTGTCCCACGACCCCTCTCACCGCAGTGGGAGGTTTAGGCTGCTCCCCGTTCGCTCGCCGCTACTAGGGGAATCACTCTTGTTTTCTTTTCCTACGGTTACTAAGATGTTTCAGTTCGCCGCGTTGGCTCGTTTCTGCCTATAGATTCAGCAGACCGTTCTTGGGGTTGCCCCATTCGGAGACTTGCGGCTCTAGGCTTGTTTCCAGCTCCCCGCAACGTTTCGTCGGTTACCACGTCCTTCTTCGCCTCGATGTGCCTAGGGCTTTACCGTTAGCTCTTTTTCGCTTGACCTCGGTTAAGTTTCCTTAACTTTCTTGGTGATTATGCAGTTTTCAAGGTTCTGGTCTGGACAAGTGTCCAGCAGTCGTTAGCTATCCTAACGGTGCTGAATCCTTGTATGGAGGTAAATTCCCCAAACCCGGTTGGAAAAGCCTACTGATTTCTACCACGACCGACCTCGGAGTTGAAGGGTCTCTCTTACTTCTTTTTCAGAGTTTCCCCTACCTTGGGTCTCCTTTTAAGGAGGTGATCCAGCCACACCTTCCGGTACGGCTACCTTGTTACGACTTCACCCCAGTCACTAGCCCAGCCTTCGGCGCCCCCCTCCACACGGGTTAGGGTAACGACTTCGGGCTTGGCCAGCTTCCATGGTGTGACGGGCGGTGTGTACAAGGCCCGGGAACGAATTCACCGCCGTATTCTGACCGGCGATTACTAGCGATTCCTCCTTCAAGCAGGCGAGTTGCAGCCTGCTATCTGAACTGAGGCCGAGTTTGATGGGATTTGCTGGCTCTTGCGAGTTCGCTTCCCTTTGTCCCGACCATTGTAGGACGTGTGTCGCCCAGAGCATAAGGGGCATGCTGACTTGACGTCATCCTCACCTTCCTCCGGTTTGTCACCGGCAGTCTCCCTAGAGTTCCCAACCTAATGCTGGCAACTAAGGACGAGGGTTGCGCTCGTTGCGGGACTTAACCCAACATCTCACGACACGAGCTGACGACAGCCATGCACCACCTGTCTCCGCGTTCCCGAAGGCACTCCCCACTTTCATGGGGATCCGCGGGATGTCAAGCCCTGGTAAGGTTCTTCGCGTTGCATCGAATTAAACCACATCCTCCACCGCTTGTGCGGGCCCCCGTCAATTCCTTTGAGTTTCACACTTGCGTGCGTACTCCCCAGGCGGGATACTTAACGCGTTAGCTTCGGCACGGCTTGGGTCGATACAAACCACGCCTAGTATCCATCGTTTACGGCTAAGACTACAGGGGTATCTAATCCCTTTCGCTACCTTAGCTTTCGTCCCTGAGGGTCAGGTGCGACCCAGTAGAGCGCTTTCGCCACCGGTGTTCTTCCCAATCTCTACGCATTTCACCGCTACACTGGGAATTCCCTCTACCCCTGTCGCCCTCTAGCGCACCCGTTTCCACTGCCACACCGGAGTTAAGCTCCGACCTTTGACAGCAGACTTGATGCGCCCCCTGCGGACGCTTTACGCCCAATAATTCCGGATAACGCTTGCCTCCTCCGTATTACCGCGGCTGCTGGCACGGAGTTAGCCGAGGCTGATTCCTCAGGTACCGTCAGTCATTCTTCCCTGAGAAAAGTGGTTGACAGCCCAAGAGCCTTCTTCCCACACGCGGCGTTGCTCCGTCAGGCTTTCGCCCATTGCGGAAAATTCCCCACTGCTGCCTCCCGTAGGAGTCTGGGCCGTGTCTCAGTCCCAGTGTGGCTGCTCATCCTCTCAGACCAGCTACCGATCGACGCTTTGGTAGGCTTTTACCCCACCAACTAACTAATCGGACGCGAGCTCCTCTTCTAGCGGAAAACCATTTCACCTTTCGGCGTATTGGGGATTAGCCGTCGTTTCCAACGGTTGTCCCCATCTAGAAGGTAGATTCTCACGCGTTACTCACCCGTCCGCCACTAAGTCCGAAGACTTCGTTCGACTTGCATGTGTTAAGCACGCCGCCAGCGTTCATCCTGAGCCAGGATCAAACTCTCCATGTTGAGAACCTGCGGCTCGTTTGTTTCTACGTTTCCGTTTTAATAAATTTGACGTGGAAGCGTTAACGTTTTACCGTTAACTTAGGCTTTTCCAACTTATGAATTTGTCTAGGTTCAGGTGGCTCGGTTTCGGTGGGCGTGACCGCCTCCGTTTCGAGCGCATTCACTAATATAGGGGTTATTTCAAGAAGTGTCAACCCTTTTTTCAAGTTTTTTCTGAGTTTTTTTCTGTTCCTTGCTGGGTAAGGGTTTCAGGTTTACGGTTAAAATTAGCAGGGAGAATAACAGGATGAGTTTTATGATTGCTTTACCACCAAAGATTCTGGTTGAGTCTTTATTTCGTGAATGGTTACGTGAGGATTTAGGTCGGGGCGATCGAGCGACGGGAGCAATTATCAAGGAAAATCACCCGCAACAAGAAGCGATCTGGATGGCTAAACAAACAGGGATCATTGCTGGCTTACCGTTTGCGGAACAAATCTTCAGTCTTCTGGGAGAAACTGATTGCTCTCCACAGGTGAAGGAAGGGAGTTTTTGCCAAGAAAAGCAGGAAATTTTACGTTTGAGCGGCGCACCCCATACCCTTTTAAGTGGGGAGCGAGTGGCTCTTAATCTCGTCATGCGCTTGAGTGGAATCGCCACTTTAACTCAATGCTATGCGGAAAAAATTGCTGATTTCCCCGCACAATTGGTAGATACTCGCAAAACAACACCAGGTTTAAGACTATTAGAAAAGTATGCAACCCAACTCGGAGGCGCAGTTAACCATCGCTTTGGTTTAGACGATGCGGCGATGATTAAAGAGAATCATATTCGGGTGGCGGGAGGTGTCAAAAATGCGATCGAGCGGGTTCGTTCAAATCTCCCTTATCCTTTAACCATCGAGGTAGAAACGACGACTGAAGCAGAAGTAGAAGAAGCGCTCACCACCGATGTCAATATCATCATGTTGGATAATATGCCTTTACCCCTGATGAAACAGATGGTTACTCAAATCAGAAACAGTGGTAAACCGATCAAAATAGAAGCATCAGGAAACGTCAACCTCAACACGATTCGACAGGTCGCAGAAACAGGAGTGGATTACATTTCCACCAGCGCACCAATCACCCAAGCAACTTGGCTCGATTTAAGTATGAAACTGTTGTAAAAATTCCTGTTAGAATCAATCTTGTTATGAGAACCTAATCAATAGCATGACTGAGCTTAACTCTGCACCCTTTTCTCCAGAAGAAATCGCCCAAGAAAGCATTAAACCCAACGAATACGAAGAAATCGTCAAAAGACTGAATAGACATCCGAATAAAGCCGAGTTAGGGATGTTCGGGGTGATGTGGTCGGAACATTGTTGTTATAAAAATTCTCGTCCTTTACTCAAACAATTCCCCACCAGCGGCGATCGAGTTTTAGTGGGACCTGGAGAAAATGCTGGCGTAATTGATTTAGGAGATGGATTACATCTCGCTTTTAAGATTGAATCCCATAACCATCCTTCGGCAATTGAGCCGTTTCAAGGAGCTGCCACTGGGGTGGGTGGGATTCTCAGAGATATTTTCACTATGGGAGCGCGACCGATCGCCATTCTTAACTCACTACGATTTGGAACATTAGATTACCCTCGCACCCGTCGCATTTTTACAGGAGTGGTGGAAGGCATCTCTCATTATGGGAATAGCGTTGGTGTGCCAACAGTAGGCGGAGAAGTCTATTTTGATTCTGCTTATGGGGGAAATCCCCTGGTTAATGCCATGGCGCTGGGCTTAATGGAAACCCCAGAAATCGTCAAAGCGGGAGCATCTGGTATCGGAAACCCTGTTCTTTATGTGGGTTCGACCACTGGACGTGATGGGATGGGAGGAGCAAGTTTTGCCAGTGCGGAATTAAATGAGGATTCTGATGACGATCGCCCCGCAGTACAAGTGGGTGATCCGTTTCTAGAAAAATCTTTGATCGAAGCCTGTTTAGAAGCGTTTAAAACGGGTGCGGTAGTCGCAGCGCAAGATATGGGAGCAGCGGGTTTAACCTGTTCAACAGCAGAAATGGCGGAAAAAGGGGGAGTTGGCATTGAACTGGATTTAGACAAAATCCCTCACCGTGAAACGGGAATGACCGCTTATGAATATCTGCTGTCGGAATCTCAAGAACGGATGTTATTTGTGGCAGAAAAGGGACGAGAACAGGAGTTAATTGATATTTTCCACAAGTGGGAGTTACACGCAGTGGTTGCGGGAAAGGTGATTACAGAACCGATCGTTCGCATTTTACACGAGGGAAATGTGGCGGCGGAAATTCCTGCGGCGGCTTTGGCAGAAAATACCCCTCTCTATGAACGGGAAATTTTATCGCAACCGCCAGAATATGCTCAAACTGCCTGGGAATGGAATGTAAAGTCACTTCCTGATTGTGATGAAAAAGGAATCAGCGATCGAGCATGGCAAGAGATTCTCTTACAATTGTTGGCGACTCCTTCTTTGGCTTCTAAAGCGTGGGTTTATCGCCAATATGATCATCAAGTCCAAAATAATACAGTTTTACTGCCAGGGGGTGGAGATGCGGCAGTGATTCGGGTTCGCCCTCAAACTGAATCGGTAGAAACTTATAAGGGAGTGGCTGCGACCACAGATTGTAATGGGCGTTATGTGTATCTTGATCCTTATGAAGGGGCAAAATTGGCAGTGGCTGAGGCGGCGAGAAACTTAAGCTGTGTGGGAGCAGAACCGATCGCGCTCACAGATAATTTGAATTTTGGCAGCCCTGAGAAAGCGGTGGGATATTGGCAACTGGCAAAAGCCTGCGAAGGGATTGCGACGGCTTGTCGGGAGTTAGAAACCCCTGTAACAGGAGGAAATGTCTCTCTCTACAACGAAACCTTTGATCAACAGGGGAATCCTCAACCGATTTATCCGACTCCTGTTATTGGCATGGTGGGAGTTGTGGAGGATGTGCGTCGGGTTTGTGGACAAGGTTGGCGCAATCAGGGCGATCGCGTTTATCTTTTAGGGAACAATACAGTTACTTTCGGGGGATCGGAGTATTTAGCGACGGTTCATCAGACGGTAGCAGGAAAACCGCCTCATCTGGATTTTGCGTTAGAAAAACAGGTGCAATGGGTGTGTCGAGAGGGAATTAAAGAAGGCTGGATCAATTCTGCCCATGATTGTGCGGAAGGGGGAATTGCTGTGGCGTTGGCGGAATGTTGTTTAGGGGGAAATTTGGGCGTTGAGGTGACGCTTTCTCTGGGAGACAATCAGCGTTGGGATCAATGTTTGTTTGGAGAGGGGGCGAGTCGGATTGTGGTTTCGATTTCTCCTGAAAAACAAGAACAATGGGAAGGGTTTTTAAAAGAGTATTTGGGAGAGAATTGGCAACAGTTGGGTGTGGTAACGGGTTCAGATTTGAAGATTAATCCTTGTTTGGTGGTGAGTTTAGAAGCAATGCAAGAGGAGACAGAAAACGCGATCGCACGACAGTTAAAAAGTGAATGATCAAACGTAGGTTGGGTGGAGAGTAGCGAAACCCAACACCAAATTATAAAAGTGAATGATCAAACGTAGGTTGGGTGGAGGGTAGCGAAACCCAACACCAAATTATAGATGCTTCGCAAACGTCAGAACATCATAGGACAGGGTTTTCTAAAAAACAGCCAAATTCCCATCAGACTTGCTATTATAGTCGTGCCATTGGGCGTAGGGTTGTAGCTCAGTAGGATAGAGCGAGCGCCTCCTAAGCGCTAGGTCGCCAGTTCGAGCCTGGCCAACCCTGTTTAATATCGGATTTGAAGGGTGACTTGAGCTTCAATTTCTTGTTCACCGCCGACAACAGGGGAACTTGGTGCGCTACTGGCTGCCATATCTCCTCTTGTCCGAAGTGACTGCGAACGTGGGGAAACAGGGGCGTTTGCGCCATCAATTTGGATATTGATCACAGATTGGGAACGAAGGTTGAGAGTTTCTAAAACCGCATCAGCTTGGGCTTTAGCGTTGCGAGTTGCTGTCCGCAGCGCCTGTTTTTGTGCCTGTTCGATCGCGCTGTCAGTGGCGGTAAAGGTCACAGAATCAATGCGAGTTGCACCGACGTTGACGGCTGCATCTAGTAAGTTTCCGATTTCTTCTGTGATCACTCGAAAAGTGACTAAATTGATTGCTTGATACCCTTTTAATCTTCTTGTTCCGTCATTATAATCGTATTGCGGTTGTAAACGGATGCCAGTGGTTTCTAGATTTTGAACGTCGCGCGATCGAAGTAATTCTACCACGGCGGTGGAACGTTGAGCAGATTCTTCTTGGACTTCCCTAGCAGTTTTTCCCTCAACTTCGACACCCAGTCGAACTTCTGTTAAAGTCGTTTCGATCGATTCACTTCCTTTACCTGTAACGGTCAAAGTTGGCGCTGATGAATCTTGAGCGAAAGCGGTAGAACTGCGATCAAACCCGTTCCATCCTAACAGTAAAATTAAACTACTGAGGACAACTAAACTGATCCCTTGCCATAAATTTTTTTGAAAGAAGCGATTCATTTTAATTCTTTTCCCTCCTAATAATTATCAAAACTAACAACATGATTTTAACCAACGACGACGGATTTAAAGCCCAGGGAATTAAAGCGTTACAAGCTGCAATTGAAGACCAAGGTGTTATTATCGCCCCAGAAACAGAACTTTCTGGTTGTGGTCATCAGGTGACGACGAAACGGGGCTTAAAGTTGCAACAACATTCTTCAAAAATTTATAGTGTAGATGGCACACCCGCCGATTGTGTCAGATTAGCAATTACTCAACTATTTCCTGATACGGAATGGGTGATTTCTGGGATTAATGCTGGCGGTAATTTAGGCGCTGATGTTTATATTTCTGGAACAGTTGCTGCGGTACGAGAGGCGGTTTTATTAGGGAGAAAAGGAATTGCAATTTCCCATTGGCGTAAGTATCCTTTAGAGATAGATTGGACAATTGCATCGCGTTGGACGACTAAAGTTTTAGAAACCTTATTTTCAATTTCTTTACCTTCTGGTTGTTATTGGAATGTTAATCTACCCCATTTAGAATCAGAGACTGATGAACCTGAGATTGTTTTTTGTGAGGGAGGAACACAACCTTTACCAGTGGATTATTTTTTTGATGGAGAACGTTATCACTATCAAGGAGAATATGGAAAAAGACAGCGCACAAAAGGAACTGATGTTGATGTTTGTTTTTCTGGAAATATTGCAGTTTCACAATTAAGTTTATGATGAGATATTGATATTGGTTTACGTTTCCTCCATTTTCCCCCCTTTCAAAAGTAGGGTTTGCCTTGCCCACCTTACCGTCAATTTGGATTTTATACCATTCTGAGATTTACGACTTCTCCGATTACCATAACGCTGGCAGAAAGTTTCATATTTTGGGTGGTTTCAACGATTTTTTCTAATGTGCTTACCCAAACTTTTTGTTCTTCTGTTCCTGCTGATTTTATAATCGCAATTGGACAAGATAATGGTTTTCCTTCTGTCGTTAATTTTTTAACAATAAGTAGGTGGGCAAGGCAAACCCTACGATCAATTCAGATTTGATACCATTCTGAGATTTACGACTTCTCCGATTACCATAATACTGGGAGAAAGTTTCATATTTTGGGTGGTTTCAACAATTGTTTCTAATGTGCTTACCCAAACTTTTTGTTCTTCTGTTCCTGCTGATTTTATAATCGCAATTGGACAAGATAATGGTTTTCCTTCTCTCGTTAATTTTTTAACAATAAGGTTTAAGTTACGTCCTCCCATTAAAATAACAATTGTGTCAATTCTTGCTAATGCGTTCCAGTCTAATTGATCAGGTTCGTGTGCGGTAATGACGCTAAAACTACGACTTAAAAGTTTATCTGTTAAAGGAATCCCTGCTAGTAATGGCGCGGTAATTGCTGAAGATAAGCCTGGGATAATCTCGACTTTACAATTTGCTTTTTTTAAGGCTTCTATTTCTTCTCTAGCGCGACCAAAGATAAACGGATCACCGTTTTTTAGGCGAATAACTGTTTGATTTTTTTGTGCATAATGAACAAGGAGGCGATTGATTTCGGTTTGCGGTGTACTGGGTTCTCCCCCTCGTTTTCCCACATAAATTTGTCGGCATTTTGTCGGAACTAGATTTAAAATGCTCTCATCAACTAAAGCGTCATAAATTAAAATGTTAGCTTCATTTAATAAGTCTTTTGCTTGTTGCGTGAGATATTGGCTATTTCCTAAACCAGCGCCGATAAGATAAACTTTCATAGAGATTTTAAAATCATACCATGCGTGAATAATTGGCGCTACATACCAACTTATTATTCCCCCCTTTCAAAGGGGGGTTAGGGGGGATAAACTGTAACACCACTTTTTGAAAATGGTATCACTTTCAAAAGGTCAGTTTACATCATATTTTCGCCATCTTTTTTAAAAAGAGTTTGTTGGGTTACTTTTGGTGTTGGGTTACTTTTGGTGTTGGGTTACGCTTTCTACGATGTGGTGTTGGGTTACGCTTTCGCTTCACCCAACCTACGATCTGGTGTTGGGTTACGCTTTCGTTTCACCGAACCTACGATCTTTTGGTGTTGGGTTACGCTTTCGCTTCACCCAACCTACGATCTACTACGATCGCTCTATTTTCTTAATCTTACTTTTTAGAGCGTTGTTACTCCATTTTCTTTTACAAGCCTGGTGAAAATATTTGGCAGAAAATTCGGGATAGTTTTTTAAGGTTTCTGAACAGGTTGCGATCGATTTCAGTTGTTTTCTGATCCAGCTTATGGCTTTCGATTTACTTAAACCTAATTCTTTAGTAATTTGGTAAAAATACGCGATCGATGCTTCTTCTTCGTTTTCAATTAAAAAGATTTCCATTGCTTCCAATTCTTTAATTCGTTGACGCTTTTGGCGAGTTGCTTCGGCAATTTCACGAAATCTTTGCTGACGACGCTCATCAATTTCTTTAGCATCAAATTGTTGGATTAATTCTAATATCTGGTCTTCAATTTGTTGAGGATTAAATATTAAAAGTTCTAATTCAGTAAGAGGATGACCAAAACGAAATCTTCCTTCTTGTTCAAGATGATTTACTTGTTCTAATTCTCCAATTGAAGGGAAGAGATTTTTTCCCATTGGGTAGGGAGTATGAAACTGGAAACAATCATCAGGATCACTGGAATTCGGAACAATAATCTCTGTGGAAAATAAGGAATAATAGTCTTTGATTTCTGCTATGAATTGATCACGATAATAGTCATAATAACCATAATCGGGAGATTCAGGACGATAAAAGTTTAATTTGGCGAGAGGACAAGTGTTTAAAATGCCGATCGCGCGGTTTTTTAAGTGATAAAATTTATCGGCAAGTTGTGATAAATCATGTTGTTGTAAACTTTTGGCGGCTCGTGAAACCCAGCGCGTTAATTCTGCTAATTCAAAGTAAGTAAAGTTTTGAGGAGAATGTCTCAGCCATGTGGTTTTTCTCGATTGCAATTTTTGCTTAAATTGTTCACGAAATAAGAAAGCATTCTGGCGTTGTTCTTCTAAAATTTCTGCTCGATCGAGCTTCGCGGCGTGAGATAATTCTAAAAACTTCTTATTTCCATTCTCTCGTATTTCTTCTATAGTTTGATGATTTAAGCTGCGATTAATGGCTTGTTTAACTTGTTTCGGTGTAAATAAGTCTCCTTCTGTAATTGCTGTTTCTTCACGCCAGAAAATACAATCCGATTGAATATCCTCCATTTCTTTCACAACTAAATCTTCACAGTCTGGAAAATCATAACGCTCGCGCTCTCCACTAGAAATAATAAATAAAGCTCGTTCAGAAATTGTCGATAAATTTAACTCACAAATATAAAATCCTGTTAAGTCATGCTTTCCTTTTTTAGCTTCAAAATAAGGCATCCAACCCGATTGACTCCAAACTACATCAGGAGGATAATCACAATTAAAACTAAAATTCAGTGTCGTTAATTGCGACTTAGAAATCACTTCGATCGCGCTGGCTTTCAAGTTGTCTAATTCCTCTGCAATTCTGGAATATTCCTCCCCTTTACTCTTCGCTCGTCTTATTTTTTCTCGATAAAAATCCGACAATTGATGAGCAATAACCGCCCAATAAGCTAATTCAAAGACTTCCGAAAATTCACCCCAACGTTGTTTAGCAGTCTGTAAGTAATTTAATTTTTCTTGTCGCTCCTGCGCCCGTTTTTGGCGTGTTTCTTTCGCAGTTTGGGCGACTTGTTTTCGGCGTTGAGCCTTCTTATTTTCATGTTCTTCTCGCCACATTGAAACTTGATCCAGCCGTGCGATCGTTTTCAGAAAATCATAAACAGGATATTTCCCATACTTAAATTCTTCATAGTGCAAAATCGGTAAACGATCCTCTTCTGTCCATCGTTTGCGCTCAGTTTTAGAACATCCTAAAATTTCTTCTAACTGAATCGGATGTAATCCAAAAAAAACAGCATTATCTTGGAAAATCTCTAATAATTGTGGATGAGTTGCTGACTCAGCCACCAGAGAAACTACTTCCTCTTTTTTCGTCTTTTTCGGGAGCTTTTTAATCTCTAGCTTTTCGGTAGCATAAGCAACGAGAATATCTTTTTTGATAAAATCTAAGAGATATTTAATCGGGGTGGTGTCCTTCAGGGAATCTTGATCCAACAAGTATTTTCCCACTAGAATCGAGTATTTAATAAACGGTGTATCAGTCATAGTTAATTATTTGCTCTCTTTTATAACTTATCAGTTACCGTCGGGGAGTTTGTGATGGTTTGACGATGTACCAGTTACGAAACAAGGGTCAACGACTCACCGTTAAACCTCTTGGGGGGTTATAACGGGGGCTTCTTGGAGTCCACAAGTTGACCAGCCTAAGCCCTTCGACTTCGCTCAGGGCTACGTTTCTAAAGCCATCACACCTCGGAATACGTGCTAGTTCCCTGCTCTGTGGTTAACCGTTAAACATTCCTAAACGGGTTAAGAAAGTGCGGTTAGCGTGACAAACTTTAGAAACCTTGGCGAAGCAAACCTTACCCGATTCGTCGGAGTTTATTTATTATCATGTCCAATTTCGTTTTCGTATTAGATAAAAACAAACAACCTTTAGACCCCACTCACCCTGCTAAAGCTAGAAAGCTCTTGAAAGCAGGACGAGCCAAAGTCTTTCGCCGCTACCCATTCACTATTATCATGCAAGATTTGGAAGTACAAAATTGCGTTACTCATAATCACCAACTTAAGATTGACCCTGGTTCTAAAACCACAGGATTAGCTATTCTTCAAGATAATAAGGTTTTATGGGGTGCGGAATTAACCCATCGAGGAAGTCAAATTCGAGATGCTTTGACATCAAGAAGACAGCTTCGTAGAACTCGTAGAAGTCGAAAAACTCGTTATCGTAAGCCTCGTTTTAATAATCGCAAACGCCCAGAAGGGTGGCTACCTCCTAGCCTTCAGTCCCGTGTTGAAAACACTATGACTTGGGTGAATCGTTTGGCTAAATTTTGTCCAATAACAGGAATCTCTCAAGAATTAGTAAAGTTTGATTTACCAAAACTAGAAAACCCTGAAATTAGTGGAATCCAGTATCAACAAGGTGAATTACAAGGCTATGAAGTTCGGGAGTATTTGTTAGAGAAATGGGGTCGTCAATGTGCCTATTGTGCTGTCAAAGATGTTCCTTTAGAGATTGAACACATTAAACCAAAAAGTAGAGGAGGTACTAACCGAATTAGCAATTTAACTTTAGCTTGTCACGAATGTAATCAAGATAAAGGGAATCAAGAAATTGAAGATTTTTTATCTGGAAAACCAAACTTGTTAAAAAGGATTCAATCTAAAACTAAAAAACCCTTAGCAGATGCAACTGCTGTTAATGTCACTTGTTGGAAGTTGTACGAAAGTCTCCAACAAACAGGATTACCAGTAGAAACTGGTTCAGGAGGATTAACTAAGTTTAATCGAACTCATAGAGGTATTTCTAAAACGCACTGGTTAGATGCTAGTTGTGTCGGAAAATCAACACCTGAAAACTTAAAAATTAAAACCAAAAAGCCTCTTTTAATTACGGCTACAGGACATGGTTCACGTCAAATGGTAAGAACTGACAAGCATGGTTTTCCTAAGCGTTATGTTCCAAGATACAAATTTGTTGAAGGCTTTCAAAGCGGAGATATTGTCAAAGCATACGTTACTTTCATGAAAGAAAAAAGGAGAATATGTTGGAAGAGTAGCAGTAAGAACTTCAGGAAGTTTCAACATAAAAACTAAGTCAGGTTTAGTGCAAGGAATTTCCTACAAATACTGTAAAGTAGTTCATCAAAAAGATGGGTTCGCATACGCAAATTAATTGTAAATATATCAAGTGGAGGACGTGCTTTCGGAGAGGGGCTGTCGTCTGGCGTTTCCCCAGACGTTTATACGCCCCGTCTCCCAATAAATCAGAACAACGACCGCGCTCAGTTACCGATTATATTGGGAGTCTCCAGCACTAAGAATAGATGAATAATTGATTTTTTGTTCAATTTAAGATAGAGTAGAGAACTAAGGAGGCAAGAACACAGTGAATCAACAATTTGGTCAACTGATTCGCCAAGCGCGAAAAGACAAAGGATACAGTCAAAGAGAGTTAGCGAAACTCCTAGAATTGGATTTTACCTATCTCTCTAAGTTAGAAAATAGTCGGGCAGATTATCCACCGAAAGAAGATGTGATCCGTTCTTTAGCCCACCATTTGGCTTTAGATGAGGAACAATTAATCTTCTTAGCGGGGCGCATTCCTCGGCAAGATGAATCCCTGCTGAAGGAACATTATGAAAATATGCCCACTCTTTTCCGTCGGATGCGGGAAAACCCAGAATTCGCCAAACAGGTATTTGAAGCCGCCGATCAGGAGTAACAACTTTGAAAGTTGCCAAGCCGTTTCGTTATCTTTCTAAACCTAAAGATGAAAACGGTTTGTCAGGGGCGTAATTTAAGCAATTGGCGGAGTTTATACAAGATTTCGGAAGAGTTGGGGGTGACGATTTCTAATCTCATTCATCGCTTACGAGATTTAGGTTGGATTGAGATCGATCGCGCTTCTAAACAACTTTATCCGTTACAGAAGCCAAGAGTAGAAACGTTAACAAATTAAGCATTTCCATACAGAAGTTAACAAGGCTTTCGATCGCTACAATCCCGCTTCAGACGGTTTTTTGTCACAAACGGAGAAAAGCGTTACTCAACTTCAACAAGATTTTTAATATAAATTTAAGATTTCTGACGTTTACTGCTCAATTCGGGTAAGCTCCCCTATGGTAGTGGGTAGTTTCCCGATCGAAACGCCAATTTAAGCAGAGAAGAAACCATGAAACCTATTTGTAACTTATTAAGGTCTTTTGTCGTCACGATTGTTGTTAGCTTTGCGCTGCCTGTGATGTTAGTGCTAGGGTTATTGACGATCGCGCTGGGAATGACTTATGTTCCTGGTGTAGAAAGCATCGGTGAAGTGACGCTGCAACAACTCACAGCATTTCTCAACATTTTTGGTGCTGGCTCAGTCTTTAGAGGGGTGATTGTGATTGGACTTACCCTTGCTTTAGTCGCTGGCTGGTTCGATATTTACACCGTTTATCGGTTGTATCAATTCAAACAACTCGACTCTGAACCATTTAAAAATTCATAAGGAGCAGCGAGATCACTGCTCCCTAATCAATCAATTAAAAAAATTGGTTAGCCGATGAAACCCAGTAAAATTACAGCAATGCCACCAAAGAGGGCGAGAAGGCTTAAAACTGCGCCAGCGTTTGGGCTTCCTTTCCAAGAATATTTCTTTTCTTCCATTTTTTGTTACACTTCTTTACAAAACAGTTAACTCTATGATGACATTTTCTGATTAAATTGTCAGGATGACGTTGGCTAGAATCTTAAAAACTGTGAAGCTATTTGTGTATGACACCCCAGAGGCAACGCCTCAAGATACGCTCCCAGATTGTGCCGTAGTGATTGATGTCTTACGGGCAACAACAACGATCGCCACCGTTTTAGCTGCTGGTGCGGAGGCGGTACAAGCGTTTAGCAGTATTGAAGAATTAATGAGTGTGAGTGAAACGTGGGAGGATCACCGTCGTTTACGGGCTGGAGAACGCGGTGGCGCAAAAGTGGAAGGCTGTGATTTGGGCAATTCTCCTTTAGAATGTACTGCGGAACGAGTGCAAGGGAAACGTTTTTTCTTGAGTACAACCAACGGCACTCGCGCTCTACAACGGGTGGAAAAAGCCCCGATCGTGTTAACGGCGGCGTTTGTTAATGATCAAGCGGTTATTAATTATTTACAGAGGGAACAACCCGAAACGGTGTGGTTAGTGGGATCAGGTTGGCAAGGGAGTTATTCTCTAGAAGACACGGCTTGTGCTGGTGCGGTAGCTCATAGTTTGTTAAATGGTTTAAGTCCGAGTAATCTCGACGGAATTGGTAATGATGAGGTGATCGGCGCGATCGCGCTCTATTCGCAATGGCAAAATAATCTTTTAGAGTTATTCCGTTTTTCTAGTCATGGACAACGGCTCTTAAAGCTCGATCGAGAAACCGACCTCATCTATTGTGCTAAGAGAAACTACCTAAAAGTGATTCCTACTCAAACTGAGCTTGGTGTTTTGGTTTCAGGTTAATCGCTTCTTCCACAAATTGAGCTTGCGCCACCCAATTTAAGTTTAAGCAAGCTAACAAATTTTCCCAAACAATCTGAGCATTAACCTGATCAGGATCATGGCGAAGACTCTCTGCTAAGAAGGACAATTTTCTTCACCGCGAGTAATTAACTGTTGACGACTTCCCTCCGTGCGTCCTGTTTTTGGGGTCTGGGGAAGCATCTCATCACTTTCCCCACACATTTGAGCGAATACTGGAGAAGGAAATAAGGCGAACCCTCCGAGGAGAAAAGCAAGGAAATGATGAACAGACATGACACAATTTTGTGAGTTAATTCACCTATCTATTATATCGCTCCTCTGCCTTGCGGTAATAGATCAAAGTAGGTTGGGTAGAGACGTTCCATGGAACGTCTCCACGCGAAACCCAACACCAATTATCAGTAATTGACCTTTTCTCCAACCTTCCTTAACAACAAATTAGTAATGAACGCTCAAGAAATACTTTCTCAAATTCAACAAGCCAGACAACAACGTCCCCTTTTCCTAGAGAAAATGAAACAACGGCAAAAAGAAGGATTGAAAGTTGCTAAACAAAGTGCAGATATTTTAAAGAAACAGTTTAGTGTTACCCGTGTTGTTTTATTTGGTTCTCTACTCAATCCCGAAACCATGTCTCCTCATTCCGATATTGATTTAGCCGTTTGGGGATTACCAGAAACCGATCTTTTTCGCGCTGGAGCAATGATCGAAAGGGGACATCAATTTACGATTGATTTAGTAGAAGCTGAGAAAGTGAAACCGCATATCCTGAAAGCAATCCATCAAGGAATAGAACTTTGACCAATCGAGATATCTTTCAAAGAATCGAACAAGAATTAACCGAATTAGAAGCCGTCACCAATCAAGTCCAACGATTTCTTCAAGAAAGAGAAATCACACAATCATCAGTTTCCCAAGACGCAATTATTAATGCCCTTGCTTTAACTTTACACAGTTTTTACACGGGAGTCGAAAGAATTTTTCAGGTCGTTGCTCGTCAAATTGACTATTTAGAACCCAGTGGAGAAAATTGGCATCGACAATTATTAGAACAAATGAGTCTCGAAATTCCAGAAATTCGTCCAGCCTTAATCTCGACTTCGATTCGGACAGATTTAGATGAAATACGGCGATTTCGCCACGTTGTTCGCAGTATTTACGCCTATAAAATAGAATCTAAACCAGTCCTTAAATTAGCCAATAAAATCCCGACGATTTGGAAAGATTTAGAAGGTGAAATTCGACAATTTATATATACATTTTCCTAGCCCCCTTCAAACAGGAGAAAAGAAGGGGGATGGTCTGTAGTACGGATTAATCACCTATAGCAATCCCAAATGAATTGTAAATTAATCCCCCCTAACCTCCTCACTTCGCTCCGGCTTTGGAAGGGGGGAACGGTTTATCAACTTTTTACAAATGAATTAGAACTGCTATATGGGATTAGATGACTGTATCATCGGGAATGATTGCGTTTTTCAAAATGACGACGATACCACTGCGAATATAAAAACCTTCATCTTCGCGGTTGGCTTCTTCCACGCGGTCTTTGTTCATGATCAAAACATTTTTACCGATACGAGCATTTTTATCGACGATCGCGCGACGGATTTTGCTATTTTCGCCGATCCCGATGGGAATTTGATGATCGCTTCGTCCTCCAGAAGAGCGTTCCGCATTGGATTCATAATAATCTGCTCCCATCAGCATACTACTTTCTACAGAACAACCGCTTTCAATGCGACTACGAATCCCTAAAACGGAATTGCTCACGGTGCATTCTTTCAGGATACAGCCTTCACCGATAATGGATTCTGTCACTTCACAATGGAGGAGTTTAGTGGGAGGGAGATAACGAGCGCGAGTGTAAATGGGTGCGTCTTTGTCATAAAAACTGAAAGACGGCTTCGGTTGCATGGTTAAGCCCAGATTTGCCTTGTAAAACGCTTCGATCGTCCCAATATCTTCCCAATAGCCATTAAATAAATAGGCTTGAACGCGGTAATTTGGGGCAGCACTTGGAATAATTTCTTTCCCGAAGTCAGTTTGTTCGTGATTAGCTTCTAATAACTCCCGCAACACTTCTTTTTTAAATACATAAATCCCCATCGAAGCAATATAGGGCATTTTTTGCGCCTGTTCTGCATCTAAACCTAACGTTTGGGTATCTACTCTCATTTGTTTCAGTGCATCCCCTTTCGGTTTCTCACTAAAATCAATGATCCGTCCTGAATCATCAATCTTCATTAAACCAAAACTACTGGCGCGTTTTTCATCAATGGGAATCACTGAGAGCGTAATATCAGCATTGGTGTCTCGATGGTGCTGAATAAACTTCTCGTAATCCATGCGATAGAGGTGATCTCCAGATAAAATCAAATACTCATCGACATCCCACTCTTGGAATAGCCATAAGTATTTACGAACCGCATCTGCTGTTCCTTGAAACCAGTTCGGATTTTGTGGGGTTTGTTGCGCTGCCAAAACTTCGGTAAAGCCATCACTAAACCCAGAAAAGTTATAGGTTTGGCTAATATGACGGTTTAAGGAGGCAGAATTAAATTGAGTCAAAACATAAATTTTTTGTAAGCCAGAGTTGATACAGTTACTGACTGGGATATCAATTAAACGGTATTTTCCCGCCAAAGGGACGGCGGGTTTAGCCCGTAGTTTCGTGAGTGGATATAAGCGTGTTCCAGCGCCACCACCGAGAATGATACTTAAAACTCTTTTCATAAAAATTTGCTCCAGAATACGGAATAGCGGAAAGAACTTCTGTTATAGAAACCTCTCTCCCTAAAGTTTAGGACTGTCGGTCGCTGATGGAAAGAGGTAAATTTTCCCAGAGTTAATGTCGATTAAGTTAAGAATGGCGCTTTTTACTCACTAATTGACCATGTATGTTGACAGCATAAGGAACACAGTTTGGGAAAGATTGCCCCCTAACCCCCAAGTTTGGGAAAGATTGCCCCCTAACCCCCAAGTTTGGGGGAATTATCGCCCCCTAACCCCCAAGTTTGGGGGAATTATCGCCCCCTAACCCCCAAGTTTGGGGGAATTATCGCCCCCTAACCCCCCAGGGCTGTTTCATTCTCGGGGTCAAAATTGGCAACGATTGCGCTCCGCGCACCGAGCTTCGCTCGATCGCCTGAACCTCTTACGGTACGTCCGAGGCAAGAAGGGCGGTGGCTTCGCCACATCGAGACGTTTTTCCTACTTTTTGGCTTTTTCATAAGAAAAAAGAGTCCTGAAATCTCCCCCATCTCCCTTGTCTCCCTTGTCTCCCCCATCTCCCTACCTCCCTTAATTTTAAAAGAATGAAACAGCCCTGCCCTAACCCCCAAGTTTGGGGGAACTACTCTTCCAGTCTGAGAACATCTCAGAAAATTTTTTCTCCTCGTTAAACTAGAGGTCTGACTATTGATTGTAGGAGCGAGAAAGTAAAATTATGAGTAGAGATGGGATTGGGATTCGGACAGCGCAAGAACGATCGCAACGTCAAGTGGGACAGATTCATGTTTATGATGGAGAGGGGAAGGGAAAGTCACAAGCGGCTTTAGGTGTGGTTTTAAGGTCGATCGGGCTGGGGATTCACGGGGAAGGAACGAACCGCGTCCTCTTGTTACGATTTCTTAAAGGTCCAGAACGGGTTTATGATGAAGATGCGGCGATCGCTGCGTTGCAGAAAGGGTTTCCTCATCTCATTGATCAGGTTCGCACGGGACGAGCGGAATATTTCGGAAAGGAATCCGTAACACCCTTTGATAAACAAGAAGCGATGCGAGGCTGGAATATTGCCAAAGGCGCGATCGCATCAGGACTTTATTCGATTATTGTTTTAGATGAACTAAATCCAGTGCTTGATTTAGGGTTACTGGCTTTAGAGGATGTGGTTGATACTCTCCAACAGAAACCTGATCCCCTAGAAGTGATTGTAACAGGTCGATCTTCTCCTCAAAAACTACTTGATTTATGTGATTTACATTCAGAAATGAAACCGCATCTGGCAACGGATCAAGCCTTAGAAGGGATCGAAATTTATACGGGTGATGGAAAAGGAAAGTCAACCAGTGCGTTAGGAAAGGCATTACTGGCGATCGGACGAGGAATTGATCGCGATCGGTCTCATCGTGTTTTAATTGTCCAGTGGTTGAAAGGAGGAACTGGCTACACAGAAGACGCGGCGATCGCAGCCTTAAAAGCAAGTTATCCCAAACTATTGGATCAGATTCGCTGTGGAAGAGACGCGATCGTTTGGCGAGGGAAACAGCAACTAGACGACTACGCCGAAGCAGAAAGAGGCTGGAAAACGGCAAAAGAGGCGATCGAGTCGGGAACTTATAAAACCATCATCCTCGATGAATTAAACCCCACCATTGACCTAGAATTGCTCGATGGGAAACCAATTGTCGAAACCCTCGCCGCGAAACCCGACGATACCCAAGTCATCATTACAGGACGTTGTTTTAACCGTCCTCCCTATTTTGATCTCGCCAATGTTTATTCAGAAATGGTCTGTCATAAACATTACGCCTACCATGGAGTAGAATTGCGGCGCGGTGTCGATTATTAACCGATTAAAGGGGTTAAAAACAGAAAACAAAATCTTGGATAAAGTTTGTTATACTTAAACAAGCAAACAGATTTAACCAATATATGTCTAATCTAGTTACAGTTTCTGAGGTAGCCAAAGACTTAAAATGATTCTATCTTTTAAGACTGAATTAAACCTTAATAATCAACAGAAAACTCTTTGTGCCAAACACGCAGGAGTTGCCCGTCATGCTTATAACTGGGGATTATCGTTAACTAAGTTCATTCTTGATCATAATAAAGCAAATCCTGACGATAAAATTAAGTTTCCTTCAGCAATTGAACTTCACAAGTTATTAGTTGCTCTTTGTAAACCCAAAAATCTTTGGTATTACGAAGTCTCTAAATGCGCTCCTCAATTTGCTTTAAGGAATCTCAGAGAAGCATGGAAAAGATGTTTTGGTGGTGTTTCAAAACCTCCAAAATTTAAGAAAAAAGGCAGGAATGATAGCTTCACCTTAGATGGAAGCATCAAGATTGATCATTTCCATGTCAAACTTCCAAAGGTTGGCTGGGTGAGAACTTTTGAGAGACTTCCTCAAGGTGTTAACCCTAAAACAATTACGATTTCTCGCACAGCAGATAAATGGTTTGTCTCTTTTAAGATTGAAGTGGAAGTCAAAAATACACCAAAAGCTCACGAGATTGTAGGAGTTGATTTAGGTGTCAAGACTTTAGCAACACTATCTACTGGAGAGGTTTTTGAAGGTGCGAAGTCTTATCGGAAGTTTGAAGCCAAACTTTCTCGTCTTCAATACTTAAATCGCCATAAAGAAATCGGTTCTAAAAATTGGAAAAAAGCCCAGATTAAGATGGCTAGACTTCATCGAAAGATAGCTAACATTCGTAAAGACGTACTTCATAAGTTAACGACTTATCTTGCTAAGAACCACAGTAAGATTGTTATCGAAAACTTAAACGTCAAAGGAATGTTAGCTAACCACAAACTGGCTAAAGCGATCGCAGATATGGGCTTCTATGAGTTCCGTCGTCAGCTAGAGTACAAGTGTCAACTTTTTGGTTCCCAATTAATCATAGTTGACCGATGGTTTCCCTCTTCTAAAACTTGTTCTAACTGTGGAACAGTGAAAGAAAAAATGTCTCTATCAGAAAGAACTTTTCAATGTGAAAGTTGTGGTTTTCGATGCGATCGAGACTTAAATGCCAGTAAAAATCTGGCTTTTGCGGGTAGTTCGCTCGTATAAATAGAAGAAGCCTGTGGACTAGATAACGCCGACGTTGCTAGGAAAAGCCCCTCGTGGGAAAGAAGCAGGAAGTTAACGTCAAGTTTAGCCTATTTGGTTAAATTTGTGTAAGTTTATCAGAACGGTCTCGACCTTTGTTAGAATGCCAAAATCAGATTTGTCTCAAGATTATTTATGGTCAAAATTAACGAAAATTACCTGAAACTCAAAGCCGGTTATCTTTTCCCAGAAATTGCTCGTCGCGTTAACACCTTTGCTGAAGCCAATCCCAATGCCGAAATTATCAAACTGGGAATTGGTGATGTTACTGAACCGTTACCACAAGCCTGTTGTGATGCCATGGCGAAAGCAGTAGATGAAATGCGCGATCGATCAACGTTTCAGGGCTATGGTCCGGAACAAGGGTTTTCTTGGTTGCGAGAAAAAATTGCTCAAAACGACTATCAAAATCGCGGTTGTGACATTAGCGCCGATGAAATCTTTGTGTCTGATGGCTCAAAATGCGACACAGGAAACATTTTAGATATTTTAGGGGATGATAACACGATCGCCGTTACTGATCCCGTTTATCCCGTGTATGTGGATACCAATGTCATGGCGGGACATACTGGATCAGCAAATGATGAGGGAAAATATGAGGGATTAATTTATATTCCCGTTACTGCTGAAAACAACTTTACCGCAGCTATCCCCACCAACAAAAACATTGATTTAATTTACTTGTGCTTTCCCAATAATCCCACAGGCGCGGTTGCAACCAAAGAACATTTACAAGCATGGGTGAATTATGCCAAATCAGTGGATGCGTTGATTCTATTTGATGCCGCTTATGAAGCGTATATTACCGATGAAACCATCCCCCATTCCATTTATGAAGTAGAAGGGGCGAAAGATTGCGTGATCGAGTTTCGTTCCTTCTCAAAAAACGCTGGTTTTACAGGTACTCGTTGCGCCTTGACCGTCATTCCCAAAACCTTAACCGCCAAGGCTTCCGATGGTTCAGAAATTCAACTTTGGCAACTGTGGAATCGTCGTCACTCCACTAAATTTAACGGCGTTTCCTACATCGTACAACGAGGAGCAGAAGCAGTTTATTCAGAACAAGGAAAAGCAGAAGTTAAAGCCCTAATTAACTTCTATTTAGACAATGCAAAAATCATCCGCGAAAAACTCACCGCCGCTGGTTTAACCGTTTACGGAGGGATTCATGCGCCTTATATTTGGGTAAAAGCACCAGAGGGGCTTTCCAGTTGGGATTTATTTGATAAATTGCTTTATGCAGCGCATATTGTCGGAACACCAGGTTCGGGTTTTGGCGCAGCAGGAGAAGGATATTTTCGCATTTCTGCCTTTAACAGTCGAGAAAACGTTAACGAAGCAATGAGACGCATTACCCAAAACTTAAAAGTCTGATTTCCTTAACTGTCGGGTGGGTCTGCCCCACCCCAATCATGTGTAGGCTACTCTAGAAAACTACTCTGAAGAGGGTTTGGGTTTAACATTAGCCTGATCGAACATTGCTTTAGGCAGGATTCCATGAACTCCCCAGTTTCCATCGACCACCTGAGTAATAGCAAAATCAGCGCCAACAGTGATCAGAGAGTAGGCTTCATCCTCAGTTAAACCCATGCCATTCTCTAAAAAGTCGCGTAATTTAGTCGAGCTATCTTGTAATGCTGGGTCTAAGGAAGACAACTCATAAATTTTGCTTTGAGCGTTTTCACCCAACTGTGCCAAGTAATTGGGAAAAGTAAATCCGTGTACAATCCACGAATCTGGCGTTTCGAGTAAAGGATAATCAATACCTTCTAAGATAGTATCTTCCAAATCAGTTTGCTTATGTAAGATGAACTGGAAGGTGCCATTCATTGAAATTTCGATCGCGGTACCATCTAATTCAGAATCCCCCTGAGCAGCATGAGCATCTCCAGCAGAAAATAAGGCTCCTGGTACGGAAACAGGGTAATACATAGACGTGCCAATTCCCACGTGACGGTCATCTATATTCCCACCAAAGTAACTAGGAGGAATTGAATCAACAACATCTGCTTCTTTGGGAGCAACTCCCATCGCACCAACGTGATAACGTAAGGGAATTCGTACTCCTTCTAAGGTTTGATCAATTTTTGTTACTTTACTGTGATCTACGACGATACCGGGAGTGTCAATACGTTCATGCACGACTCCATCAGGGGTAGTCTGGGGAGTCCATCGATAGCGATAGACCGCTTTCGCCCAGTCCCGTTTTCCTGTGGTATCTACCTCATAGAGAGTGATTATTTCACGAGGTTTCGGTTCTTCCTCTAAATTGTTGTATTGAAAGCCCCACCAAGCTGAGGCATTAGAGCCAAATGCCTTTCCTGGATAAAGCGGGTTTTTGCTGGGTCTCGGTTCTAAATTGACAATGCGAACTTCCAGTAAGTCTCCGGGTTCTGCTCCACAGATATACACTGGACCTGTAAGAATATGAACCCCGGGCCCTCGCTGACTAATAGTTTTCTCCTCTTTAGTCCAGTGATAGATGCTTTCAAGAGCCTCATCTCCAGCAATCATGCGCGCATAGTCATCTCCAGCATGATGGGTAATCATTTCAATCGTGAGATAATCTCCAGAGTGAATTGTGCTTACAGGTGGTAAATTTTTGCTGAAAAATCCCCAATGGACAGTTTCTGGACTAGCGACAAGATCAAGTTCTCTTGGTGTTGAGGGTGAAGCACTACATTCATTAGAACTTACTTTTTGACCCTGGAAGTTCGCATCATCAGCAGTACCAGTTTGAATTGACCAAAAATTAGTAATCACACCAATACTAATCACTAGGGCTAATAGAATTTGCCAACCTTTGAAAAGTGATTTTCCTTTTCTATACATTAATTTTTCTAGAAGTCGATTTTGATCACCCCCAACCGTATCTAAAGCTCTGATGCTATTGTGTATTCTTTAATACAAGTGATTGCCTGAATAGACACTTAACCGAAATGAATCATCGAACCGATTAAGGTGATAAAGGAGGAATCGTCCATGTTAGCGATCGAATCGCACATTAAACTCTAAGCTAAATATGAGGAGTAATTAGGTGGAGTGAAAACAAAACCCAACATCAACCTTATTAAGTAGGTTGGGTGGAGTGAAAACAAAACCCAACATCAACCTTTTAAATACATAAAAGTTCCGAGAACTGACGGAATCATCAAGATCAAAATAGAAAAATGAATAATCAATTAAAACAAATTATTAACCAATATCGAAATAGTTTGAAACAACACTATCAAGAAAAATTAGTAAAAGTAATTCTTTATGGTTCACAAGCCAGAGGAGAAGCAAAAGCTGATTCTGATATTGATCTTTTGATTATCTTGAAAGACCCCGTTAATGCTTGGGAAGAAATTGAGCAAACAGGAGAGTTTACCTCTAACTTTTGTTTAGAAAATAATGTCGTTATTTCTCGTGCTTTCGTTTCTTTATCTCAATTTAATCAAGAATCTCTTCCTTTCTTTCGGAATGTTCATCGTGAAGGAATTTTAGTATGAATCCTTCCCAGCAAGCCATCCTAAAAAAAGCAGTTCGGAGTTGGCGTGCCGCCCAAACTTTATATGACGAAGGATTCTCTGACTTTGCAGCTTCACGAGCTTATTACAGTATGTTTTATGTTGCAGAAGCATTTCTAGAAGAGGATCAAATGTCTTTTTCAGGTCATGCTGCGGTGATCTCAGCATTTGGTCGAGACTTTGCTAAACCAAAGCGTGTTCCCCCACATTTCCATCGCTATTTATTGAATGCTCAGGACAAACGTAACCGAGGAGATTATGGATTTTATGATGAAATTACTCCCACTCAAGCTAAAGAATTAATTGATCAAGCAGAAGAGTTTTTGCAGTTAGCTCAGTCATTGATTGGAAATTTATCTGATGAGACTTGAAACAATGGGATAACGGATTCGGTTATGTTTCCAGCGATCAAAGCATAGGCATAATAAGGTTTAAGGTGACAAAGGAGGAATCGTCCATGTTAGCGATCGAATCGCACATTAAACTCTAAGCTAAATATGAGGAGTAATTGGGTGGAGTGAAAACGCAACCCATTAAGTAGGTTGGGTGGAGTGAAAACGTAACCCAACATCAACCTTATTAAGTAGGTTGGGTGGAGTGAAAACGTAACCCAAAATCAACCTTTTAGTTAGTTATAAATCTCAGCGCAGTTGATATAATTAATGAAATTTTAGCTAGTTCGGAGAAGATCATGGCTACAGCAACTCTGACTCCAGAAGTTAAACAGGAGATCAATCGGCTTTCCCAAGAAAAATTGATCGACCATGAAGTGTTAGAAGAATTTGCAGAATTTGTAATTAAAATCAATCATAAGTCTGCTAGTAAAGTTAAAAACAAGCTGAACATCAGTGACTTAAAAGAAGCAGTTTATCAGCGTTTTAAGGTAAAAAATACTAAAGAATTAAAGCAATCTAATCATTTCCAAATGGCAACTGACGGCATGGAAAAACTAGATTTTCGCCTGAAAGTAACTTGGGAAAAACTATATCGTAAGTTTATCGGAATTTTACCCAACGAAATGAATCAAGAAGGATACGGTTGTATTAATGGTATTAATGTATTTCAATATTTTAAGCCTTGGCAAGTATTTAATTTAGACCCAAAAACTGCCACTAAAAATGAAATAAAAAAAGCCTATTACCAACTTTCTAAAGTTTATCATCCTGATAATCAAAAGACTGGAAACAGGGAAATTTTTGAGCAAATTGAATTAATGTACAAAAGTATCATTGCTGGTGTTTAGGTCATTGTTCGACATGGAGAAAAAAGGCGTTAAACTGCGTGTTCTCGCGATCGCCCCTGATCCAGACTATTCTCAAACCAGTTACACAAGAGTCTTATTCTACTCACGGCGGTTGATCAAGCAGCGATCGCGAAGTTTGTAGGAAACACTGAAATCAGTTAAAATTAATCAATTCCCTTTCCTTTTGAGCCGATTTGTGACTCGTCATCCCTTCGACCAACTAGCCAAACAACTCCTAGAACAACTGCTCACCCCTTGCGGAAAAGTAGAAATCTCCAAAGAAGTGCCAGGAGAACCCCGCTTCATTGATCTCTACTTTTCCCCTGAAGCTTTGGTTAAGACTGCTGGGAAAAGGAAGCGTTCAACGGCAAGCCGTGGCAGAAGTAATCGCTCTGCCAGAAGAAGATGCTAGACGAACCGAAGCGTTAAGATTGTTATCAGTATGGAAAATCATTGTCGAAGCTAATCCAGAACTCCCAGAAGGGGAGGAGGTAACTATGCCCTTGCCACAAGCCTTTTTAGAATGGGAACAACAAGTTGAAGAACGCGGGAAAAAAGAAGGGAAAAAAGAAGGGAAAAAAGAAGGGAAAGAAGAAGGGAAAAAAGAAGGAATTCAATCGCTAGTCTGGCGACAACTGTCACGGCGCTTTGGAGACATTCCTTCCTCCATTCAAACCCAGATTGAGGAGTTAGAGATTGAGGAAACTGAAGCCCTTGCTGAAGCTCTGTTAGATTTTACCTCGATCGATGATCTTCAGCGTTGGTTGCTTGATTCAAGAGGAACAGAAGAATAATTCCTCTCATTACTGTCTCCTGAAATCTTGCGGGATGCTCCTAGAGCAGTGGTTTCGCCAGATCACTGTCTAGAGCTAACCAACACTCTCCTCAATAATGGCAGGATTGAGATTATATCCCAAGCGGTTAGCAACACGCACCGCATCCACAGGAGAAATCGCCCCATCTAAATCTAAATCAATGCGCCCTAAATCTAAGCCAGAGGGAGCTTCACCCGTTCCTTCAGAAATAATCGTACCAATATTATCATACACTTGGGTGAGGTCACTTCCAGAAACCGCTCCATCCGTTTCTACCTCATCTTCTCCCCCTTGAACAACATTTCCCAGATCATTTCTCACCACATCCCAGGGGAAATAAGCAATATCATCCACATTTACCCCTTCTGTTCCATCCACACCGTTATTCGTAAACTCTTCTGTAGTTTCCCCAGAACTCTCACTATTAACTAAGCGCACCCCTAAATAGTCGATATTATTCGACTCAAAGAAGCCCTCTTCTGGAACGGTTTCTCCAAACACTGAAGGATCATCTTCTAACGCTTCTGCTAACATTACCTCTACTGGTAGAGACACCGCTGCGGTTTCACTTCTGCTTCCACTCCCTGTTAACTCCTCAAAAGCCAGAGTTTTCACCACCATTGGTTCTTCTTCTTCTAATTCCCCTGGATCATCGGCGGTATAGTAAAGAATTTCCACTTGGAAACCTGGAGAACTCCCATCCCCTTGATTTTCCACTGTCAAATTGACCTCAGTTTCTCCTCCCAATACATGATCAACAACTGCGTCAAATTCCGTAATCACTAAATCAGGATTCCCTTCTTCTGTTTCACCAACAAGATTAATACTCTTTTCGCTGTAAACTGTCCCCTCTGTCACCTCCACATCCACCCCAAACAGTGTATTTTTCGCGGTTTTCCCCTCTGGGGCGTTGGTACTTACATCTAATTGTCCAGGCGCTTTGGCGGTGACGGTTAATTCGGCAAAGGTTTGACTGCCGCTTCTGACGGGATTAAAGTTACTTTGTGTTCCCCCCAATTCATCGATTAATCCTTCTCCTGAACCCTGTTCCACTGCTGTGGGTAATTCTAAGACGGGGGAGGCAAAATCTCCCACTAATTCGGCTTCGGTGACATCAATCAAAACCGTATCATATAAGACATCGGCAAAGACGCTAAACACTCCTAATTGTTGACCCTCTGGACGTAAGTCTTCCGCAGAGAGAACAATCTTAAACTCCTCTCCCACAGCGACATCTTCTAAGGCGTTCCCTGCTAAGTCTTGAAAGTCAATGTTCACCGCCATGGCTTCAATGACTCCTTGTACTGCTGATACGTCTTCCTGTTCAGAGAGAATGATATTATTACTCAGAGCGAAGTTGGCAGAGGGAGGAAAAGCACTCTCAATGTTGTTTTGGTTATTCAAAGCGGAGATAATGTCAACTTCACCAAAGCGAGTTTGATCTCGTTGGTCACTGATAAAATCTGGATTCAGGATCGTAATTGCTGAATTAATTTGCTGTCCTGCTTGACTGGCTAAAAGCGCAGTATTTCCGCCGCCAACGGCTTGGAAATGGAGGCTGAAAATACGATTATCTTCTGGTAGGCTTTCCACTCCTCCTAAAGCTAAAGTACCTGCTCCCGCTTCATTGACCAATCCTTCTTCGTTGCGTACTGTTCCTTTTCGTAACAGGTTATAACGGCTGTTGTCGTGAATCACTCCATTAATTATTCCATCCGTGTCTATCTCTTCCTCAGATATCACTTGTAGAATCTCAGGGTTAAACAATAAGTCTGCATATCCTGATAATACTGCTTGAGATGGATTGTTGGCTGCGGTTCGATCGAGAAAACGAACATCAACGATAAACTCTTCTCCGATTTGCAAGCCGTCATTGAGTTGGTCTTCTTTTCCAGGAACGGAACGCACATCCAACTCAACTTGAACACTTGCGCCTTCTGGCGGACGATTAACATTGACTTCTACTGTGCCTTGGTCAAAGCCACCACTTTCATTGGCGACGGTGTAGGTGAAAGTATCAACGCCTCCAAAGTCGGGGTTGGGAGTGTATCTTAACCGCGACTGGTTATCGAGTTCAACAGTTCCGCCTTTTTCGGTGGTTGCGGTGAAGTCAGTAATTTCGAGAAAGCCTTGGTCATCGTTGGCGCTGTCATTTCCCAAAACATTAAAGATAGCAGTGCGCTGGGAGGCAGCCCGAAAGCGATCGTTGTTGGCGGTGGGTCGAATTTCTTCGACGGGGGGTTGGGCGGCAAGGGGAGGGGGTGCGACGGCTAGGTTGAGGCGATAGTCTCCGATGCTATCGTCTGGGATACCGTCTTCATTGTTATCGAAGGCGCTGATTTGTAGGAAGTAGGTGTCGTCTTCGGGAATGGTTAAGTTGAGGCTGGGGTGAGGGAAGTCTCCCGCTTCATATTCGAGGGGAATTTCTTCATCCTTACTGTTGAAGAGACGGACGAAACTTTCGAGGTTGTCTCCGTTCACTCTTATATTGAGAATGTTTCCTTGTTCTAAGTCAATTTCGTAGAAGTCTCGATCGACCTCAACATTAGTATTGTCACCGATTACACCATTGGTGCTAAAGCGGTTATTGGTTAAGTTGACTTGGCTTGCTGTTTCGGGGGTTTCGTTGGTGGGATTTTCTTGGGGAGTGACTTCATTGAGGCGAAGTTCAATTTCATAATCTCCGATGCTGCCAGCGTTACCGCTACTGACTGTATTGGGGTTATAGTTTTCATTCCCTAAACCACTGACTCCCACATAATAGGTTCCAGGTGCGGTGGGAATAAATTCTAATTGGGAGTCTAAATTCTCGCTGCTTTCATCATCATTAAAGTCGAGTTGTTCTCCTTCACTGTTGAAGACACGGAGGAGGGAGTCAAACTCACTGTTGAAGTTTTCGGTGTTAATTTCGGCGGTGAGACGGGTATTAGTATCTAGTTCTACTTGGAAGATATCTACATCTAATCCTGCTTCTTCTAAATTGGGATTATTGCCAATGGCGTTGGTTTGTTTGAGGCTACCGAGGCTGTCTGCGGTTAAACTGGTGGCGGTGGCGGTGTCTAGAGTATCGTTTTCTTCTTCTTCTCCTGCTTCTAAAATTTCTGGTTGTTGGTCACTGATGATGAGTTGATAGCTGCCCGTACTGGCGAATGATTTACCGCTTCCTGCTGTGGTGACATCATAGTTTTCGTTACCAAAGCCACTGACTCCGATGTAGTAGTCTCCTGTTTCGGGAATGGTGAGTTCTAAGAGGGCGTTGTCACTGCTACCGATGTCGTCATTGAAGGCAATTTCTTCTCCTTGGGCGTTGAATAGTCGTAAGACGGGGTCAAGACGGGAGGTGCGATTGAGGTTAATTCTGATGGCTTGGTCAGCTTCGAGGGTGAGGGTGTAAAGGTCAACGTCTAATCCTGGAACGGTGACAAATTCCGTTCTATCGCCAATATTCCCTTGAATTTCATCTCCCACTAACAAGGCGGTGGCGGTGTCGAGGGTGTCGTTGGGAGAGGCTTCGGGGGGACTATCTTCACGGGAAACATCTTGCGTAATGTTGATTTCATACGCACCTGTTGCCCCTGGACTTTGTCCACTTTCGGGGTTGTAGGGGCTATACAGGTCGTTGGCTTGGTCGCTGACTCCGACATAATAGGTGCCGCTGAAGGGGGCGCTAAATTCGAGATAGGGGTCATTTCCTAATTGTTCACCTGGGGCTTTGGCGTTATCGTTGAAGCCGTTGGGAACGTTGCCGCCAGTGGCGTTAAAGATGCGTAGGATGGGGTTGAGGGGACTGTTTTCTGTGGTGTCGATGTCGATGGTGGCGGTTTCCCCTTGAGTCAGTTGGATTTCGTAAAAGTCAACGTCGAGGTTGGGGTTATTAAGGGTGCTGTTGTCGCCGAGGAAGCCAGGTTGTTGAAATTGCCCGTTTTCTTGAATCAAGGCGCTGGTGGCGATCGCTTGGGAAATGGTATCGTTGGGGGTTTCGCTGGCGGTACTGGTGAGGGTGAGGGCGAGGTTATAACTGCCAGTGTCTCCTTTACTACCAGAGTTTTCTAAGTTGGGGTTGTATTGGTCGTTACCAAAGCCACTGACTCCAATATAGTAGGTTTGTGAGGTATCAGCACTAAATTCTAATAGGGAGTCGTTTTCCCCTTGTTGGCTGTCGTCGTTGCGTTCTACTTCTTGTCCGAAGCTGTCGAAGAGTCTTAAAAAGGAGTCGAGGGAGGAGTTATCATCAGTGTTGATGTCGGCGGTGAGTTGGTCGCCTTTTTGCAGTTCGAGGCGATAAAGGTCGATATCTTGATCACCAAAATTGTTGTCGCCAATTTCGCCAGCGAGGTTGATGTTGGGGGTGTCGGGGCTGAGTTGAGGGGTGCTGGCGGTTTCTAAGGTGTCGTTGGTTTCTTCGAGGCTGATGACTTCGCCACTGGGGTTAACGGTAACGGTGAAGGTTTCGGTGGTGGTGAATCCACTGGTATCAACAGCGCTGACGGTGATTTCGCTAGAACCGGTTCGAGTGGAGGGGAATTGCAGGAAGAGTTCACCACTACTGGTGTTAATACTATCGGCATTGACAAGGGATTTGTTGCTGCTGCTAGCCCTAAATTTCAGGTCGGAGTCGGCATCTTGCGTATCCTCAAAGGTCTCAAAGAGGTTGATGGGAACCGGGTCACTTCCCGCATCGATGCTTAAATCATTGAGGGGGTTAGTTATTTCTGGGGCAGTGTTACGGGCGTTAACAGTGACGGTGAAGGTTTCGCTAACGCTAAGTCCATCGGTGTCAGTGGCTTGGATAGTGATGTTGCTGCTGCCACTACCGGAAAAGATAACGAAGCTGAGTTCTCCTTCTCCTTCGTTTATGGCGGCTTGGATTAGATCAGCGTTGGTTTGTTCGGTAATGCTGTAGGTTAGTTCTTCGTCGGTATCTTCATTATCTTCAAAGAGATCAAAAAGGTTGATCGGGTCAGGAATTTCTCCTTGGGAGAGATTAATATCATTGATGGGGATTTCTACAACAGGGGCTTGATTACCTGTGCTTCCATTAATCGTAATCCTTATTTCGGCAGTAGCTGTACCGCCATTGCCATCAGCTACGGTGTAGGTAAAGGTATCAGTAGCAGTTTCCCCGTCGTTGAGGTCTTCAAATGCGCCATTGGTGTCATACTCATAGCTTCCATCAGCATTGAGAGTGAGTAACGCACCGGAGTCTAAGGTGATTTCTGTGTCAACCTTACCCGCTTCTCCATTTACGGCCCTGACAGTTAGAGCATCTCCATCAGGATCAACGTCATTGGCGAGAACGCCATTTGCCGCATCAACTGTAAAGGAACTATCTTCGTCGGTGCTACCCGTGTCATCCTCTGCTGTGGGAACTTCGTTTACGTTCTCAACGATTACCTCTAACGTCTCGCTGACGTTTGCCCCTTCACTGTCAGTGGCAGTCACTTCTAGTACATAAATGTTATCCTCATCAGCGTCTATGGGGTTTTCAAAGTCGGGAGGATTATTAAACTCTAATTCTCCTGTATCAGGATTAATCGTAAATAATCCTTGGTCAGCGCCACCCGTGAGGGAGAAAGTAACTTCATCCCCATCTGGATCATCTGCTTGGAGAGAGAGCGGCGCGATCGTGTTTTCTTCAATGGTTGGTAAGGAATCAGATGTGATTTCAGGAGATTCATTGACATCCAACACTTCCAAATTGATGCTTTGGCTGCTGTTTCCGCCGTTTCCGTCATCAGCGCTGACTTGGACTTGATAGATGTTATCGCTGTTGCTGTCTTGCGGGTTCTCGAAGTCGGGAGATTGATTGAAGGTTAAGTTTTCATCCTCATCAAGGGTGAATAATGCTGCATCTGCACCTCCTGTAATCGAGAAACTTAACGTATCCCCATCAGGATCAGTGGCGCTGAGAGTAACAACACTGGTTTCATTTTCCGACACCTCGATCGCATTTTCAGAAGTGAAAGTGGGCGCTTCATTCACATCCGTGAGATTTACCGTCACTGTTGCGGTTGGTGTGAATTCCCCATCACTCACCGTTACCGTTAATTCTCGATTCGGATTCGTCTCAAAGTCTAAATCCGTTTCACCCGTAACGAAAATTTCTCCTGTCTCATTAATCCCAAAGCCTTCTTCCTCTAAACTGTAACTGAGGGAATTTCCTTCTGGATCACTAGCTTCGATCGCCCCCACGACGGTTTCCCCCTCACTGTTTTCAGGAATCGAAAAACTTTGATCTTCAATAATTGGCGCTTCATTCACATCCGTTACCGTTACCGTTAAATCCTGTTCAACCGTGCTACCCTTACCATCAGCTACCGTCACCGTCACCTGATAAACATTATTCCCATCCTCATCACTGGGAGTCTCAAAATCAGGTGCGTTGCTGAAACTTAAACTTCCCTCATCATCGAGAGTGAATAAACCTTCATCCGCACCTCCCGTAATCGAGAAACTTAACGTATCTCCATCAGGATCAGTGGCGCTGAGAGTAACCACATCGGTTTCATTTTCTGAAATCTCGATCGCATTTTCAGAAGTGAAAGTAGGCGCTTCATTCACATCCGTTACCGTTACCGTTAAATCCTGTTCAACCGTGCTACCCTTACCATCAGCTACCGTCACCGTCACCTGATAAACATTATTCCCATCCTCATCACTGGGATTCTCAAAGTCAGGTGCGTTGCTGAAACTTAAACTTCCCTCATCAAGGGTGAATAAATCTTCATCCACACCTCCCGTAATCGAGAAACTTAACGTATCTCCATCAGGATCAGTGGCGGTGAGAGTAACAACATCGGTTTCATTTTCTGAAATCTCGATCGCATTTTCAGAAGTGAAAGTAGGCGCTTCATTCACATCCGTTACCGTTACCGTTAAATCCTGTTCAACCGTGCTACCCTTACCATCAGCTACCGTCACCGTCACCTGATAAACATTATTCCCATCCTCATCACTGGGATTTTCAAAATCAGGTGCGTTGCTGAAACTTAAACTTCCCTCATCATCGAGAGTGAATAAATCTTCATCCACACCTCCTGTAATCGAGAAACTTAACGTATCCCCATCAGGATCAGTGGCGCTGAGAGTCACCACATCGGTTTCATTTTCTGAAATCTCGATCGCATTTTCAGAAGTGAAAGTAGGCGCTTCATTCACATCCGTTACCGTTACCGTTAAATCCTGTTCAACAGTGATATCCTTACCATCATCTACCGTCACCGTCACCTGATAAACATTATTCCCATCCTCATCACTGGGATTCTCAAAATCAGGTGCGTTGCTGAAACTTAAACCTCCCTCATCATCGAGAGTGAATAAATCTTCATCCACACCTCCCGTAATCGAGAAACTTAACGTATCCCCATCAGGATCAGTGGCGCTGAGAGTCACCACATCGGTTTCATTTTCCGAAATCTCGATCGCATCTGGTGAAGTGAAAGTGGGCACTTCATTTTCCAGGAAGATAATGTCGCCGCCATTTTCTTCAGTGGGGTTAATACTGGAATTGCTTTCTGAAATTTGGAACAAGTCGATAATACTATTCGTTCCATCTGCTGTTATTGGCAGGACTTCTCCTGAAATGTCAGAGAGTTGATCAAGATCGATTGTTCCTCCATTAAGGGCATTCACTTGGGAATAAGTATAACCATTATCATCCGCAAAGCGATTTAAACTCGACAAGTCGATATTGCTGTTGGTGCCATCGGCTAAAACCCGCGTTGCCCCTCCCGTGATGTCCGTTAAGTTGCTCAGGTTGACGGTGCCATTAATCGCTTCGATGAATAGTTGATCCTTGTATCCGGTTCCTCCTGAAAGGGTAGTGATCGAGGACAAGTCAATGCTACTGCCCCCTGTAGCTTGAATGGAGGTGTCCGAGTTTGTTCCTTCATAGCTGGTTACTTGTGGCAACTCTAAACTTACCCCGTCATTGACAAATAGACTAGCTGTATCAATGTTGCTGACGTTGCTGAAATCAGCAGTCCCACCATTGCTTAAAGTAACACTGGAACCACTGACATTGGTTAAGCTGCTCAAGTTGGCAGCTGTTCCCTCCACTGTAATCGAGCCATTGGTAACACTTGTGATTTGTTCGGCGTCAAAGTTGCCGCTGCTGTTAAAAAGTAAGGAAACCCCATTGAGGCTATCAAGATTTGGAGTTTGGATTGTTCCTCCATTAAGGGCATTCACTTGGGAATAAGTATAACCATTATCATCCGCAAAGCGATTTAAACTCGACAAGTCGATATTGCTGTTGGTGCCATCGGCTAAAACCCGCGTTGCCCCTCCCGTGATGTCCGTTAAGTTGCTCAGATTGATGGTACCATTAATCGCTTCGATGAATAGTTCATCCTTGTATTCGGTTCCTCCTGAAAGGGTAGTGATCGAGGACAAGTCAATGTTGCTGCCTCCTGTGGCTCGAATGGAGGTATCGAAGTTTGTTCCTTCATAGCTGGTTACTTGCGGCAACTCTAAACTTACCCCGTCATTGACAAATAGACTAGCTGTATCAATGTTGCTGACGTTGCTGAAATCAGCAGTCCCACCATTGCTTAAAGTAACACTGGAACCACTGACATTGGTTAAGCTGCTCAAGTTGGCAGCTGTTCCCTCCACTGTAATCGAGCCATTGGTAACACTTGTGATTTGTTCGGCGTCAAAGTTGCCGCTGCTGTTAAAAAGTAAGGAAACCCCATTGAGGCTATCAAGATTTGGAGTTTGGATTGTTCCTCCATTAAGGGCATTCACTTGGGAATAAGTATAACCATTATCATCCGCAAAGCGATTTAAACTCGACAAGTCGATATTGCTGTTGGTGCCATCGGCTAAAACCCGCGTTGCCCCTCCCGTGATGTCCGTTAAGTTGCTCAGGTTGACGGTGCCATTAATCGCTTCGATGAATAGTTGATCCTTGTATCCGGTTCCTCCTGAAAGGGTAGTGATCGAGGACAAGTCAATGCTACTGCCTCCTGTGGCTCGAATGGAGGTATCGAAGTCTGCCCCTTCATAGCTGGTTAAACCAGAAAGCGCCAAATTGCCCCCATTTTCGGCAAACAGCGATAGACTATTGACGCTAGGATTCCCTTGTGAAAAAGTAATTGTAATATCAGTATTATTGCTAGTGATGGTGACATCATCATTAGTACCAGGTACAGTTCCGTTACTCCAATTAGCAGGGTCGTACCAGTCGCCATCACCACCAATGTAAGAAACGTCTGCCTGTTCGACAGTTACAGCTTCTCCATTAATCGTCAGAGTCGCTGTGTCATCTTCTGCCTTCAACTGTTGCCATTCTAAAGGACTCAAACTAACATCCCTTACCAACGCTGAAAAGATCGCGCCTTCATCCCCAGCGCTATCCTCCACATTCAAATAAGCATCGATCGCGTGTCCCACCTCTTCCAACAACACCGCACTCGCTTGTTGAGTCGAAGAAACCAGCAAATCTTGAGACAGATATATAGTATTGGTTGCCTCGGCATAAGCCCCTAATGCTCCTTCCAACTCAGCACTGGGCAGGACTTCTATTTCAATGCCATCGAAAAAAGCCCCAGTGTATAGGGCTTGTTGTAACTCTTCGATTAATCTGGTGTCGGAGTTGTCACCAAAACTGGTTTCTAAGATCGAGTGGAAATGGTCACTGGACGCGAATTTAGTTAATAACGCTCCAACGTTGATCACTGCGCCTTCGAGTAACGCTTCTTCCATTGCCACCGCCTCACTATTCGGTTGAAATGCCATGATTCCTGCCCAATTGTGTCGTTGATTTAGATTAGTGGGTTAATCCCTTAGGAGTTGAAATTAAGTTTGATTAAATTAATAGCTTGATTTTAGAGTAAGATCGCTTCTAATGTCAATCCGATAGAAGACTTTAGACACGGCTCAATTCACCCAATTTGAGACTCATTTAGAAATTTAAATTACAATTAATGCTTAGAATTACTCTAAACCCCACTTTTCTCGTCAGGTAAGGTAGCCAAATTGATACAAATCTTTACAAATTCGGTCGGTGGGAAAAGCGCGATTATTTTGTTATTCGTTATTCGTTATTCGTTATTCGTTATTCGTTGGTAACCCTTCGACAGGCTCAGGGCAAGCTGATCACCCTTCGGCAAGCTGGTAACTGGTCACTGTCTTGACGATTGTAAATTATTTGGGAAAGAAATTTTAATTCCTAGCGCGATCGGGGTTTGAGAGAGGGGGCGCGATCAAAGTTTGAGGGAGGGAGCGCGATCGCGCTACTAAACTACTCATCATTGTTGGTCAGCTTAGTAATCTCTTCTAGGGAAAGTTCAGTGAGTTCAGCAATCTGCTTAATTTCCATTCCCTTACTCAGAAGTTTTTGGGCAAATCGCTTTTGCGCGATCTCAATACCACGTTCTTCACCAATTTCCATACCCCGCTTTTGGGCTTCTCGAACGAGTGTTTCTTTTTCTTGTTGATAAAGCGGTTCCAATCTCATAATTTGTTATTCGTTATTTGTTGGTAACTGGTCATTGGTCATCAGAATTTTGGTTAATCAGTTTCATCACCTGTTTCCGAGAAAGACCGGTGGCTTGGGCAATTTGCTCAATTCCCATACCCATACTAAGGAGATTAGCTGCAATTTCTCGCTGTGTACGCTCTTCTCCACGTTCTTCACCGCGTTCTTCAGCTTCGCGAACGAGTGTTTCTTTTTCTTGTTGATAAAGCGGTTCTAATCTCATAATTTGTTATTCGTTATTCGTTATTCGTTATTTGTTGGTAACTGGTCATTGGTCATCAGAATTTTGGTTAATCAGTTTCGTCACTTCTTCCGGGGAAAGACCAGTCACTTCGGCAATCTCCTGAATTTCCATTCCTTTATTGAGAAGATTAGCCGCAATTTCTCGCTGCGTGAGCTGTTTAACTTCTCGTTGTAGTTCTTCTTTTTCTTGTTGATAAAGCGGTTCTAATCTCATAATTTGTTATTCGTTATTCGTTATTCGTTATTTGTTGGTAACTGGTCATTGGTCATCAGAATTTTGGTTAATCAGTTTCATCACCTGTTTCGGAGAAAGACCGGTGGCTTGGGCAATTTGCTCAATTCCCATACCCATACTATGGAGATTGGTAGCAATTTCTTGTTTGATTTCTCGATCGCGTTGTTCACGTTCAATTTGATAAAGAGGTTCTAGTCTCATAATTAATTCCCTATCCTCTGGTTCAATGTCCTGCTTTGATTTTAAACTCTTTTGCAGGGTATAGAGCAGTTCCAGCGCCCTTTGACGAAAGGGATTGTTTTCACTCAAGGCTTCCAATTCATCAATTGCTTCCTTTTGAACTCTGTCTCTTCCTAAGACTCTTAACCAAAGTGTTTCTGAGGTACGAGGGAGTTGATGAATGACGATGATATTGGTACTCAGTGAGCTTCCTAACGTATAAAATCCCTCTAACTCATCAGGTGTTTGCAAAGCGTTAAATCCAGACAAGACGGTTGAAGAAGCGGTTGGGGTTAAAATCCATAATTTAGGAACACTTTCTTCAGCCAAAGAAGACTCCTTTCGTCTGGCTTGTCGTTTCATCTCTGCTTTGATCAACAATAACTTGAGAAGACAATCGCCAATTTGCTCAGGGGTAACAGGATTACGATAGGGTTCAAACATCGAGGGAGTAGTTGCCATCCTTCCCAGACCGCCTAACTCATTAAGTTCTCTTAAATGCTCTTGGGCAGGTTCAAACCAAACATCAATATATTGGTCTTCTGCGGAGACTCGTTTCTGTGAGTTAATTTGACCAAAGGGTTCGAGGAGAGATTCAAAATAATCCTTGGCAAACTTATCATGGATTAAACGAGTCATAAAATCAGGAGCGATGAACCAACTGAACGATTATAAATGATTGGGGTAAGAAATTCTAGTTCGGGGCGCGATCGGGTTTGAGAGAGGGTGCGCGATCGAGGTTGGAGGAAGGGTGCGCGATCGAGGTTTGAAGGAGGGAGCGCGATCGAGGTTTGAAGGAGGGAGCACGATCGGGGTTTGAGGGAGAGTGCGCGATCGGGGTTTGAGGGAGGGGGCGCGATCGAGTTGGGAAGGAATTTTAATTCGGGGCGCGATCGCGCTAGGTAGAAAATCTAATTCGGGGCGCGATCGCGCTACAAAACTACTTATCATTGTTGGTTAGCTTAGTAATCTCTTCTGGGGAAAGTTCAGTGAGTTCAGCAATTTGCTCAATTTCCATTCCCTTACTCAGAAGTTTTTGGGCAAATTGCTTTTGCATGAGTTGTTTAATTTCTTGATCGCGTTGTTCACGTTCTTGTTGATAAAGGGGTTCTAGTCTCATAATTAATTCTCTATCCTCTGATGGGAGTTCCTGCCTTGATTTTAAACTCTTTTGCAGGGTATAGAGCAGTTCTAGTGCCCTTTGGCGAAAGGGATTGTTTTCACTCAAGGCTTCCAATTCATCAATTGCTTCTTGTTGAACTCTGTCTCTTCCTAAAACTCTTAACCAAAGCGTTTCTTCTGTACAAGGAAGTTGATGAATGACGATGATCTGGGTATTGAGTGAACTTCCTAACGTATAAAATCCCTCTAACTCATCAGGAGTTTGGACAGCGTTAAATCCTGATAAGACCTTTGAAGAAGCGGTTGGTGTTAAAATCCATAATCTAGGAACACTTTCTTCAGCCAAAGAAGATTCCTTTCGTCTTGCCTGTCGTTTCATCTGTGTTTTGACTAGCAATAATTTGAGAAGACAATCGCCAATTTGCTCAGGGGTAACGGGATTGCGATAAGGTTCAAACATGGAGGGAGTGGTTGCCATTCTCCCCAGACCGCCTAACTCATTAAGTTCTCTTAAATGCTCTTGGGCAGGTTCAAACCAAACATCGATATATTGGTCTTCTGCGGAGACTCGTTTCTGTGAGTTAATTTTGCCAAAGGGTTCGAGGAGAGATTCAAAATAATCCTTGGCAAACTTATCATGGATTAAACGAGTCATAAAATCAGGAGCGATGAACCAACTAAACGATTATAAATGATTGGGGTAAGAAATTCTAGTTCGGGGTGCGATGCTCGTAGAGCGGTCGCTTCGCGACATCGAGGTTTGAGGGAGGGAGCGCGATCAGGTTTGAGGGAGGGGGCGCGGGGTTTTAGTTACTTGCAATCAGTTTTCTCACTTCTTCAGGAGAAAGACCGGTGGCTTGGGCAATTTGCTCAATTCCCATACCCATAGCATGGAGATTAGCTGCAATTTCTCGCTGCGTGAGCTGTTTAACTTCTCGATCGCGTTGTTCACGTTCAATTTGATAAAGAGGTTCTAGTCTCATAATTAATTCCCTATCCTCTAGTTCGATTTCCTGCTTTGATTTTAAACTCTTTTGCAGGGTATAGAGCAGTTCCAGCGCCCTTTGGTGAAAGGGATTGTTTTCATTACAATGCTTCCCATTCATCAATTGCTTCTCACTATTGTTTTTTTATAACTCATCTCAATTTGTTAAAATTGGAGTTAAATAATTAGATTGAAATTAATCCGTTATGTTAACATCAACCGATTTTAGTGGCTTATTTAATCAGCGTTTTCTCAATAACTTTTTTCCGATTCCTGCTAGTAGTCCCTTAATTTTAGGTTTAAAAACTCCTAATTTTGAACTTCCTGATGTTACCCATGATCAACAAGTTAAACTGAATGATTATCGGGAAGAAAAACCAGTTATTCTTGCGTTTACTCGCATTTTTACAGAAAAACAATATTGTCCCCTTTGCTATCCCCACATTCTGGAATTAAATCAACGCTATGAAGCATTTACCCAACGCGGAATCGAGATTTTAATGATTACTAGCACTGATGTTTCTCAGTCTAAACAGGTGGTTAAAGATTTAAATATTCAGTTTCCTTTACTTAGTAATCCCACTTGCAGTGTCTTTCGGAAATATGGTGTTGGTCAAGCGTTAGGTGCGCCTCTTCCTGCTGAATTTGTCTTAGATGAAGAAGGGGTTCTACAATACAAACATCTGTTTTCTTTTCTCTCTCCTAATGCTAATGTTGAGGAGTTATTATCTGTTGTTTCTTCAGATGATTAAATTCTCCCCCCTCACCCCCAATTCTGGGGGAAATATTACTCGCCCCCCTTTTATATTTGGGTTTTATATCAGGTTCGCTCGATCGATGATAAAGAGTAGGTTGGGTTTCGCTTGGAGATGTTCCATGGAACGTCTCTACCCAACCTACGTTTTTGGTGTTGGGTTTCGCTTCTCTCCACCCAACCTACGTTTTTGGTGTTGGGTTTCGCTTCTCTCCACCCAACCTACGTTTTATGATTGATTGATACGCCAAGCGGTTAGTAAGGTAACGGGATTGAGAGGAGAAAAACGGGTAAGATGAGCAATGGGAAGAGAACGAGAAATTTGAATTTGTAGAATGCGATCGAGCCACTGATGTTCCCTCAACCATTGTCTAGCTTCTTCTAAGTTTTCTAAGGTTGCTAAAGCAAAAACGATCCGTCCTCCTGTTACTAATTGTTCTTCACAATGGTTTAAAATGGCGGTTAAATTGCCACCTGTTCCACCAATAAAAATTCGTTGAGGATGTATAGAATTGGGAAGTTTTTCGGGTGCGCTTCCTTCGATTACTGTTACATTTTCAACATTTAAACGTTGACAGTTGGCTTTAATTAAAGATGCTCCCATTGCTGTTTTTTCTAAGGCGTAAATGTGCGAGGTTGGAAATAAACGGGCGATTTCAATGGAAACTGCGCCTGTTCCTGCGCCAATATCCCAAATGATTTGTTCTGGTTTTAGTCCTAATTCTGCTAATATTAAAGGTCTGATTTCTCGTTTTGTCATTAAGCCTGGTCGATCGGGAAAACTCAGAAAAAGATCATCTGTTAATCCCAAACTGGGTAAAGTTTCTAAATCGGGAATTGGGGTTTCTTCTCGTAATAAAATGACCACATTGAGCGCGGAAAATTGCTCCGATTTTACGGTTTCTAAATCTAAACAGCGACAGCTTTCCTCTGTTCCTTCTAGATTCTCACACACCCAAAATTGATAAGAAAATGGCAAGTCAAGAGCGGTAATCAGTTGCGCGATCGCGCTAGGATTATTGTTATAATCGGTGAGGATACCAATTTTTTTGTCTCCCCGTTGAATTGCCTTGACTAATGCTTCTGTATTCCGTCCATGAGCGCTGATTAATGTCGCATTCTGCCAGGGAATTTTAATCCGATTAAAAGCAATTTGTAAAGCGGAAAGATGAGGATAAAAGGTCAGTTGATTAGGGGGAAAATGCTCTAATAATAAACGACCTAAACCATAAAATAACGGATCACCACTGGTTAAAATGACAATCTTTTCCGATGCTTCTTGATGAGTTTTAATCAGCGCGATCGTTTCCTCCAAATTGCCTAATTTAACCGCTTTAGCAGCGGAGGAAGTAAAATAACTTAATTGCCGTTCACTTCCCACCAAAACCGTTGCTTCATTAATAATTTTTCTGACTTTTTCCGTTAATCCTTCCCGACCATCCAAACCAACACCAACCACAGAAATCGGTAAAAACTGACTCATTTTTCCTCTTGACTTAGCACCAATAAAGCGTTTATAATTGCTCCTGCAACTGCTGATCCGCCCTTACGTCCTTCTACTCGAATTTGGGGAATATTGGTTTGTGCCAGTGCTGTTTTTGACTCGATAACTGATACAAACCCTACGGGTACACCCACAACTAAACTCGGTTGTGCAATTCCTTTTTTGATGCCATCACATAAGGCTAAAAGCGCGGTGGGAGCATTGCCAATGACATAAATCCCTTGCGGATAATTCTCTAAACATTTGACTAATCCTGTTTCGGTGCGTGTCTTGCCAACAGGAACATTTTTCGCTTCGTCTAACGCACATAAAATTGGGTTTTGGGAAGTTTTTTCCACTAGGTTTTGGATTCCCTTTTTTACCATTCCCACATCAACAATAATGGGAGTCTGGTTTTTTAAGGCTTCGATCGCGCAGTCGATCGCCCGATCGCTAAAATAGAATAAATCTAGAAATTCAAAATCTGCTGTCCCATGAATGGCGCGACGAATCACTTGATATTCTGCGGTTGGATAAGAATGTTCTCCAACTTCTTGGTCAATGATAGCAAAACTTTCTTCGACGATCGGATGATTGAGCGATTTTTTTTCCATAGAAATAGTAAATTGACAAAATTTTTATCCCCCCTAACCTCAGGGTTGTTTCATTCTTTTGAAATCAAGGGAGGTAGGGAGACAAGGGAGACAAGGGAGATGGGGGAGATGGGGAGATTTCAGCGACTTTACCCAATGAAAATAAGGGTGGGGTTGGGTTTTGTTGCCTCCACCCAACCTACGCTTTGGCTTCTCCTGTCTCAACAAACTAATACCATTTTGAACAATTGGCGCTACATTAACGATCGGCTAAGCCCCCCTTAATAAGGGGGGTTTGGGGGGATCAAGTGTAACTTAACTTTTCCAAAATGGTATAATTTAGATGCTTAAAAACTTATTGGAAAATTAATCATTTTTCTCTAAAATTAATCACAGGGAAATCAGCATCACGAGTGAAAGAAGTCATATCAGAAAACTTCCGTAACTCAGCGCGATCGACCGTCAGAATTTTAGGATCAATCTCTAGCCATTGGTCATTAATTGCGGTTAAAGTTGTGCAAATAGCATCTTTTTCTGATTCGGGTGGCACTTTTCCAAAATACCCTAAAGTAACATGAGCTAAAAAATGATAATGTTGTTCTAATCCTAATGATAATAAACCTTGATTTTGATAAATGGCACGCCGTAATTGAAGCACTTGCTGATAAGAATGATCATCTTTCGGTAGCAAACCAACCACGATCGCGCGAGGGCGAATAATTAATCCTAATAACTGCCATTGTAAAGGTTTAGAAGCATAATTTTCTCGTTGATATTGTTCAAAACTAGCAGCGATTTGAGCTTTCAATTGAGTTTCAAACTCGGGATTTTTTGCCACTGCGCTTTGAAATTCATCTCCCCAAATCAAGTCCGCTAAAGTAACATGAAAACTAGGAGGCGGCACGGGTAAAATAAAGTCTTGGGGAAGTTGACTCAATAACCGTTTTTGGGTTTGCGCCAAGTGATGATAAAACCCCTCATTGCTACTATCATCTTGATAGGGAGGAGTGACCACGCTATATCCTGGGAAAGATCGCGCTTCTACCTTCCCCGTCTCATCCCGTTGAAATTTCGGGGATTCCTGAATATTTTTTAATTGTGTTGGATACAAAGACGGCTGTGATAAGCGCCCGACTTGTTCCACATACTTTTGATAGGCTTCGTCCAAGGCTAATCTATCTCCTGATAACCGTTATAAGGAACTTACAACAACTAAAACCGATTTCTCGGAAATCTGATCTAGCCTGAGTTCCACTTCCTACTGCTGTCCAGAAAGGGTTTTTTCCAGCAATGCTGGCGTTAACTACCCTCATATAACCACAATAAAGGAAAAACCGACAAAAAACATATTCGACTGATGCCAGTTTACTTTTTTTGGGGAGAGGATGAATATCGCTTAACGCAAGCGATCACTGTTTTACGGGAAAAGGTTGTTGATCCACTTTGGAAAGAGTTTAACGAAGACATTATTGCGGGTGATCAAACCGAAGCAGTAACGGAAGCGCTGTATCAAGCGTTAACGCCTCCATTTGGCGCAGGAGAACGTTTTGTTTGGGTATCCCAAGCCACGATCGCTCAACGTTGCTCAGATGCTTTATTTTTGGAGTTAGAGCGCACTTTACCAAAACTCCCCCCTACTTCTCATCTGTTGTTTAGCACTAACAACAAACCCGATGGGCGTTTAAAATCAACTCGCTTCTTAAAAAAATATGCCACCATTAAAGAGTTTGGATTGATTCCACCTTGGCAAACTGAACGACTGTTAACACAAGTGGAAACGATCGCGCAAGAAAAACAAGTCAAACTGACAAAAGCAGCAAAAGAGCGTTTAGCCGAAGCGGTGGGGAATAATACTCGTTTGTTATCCCAAGAGTTGGAAAAGCTGGCTTTATATGCGACGGGAAACCAGAACACCCTCGACGAGAGCGCGATCGAGCAGTTAGTCAGTGGTAGCACTCACAACAGCTTACAGTTAGCGAAAGCAATTATTAATGGTGATACCAATCAGGCTTTACAGTTAGTATCCGACTTACTCAACCGCAATGAACCCGCTTTAAAAATCGTCGCTGTTTTAGTGGGACAATTCCGAACTTGGTTCTGGTTAAAATTGATGATAGCAAAAGGAGAAAAAGATAATCAAGTCATTGCTAAAGCTGCAGAAATTAATAATCCGAAACGGGTTTATTTTCTTCGTCAAGAAGTACAGTCAGTTTCGATCACAAAATTTATTAAGGCTTTTCCCCTTCTCTTAGAATTAGAAGCCGCTCTCAAAAGGGGAGAAGACGCAATGACAACACTTCAATCGCAAGTGATACAACTTTGTCAAATTTTCCAAAAATAGGGATCAACCTTCTGAAACTTTTTAATTTTAATCATCGTCTCACCTTTCTGGGAAGCACATTCTCGCCACAAAAAAATAACTTAGATCAACATTACCCCTGATTATGTTTTCTTGTTTCCATTACATCTTGAAAATTACTCTCCTCACCACCACTCTTTTGTTTTTTGAGAGTGGATTGAATCTGGTTAGTCCAACACAGTATGATCATAAAATTAGGGTAGCAGCGATCGCGCAAGAAACCAGTTATGATCAGCAACAAGTCAAAAACTATGCTGAAGCTCTTCTTGCTATTGAGCCATTGCGTCAAAGAACATTTCGAGAAATTCAAACGATTTTAGACTCAGAACAAGTGCCGACAATTGCTTGTAATCGCTCCCAGAGTTATCGTAATTTAACTTCCGAAGCTCGATCGTTGATCACCAACTACTGCGATCGTTCTAAAGAAATTGTACAGCAAAAGGGATTAACCGTAGCAGAATTTAACGCCATCACCACCGAAGTTAAATCTAACCCTGAATTAAAAGAACAAGTACAAGCGGAAATGTTAGAACTCCAGTAGAGATATCGTTTGGATGAAGGACACAAAACCCAACACGAAAAACGTAGGTTGGGTGAAGGACACGAAACCCAACACCAATCAGTGACCAGTGACCAGTGACCAGTATTTAGGGCTTGAGTCAAGAAAGCTAAAACTCGCGTACCATCTGGTTTTAAGGCTCTTAACTCCTCAAAAAAGTGCAAGGGATAAATGGGAGACAAGGGGGACAAGGGAGACAAGGAGGACAAGGGAGACAAGGGAGCGATTTTTCTTCCCCATCTCCCCCATCTGCCCCATCTCCCCCATCTGCCCCATCTCCCCCATCTCCCCCATCTTCCCCATCTTGCCTTTTGCCTCTTGCCTCTTGCCTCTTGCCTTTTGCCTTAGCTGAGGCAAAGAAATGATAAAGTAAAGTTTCAAATTATTAACTTGTCAACCAAAGTGAGGATCGTCTGTGTCTTCTCCAAACCATGAATTACTCTGGACAATCATCGGTTTAATTTTGACCATTGCGGGAACGTTTGTAGAAGCCTTTATGACAAATTTTCCTTGGTCTTGGTCAGAAGAAGGACTTAAAACTCATTCCTTGGGGATTACCTTTCAAATTGCTGCTGTCTTATTAACCGCTTGTTTGGGGGGAAAACGTGCGGGTTTTTTATCACAACTTGCTTATGTCACATTAGGTTTAGTGTGGCTTCCCGTGTTTTCTCGTGGGGGTGGGATGGGTTATCTCACCGAACCTAGTTTTGGGTATATCATTGGTTTTGTTCCTGGGGCTTGGTTTTGTGGTATTTTAGCATTTCGCCGTCAAAAACAATTGGAATGGTTGGCTTTAAGTTGTTTGTTGGGACTGATTGTAATTCATGGAATGGGAATTATTTATTTAGTTGGTTTACATTATTTCAATCTTATGATTTTTGATGCAATATTACCCCTAATCCCCAATATTATTCAGTATTCTTGGCAACCTTTATCAGCGCAATTAGTTTTAGTTTGTGCGGTCGCTGTGTTAGCTTATGGATTAAGAAATATCTTGTTTTATTAATGAAGAAAAATCGTTTATTTTGGCTAGTTGCAATTCTTGGTTTTATCTTAGATCAGGGAACAAAATTATGGGTGGTTCAATCCTTCTCAGAAATTGGCGAAACGATCGAGCTTATTCCCAATATTTTTCATTTTACCTATGTTATTAATACAGGAGCTGCGTTTAGTCTGTTTGCAGAAAATGGAGAATGGTTACGTTGGCTATCCCTAGCTGTTACCATTGGCTTAATATTGTTTGCTTGGTTTAGTCCTCGTTTACCAAAACTAGAACAACTCGGTTATGGGTTTGTTTTAGCAGGTGCGGCGGGTAATGGTCTAGATCGCTTTTTATTTGGCTATGTTGTGGATTTTTTAGACTTCCGTTTAATTCAATTTCCTATTTTTAATCTTGCTGATATTTGTATTAACTTCGGTATTTTCTTTCTAATCATTACTAATTTCCCTGTTTTCCAACGTTCTCGCCGTCCAAGAAACGGAGAACAAGACAGCAATGAACAATCGTAAACAATCAGAATCTGCTTCTACAAATAACTTTTTAACCCAAGCGATTCAAACCGTACAAGCGCAAGCACTGACCTTAAAACCCAGTGCAAAAGTTCCTGAATTACACATTAAAAATGGTCGAGAAAAGCAAATTAGTAAACATCCTTTAGTGGGCAATCGATATTTATTAGGACGTAGTTCTCGCGCCAGTGATATTGTAATTCGGAACTCTCTAATTAGTCAAATTCATATTTCGATTAATCAAGATCAAAAGGGCAATTATTTTGTCAAAGATGAAGACTCACTGAACGGAATTTATATCGGAAAACGCAAGAAATCTTCCTTTCCCCTCCGTCATGGTGACAAGTTTACTCTTGGTCCGCCTAATGTTGCTGATGTGGTAGAAATTACTTACCATAATCCGCCTCCTTTATTATTACAAAGTCTTTCCTATTTCTTTTATGGCGTGGGAGGAGTCGCGGTAATTTTAGCGGTGTTAATTGGCATTCAATGGACAAAGTTTTCTGTCCAACCCCTTCCTTTAGGCGTACAAGGTCCGGTGGTGGTTTACTCCCGTGACGGACAAACTCCCTTACGTCCTTTACAAAGTAATACTCATCAAGAATTAGAGAAATTATCTGACTTTTCTCCTTATCTTCCCGATGCGGTGATTGCTTCTGAAGATACCCGTTTTTATTGGCATTTTGGCGTTGATCCGATCGGGGTTTTAAGAGCAGCAATTATTAATTTTACCGCATCTGATGTCCGTCAAGGAGCAAGTACCCTCACGCAACAGTTAGCGCGAAGTCTTTATCCTGACTATGTGGGACGAGAAAACACGATCGAGCGCAAATTAAATGAAATGATCGTCGCTCTCAAACTAGAAACATTTTACAGTAAAGATCGAATTTTGCTCACCTATTTAAATCGAGTTTATTTAGGAGTGGGAAGTTACGGATTTGAGGATGCCGCTCAATTTTACTTTGACAAATCAGCGATGGATTTAAACTTATCAGAAGCAGCAACTTTAGTGGCAATTTTACCCGCCCCTAATGCCTATAATCCTGTGCGAAATTATGAAACAGCAGTAAAATTCCGCGATCGCGTCATCGATCGTATGGCAAAATTAGGGATGGTAAGCTCAGAAGAAGCACAACGAGCGCGTCGTTCTCGAATTGAAGTCAGCCCCAAAGCAAAACAAACCTTTTCTCAAATTCGCGCCCCCTATTTTTATAATCATGTTTTTGTAGAATTACAACAACTATTAGGATCAGAATTAGCCTCAGAAGGGAACTTTATTGTTGAAACTTCGATCGATTTAAACCGACAAACGATCGCCGAAAACCAACTCCGAGAAAACATTAGTAATCAAGGATCATTCTACGGTTATAATCAAGGAGCAATGGTCACTCTCGACAGTGAAACGGGAGCAATCTTGGCTTTAGTCGGCGGTAAAAACTATCAAGAAAGCCAGTTTAATCGAGCAACACAAGCGCAACGTCAACCTGGTTCAACATTTAAAGTTTTTGCCTACGCAGCCGCCTTAGAACAAGGCATTTCTCCCAATAAAACCTATTCCTGTACTCCCATCACTTGGCAAGGACAAAACTATCGCGGTTGTGAACGTAGCAGTGGTAACATCACACTAGGACGAGGTTTAGCGCAATCAGAAAACGCAGTAGCGCTACGAGTCGCAAAAGATGTGGGCTTAAAACAAGTAGTAGAAATGGCGCAACGGTTGGGAGTTAGTTCCTCCTTAAATCCCGTGCCAGGATTAGTTTTAGGACAAAGTGAAGTCAACGTTTTAGAGATGACCGGCGCTTATGCAGTGTTTGATCATAATGGCATTAAAAATCATCCTCATGGCATTACTCGCATTTTTGACGGGGGAGACTGTAGCAACCCCGATGATTATCAAACCTGTCGGTTAATTTATGATGATAACAATGACGCAGCACTCGATCGCCCCGTGATTTCCTCCGAAACAGCCGCAACGATGACTCAATGGTTACAGGGAGTAGTAAGAGAAGGAACTGGAAGCAGTGCCAACATTGGGAAAAATGCAGCAGGAAAAACAGGAACAACAGATGATGCCGTCGATTTATGGTTTATTGGCTATCTTCCCGATGAGAACCTCACCACAGGAATTTGGCTAGGGAATGATCAACCCTCTCCCACTCGCGGTAGTAGCGCCGCCGCCGCGCAACTGTGGGGAAATTATATGCAATCAATGCTTCATCCTTAAATTAAGTAAAACGTAGGTTGGGTAGAGACGTTCCATGGAACGTCTCCACGGGAAACCCAACACCAAAACGTAGGTTGGGTGGAGTTTACGAAACCCAACACCAATTATAAGGAATTACCTGAACTTGATATTACTGCCCATTAATTATAATCAATAATGACCCGTTTTATCCACGATAAATTTGCTAAAGACTACCTAGAAACCCTTCTCGAAAAATTTGGAACAGTCAAAGCACCCAGACGAGTATCCGCAGAAGAACAACAAATTGATGTCTGGTTTGAACCAGCGCGAGACAACTTAACCGCACTCAATCAGTTAGGATGTTTAGGCAGAATGGCAACCGCTTCCTCTATTTTTGAGCCTGTCTTGAGTGCGTCTTACATTCTGGGGAAACCCCAGAATTACGCACTCGCTACCGTAACGCCATTACACCTGATGAAATTGGAGATTGTTTATTAAAATGGTTGTTAGTGAAAGGAGAATGTAAACGACAAGCCAAACGGAAACGTCTTTCCTTTTCTTTAGAAAGTGTTCCGCGATTGTGGATATTAACCCCCACTGCTTCAGCGACCTTGTTATCAGAAGTTAATGCTTTTCCTAGTCCTAATGACTTATCAGGTTTTTATCGTTTAGCCCCCTCATGGAAAACCACAATTATCGCCATTCATCAACTACCACGCACTGAAGAAACCCTATGGTTAAGAGTTTTAGGTCGAGACAAAGTGCAAAAACAAGCCATTGATGAATTAGAAATTCTCAGTTCAGAAAATCCTTTTCGTCAACCTGCCCTAGAACTACTTTATACCCTGCGAGAAAATTTACAATCAAGAGAGAACCTAGAACCAGAAGAGAGAGAATTAATTATGCGTTTAGCCCCTCTTTATCAGCAAGAAAAAGAAAGATGGCAACGAGAAGCCGAACAGACGGCGCAACGGAGGATTGCACAAAAACTTCTCCGTAAGGGAATGGCTTGGGAAGAGATTGTTGAACTCACCGAACTTTCTTTAGAAGAAGTGATGGAACTCAGTAATCAGTGACCAGTGATCAGTGATCAGTAAGCAGTAATCAGTGATCAGTGACCGGTGACCAGTGACCAGTAATCAGTGAACAAATAACGAATAACGAATAACGAATAACGAATAACGAATAACGAATAACGAATATTGGTGTTGGGTTTCGTAAACTCCACCCAACCTTTTACAGTGATCAGTGACCGGTGACCAGTGACCAGTAATCAGTGATCAGTGACCGGTGACCAGTGACCAGTAATCAGTGAACAAATAACGAATAACGAATAACGAATAACGAATAACGAATAACGAATATTGGTGTTGGGTTTCGTAAACTCCACCCAACCTACTTCTGTGTTGGGTTTCGTAAACTCCACCCAACCTACTTTTTCAGTCTCTTAACAATTTCTTGTCTTTACCCAACAGGAATCTGCTATCGTGTTATTTGATGCCTTATTGATTTTAATTTGCAATAATGGAAAACACTACCATGTCACAAGAAGCCCTCTGGATCAGCGTTAGTCCCACCTTGAAAAGATTTCATCGTCCTTTACTGAAATATGTCTCCCGAAAACTTACGTTCCGAGAATGGGAATATGAACAAGCTGAAGATGAACCTTGTAGCTTAGAGATTCCCCTGACTTTATTGCATGATTATCTCAAAAGTTCTGCCGATCCGATTCATCTCTGTGGACATAGTACGGGAGGAATTGTCGCTCTTCTCTATGCTTACCGCTTTCCAGAACGAGTAAAATCTCTTACTCTATTAGGAGTGGGTGTTCAGCCTTTAATCGACTGGCACGCTCATTATTATACTGATCGTCAATTGTTACCCTGTAGCCAAGAGATTGTTTTAGCGCAAATGGTACGAGCTTTATTTGGGTGTCAAAATCGCGATCGAACAAAAGGATTAGTTTCTCTGTTAAAACGCGATTTAAAAGCAACGCCTTCTCCTCATTCTTTATTCCAACGCGGTAGTATTGAACCGAAAACAGTTCCTTCACCTTTAATGGTGTGTGGAAGTGAAGATGATGTGATTGTTGATCCTTGCGCTTTAGCGGGATGGAATCGTTATTTGAAAGCGGACGATCGCGTCTGGAAATGTTCTCAAGGTAATCATTTTTTCCATTATTACTATCCGCAGTTAGTGGGAAATCAGATCATAGATTTTTATCAAAACTTAGAGCCGTTACCCGTTAAAAAAAATGTCCCTCGATCGAGCAACCTCAAATCATTAAACTGTCCTTAAATAACGCTTATAAAATGCAAATTGCCACTTGGAATGTTAACTCAATTCGGACTCGGAAAGAACAAGTTTTAGCTTGGTTAAATGAGCATCCAGTTGATGTTCTCTGTTTACAAGAAACCAAAGTGATCGATCGAGATTTTCCCAGAACTCCTTTTGAATCATTAGGTTATTCTGTTTATGTTTCAGGACAAAAATCTTATAATGGGGTTGCAATTTTTAGTAAGCAGCCCTTAGATTCTTTTCATTGCGGTTTTACACCAGTTTTAGGAGAAGAAATTGTCGGGAATTATGACGAACAGAAACGAGTGATTAGTGGTGTCATTGATCAAGTTCGTATTGTTAATGTTTATATTCCCAACGGAAGCAGTGTTGGGAGTGAAAAATATGATTATAAAATGGGCTGGTTTGAGATATTAAATCAGTATTTAGAAAAATTGTTAACAGAAAGGGAAATTTGTCTTTGTGGCGATTTTAATGTTGCACCAGACGATCGAGATATTTACGATCCCACTGGTAAAGACAATCATATCATGGCTTCTCCCCAAGAACGCAGCGCGATCGAAGCGATTAAAAAATTAGGGTTTCAAGATGCGTTTCGTAAGTTAAACCATGAAGGAGGACAATATAGTTGGTGGGATTATCGCACCCGTGCGTTTTCTAAAAACCGAGGTTGGCGCATTGATCACCACTTTCTCACGGAGGGATTATACGAAAAAGTAAGCAACTGTTGGATTGATATCATTCCTCGTCAACAAGAAAAACCCAGTGATCACACTCCCGTCATTGTTGAATTTTAATCAAAAGTTAAAGTAACCTTTGCATAATAGAAATAGAATCGAGTGATGATTTATAGGAAATGATATGTTTTTAGTAACTGGCGCAACTGGACAAATTGGACGGCGGATCATTCGTTTGTTACGAGAAGAGGAACAAGCGGCGAGAGGGTTTGTCCGCTTAGATTCTAACTATAGCGAAATTGAACAACGCGGTGCTGATATTTTTATTGGTGAATTAACTGAGGAAAAAGATATCGCTAAAGCCTGTCAAGATGTTAAATATGTGATTAGCGCCCATGGTTCAGGGGGAAATGCTCAGGCGTTAGATTATCGTGCTAATGTTGATTTAATTGATCAAGCAAAAGCTCAAGGGGTGGAACATTTTGTTTATATTTCTGTTCTTGGGGCGCAACGAGGATATGAAGATTCTCCCACTTTTAAGGCAAAACGAGAAGTCGAGAAGTATTTACAAAAAAGTGGACTCAATTATACAATCCTACAGCCGTCGGGGTTAGCATCTGATTTGATTCCCCTAGCAGAACGTTTACGAGATACAGGATTTTATTTGATTATCGGTGATCCCAAAAATCGGACTTCAATTGTTAGCCCTGATGATTTAGCTAAAATTGCGATCGATGCGGTAAAAATAGAAGCGGCGAAGAATCAAATCTTTCCCGTCGGTGGTCCGGAAGTTTTAAAGCGAGAGGAAATTCCAGAGATATTGGGTCGTATTTTTAACCGCGAACCGCTAGTGGTCAATGTTCCTTTATTTGTGTTGGACGGTGTTCGCGATGGGATTGGGTTGATTGATCCAGAAACACAAAAGTCTTTAGGAACATTGCGAATAATCTCAGGAAACGAGTTTTTCTGTACGGAAACCGAGATCAATCAGTTGGAAACCACGTTTAACATGAAGATGGAGTCTCTAGAAAGTTTTATCACTCGCTATTTGGGGACTTAAAATGAACAAGCAGATCAGGAAATTGGGATAGAAATAATGGATAGCAATAACTGGATTAAACAGTTGTTAATGGTCGGTGTTGGTACAACCTCTCTAGTTGCGGAGAAATTAAGAGAGGTGAGTGAACAGTGGGTAAAAGAAGGTAAAATTAACCCAGAACAAGCGCGGGAGTTTGTGGATGACTTAATGCAGCAAATTCAAGCGGAACAGGGTAATTTTGAGGAACAAATGGAACGTCAAATGCGAAATGCTTTGCAAGATTTGGGCGTTCCTCGTCAAAATGAGTTGGATGAGTTGAGAGGACGCATCGATCGCATAGAACGTCAAATCAGGGAGTTGGAAAATCGATCTTGGCGTTAATTATATAAGGTAATCTCATTGAGGAGGAAATTTAATGCGAGAAATTTTGGTCAGTTTTAGCGTTCTAGTGGTGTGCGTTTTGGTGTTGATTGTGGCGCAAGTGGTGGATCAAGGAAAAACCAGTAGCGCGATCGCGTCTCCTTTGTCTGCTTCTGAATCGGGAACATTGGTTGCTTTGAGTTTGGAAGATGTCGCCAATAAGGAAGATGTGAAAACCACTGACTCTGGACTGCGTTATGTGGAAGTGGAAGAAGGAGAGGGGGAAGTTCCTCAGTCTGGACAAACTGTAGTGGTACATTATACGGGAGGTCTCGCCGATGGAACGAAGTTTGATAGTTCTCGCGATCGCGATCGTCCTTTTAGCTTTAAGTTAGGACAAGGACAAGTGATTAAAGGTTGGGAAGAAGGAATTTCTACGATGCGTGTTGGTGGTCGTCGTCAATTGATTATTCCCCCAGAATTGGGATATGGTCAAAGAGGGGCTGGTGGTGTCATCCCTCCCAATGCGACTCTGATTTTTGATGTGGAATTATTGAGAATCTCATCTTAAAATCACTCATTTCCTTGTAGAGGCGTTCTTCTAGGATGTCTCTACTCAGGGCTTGCTGAATAAAACTGAAAGTTTTACCAAATAAGGATTTGAGGCGATTAAGAAATGCAAGTTCATTGATTGTTCAATCGTCAAAACTTAAACTCCTACCGATCAATCAACCCTCTTGCCTCTTGCATGCAAGCCTCTTGCCTTACTAAACCAACCAATGGACTTTTTCAGCAACCCCTACTCATTTCGCGCCAGATTCCGAAATTCTGTTAGTTCGGCGTTGAAAAGCAGTTTTACTGTTCCAGTGGGTCCGTTACGGTGCTTGGTGATGATCACTTCCGCGAGATCGCGATCGGGTGTGTCAGGATTGTAATAGGCATCTCGATATAACATCAGCACTAAATCCGCATCCTGTTCAATGCTGTTGTGAACAATAATGTTATTAGCGACAAAATTATGTAGTTTCGGGACAGTTAAGTCGTAAACAGGACTTGATTCACCAGTAGGCGTAATTGAAGTGATCTTGTCCCAATACACATCGCTAGTTCCTAGTCGAAGAATTTGAGGGTTAGCAATATAGTCTCCCTCTTTGAGTTCATCCAATCGTACCCAACCCTGATCAAGAGTGAGAAACTTATGGTTTCCCGTTGCAATAATCTTACGTCCTAAAGCTGTGGTCAGTTCAAGAGTTGGCTTGACTCCAGTAGAGAAAACTTTACTCACTGGTGCTTTTTCTAGCTTCCAAGTTTCTAAATTTAAGGCAAAAACATTGAACCCTGAGTGTCCAACCAAATCTTTAATCGGAACTTCTTCTCCCGTGTCAGCAATCGTGACTAGACTATCTCCTGTCAAACAACCGCTTTCTCTCAAATCGGACAGCATAGGGCGTTTATTAGTGCGCTGTTCTACTCCCCGACTCAACTGCGATAAAGCAATCACTGGGGCTTTGATTTCCCTAGCAAGGGTTTTGAGACTGCGAGTAATGCGAGATAATTCTTGAACCCGATTATCTCCTCCCCCTTCCATTAACTGTAAGTAGTCCAGTAATACTAAGCCCAATTGTCCTTGTTCAGCTTGTAATCGTCGCGCTTGCGATCGCATCTCCATTACTGTTAAGGTAGCGGTATCATCAATATAAATGGGAATTGCCGACAGCGTCCCGATCGCATCACTTAGCTTTTGGTAATCTTGACCACTTAAACGCCCTGATCTTAAACGATTGCTTTCAATTTTCGCTTCACTCGCCAGTAACCGTTGACTCAGTTGTTCTTTTGACATTTCCAAGCTAAACAACGCCACTGGTAACTGATATTTTCCCGCGATATTACGGGCAATATTCAAACCAAACGCCGTATTGTGGGTAACGGTCATATCCTCTAACAAAAATAATCCGTCACCATCTAGTTCAAAACCATAATAATCATCCACACCATCAGGTTCAATTGTAATTCCTGTAACCTGCCAATCGCGCATCGAAGCATAGTTACGAGCTTTTTTATACTGAATTCGGGTGGGAATGATCTCAAAATTCCCAGAAACTCTAACCCGCCAATATTCGCCGCAAAAATTACTGGTTTTAATGCTTCCCTGCTTGCGGATGATGCTGGTTCTAAACCCTAAGCTGTCCGCAAGAAACTTAATCTGTTCTGCCAGTTTTTTGCTTTTTTGAGTATTTTCAAAACACTGCATATCCTTACAGTAGTAGCCATCGGAGTCCATTAAACCAGCCAGTAACTCTAAGCGGACTGCTTTGGTGTTGGCTAAATAACATAAGGGAATCCACTTCTGATCAAGTAATTGCGCCCGTCTCAGTTGAATTTTGAAACCCTCTGGGTTCTCTCCAGCACACAAATTCCACGAGTCACACCTGTCGCCATTGGGTTGATGACTCAAGCGATAACCCTCTCTAACAGCAATGACTCCTAGTTCAGCTATCACTTCATCAGCAATGTTAAAAATTCTGCTGTCGCCCAATTTTCCATCCCCTAGCCACAGCCCTAAAAGGTAGGGATCAATGGGGACAATTTGAGGGGGAAAGTCGATGGCAACTTTATAGCCCTTATGTCGCTGCTGGAATTTTTGGCTTTTAGTCAGATAGTCTTGGACTGAGATATTAACAACTTCGCCATGTACCCTGCGCCCTTCACTACCACTGGCTTTTAGGGATAAGATGTGGCTCTCATTTACACGATAATCCACACCTCTTTTTTGACAAACCCAATACATCATCTCACGACCTCTTGCCAATGACAAGACTTTTCGGGGTTTTGAGTCGGGTCCCATCAGTTGATCATTGACTTGAATATTTTCGACGGCTTTGAGTGTCCCATCAAACATGACAACCTTCGTGCCTTTACCCAAACATTTTCCCATTGAAGGTCGCCCCGCCAAAATCAGTAAATCTGACGGTTGTAAGCCACTGGTCATGCTATCTAAATCGTAAAAGCCTGTATTGATTCCTGGGAGTTGATCTTCGTAATAAAGCCCTTCGATTTGATCAAAAGTTTCCAATAACGTCTCGGAAAGGGGGATTAATCCTGATTGTGGACGATCTTGGGTAATCTGGAAGATACTTTGTTCAGCGCGGTCTAAAACTAAGTTTAAGCCTTCTGTGGTGTCGAATCCCAGTTGAACAATTTTGTGTCCTGCGTTAATCAGTTGGCGACGGAGATATTTGTCTAAAACTAATTGGGCATAACCATCAATGTTAACGGCGGAAACCGTGCGATCGGCGAGTTGTGCTAATTTTGCCTTTCCTCCCACCTTGTCCAGTAATTCCTGATCCGCCAGCCAAGTGCTGATCGTCATCAAGTCTGTGGGCTTTTTTTGTTCATAAAGCGCGATCGCAGCCCGATAGATGGTTTGATGTGCCTGGAGATAAAACGCCTCTGGAGTTAAAGTTTCTGCTACCCGCGCGATCGCCTCTGGATCAAGTAAAATCCCGCCTAAAATTGATTCTTCTGCTTCGATATTTTGGGGAGGAAGGGATTGATCGCTAATCACAGAAAATTCGTGCCTCAGTTTTTTTTATCAGGACTCACTGCTTTATTTTAGCAATCACCAGCGTTGAACTAATCATAATGAGACCACATTCTCAAAACTTTAACCACTTTCTGATCATCAAAAACTTCATACACTAAGCGATGTTGAATATTGATTCATCGAGAATAGTACCCGCGCAAGTTACCAACTAACTTTTCATAAGGGGGTTGATAAGGGTTATTGTGTAGGTGTTAATGAGTTCTTTTGCTTTTTGACTCAAATCGCAGGCTTTTAATTTTTTAGCATCTTTGGTGGCTTGTTTTGATAAGACAACCTTCCAACTCACCACTCCAAATCCTCAACCGAAATACATTCATCAATTGCTTCTTGCGAGGCTTCGTGAATCGATTCCACCATGCCTGGAATCTGATTAAGATAAAGCGTTTCTTGAATGGCTTCCCAGTCTTTTTTGGCTAGTAAAACAACATCATTATTCTTATCATCGCCAGAAATATAAATCAGTTGATGCTGTTGGGTTACTTCATTGATTAACTCATAGAGTTGCTCTCTTGCTTGTTGAACTGATAATTGTTTCATGTTCTCAATTATATTTTGGGGGAGGAAGGGATTGATCGCTAATCGTAGAAAACAATGTAGGTTGGGTGTAGAGAAACGAAACCCAACATCAGATTGTAGGTTGGGTGTAGAGAAACGAAACCCAACATCAGACAAAAATGTAGGTTGGGTGTAGAGAAACGAAACCCAACATCAGACAAAAATGTAGGTTGGGTGTAGAGAAACGAAACCCAACATCAGACAAAAATGTAGGTTGGGTGTAGAGAAACGAAACCCAACATCAGACAAAAATGTAGGTTGGGTGTAGAGAAACGAAACCCAACATCAGTTAAATTATATGATTAAAGGACTTTTTCAGCAAACCCTAGTTACCCATTTAAGAAATTATAAAAATCTTGTTCGATCGTCAGTGGAGTTTCTGTCAATCCCCGATTGATAAAGGTAATCAAAAAATCAGCCGTTAGTTTTGGCAAACAAACACTTTCCTCGATCTCTTGATAGTTACCATCAACCAGACGATAAAAAGTAATTTTATGATCACGCCAAAACCAAACTTCCTTTACCTCCAAGTCTCGATACTTTTCTAGATCAGCAACGTTACCACTGCTATAAATGACTTCCACTGCTAGATCAGGAATCGACTTATCTGTTTCAAAAGCAAAACTATGATCGGGTTCTTTCCCAGCTAAAGGAGGATTTTTTAGTGTCATTGAACCCATCGGAAAATAAGCGAGATTAAATTGGCGACAGTAAGTTTTAATTAAACCGTTGATTACTTCCGCTATCCTCTCATGGTTTCTACTGGGAGACACAATTTTTATGATTCCATGCCAATAAGAAATGCGATAGCCGAAATCTCCCTCAGTTAGTCTTTCGTAATCCTCCCAAGCCATACCAGTAAGGTTAAGGATTTGATCCGCACAACTAGCGCGATCGCGATCAATCGGAAGATGCAATAAATCGGTGAACACAACTAAGTTTTCCTGTTTCTTAAAAATGCTGGTATGGCGGGCAATATCCACCTGATCTAGCTGAGGATCGAAACTGTGAACATTGCCACCTTAACCATTAAAAGCGAGATTACAAAGAAGCAACCTGAATTTCAATAGTAGCAGTCACTTCAGGATGAAGCCTCACTTGTGCTTGATAGAAACCAATACGACTAATATCATCTGGTAAAACAATGCCGCGTCGATCGAGCTCTTGTCCAGTGGTTTCCTTGACTACATCCGCCACATCTTGGGGCGTTACCGTTCCGAAAATTGCTTCTCCTTCACCGACTTGTTTACGAATCGTAAAGCGACCAATAGTTTCCAACGCCGTTTTCCGATCTTCCGCCGCTTTCAGAATCGCCAATTGACGCTGACGTTCTTTTTCCTTCCGTTGTTCAACCTGTTTCAGAATCCCAGGGGTTGCCATTTTGGCTAACCTTTGGGGAACTAAATAATTACGAGCGTATCCCGGAGCCACTTCTACTAAATCGTCTGCTTCTCCGAGCTTCTTTACGTCTTTGTTCAATACAACCTGTACTCGTTTCGCCATGATTTCTACTATATTTCCCTAGAATGAGTCACAATAATGACCACCCGACGATCGTCTCAAAAGGTGGCGCAAACTTTCATTATACCAACAAAATAAGCAACTGAAAAAGCCCCGCTTCTGACAGCGAGGCTTCGGGATTATTCTTTAATCAGTTTGACATTTTTGGCTAAACCGAGGATTTCTAGGGAGCGAATCATCATCCAAGTAATATCAAGTTCCCACCACTGTAACCCGTGACGTGCTGAGTATTGATAAGCGTGATGATTATTGTGCCAGCCTTCACCATAGGTTAAGAGAGCAACCCACCAGCAATTCCGAGACTCATCTTGAGACTCGTAGGTTTTGTAGCCAAATTTATGAGTGGCACTGTTAACAAACCAAGTACAGTGGAAAACTACAGCTAGGCGTACAAACACACCCCAAATCACAAAAGACCAGCCGCCAATGGCATACAGGAAAAGACCAAAAGCAACTTGAATCAATATAAAGTATTTAGAGAAAAATTGATAAACGGGGTCGGAACTAACATCTTTAGTATATTTAGGAATCTCTTCTTTTAAGGGAATTTCGTGTAACATCCAACCGATGTGACTCCATAAAAACCCTTTATTGGAATCATGGGGATCAGGATTTTTATCCGAGTATTTATGGTGCATTCGGTGTAACCCTACCCAATCAATGACGCTACCTTGGGCGGAAAGAGTGCCACAAAACACGAGGAAATACTCTAGCCATTTCGGAACTTCTAAGCTACGGTGACTAAGTAAGCGATGGAAACCAAGAGTTACCCCTAAGCCTCCTGTTACCCAGTGCATGATTAAAGCCACTCCCACCGCAGACCAACTGAAGAAGTTGGGGAAAAAGGCGAGGAGGGCGACGAGATGAATCGCTGCGATATAGGCAAAAATCGGCCAATTGAATGGTAGTTTTTTTTCAGTTGCGACAGTCATGAACTAATTTACGTTTCCTTATGAGCAGTTTAATGGTATTGTGCAGAGTTTAGCGATACAGATTCAAGACAAAAATCAAAATAAATTCTTAAAATTTAGAGAATCTTCGCAGAAACTGAACAATATGAACAGTCAACTCTTGCTAGAAAGAGCCCAAACGGCACTTTTTCCAATTTTTTCTGGAATAGATGCCAAGGTTAAGCATAACGTAAAAAAAGTTTTAGAAGCCTTTGCAAAAGAACGGGTAGGCGTACATCATTTTTCGAGTGTGAGTGGCTATGGACACGGGGATTTAGGACGAGAAACGCTCGATCGAGTTTTTGCAACTGTTATGGCAACCGAAGCGGCGGCGGTACGGGTACAATTGGTTTCTGGGACTCATGCGATCGCCTGCGCGTTGTTCGGGGTGTTACGTCCAGGAGATGAAATGCTGGCGGTGGCGGGAAAACCTTACGACACTTTAGAAGAAGTAATCGGTTTACGGGAATCCGCATCTGGTTCTTTAAAAGAGTTTGGCATTCATTATCGAGAACTCCCTCTCACCGCAAACGGAACTCTGGATTGGGAGGGTTTAACGACAGCAGTGACTAAAAACACCCGTTTAGTGTTAATTCAACGGTCTTGTGGCTATAGTTGGCGCGAAAGTTTATCGATCGAGGACATCAAAGAAATCGTGGCAACGGTTAAGAAACAGAATCCAGACACAATTTGTTTTGTGGATAATTGTTATGGGGAATTTGTGGAAACAGAAGAACCGCCTGCGGTGGGGGCTGATTTAATTGCAGGTTCTCTGATCAAAAATCCGGGGGGAACGATCGTCACGGCGGGGGGATACCTTGCAGGACGAAAATCGCTTGTCGAAGCGGCTTGTTGCCGTCTCACCGCCCCTGGCATCGGAAGTGAGGGAGGTGCAACCTTTGATCAAAATCGTCTCTTATTTCAAGGTTTATTCCTCGCGCCACAAATGGTAGGAGAAGCGATTAAAGGAACGCATTTAGCCTCTTACGTCTTTCACGAATTAGGATATCCCGTTAATCCCCTTCCGAAAACGCCGCGTCGTGATGTCATTCAAGGGATTAAGTTGGGAAGTAAAGAGAAACTCCTCGCCTTTTGTCGTGCTTTACAACAACAATCTCCTGTGGGGTCTTATCTTGATCCCGTACCCGCACAAATGCCTGGTTATGAGAGTGAGTTGGTGATGGCTGGGGGAACTTTTATTGATGGCAGCACTTCTGAGTTATCCGCAGATGGTCCATTGCGAGAACCCTATCTGGTGTTCATGCAGGGAGGAACGCATTGGACACACTGCGCGATCGCGCTAGAAGCGATTATTGACGCGATTTCTGTTGTCTAACGTAGGGGTTGCTGAAAAAGTCCATTGGCTGGTTAAGTAAGGCAAGTTGCCTTAGGCAAGTTGCAAGAGGCAAGTTGCAAGAGGCAAGAGGCAAAAGGCAAGAGGCAAAAGGCAAGATGGGGAAGATGGGGAAGATGGGGGAGATGGGGAGATGGGGAAGATGGGGGAGAAAAATTGTCTCCCTTGTCTCCCTTGTCTCCCTTGTCTCCCTTGTCTCCCTTGTCTCCCTTATCTCCCTTGCACTTTTTTGAGGGGTTAAGAGCCTTAAAGCCTCATTGGGTAAAGGTTTCAGTTTTATTCAGTAAGCCCTAACGTAGTGGAGAAAGTTTGACTAATTTGTGTTGGGTTTCGTGAACTATCTTGAGTTATATTTTTTTGCTCAGATTTTAGAATAAAACTTGGCAGGATAAATGTTTGCTCACTAGGTTTCAAATTAAACCTGAGCCTCCTTCATTCTAGCAAAAAATTTCGCGGTTGGGGGGGGATTCATCGGCGATCGATGCTTGATTGCTCTAACTTGGGCAAAATTTCCCTGAGTGCGTCACCGAACTTTGAGCTTTCTAAAATTTGGCAGGGCAAATGTTTGCTCACTAGATTTCAAATTAAATCTGAGCTTCTTTTATTATAGCAAAAAATTTCGCCCCTGGGGGGATTCATAGGCGATCAATGCTTATAATTCCCCCAAAATTGGGGGTAAGGGGGCTGATGATTCTAATTGGTGTTGGGTTTCGTTTTGCTTCACCCAACCTACCTTTTACTGGTTACTGATCACTGATTGGTGTTGGGTTTCGTTTTGCTTCACCCAACCTACATATAGGTTGCTATATTGAAAGTTAGATTATGCTTAAAAAAACTTAACTTAAGAAAACGATGGAAGTAAATCAAGCAGTGTCAACAACAGTGGTGGGAGATTATTGGCAATGGCGAGGACAAAACATTTATTATGTGCAAGCAGGGAAAAAAAAGGGTGATTATCCTCCTTTGTTGTTAATTCATGGTTTTGGCGCTTCGACGGATCATTGGCGAAAAAATATTGCGACGTTACAAACGGATTTTAAGGTTTATGCGATCGATCTGCTGGGGTTTGGACGATCGAGCAAACCAGACTGGGTTTATAGTGGCAAAGTATGGGAAGAGCAACTGGCTGCATTTATTCAGGAAGTCGTGGGTGAAGCGGTGGTTTTAGCGGGAAATTCTTTGGGAGGATATGCGTGTTTGTGTGTGGGAGGAAATCATCCTGAGTTAACGCGAGGTGTGGTTTTATTAAATAGTGCGGGTCCGTTTTCGGATCAAGAGAAAAAAGATGAGGGAAAACAGGAACAATTAACGTTAAAACAGAAATTACAAAAAACAGTTCGTTCAATTCTCTTACAACCTTGGAGTAGTTTTCTGCTGTTTCAATATGTCCGCCGCAAGTCGATGATTCGGAAAACTCTAAAGCAGGTTTATTTGGATCAAAGTGCGGTAACTGACCAGTTGGTAGAAGATATTTATCGTCCTTCTTGTGATCGAGGAGCGGCGAAAGTGTTTGCTTCTGTGTTCAAGAGTCCGAGAGGGGATAAAGTCGATGAGTTATTAAAACGGTTAACTGTTCCTTTGTTGTTACTGTGGGGAGAAGGTGATCCTTGGATGGATACCAGAACTCGATCGAGCAAATTCCATCAATACTACAGTCAAATTTCGGAACGTTTTCTTAACGCTGGACACTGTCCCCATGATGAAGTGCCGCAACAGGTGAATGAAGGGATCAAGGATTGGATCATCAGTCACCAATGTTGACGCGAAGTTGATTATTGAACAAATGTTGTTGGACAAAATTGGTGTAAACATCTCCTGCTAGGAATGCGGGCGTTTCTAGAATCTTCTGATGAAACCCGATCGTTGTTTTTACTCCTGTAATGGCACATTGTCTTAAGGCTCGTTTCATGCGTTTAATCGCCGCTTCTCTGGTGGGTCCCCAAACAATCAATTTACCGATGAGAGAATCATAATAAGGGGGAATTTCGTAATCCGTATAAACATGAGAGTCCATTCTCACCCCTGGTCCCCCTGGGGGAAGATAACCGTTAATGCGTCCAGGTTGGGGACGAAAATCATGATCGGGGTCTTCTGCATTAATGCGACACTCAATGGCGTGTCCTCGAATTTGGACATCTTTTTGTCGAAAACTCAACTTTTCCCCTTGGGCGATGCGAATTTGTTCTGCAATTAAATCTAATCCAGTTACCATCTCTGTAACGGGATGCTCAACTTGGATACGAGTATTCATTTCCATGAAATAGAAATTATCGTGAGCATCTAACAAAAATTCTACCGTTCCCGCGCCAACATAATTAATCGACTGCGCGGCTTTCACGGCGGCTTTCCCCATTTTTTGTCGTAAGTTGGGGGTTAAAACGGGACTCGGTGATTCTTCCAACAATTTTTGGTGGCGACGTTGGATGGAACAATCTCTTTCGCCTAAATGCACCACATTGCCATAACTATCCGCTAAGATTTGAAACTCAATATGACGAGGACGTTCAATAAATTTTTCTAAATAAACCCCACTATTACCAAACGCTGCTTCTGACTCGCCTTTGGCAGCTTGGAAAAGTTTACTTAATTCTCCTTCGTGATGAACGAGGCGCATTCCTCGCCCCCCACCGCCAGCGGTGGCTTTTAACATCACGGGAAAGCCAATGTCTCGCGCAAAGCGATAAGCGCTGGTTTCGTCAGCGAGTAAGCCATCACTGCCAGGAACAACGGGAACGCCTGCTTTTTGCATGGTTTCTTTGGCGGTCGATTTGTCTCCCATAGCACGAATCGCGTCGGGAGTAGGTCCGATGAAGTGAATCTGATGATCGGTACAGATTTCGGCAAATCTGGCGTTTTCTGCTAGGAAGCCATATCCAGGATGAATCGCTGTGGCGTTGCGAGTGAGGGCGGCGGCGATGAGGTTGGGAATATTGAGATAACTTTTGCTGGAAGGAGGTTCGCCAATACAAACGGTTTCGTCTGCGAGTTGGACATGGAGGGCGTTGCGATCGATGCTAGAGTGGACAGCGACGGTGGCGATCCCCAATTCTTCACAACTATGTAATATCCGCAGGGCAATTTCCCCACGATTAGCAATTAAAATTTTTGAGAAGGACATTTGTATTAGTCATTAGTCATTGGTTATTGGTCATTGGTTATTGGTTCTTGGTTACTCAAACAAATAACTAACTATTAATTATTAATTACTAATTATTCATTATAAATCGTTTCATCTTCTTCTCGCCAAGCGGGGTCAACCATACAGACAAAAACTAATGGTTCATCGCCACAATTATGAACATATTGACGAGCATTGGGGGGAATATAAACTGCGTCTCCTGGTTCAATGAGTTGAGTTTCGTTGTCGATGTGCATTTCCCCTTTTCCCTGCATAATATAGTAAACTTCCGAGGTCGTTAAGGAGTGAGGGATTGAGGTTTGACCGACTGGCACGATCGCGTGAGCAAGGCTGTAACGGAGTGCTAACGGTTGTTTGTCGGGATGTAAAAGTTCTTTTAATATTGTGCCATCACCGGCGGTAAATTCTTCGCATTCGTTGAGTTTTCTAACTAACATTGATGATTTTTTTCCTTAATTTCTTTTATATTTTTGGACAGTAATCTTGACAAGTAATTGCTTGTTCGGTGTTAGCAACTAAAGGATTCACCGTGCATTTTAGCCGATAATCATTGGTAAAAAACTGACAGTTTGGACAGGGAACTTGGTGCATGATTTGACTGCGTTTAACGGTGGCATAAATCGCACTCATCACCGTCCATAACAATAAGATTATAAATCCCCAAGCGCACAAAAAACACAGGGGGATTAAAAAAGGTTGTAGTTGTGAGAGGAGAGAATTGAGCAAAATAAACAAAACCAAGTTGGGTTGGGTAAAATTACCAGCTTGCAATTATATCACAGAATCACTAATCATTTTTTTCCCACTCAAAATTTGGTTTAAACGCCAATTTTTGCTTTCAGTTGTGAGAGTTGCTGTTGATTAAAAATACGTTTCAGTAAGGCGGCGGCGGCTTCGGGTTCGGCGGGAATTAAAACTTGTGGGGTGGGAGTATTAGCGAGACGTTCAAGGCTTTCACTGACTTCTATTTTTTCAGGTTGACCCAGTTCTAAGTGATCTGCTCCTTGTTTTAATTCTTGAATAATCACGGGAGCAAGAGTAGAATAAGAATGTTTAGGGTTGCCGATGGCGCTTTTACTTGCCTTAACTAATTCTAGCCATTGAGAATTGTCAGGGGCAATGTCCTTGGCGCGATCGCAAGTTTCCCATAAACTCTGACGACTATCAGGATTATCATCTCCTTTAAAGTCTGCTAACATTTGCCGTAAGAGGGGACGCAAACTTTCAAGAGGACTAACCGCCGTTGTTTTTTCTGTCTCTTGAGGTTCGCTTGCGGTTGGGGTTTCCTCAGTTTCTGTCGCCCCTAAATCAGCAATCACTGCTTTAATATCAGCGCATTGATCTAAATGTTGCTGTAATTCTTTAAACTGGGATTCTGCGCCTTTAACTAACTCTTTCCCTTGTGCTTCACTTAATCCTTCAGGAGATTCTAAACGAGTAATTAAATCCTGTAAGACATCAAACGCTGTCAGAAACAAAGACTCTAGTTTTTCATCAACATTAACCTTCCCATCGCGAAACACCTTAAAAGCATCTTCGAGACGATGGGCAGTTTTTTGGATGCTTCCATATCCTAACATTGCCCCACCCCCTTTAATGGAGTGTGCTGCGCGGAATAACTCGTCAATTTGTTCGGAGTCTTCACTGGCTTCAGAAAGGTTCATTAATCCTTGTTCCAGTGTTCCGAGATGTTCTTTTGCTTCTTCGATAAAATATCCGAGAATGCGTTGCTGATTATCACTCATAATTAGTTCCTTACCTACAATCAGACATTTCCATGATAGAAGGTAATTGATGCAAGCACCGATTGGTTATAATCGAAGTTGTCTTTATAGTGCTAGGCAAGAGGCAAGAGGTAAAAGGCAAGAGGCAAGAGGCAAAAGGCAAAAGGCAAAAGGCAAGAGGCAAGAGGCAAAAGGCAAGAGGCAAGAGGCAAAAGGCAAGAGGCAAGAGGCAAGAGGCAAGTTGCCTTAGTAAGTTATAGGTGAGTTTCAAGATTTTGGAATGTCCTAACCTGATTTTGTAGCGCTATAAAAATACGCGAGAAATATAGTTAATGGTAACAACGAAAGATGAAATTATTCAAAATTTGCAGAAACATCGAAACCAGCTAAAAGAATTTGGGGTCAATGAGTTGGGAATATTCGGTTCTTTTGTTACTGGAACTGTCACAGCTAATAGTGACTTAGATATTTTTGTTATTTTTAATCCTGAACAAAAAACGTTCCGAAATTTCATGGAACTAAGTTGTTTTCTAGAAGATTTATTTGAGCGTAAAGTTGACTTAGTTACCCCAGAATCTTTAAGTCCTCACTTTGGCTTTAAAATCTTGCGGGAGGTTGAATATGTCTCATTCTCCTAAAGATTATTTAGAACATAAACAAGTAAAAAAGTTAAGTAACCAAATAACTTTTCCAAGCGGTTACTTTCTCTTCTGTGTCTTCTTCCTGATTCTCATTCGTATTACTGGCAGAAAAGTCATTGTCACGAATTAACAAGCGCCAAGTTTTCCCTTCTGCTTGTCGTTGGAGATAGATTTCAAACTGGTTTTTTTCTTGGGTCACTTCTTGACGAGGGAGATTTAATTTTAAGGTGTATGTGCCACTGATTTGATAGGTGGCTAAATCGGCGATATAAACTGGGTTGAGGGTTTTAATATTGAGATTTTGGATGGTAAAGTTGGTGGGGGAGACTCGATCGAGTTGCGCGGTGAGGCGATCTTCGATTAAAGTTAACTGTCGCGCGATCGCGTGTTTAACAATGTCTTTTCCAGGGGCTAACCCTTTCGGTGGGGTATTCCCTCCACAAGCAGTTAACAGAGTTAGAAGTAAAATCAGAGCAACCGAGAAGCAACGTCGAGGAAAAAGCATCATCCATTCCGTCTCTCAAAACTATAAGAGAACCTAAAATTCTCCTTCCTCTCATCGTCCGATACATTAAGATATTTGACAACTTGATTGTAAAAATCAACAATAGATTATTCGTTGTCCGTTCAATCAGGACTTGTAGAGACCTAGAAACTCAGAAAAAATGAAAATAGCAGTAACGAAAGAAATCGAAGTCGGGGAACGTCGCGTCGCGTTGATTCCAGACGTAGTTTCCCGTCTCGTTAAACAAGGCTGGGAAATTGAAGTGGAAGCTGGGGCTGGAGAGGCTGGTTTTTTTAGCGATCGCGCTTATGAAGAAGCAGGCGCAACCATTATCGCCGATAAAGCGACACTTTGGCAAAATGCGGACATCATCACGAAAGTAGCAGCCCTCAAAGAAGAAGAACTCCCTTTGTTACAAAAAGGAAAATCGATCATTGGGTTGCTTAACCCCTTTGGAAACCCCGAACTGATTCAAACTCTGGGAGAACAGGGCGTTAATGCTTTCTCACTGGAATTAATGCCGCGTACCAGCCGCGCCCAAAGTATGGACGCGCTTTCCTCCCAAGCGAACATCGCTGGTTATAAAGCCGTCTTACTCGGTGCTACCGCGCTTCCGAAATTCTTCCCGATGTTAACCACCGCAGCGGGAACGATTCGCCCAGCGACTGTTTTTGTCATTGGCGTTGGGGTTGCTGGTTTACAAGCGATCGCCACCGCCAGACGTTTAGGCGCACTGGTAGAAGCCTTTGATATTCGTCCAGAAGTGAAAGAACAGGTGGAAAGTTTAGGCGGTAAATTCGTAGAAATGACCGTTGAGGAAGAAACCACCACCAAAGATGGTTACGCCAAAGAAGTTTCTAAAGATGCGAAACAAAAATCCCAAGAACTGATCGCCAAGCACGTGGCTACGGCGGATGTGGTGATCACTACCGCACAAGTACAAGGAAAACGAGCGCCACAACTGGTGACAACGGAGATGATCAAGGAAATGAAATCTGGTTCTGTCATCGTTGATTTAGCTGGCGAACAGGGAGGGAACTGCGAACCCACCGAAGCTGGAAAAGATATCCAAGTTGAACCGGGTATCACTGTCATCGGACCGATTAATCTTCCTTCCTCGCTTCCCGTTCACTCTAGCCAGATGTACAGCAAAAATATTTCTACCCTTTTGCAATATCTGGTTAAAGAGGAACAAATGCAACTCAATTTTGAAGACGATATTATCAACAGTATTTGTCTCACTCACGATGGCGAACTCCGTAACCAACGAGTTAAGGATATTTTAGCCACGAAAACCGAATCAAAAGTCTAGAAAAGCGAGGAAATAATCATGGAAACAACACTGATCGCCAGTTTATTTGTTTTTGTTCTGGCTGCGTTTGTGGGCTTTGAGGTGATCAATAAAGTTCCCCCAACGTTACACACGCCCTTAATGTCCGGTGCGAATGCGATTTCTGGCATTACCGTCATTGGTGCGGTTTTAATTGCTGGTGCGAGTGGTAATAGTACCGTCACCACGGTGATGGGCTTTATTGCGGTAATTTTAGGGACGATTAATGTGGTGGGAGGCTTTTTAGTCACCGATCGAATGCTACAAATGTTTAAGAAGTAAGGAGGAATCAGCAAACGTGAATGATTTAACAGCATTTTTACCCACAGGGATTCAAATCAGCTATTTAGTGGCTGCATCCCTATTTATTCTGGGCTTAAAGAAACTCGGTTCTCCTGCAACCGCCCGCAATGGCAACGTTTTATCCGCAGCGGGAATGTTACTGGCTGTGGTTGTCACTCTACTGGATCAACAGATTCTCAATTATCAATGGGTGTTAATCGGAGTTGCGGTTGGTTCGGTGATTGGTGCGATTATTGCTAAAACCGTTGCCATGACAGCAATGCCCCAAATGGTCGGCTTCCTGAACGGATTAGGGGGGGCGGCTTCGGCGTTGGTTGCTATGGGCGAATTTTGGCGTTTAGTCCACACCGAAGCAGGTGTTCCCCTCGATGCAACGATTACTGTCGTTTTAGGCATCTTTATCGGTGGCGCAACCTTGACGGGTAGTTTAGTTGCGGTTGGAAAGTTACAAGGAATTATTACAGGAAAACCCGTGACGTTTCCTTTACAGCAACCCGTGAATATCGCGATCGCTGGGGCGTTTGTAGTCAGCAGTGGCTTTTTAATTGCGAATCCTGCGGATCAAGCGGCGTTTTTCGCCATGATTGGGTTAGCGAGTCTGTTTGGGATTTTATTTGTACTTCCCATCGGTGGCGGCGATATGCCCGTTGTGATTTCCCTGTTAAACTCTCTGTCGGGATTAGCGGCGAGTGCGGCTGGTTTCGTGGTGATGAACAATATGCTGATTATCGCTGGGGCGTTAGTCGGTGCATCGGGTTTAATTCTCACAGAAATCATGTGTAAAGGCATGAATCGCTCTCTCCTCAGCGTCTTATTCGGTGCTTTCGGTGGCGGTGACTCTGGTGGTGTTGCTGGTGCTGGTGGCGCTGATTTAGGGGATAAAGTGGTTCGCAGCATTGGATCAGAAGAAGCAGCGATGATGTTGCGCTATGCGCGTTCGGTGGTGATTGTTCCAGGATATGGGATGGCAGTTGCTCAAGCCCAACAAGCGATTCAGGAATTAGCGATTCTGCTTGAACAAGGAGGCGTTGAAGTCAGATATGCCATTCACCCAGTGGCGGGAAGAATGCCTGGACACATGAATGTTTTGCTCGCGGAGGCAAATGTTCCTTATACCCAACTCTATGATATGGATGACATTAACCCCCAGTTTGAACAAACGGATGTGGCGTTAGTGGTTGGCGCAAATGATGTGGTTAACCCTGGGGCGCGACATGATGCGGGAAGTCCGATTTATGGAATGCCGATTTTAGAGGTGGATAAGGCAAAGCAAACCATTGTTATTAAGCGCAGTTTGGGAACGGGGTTTTCTGGGATTCAGAATGAACTCTTTTTCCAAGATAAAACGACCATGCTGTTTGGCAGTGCGAAAGATATGTTGAGTCAGTTAGTCGCAGAAGTGAAACAACTGTAAAACTAGCTTCTTAACCATAGTAGGGTTTGCCTTGCCCACCTTATTTTTAAATTTGGGCTTACTGAATAAACCTAAAACCTTTATCCAATCAGCTTTTAAGGCTCTTAATTCTTGGAAAAAGTGCAAGGGAGAAATGGGAGACAAGGGAGCAATGGGAGACAAGGAAGACAAGGAAGACAAGGGAGCGATTTTTCTCCCCCCATCTCCCCCATCTCCCCCATCTTCCCCATCTTGCCTCTTGCCTCTTGCCTCTTGCCTTTTGCCTTACTATACCGAAAACATGAACTTTTTCAGCAAACCCTAAATTTGATTTCTAAATTGTAAAACAGCATCAAAGGGTTCATCACTGGGAATATATTGCACTAATAACTCTAGGGGTAAATCAGGAAATAAATTACTTTGATTGACTTGAATATACTCTTGATTTTGTAAAACATAAATGTTTAGTTTCTCTTCTTCCCAAAACCAAACTTCACTCACTTCTAAGGTTTTATAGATTTCTAAAGCATCAATTCCACCATGAGTAATAATCACCTCAATTGCTAAATCAGGGAAATCTTTTCGGCTATTAACGCAATAACTTTTATCAGGTTCAATTCCGCGAGAAAGTGACTGAGAAAGAAAGGTAGTTGATCCGAGGGAATAAAATCGAATCTTCTTGGTTAGAAAATAACACTCTAATAAAATGCCAATATTTTCTTTGTAAATTTCATGGCGACTGCTGGGCGACATTAATTCTAAATTTTCTTGATTATACTTTAATAATATTCCTGCTTCTTCGCTGGTTATTTCCAGTAATTTTTCATACTCTTGCCAAGTTACATTATTAATAATAAAAATTTGTTCAGCGTCACGATTCTTAGATTTCGCTAACTCAATTATTGCTTGAAAATGCTGTAATTGATTGGCAGTAGTTAAACTCATTTCTTTTGATTCAAAATCATTTTTTATTTATACTATTTTGAAGAAGTCAAGTTACAGTAAATCCCCCCTAGCCCTCCTTTGAAAGGGGGGAAAATGGGTAAACCCCCCCTAGCCTTTGAAAGGGGGGAAAATGGGCTAGTGTGTAGCACCAGTTTATCAAAATGATATTACCAAAAAACTCCACGAGTAAAGCGCGACTCACTTTTATCTCTTGTTTCTATAGTAGAATACTGGATGAAGAAAATAAATATTTACAATTATGAATCATAATCAGATTATTCCCACAAGTTTTTTCCAAGATGCGGCGATCGAGCTTGCTCCGAAATTGTTAGGTAAAGAATTAGTGCGACAATATCCACAGGGGAAAATCACCAGCCTCATTATTCAATGGGAAAACACCGATTCCAGACAACGGACTCTGGTTTCGAGATACAGGCGTTGAGGTGGCGCGATCGCAAATCGTAACAACTCCTAGAATTGGCATTAGTAAACACGCTGGAGAATGGCGAGAAAAACCGTTACGATTTGTCTGGAAAAATCCCTGATCTCCTAAAACTTAGAAACTGAAATTAATGACATCTCACTTTAAAAAAGCCTTATTAACGATCGGTTTTCTGATTTCTTTATTTTTATTTTTGCAAAATGCTGATTCTTCTTATCTTCCTGCAAAAATTGTTTCTATCATTGACGGGGATACGATCAAAATCGATCGAAACGGAAAACCCGTTATTGTCAGACTGGCTTGTATTGACGCACCAGAAACGCAACAGAGGGGAGGAAAAGCATCATCAAGACGATTAGAGCAACTAATCCCGATCGGGACTAAAATTAAACTACGGATGATCACAGAAGATCGCTATGGTCGCCAAGTTGCGGAAGTCTATCAGGACGATCGCCTGATTAATTTAAGAATGGTAAAAGACGGACAAGCGATCGTTTACGAAGATTATATTGATCCTTGTGATGCTCAACGTTATCGAGAAGCACAACGCAACGCCGAACGTTTGGAAGCAGGGGTTTGGTCACTGGATGATCCGATCGCGCCTTGGCTTTATCGTCAAGGGAAACGTCCCCCTCTTCCCATAGCAAGCCGTGAAAACTTACCCAATTGCATCAACGGTGATTGTGATTGCTCTCATTTTTCCACTCAAGCCGAAGCGCAACAGGTGTTAAACGCTTTCTCTTTGCAGTGACCAGTGATCAGTGATCAGTGATCAGTAAGCAGTGAATAGTGAACAGTGAATAGTAAGCAATTATAGTCGTTCCAATTCAATTCCGTAGTGCAGCCATTTTGGCTGCTACTAGGGAGCAAGATGCTCCCACTACCTTTGATCTGCTGTTTTTTATTTGGAATCACTATAATTCGTAACAGATTGTAAGCTACTAAGTAACTGATCAGATCAAGAACAACTGGTCACTGGTCACTGATTGATGTTGGGTTTCGTAAACTCCACCCAACCTACTTTTATCTGGGGAACAGAGTTAATTCCCCCAAGTTTGGGGGTTAGGGGGCTTCCCCTTGTCATTCCCCCAAGTTTGGGGGTTAGGGGGCAAAATTTACTGTAAATTTTTCCGTCTGACTTGACTTCTCGCGCTTCTTGGTGCTTGTTGACGGGGTGCTTCTGGCTGTGGTTCTGTGGATTTGCCTTTTTTGTCCCCTTGCATTTTTGATTTTGCTTTGGCGGCACTTTTACGAAGGGCTTGTAAACGGGTTTCGTAACTTTTGCGGTTGCGTCGGTTAGGAGTTTGTTCAATCAGTGCTTTTAAGGCACTACCGAGGCTTTTATAGGCATTGGGGACAGTATAGCCGAAACGAGTGGCAAGGGCGATCGCCTTTTCATCAGCATCGATCGCAGCTTGAATGGTTTTTTCGCCATTATTTTTCTGCCAGAGTCGATAACCTGAAACCCCACATAATCCCACTGCTAAAATCAAGAGTAGTCCATCTTGCACCCAAAGTTCACCCACTGCGCCACCTAAGCCAATAGCAAGGGCTGCCATTTCCCATCCTTCTTTCGGGATGGTATCATCTTGAATCCGAGCGACTTCATGCCAAAACATCAAGTTACGTTGGTCTAGAGAAAGATTTTCCCACTTCCCAAGATCAATTTGAATTTCCACTTCATCCCGACCAATTTCTTCGCTGCGAATGATCGGGGGATTCACTTCTGTTGTTGCCTCAACAATCACCCAGCTTTGTAACTCTGGCGGTAGCAGGGTTTTTAAACGTCGTAATTCATTCATTTCGGCTCTGGCAGAAGCAGTGGCAAAAGATGTCATGTAAACCTCCTAGACAACATTCCGAGTGATTTCCTCGGCTTCAAAAATGTGGGTTAGTCGCTATCAATCCCTGACAATTTAATTCAGGGTATTGTCAGCCATCATTCCCAATATTACAACAGGGTACATTAATTACGCACCCTGCTATTTTTTCTGAAATTCTTGATTAGTTCATACGGTTGCCAAGTTTTGCGGTGAACCCTTCTGGAAGTAACACACGATTGACGGCATGAATTACTCCATTGCTTGCTTCCACATCTGCTTGAATCACACTTGCATTATTAATGATGACACCATTTTGAGAGACGGCGACGGAAAGACCACCGCCAAGAGATTCTACTGTACCCGTTGATAACTGATTTGAGGTGACGTTTCCAGACACCACATGATAGGTTAAAACATCAACTAATAAGTCTTTGTTTTCTGGCTGCAATAGAAACTCAACAATGTCATCAGGAAGCATCGCAAAAGCATCATTTGTCGGTGCAAAAACGGTAAAAGGGCCTTCTCCTTGTAAGGTTTCGACTAAATCCGCCGCTTGTACTGCTTGGACTAGGGTACTGAAATTTTCGTTACTGCTGGCAATGCTGACAATATCGGCTTCGCTTTGGGCAATTTGAGTTTGTGCTGGGGAAGTGGTTTCTCTAGCGGTTTCTGATGCGATCGCGCTGGGGGTAATGCCAATACTAATCGCAAATAACAGAGTCGCGCTGAGTAGTTTTGAGGGAAACGTTTTGCGGTTCATTGTTTTGGATATTAAGTTTTGTAAATGTCTTTCCTTTCAGCTTAACCATTTTTAACAAAAATCAATTACTCCCAAAGAGTTATTTTTCCCCTTCTTCTTCCCCTCTCTGATGTAGAGCGCGATCGCGCCAATGAGCAATTGTTAAGATGACTAAAGTAACGGCAGTAATCGGAATCACAAACCACAACATTACGGCATTAAAAATCGGTAGGCTTTCTTGTTCTGTCGATTTGAGAAATAAGAATAAACTATAAACGATATAATACAACCAAAAGAAAACTCCTTCCCAACGAGAAATCAAATTATCAGTAAAGAAAATGGGAAGACAGGCGATCGCGACGGCAATCATAATCGGAATATTTAAGTTAATGGCAGCGAGAGACACTTCCACTCCTGAAGGGGCAAAAATTCCCGCAGTTCCTAACACAATGAGAAGATTAAAAATGTTGCTACCAATGACATTACCAACAGCAATGTCTCCTTCTCCTTTGAAACTGGCTGTGATTGATGTTGCTAATTCGGGTAAAGATGTTCCCAAAGCAACGACCGTTAAACCAATCACTAATTCACTAATTCCTAATGCTTTCGCGATCGTTGTTGCCCCTGAAACTAACCAATCTGATCCTAAAACTACCATTACTAAACCAATCGCAAATAACCCTAAATTAATCAACCATTCCTTAATTGATTTTTCTTTAGGAATCACATCAAATTCTTCTGTAAATTCTTCAGGTGAGACATTTTGGCGACGACTTTGGATGAGAAGAAAGCTGGTGTAAAGAATCCCTCCTAATAAGAATAAAGCGCCATCAAGTTTTCCGATTTTTTGATCTAAACTAAAAAATAAAGTTAAAACTGATATCCCAATCATAATCGGAACATCCATGCGGACTAATTTTTGCGAAACTCGTAGCGGTGTAATTGTCGCGGCAATACCGAGAATTAGTAAGATATTAGTAATATTACTTCCCACTACATTCCCGATCGAAATATCAGCTTGTTGAGTGAAATTTGCTTTCAAACTTACTGCTAATTCAGGGGAACTTGTGCCAAAAGAAACGACAGTTAATCCGACAACCAGAGGAGAAATTCCTGCTAAAGTGGCAATTTTTCCCGCCCCTTCTACTAAATAATCAGCCCCTTTTACCAGTAAAGCTAAACCAATCACGAATTTGATGAGAGTAATAATATCCATTTATTAATTGATAAAAAGTAACTGGATATTATTTTAACTTACTTGTAAAGATTGAATTGCAATTAGTAATCCTTTGGCTTTATTTAACGTTTCTTCATATTCTTTCATCGGAATTGAATCAGCGACCACTCCCGCGCCAGCTTGTACGGAAACGGTATGTTGTCCTTCGCCATCAGAACGAACAATCATGGTGCGAATGGCGATCGCGCTGTTGAGTTGTCCTTCAAAATCGTAGTAACCATAGACTCCAGAATAAGGCCCCCGCCGATGGGGTTCTAATTCGGAAATAATCTCCATGGCGCGGATTTTGGGCGCACCACTGACAGTTCCCGCGGGAAAGGTTGCTTTTAAGACTTCCCAAGCGGTTTGCTGATCTGCCACTTCTCCGATAACGTTACTAACAATGTGCATCACATGAGAATAGCGCTCGATCGTCATTAACTGATCAACAGTGACACTGCCCTGTTTACAAACCCGTCCGAGATCATTCCGTCCTAAATCCACTAACATAATATGTTCGGCGAGTTCTTTGTTATCCTGTAATAAGTCCTCGGCGAGTGCGATATCTTCGGCAACGGTTGATCCTCGTTTACGAGTGCCAGCAATGGGTCGTAAGGTGGCTTGCTGAGTGTTTTCTGGGGTTTGTTCGACCTTCACCATCACCTCTGGAGAAGACCCAATTAACTGCCAGTCGCCAAACTGATAATAAGCCATATAAGGGGAAGGGTTCACCATGCGTAGGGAACGATAAAGATTAAACGGATGTCCCGTGTAAGCGGTGTTTAGACGTTGGGAAAGCACAACTTGAAAGATATCTCCTTCGTGGATGTAGTGTTTCGCTTTTTCGACACTGTGACAAAATCGTTCGGGGGTGGTGGTACTTTCATAAACAATTTGTTGGTCTGAAGAAGAAGAAATGGCGATGTTGTTGGCAAGTTTTGGGAGGGGCGATTGCAGTTTTTGGACTAATTTATCGACGCGATCGAGTGCTTTTTTATAGGCAATTTCGAGGTTCGTTTCTTCTCGGAGATCAGCATAGGCGATCGCCCAAATTTTCCGTTTTACTTGGTCAAATACTAATAACTGATCCACCTGCATCCATACCCCATCAGGTAAATCAGTTTCTTGTGGAGGATGAATGGGAACACGGGGTTCAATCCAATGAATTAACTCATATCCCCACATTCCAAATAACCCACCAATCCCAGGAGGAAGCGGATCAATTTTAACGGGATGAATGGTCTCTAAACACTGCTTTAAGATATTAAAGGGATTCCCATGATAAATCGTTTCTTTGCCCGCGCGATCGACCTGTTTTGTCGTTTCACCGCGATTTTCCAATACCCACATCGGGTCACATCCCAAAAAGCTGTAGCGTCCGAGTTTTTCTCCTCCTTCTACGGACTCTAACAGGAAACTATAAGGTTGTCCAGCGCAGACTTTAAACCAAGCAGAAACGGGCGTTTCTAAGTCTGCGGTCCATTCTTGATAAACGGGGATAAAGTTACCTTGCTTTGCTAGTTGGGAAAATTTGGAAAATTCGATCATTTGTTATTTGTTATTTGTTATTCGTTATTTGTTATTTGTTATTTGTTATTTGTAAACCAATGACTAATGACCAATGACCAATGACCAAACATCTTCATCGAGATAAACTTGAGCAAAAATTGTCATCGCTGATTTAACCTTGCTTGTACTCTAGGATGAACTAAGTCCTCTGATACATGATTACGCTCAATATAGTCATTAATTTCTGCTTGATTATCCAGATAAAAACTAAGGGCATCAAACACTTGCGCTAAACTTAAATGAGGTAAATGAGAGGGAATTTCCTCTGGTCGCATCCCTAAACGCCAGTTTTCTACAATCGCTCGAACGGGTGTTCTTGTACCAACAATAATCGGTTCACCTGATAAAATTTCAGGTTGGCGCGTCACATAACGAGTTTTAATTTCAGTGGTCATAATGGCTGATTTCAGACGTTATATTAATTATTAATGATAAGCATGGCATCGCCAAAAGAATAAAAGCGATATTGATGTTCGATCGCGCTTTGATACAACGATAATAACCGTTCCCGTCCAATAAACGCACTCACTAACATTAACAAACTCGATCGAGGCAAATGAAAATTCGTAATCAACCCAGCCACCACCTGTAACTCATAACCTGGATAAATAAATAAATCCGTCTTTCCACAATAGGCCTTTAAATGCCCTTCTGCCGCCACAGCCCCTTCTAATGCTCGCACGACAGTTGTCCCCACTGCAACCACTCTTCCCCCTTGCGCTTTCGTTTCCTGAACTCGTTTCACCGCTTCTGAAGGAACATTAATCCATTCTTCGTGCATTTGATGATCAGTAATGGTTTCCGTTTCCACTGGGCGAAATGTTCCCACTCCCACATGAAGCGTCACCTCCGTTTGATTGACCCCTTTTTCCTGTAACTCTCTTAACAATCGATCGGTAAAATGTAATCCTGCTGTTGGTGCTGCCACCGCGCCTAATTCCTCAGCATAAACCGTTTGGTATTGTTCTGGCTGTGCTTTTTTCTCCGTCACATAGGGAGGAAAAGGAATCTCCCCATAAGCATCTAAAACCGAAACTAAAGACGTTTCCCCCAAATCAAACGCCAATAAACGCCCTCCCGTCGCCGTATCTTTTGCCATCACCGTTGCTTCTAAAATCGGCAATTGTTCATCTTGACGGGGATAAAACTGAATTTTTGCACCAATTTGTAAGCGTTTTCCTGGCTTTACCAACGCTAACCAGCAATTTGGGCTTTTTTCTTCCAATAGTAAAACTTCTACCGTTGCGCCAGTGGTTTTATAGCCATACATTCGCGCTGGGATGACTTTGGTATTATTAACAACTAATAAATCCCCTGCTTGTAACCACTGGGGAAGATCATAAAAATGTTGATGCTGATGATGAGTGGGAGAATCAACCACTAACAAACGAGAATGATCTCTGGGTGTAACAGGGGTTTGCGCGATATAACTCTCTGGTAAATCGTAATCATAACTACTCAGTTTTCGATCGAAAGGAGAAGAATCAGGTTTCATTTCCATAATTTCTTTTCAAACTACCCAGTTTAAATTGGGGAATATTCCCCTAGTAAAGCGATCGGTTTCTCTGGGAGACTAAAGATAACCCCAATGGATGGGATCGCGAATCTAGAGGTTTTCAAAAATGCAGTACATTTATTTTCTCAGTAATGCCAGTTTAACTCTAAGACTAATTGATCATCTGTGCAGAGATTGTCAATTTCCGACTAGCATTGTTACTGTAATTCATCGCATTGATGGCTGGCTAGTCAAAATTAAGTTTAGCCAAGAACTAACCCAAGCACAACATAAAGATTTCCAAGCCTACCTCAGCGAAATTGGTATTCCCTACGAACCTGAAATTCGCTTACAAATGGCACTGTGGAGTTTAGAAGTAGGACAGTCGATCGTGGATGTAATGCGTCGTTACCAGCTTGCTGTAGTTTCTCACGGTCAACCGAACTACAGCGACATTGAAGCCTTCCGAGAACAATTTACCAAAGGACTCGGATATTGTCCAGAAACCCTCGCCTAGTAGCCTAGTAGGTTGGGTGTAGAGAAACGAAACCCAACAATTGTAAGATGATCAATTGGCATCTTTTCCGCAGCCATATTGCCACGCTTCCACTAGACGATGGAGACGATATCGTTGTTCTGGAGAAAGATTCTTTAAAGTAGGAAGTAAAGGTTGGCTGACTTCTGATAAACCACTGTACAGCCCTAAATTAAGGTAATGAACCAACCAATCCAGTAAGGGAGGGATTCCCACTTGCGGAATCACGGGGAGAACGAGATCAGGACGCTTCACGGCGGTTAAAGCTAAGGTTTGGCTTAATCCTGAAAACTGAACCACATCTTGTAAGAAGGGTTTAAGCACATCATCCCCTAATTCATTCATTGCTGTAAATACGCCACTCAACAGTTCGTTAATTTGATTAGAGGAAAGGTTTTGATTGATTCCCACACTCATTGTGCGCTGAAAAAGCCAAGTGACGGAGATATTCGGTTGATAGGGCTGTAATAACGCTAAATCAGTTTGAGAGAGTGCGTCTGCGTTCAGTGCTTCTGTGACTCCAGTTGTTAAACGGGATCGATGACGAATCATCGCCCCAAACCCGCCGAAACTGACGGGAGATTGAATCCCACTACTATCGCCGATGGGTAGAACCCGTGACCAAGGTACGCGCAAGGGACTTTTACGGTAGGCTGGGAAAAAGCCAAATAAAACTCGTTTGAAGTCTAACTGAGACAGTTCGACTTGTTGGTATTCTGGTAAGAGACGAAAATACTCGTCCATGAAAAATTCTAAACTTGGACGATCGGGTTCAGCATCAAGATAGGAAAATAAGTAAGTGGTGCGTCCATCTTTTGCGGGAAAGGCTTCCCAAAAGTATTGACATTGATTCTGGATGGGAGTAAAGGAAGCGAGTAAGTCGCCAGTTTCATTGTGAGGATATCCCGCCGCACAACTCCCGACAACGATACAAGTTCCTTCTGGTTTTTCTCCTTTTCTCGCTTGTTTGACAATGGGGGAAAAGTGTCCCATCGCATCCACTAATAAGCGTGTGGTGAGAGGTTTCCCATCAGTTTTGAGGGTAACGCCATTGGGATGAATATTTGCACCGAGAAAGGCGGTTTTTTCCAGTAACGTGCCACCATAATTCAGAAATTTATTTTTCAGCAGATCAAGAAGTATAACTGGATCAACACCAATATTAAGAACATCTCTCACCCACAGTTCAATTCCCTGATGAAAGGCAACACGAGCAGGATTATAGCTAGATGCGATCGCGCTTTCGAGTTCTGCTTCGGTTAATAACCCCATTTCAACAAGGTCTAGTAGTTCTTGACGAGATATATTCCACTCTTGTTCCCGTCCTCGCAACTTTCCTTTTTCCAAAACAGCTACTTTAAAGCCGTTTTGCTGTAGCCCTGTTGCCAATAAAATGCCGAGGGTTCCCCCACAGATAATGACATCAAATTCTGAGGAAGAAATGGGATCAGAATGGGTTTCGATCGATCGAGGAATGGGGTTAGGTTGATGGCGAAGCTGATGCCAAATTTGGTCAGCTTTACGAAGTCCACTTAAAACATCACCAGGGAGTTGAGAAAGAATTTGCTCGGTTGTTTTCATTTTTTTGGTTCAAAGCAAGATATTTAGTGACCAGTTATCAGTTACCATAACTATTAGTTACTTGTAATCAGTTTTCTAACTTCTTCTGGGGAAAGTCCAGTCACTTGAGCAATCTGCTCAATTTCTAACCCTGTATTCAGCAGATTCGTGGCAATTTCTCGTTGGGTAAGCTCTTTTCCGCGCTGTTCACCGCGTTGTTCACCAATGTCAATTCCTTTTTGGGTGGCTTCTTCTAGGCGTTGGGTGTAAATGGTTGATAACTGCATGAGAAACTCTCCTTCTTCTGATTCTAAGTTTTCTTGTTCCTCTCGTCTTACTTCTAAAATAGCAATTAAGTTGGCAACTATTTCCAGAATGCGATCGCGGAACTGATTTTCTTTTGGTAACTGTTGTAGTTCCTCAATGGCTTGTAGTTGCACTTGATTCCTACCAAATAATCTTAACCACGGTGTTGGGTTTCGTCTTCTCCACCCATTGCAGTGACCAATGATCAGTGATCAGTGATCAGCTTGCCCTGAGCACTTCGGCAAGCTCAGTGTTCCACCTGTCGAGGGGTAAGCAGTGAATAGTGAATAGTAAGCAATTAATTCGTAACAGATTGTAAGCTACTAAGTAACTGATTAGATCAAGCACAACTGGTAACTGGTCACTGGTCACTGGTCACTGGTAACTGGTAACTGGTAACTGGTCACTGGTCACTGGTCACTGGTCACTGATTGGTGTTGGGTTTCGTAAACTCCACCCAACCTACATGGTTGTCCTTCAACGATCAGGCGAGGAAGTTGTTAAAATTGGCGTGACCTTGTATCGCGCAAAAAACAATTATCATGGCTACTTTTTCTCAAGATCGTAAACGTCGTATTTTTGAACACCTGAATCAAACGACAGAATTTATTTCCAATCAAGATAATAGTTCTAATGATATGGATGCTAGAAAAAGACGCATTATGGAACATATTGAAAGAACTCGCAATTAATCTTAAGATGATTTCTCTTTTGGGGGGCGTGGTGACGCTCCCTGAGTGGGGGCTAAAATGCGATTAATGCTCCGTAGTTGTTCTGCTGTTCCCATACAAAATAGTAAGTCTCCCGCTTGCAACACTTCATTGGCGGTGGGGCCGCCGATTAATACCCCATTGGCGCGACGAATGGCTAACACTAACGCCCCAGATTGCGCTCTTAATCGAGCTTGACTGAGGGTTTGTCCCACACAGGGCGATCGAGCGGGATCAAGGAGAAATTCTTCAATATAAAAAGAGCCTTCAGTTCCGGCGAGAATCCCATCCACAAAGTCCATTACTTGGGGACGCAAAGCCGCCGCAGCGAGTCGTCTAGCGCCAGTGATATGAGGGGAAACCACAGCATCAGCCCCAGCGCGTTGTAGTTTTTGTACTGCTTCTTCGGTGTTGGCGCGGGCGATCGCGCGAATGTTTGAGTTGAGGGTTTTTGCTGATAAAATGGTGTAAAGGTTTTCCGCATCGGAACTCAAAGCGGCAACAATACAGGTGGCGGCTTCAATTTTAACTTCAATTAAGGTTTCATCTAAAGTCGCATCCCCTTCTAAAGCGAGATAATTGGCATTGCGAGCAATTTCCACTTTTTCTGGAGATGTGTCCACGACGACAAAGGGAATGGACTCGGACTGAAATTCGCGGCAAATTTGCCTTCCCATGCGTCCGAACCCACAAACAATGTAATGATTTGTTAATGTATCTATCAAGCGTTTTCGTTGCCTCAGTTGAATGCCTTTCTGGAAATAGCCTTGAATAATGGCTTCTGTAAACCGATTAACAATATAACCAATGGTAATCAGACCAGCCGCAATCAAACCAATGGTAAACAACTGCGATCGCTCTGGCAAGGGACGAACTTCGGAAAAGCCGACGGTAGAAAGGGTGATCACGGTCATATAAGCGGCTTCTGACCAACTCCACTGTTCGATCAAGCGATACCACAGTGTTCCCAGTAAAAAAACTCCAGCTAGGGTTAATCCTCCCCCGATTAATTGTTGTTGGAGTCGGCGATAATTTTGGTCTAATGAGTACATTACAAATAATAAAATAGGTAAAAAAGAATAGAGACGAAATTAATGACTCCAGAAACTCTGACAAAATCCTTTACTTCTCAAACCTTTGACCATTATGTGATGGAGACTTATGGACGTTTTCCGATCGCGATCGAGCGGGGAAAAGGCTGTCGTCTCTGGGATACAGAGGGAAAGGACTATTTAGATTTGGTTGCGGGAATTGCGACTTGTACCCTTGGTCATGGTCATCCGACACTGATTAAAGCCGTAACCGAACAAATCGCAAAACTCCATCATGTTTCTAATCTGTACTATATTCCAGAACAAGGGGAACTAGCACAATGGTTGGTGGAGCATTCTTGCGCCGATCGAGCGTTTTTCTGCAATTCTGGCGCAGAAGCCAATGAAGCGGCGATCAAGTTGGCTCGCAAATATGCCCATACGGTTTTAAATATCAGTAATCCTGTGATTTTAACGGCAAAAGCCAGTTTTCATGGTCGCACCTTAGCCACCATTACCGCAACTGGACAACCGAAGTATCAAAAGCATTTTGATCCGCTTGTGCCTGGGTTTGCTTATGTTCCCTATAATGATTTGGAAGCGATCGAGAGCGCGATCGCCCAATGGAATCAAGACGAACCAAGAGTGGCAGCGATTTTAGTTGAACCGCTACAAGGAGAGGGGGGAGTCTGTCCTGGCAATTTAGAGTATTTTCTCCGTTTAAGAAAAATTTGTGATCAAGCTGGAATCTTATTAATTTTTGATGAAGTACAAGTCGGAGTGGGACGCAGTGGGAAATACTGGGGTTACGAGAATTTAGGAGTCGAACCAGATATTTTTACCAGTGCGAAAGGGTTAGCAGGGGGAATCCCCATTGGCGCAATGTTATGTCGGGAATTTTGCGATGTTTTTACCCCTGGTGATCATGCCAGCACTTTTGGGGGGAATCCTTTTGTGTGTAGTGCTGCTTTAGCGGTTTTGAACACTTTAGAACAAGAAGACATCTTATCAAATGTGATTGCTCGTGGTGAACAAATACGGAAACATTTACGCGCGATCGCGTCAGAGTTTCCAGAAGTGTTTACAGAAGTCCGAGGTTGGGGATTGATTAATGGTTTGCAAATTAACCCAGAAATTGATTTAAACGCCATAGAAATTGTGAAATCCGCTATGAAAGAGGGATTATTAATTGCACCAGCAGGCGGAAAAGTGTTGCGTTTTGTACCACCATTAATTATTTCTGACGCTGAGGTGGAAGAAGGAATGGAAAAACTTAAAAGCGCGATCGCAAGTCAAGGCATAAACAATTAAAATGGTTTTGAGGGGAATAACTCAGTTTGGAAAAATCAAAATACTGGACAATAGTAAACAAGAAAAACATGAAAATATGAGTGGTAAAACATGATGTTAGCCTCACCGCTTTTAATAGCTCAAATCACTGACACTCATCTGTTTGCTTCAGGGGAAGGAGACTTGCTTGGTTTGAGAACAGAAGAGTCTTTAGCCGCAGTAATTGAGGAAGTCCAAAATTTGACTCCCCAACCCGATCGGATTTTATTAACAGGGGATATTTCTCAGGATGAAACCCTAGAGTCTTACGAGCGTTTATACAAACAACTGAAGACGCTTAATATTCCCTCTTATTGGATTCCTGGAAACCATGATCAATTACATCTCATGGAAAAAGCATTAACTAATCCTCCGTTTTATGGAGATAAATCTTTTCACTGTCAAGGTTGGCAATTTATTCTTCTGAATTCTGCGGTTTCGGGACGAGTTTATGGTTATTTGACAGAAGAAACGTTAAGTTGGCTAGATTCGGAACTGGAAAAAGCGAAGAATTATCCCACTGTGGTGACGTTACATCATCCGCCATTTTTGATTGATTGTGATTGGATTGATAAAAGTTGTTTACAAAATCCTGATGCTTTATTTAAAGTTTTAGATCAATATTCCCAAGTGCGTTTAGTTTTGTTTGGACATATCCATCAGGATTGGGGGCGCGATCGAGCAGGAGTGCATTACTTAGCCAGTCCTTCTAGTTCTGTCCAGTTTAAACCAAAAAGCAAACAATTTGCTCTCGATGAAAATAGAGAACCTGGTTTTAGACTGCTTTGGCTGTATCCTGATGGCAGTTATGAAACCAAGGTTAAGCGAGTAGAGTTTAGTTATAGTTTAGATGTGGCGGCGACTGGATATTAAGATTGTTATTTGTTGTTTGTTACTCGTTATTTGTTATTGGACACTCAATTTAAAAGTAGGTTGGGTAGAGACGTTCCATGGAACGTCTCCACGCGAAACCCAACACCAATCAGTGACCAGTGACCAGTTACCAGTTACCAGTTGTTCTTGATCTAATCAGTTACTTAGTAGCTTACAATCTGTTACGAAAATCAGTGACCAGTGACCAGTGACCAGTGACCAGTTACCAGTTACCAGTTGTTCTTGATCTAATCAGTTACTTAGTAGCTTACAATCTGTTACGAATTAATTGCTTACTATTCACTATTCACTGCTTACTGCTTACTGATCACTGATCACTGGTCACTGCAATGGGTGGAGTTTACGAAACCCAACACCAATTATCAGCAATTACCTGAACCTGATCTTAGCCCCCCAAACCCCCCAAATTTGGGGGGCTTTCAGGAATGTATTTGTAGAGCTTGCTGTTGGGAAACTGAAAGTTTTACCAAATAAGGATTTGAGGCGATTAAGTTCAGGTAAAAATGCAAGTTCATTGATGGTTCAATCGTCACGCACCTTGCCTCTTGCATGCAAGCCTTTTGCCTCTTGCATGCAAGCCTTTTGCCTCTTGCCTCTTGCCTTACTCAACCAACCAATGGACTTTTTCAGCAAACCCTAATTGATAAACTGAGCTAAAACTTGGTCTAAGCCAACGGAATGAGAGGCTTTGAATAACACTCGATCGCCTGGCGTTAAAATCTCTCGCAAACGGTTCACTAAGGCGTTTTTATCCTCGAAACATTCACTTTTAATCGCAGTTGCTGCTGTCGCAATCGCTTCGGTTTCTGGTTCATCGACCAAAACTAAAAGATGATCAAGATGAAGTCGTGCGATCGTGTCTCCCACTTGCGAATGTAGGGAGGCGGATTCTGATCCTAATTCTTTCATTGTGCCTAAAACCGCGAGGTGACGCTTTCCTGGCGTGTCTTTAAGCAGTTGTAAGGATGCGATCATTGATTCCACTCCTGCGTTATAGGTTTCGTCGAGGAAAAGGATATCGTTAGGAAGAACATGACGACGCGATCGCGCTCCTGGTAATGTTACCTCAATCCCTGCTTGTAAGGGGGTTAAATCGAGGTTAAGTGCTTTAGCAACAGTAATCGCTGCCAGATAGTTGGACGCATTATGAGTTCCCGCGAGGGGGAGAGGGAAATTAAAATCATCCACAGCGAGGGTTTCCGAGTCGATTAAGCGCCCGTGAATGTCTCCCCCTTCTAAACCATAGGTGAGAGTGTTTCCTTCCCACACAGTGGCGGCAGTATTGATTAAACGTTGGTTATCATGGTTAAGGATAGCAGTGGCTGTCTTGGGCATTTGTGCCAAGAGTTCACATTTTGCCTGTGCGATCGCGCTTCTTGAGCCTAAACGACCAATATGAGCCGTTCCCACATTTGTAATCAACCCGATGGTAGGCTGAGTAATATCAGTAAGTTGAGCAATTTCTCCCTTGGCACGCATTGCCATTTCTACCACAGCGTAATCATGTTCGGCGTTCAACCGCAAGAGCGTTTTCGGGACACCAATTTCATTATTATAGTTTCCCTCGGTTTTTAACACTTTGCCATAGCGAGACAAAACTCCTGCAATTAATTCTTTGGTTGTGGTTTTCCCCACTGATCCCGTAATTCCAATAACAGGGATTTGATGTTGTTGTCGCCACCAGTGAGCGATTTTTTGATAAGCAGTGAGCGTATTTTGGACATAAAATTGAGGAATCTCATCAGGAATTGTTCCCGAAAAATCCTGATTTAAAATTAATGCACTCGCCCTCGATCGAACCGCATTTTCTAGAAAGTGATGACCATCAAATTTTTCTCCCACCAAAGCAACAAACACTTCTCCTGGCTTTAAAACACGAGTATCAGTTTCGATTCCAGTTATTTTTCTGTCTTGCCAATCCTGAGTTAGACTTTCGCGAGAGGGCTGAATAATATGAGCTAAAATGGGTAAAGTGATTTCTGGACTCATTGAAGTTTCTCCTTTGTGGCTAATTCAATCTTAGAAAATTTCTGATCACTCTCTTATCAATTGTTACCTTTCCTGAAGTTTGTTTGCTATAGCCGTCCTATTTCTTATGTGAAATTTTGATTCATCGAAGCCCCCAGAATTGGCCGGAGCGAAGTGAGGATTTGGGGGCAAAAACAATTTACAATTCATTTAGGATTGCTATATTTTCCTTGATTTTACCCCAAAATTAAAGGAATACTTCTTAAAAAGTCTTATAGAAGTAATAAAAAATTGTCGTTTTAATTGTCGTCTTAAAATGCTAACTCAAGTGCCATCAAAAAGGAAGCCATTAAACAATTTCAGTTAAAACAGCAACGAGATTTTGTAGAGAGTCGCCAAAATATCGATCATTATTTTTATCTCGATTTGATGACTCATTTCGGTCCGACAAAAACCATTGGCTTAAACTGATTAGATCAAGCACAACTGGTAACTGGTAACTGGTCACTGATTGCTGTTGGGTTTCGTAAACTTCACCGAACCTTTTACAGTGGCCAGTGATCAGTGATCAGTGATCAGTAAACGGTGAATAGTGAATAGTAAGCAATTAATTCGTAACAGATTGTGAGCTACTAAGTAACTGATTAGATCAAGCACAACTGGTAACTGGTAACTGGTCACTGATTGCTGTTGGGTTTCGTAAACTTCACCGAACCTACTGTAGATAACGCTCAATGATGCTAACAATGCGGTTAGCGGCTTGTCCATCGCCAAAGGGATTGATTGCCATTGCCATGCGCTGATAGACTTCGTGATCTTCGAGGAGTTCACTGGCTATTTTTAAGATTTGCTCAGGGTTTGTTCCCACTAACCGCGCTGTTCCTGCGGTTACGGCTTCTGTGCGTTCGGTGTTATCCCGTAAGACTAAGACGGGTTTTCCTAAACTGGGGGCTTCTTCTTGTAATCCTCCAGAGTCGGTTAATAAGAGGCAACAGCGTTGCATTGCGCCCACTAATTGCGCGTAATCTAAAGGTTCGGTGAGAAAGACGCGAGGATGCTCTCCGAAAGCGCTTTGCAGGGGTTGGCGAACGGTCGGGTTACGGTGTAGGGGGAGTAATAAGGCGGTGTCGGGAAATTGATCTAAGATCAGTTGGATGCCTTTAATAATATCGGTGAGAGGTTCTCCCCAATTTTCTCGGCGGTGAACGGTGGCTAGTAAAACTCGATAATCATCCCAATTGAGTCCTTTGATCTCACAGGGAGGATGTCGCTGTGCCATGGTTAAAAGTGCATCAATGACGGTGTTTCCAGTGAGATGAACTTCTCCGATGACTCCTGAGTCGTTCAAGTTTTTGACGGCGGCTGCGGTGGGAGCAAAATTAAGTTGCGCTAGTTGACCAATTAGACGGCGGTTGGCTTCTTCGGGATAAGGATTATATAGGTTGTAGGAACGGAGTCCAGCTTCGACATGAGCAATGGGAATCTGTTGGTAAAAGGCGGCTAAGGCGGCGGCAAAAGCGGTGGTGGTGTCGCCTTGGACGATGACTAAGTGGGGTGGGATGTCGGTAAAGAGGGTTTCTAGTCCTTGTAAACTCCGACAGGTGATGTCGCTGAGGCTTTGTTCCGCTTGCATGATTTTTAGGTCTTGATCTGCATCCAGATGAAAGAGGTTCATCACCTGAGCGACCATTTCCCGATGTTGTCCGGTCAGAATTACGGAGGTTTTCAGTAAGGGGGATTTTTGACACTGTTTGATGACAGGAGCAAGTTTAATGGCTTCTGGGCGTGTTCCCAGAGTGATACAGACTCGGTAAGGTTCAAGGTTCATGCTGATCCCCCAATAAGGTTCGATCGAAGAAGATGAGACTCCCAATAGTTATTCTCGGATTTTACCAAATCGACGATCGCGCTTTTGATAGGCAAGTAACGCCTGATGGAAGGCGCTTCGATCGAAATCGGGCCAAAGGGTATCCGTAACATAAATTTCAGCATAAGCGAGTTGCCAAAGCAAGAAATTACTAATCCGCATTTCCCCACTGGTGCGAATCAATAAATCAGGATCGGGTAAATCTGCGGTATAGAGATGTTGACGAAATAACTGTTCATCAATTGCGTCGGCGGTGATTTCCCCGTCTTGGACTTGTTGCGCGATCGAGCGACAGGCTCTTAAAATCTCCTGTCTCCCGCCATAATTCGTCGCCACCGTAAACTCAATCCCAGTATTATTTGCCGTTTCTTCCATCGCCACTGCAATTTCCGCTTGTAACGAATCGGGAAGCGCACTCAAATTCCCCACAAAGCGAATCCGTACTTGTTCCCTCATCATTTCTGCCAATTCTCGCCGTAACACCCGCTCAAACAAGGTCATTAAAAACGCCACCTCTTCCGAAGGTCGCCCCCAATTTTCCGTAGAAAACGCATAAGCAGTTAATCCAGGAATCCCCCAATCTCGACAACAGCGCAGGAGAGCTTTCAGCGCATCCACTCCCTTACGATGTCCCATCACGCGAGGGAGTCCACGTTGCCCCGCCCAACGACCATTCCCATCCATAATCACCGCCACTTGTTTGGGGAGACGATTTCCATCTAAATCAGGGGGGAGTTGTTGTAATAAAGTTGGCTTAGTAGTCATTTTTTACGACGGTGAGACTTCGACGAAAATAAACGGACACTGCGATCGAAAATCGCTTTACCTTGAGAACTGACTTCACGAGTCAAACGACTCAAATCTTGAGCCACTGTTTCCCGTTCCACAGTGGGGGAAAACCTTAATTCTAACAACTCTCTTAAGCGGCTTCTGGTGAGCGGTCGTTGTAGATTACCCCGTTCCGCGAGAGAAATTGATCCCGTTTCCTCGGACACCACAATACATAAACAATCAGACACTCGTTCTGTAATCCCGATCGCGGCTCGGTGTCGGGTCCCCAATTGTCTAGACAAACTTTTTTCCGTCAAGGGTAAAATTACCGCCGCCGAAGCAATGCGCGACCCCCGTAAAATCACCGCACCATCATGTAAAGCGGTTGTGGTTTGAAACAGGGTTTGAATCAACTCACTGGAAATTTCTGCATTTAAGGTAACACCAGCACTTCTAAACTGACTGGGATCAAGAGGTTCGTTGGTTTCCAACAAGAGTAACGCTCCGATACGCTTCTGAGATAATTCTCGCACAGCATCCAAAATTTGATCCAAAACATTATCCGGTTGGAGTTTATCATTACTGGAAGAGGGAAACAACTGTCGAAACTCTCCTCTTCCCAGTTGTTCGAGAAAGCGACGAAACTCAGATTGTAGAATCACCACCACTCCCACCGCCGCCCCAATTAACATTTTTTCCAGCACAAAACTCAACAATCGCAGTTGAAGCCATTGACTCACATAAATGCTGCTTAACAGTAACGCCACCAGGATAATAAATCCTTGAATCACCCAACGGGTGAGACTTTGTGGCTCTCCTAATAAGCGGATAACAAAGTAAATGAAAACAACAACTAGGACAAGATCAAAAAGCGGAATTAGCCAACTAGGAAGCTGAGAGAGAAAATGAGATAAGCCTTGAGATTGCCTCATTAGGTCTAGCAGACGAGGAACAAATTGTAGAAGATGCGGTGAGAGAGGGCAGTTACTCTTAATTTTCAATTGTTCAGGATCAATTGTCAACTGTTTTCAGTCTTTCGGGGAACTTATCTTGAGCAATTAAATCTTCATAGGTTTCCCGTTCAACCATCATGTCTGCTGTTCCTTTGTAAACTAATACCATTCCCGGACGGAGTAGGCGATTATAGTTGGAAGCCATGCTATACCCATAAGCACCCGTGCTAGTGATAACTAAGGTATCTCCTGAGACTGTTTTTGGGAGTGAAGCGGATTGAATTAAAATATCACCAGACTCACAATGTTTTCCCGCAACGGTAACAGTTTCGGTTGCGGTTTCTGACATTTTATTCCCTAGCATCGATCGATATTCCGCTTGATAGGTAATCGGACGCGCATTGTCAGACATTCCCCCATCTACCGCAATGTAAGTTCTAATCTCTGGCACTTCTTTACGAGCGCCCACTGTATAAGCAGTAATTCCTGTATTTCCCACTAAAGAGCGACCTGGTTCGCAGATTAATTTGGGGAGAGAAACTTGCAATTGTTCACAAGCCATAGTGACTGCTTTCGCCACCGCGCTTGTCCATTCGGTAATACTGGGGGGATCATCGGCTTCCGTGTAGCGAATCCCTAAGCCACCGCCAACATTTAATTCTCGTGCGGGTAATCCCAATTCTTGGGCGGCTTTCAGCCATTTGACTAACACACCTGCTAAGTCTTGATGGGGTTGACGTTCAAAGATTTGAGAGCCAATATGAGCATGAACACCGACAAAATCTAAGTTGGAGGTTTTCGTTAAAAAGTCCAATACTTCTGGGACTTGATTTGGATCAAAACCAAACTTACTATCCAGGTGTCCCGTGCGAATATACTCATGGGTGTGACATTCAATGCCAGGTGTAATCCGTAACATCACTTTCGGAGCGTGATTAGCATTGAAACTGGCTAAAGTTTTTAATTCTAACCAATTGTCAGCAACAATGGTACAACCGCACTCGATCGCTTGTTCGAGTTCAGCAACAGATTTATTATTGCCATGAAAGTAGATTTTTTCGGGGTCAACTCCAGCTTGTAGCGCGGTGTAAAGTTCTCCTCCAGAAGCGACATCAATTCCTAATCCTTCACTGTTGACCAAGGCACAAAGCGCTAGACAGTTCAGTGCTTTTGAGGCGTAAATAACTAAAGATTCTCCTTGATAATGATCTTTGAGTCCGTCTCGGTACTGAGAACAAGCAGTGCGAATGCTGTGTTCATCCATGATGTAGAGAGGAGAACCAAACTGTTTAACTAATTCAGTGACATCACAGGCGCCAATTTCTAAATGACCTCGATCGTTCACTTTAGCGGTAATTGGAAGTAATGACTGGTTAGGAGAGGCTTTAATTTCTTGAAGATAGTCGTATCCAGTTTGCTTTTGCGTTGTTTCTGCTAAGACCATAAGGTGCGAGTTTTATCTAATTTTCTAAAACAGTCACCTTCCCATTATCAACGGACAAGGGATAATTAGCAAAAGAGCCACGATTGAACAAGATAACTCGCGGTGAAACACCAATTACCCTGTTACAAGCGTGACTCCTTAATTTAGGGTGTAAACGCCCCAGATTTAATTGAACTTACGGTAAGGAACTTTCTTATCGTAGTCAATATTCATCGCTGACACTTTCGGTAAAGCATTTCCTTTCGCGCTACTCAAACCACGAGCAACATTCAAGAACAGAGTAGGGTCTCCTGCTTTCGGTTGCTTTTCTTGGGGGATAAAGCGACGGACTTGATTTTGCCAGACAATTTGCGGGAAGCCCAATTGTTGACGGTAATAGGGACCGTAACGAGGGGTTTTAAGGTTAAAAGGCGTTTCTCCTTGATCTTTTTGAGGGAGAACACGACGACGTTGATAAGGAACGGTATCCTCACTGAAATTATTGAGATATTCCTCACTATTGAGTAAATCTTCAACAAAGCCGTTAATGCCTTTAGTTCCCACTACAATTGACCAAGCAATTTTTTCCGCTTCGTTGTAAACATCCCGTCCGAGGGCGCGTTGAACACAGAGTTCCACAAAGCGATAATTGCTGTTGGGTTCATAGTTCCAACGGCGGAACGGATCAGAGGTAAGCAGTCCGAAGATAAAATCTTTAACCGTAATTTGACCGTAACGCAGTTGGGATTCTAAGAACCGTTGACGGTTGCTGGCGAGCATTTGATGTTCACTGAAAATCTGCCGATAAGCCGCCCAGATGGTGGCTTCTGCATCTTCTTCAGAGTTCATCATGCCTGGAGTCGGTCTTAATTGTTCTTCACCAGGGACTTCATATCCTTCTACACGCTGATTTTGGCTAGAAGTTGTATAGTTCAACAAAGGTAATGACACCGTTGAACCTCCTTTACTAAATTTTTCAAAAGTTTATCCTTGATCATACGTGAGTCGGGACGCAACAACTCAAAAATCTTATAACTTCTTACCAATTCGTTACGGTTTGCCTTAATCTAGCCGTTAGACGCTTCGATCGATAAAATCGGTAAATATAGAGAAATAATCACTCAATTGGGGGATTGGTACGATGAAGACAGAAACGATTCAAGCGAAAAATCGCGACTTTCGAGGCCCCGACTTTTTTGCGGTGTTCAATGTGGATGGGAGTTATCCCCGTCAAGGTTGGGTTGTCTGGGAAGAAGCGGGGCGTTATCCCGATGTGATTGTGGAGTTAATGTCACCGAGTACCGCAGAAACAGATGTAACGGTAAAAAAGAAACTGTATGAACAGACCTTTAGAACCCCCGATTATCTGGTTTATAATCCTTTTGATAAGGAGTCTCTACAAGGATGGCATTTAGAAGATGTAAATGGCGTGTAATCTCCTCCTAAGTTACGAACAATGGTTTTTGTGTTTAAAGCCATCATTGTGATATATGAGTCAGCTTCTGTTCCCGACGCACCAATTGAATCAGCATATAATTCTTGATCGGCAACTTTTACTTCTGCTTCTTGTGCTACGGTTTCGATTAATGCGGGATTAATGGTTGTTTCGGCAAAGATAACGGGAACATTGGCTTGTTTTACTTCTTCAACAAGGTTTTTGACAGTTTTCGCACTGGGCTTTTCTTCTGTACTAATTCCAATTAATGTTCCTACAACTTCTAATCCATAGGTTTCTGCGTAGTATTGAAACGCATCATGGGTGGTGACTAATTGACGGTTTTCTGGGGGAATTGTGTCGATTTGTTCCTGAATCCAATTGTGAAGCGCGGTAAGCTCGATCGCCAATTGATCTAAGTTTTCTCGATAAAGGATTTCATCTTCAGGAGAGAGTGTGATTAATTCCTCCTGTATCGCTTCCACCATTAAAACTGCATTCTCTACATTTCCCCAAACGTGAGGATCAGGAACGATTTGTTCTTCGTCTTCATAACCGAGAGGGGTGACGACTTCTCCCACCGCCAACTGACGGCTATTCTCACCAGTTGCTTGAATCAGTTTAATCAGTTGGGGTTCTAAATGATAGCCGTTGTATAAAATTAAATCTGCTTCTTCTAAGCGTTGGGTATCTCTCGGTACGGGTTCATAAATGTGAGGATCGTCTCCTGGTTCTAAAATTCCCACTAAATTGATTTCATTGTCTCCAATGCGTTTTGTCCAGTCAGCAATAATGGTACTGGTGGCGACAACTGTTGGTTTATCGGTTTCTGTTGGCGGATTAGACGTTTCACATCCTCCTAAACTGATGAGGAGACCGATTCCGATCCCAATTTTCTTGAGGTTTCCTATTCTCATATTTGTTTCATTTTTGAGTCCCGTATGTGATATCCTAATTCATATCAAGGCGTTATCATATTTTTTTCATAATTTAGGGGGAACTGTTCTGATGACGAGTGCTAATTATGGGTGGGGAGAAAGTTGTCGTTTTCCAAGACAATGGGATCAACTCCCTTTAACTTTGCTTTCCACAAGGGAGAGTCCGATTGTGGTAAAGGATTTAAGTGTTTATTATCGCCGTGTGGAAGCGTTACAGGGAATTAGTTGTCAGATTCAACCTGGTTGTTTGACAGGGATTATTGGACCGAATGGCGCTGGGAAAAGCACCCTTTTAAGGGCGATGTTGGGGTTAGTGAAAGGGAAAGGTAAGGTGAGATGGGGAGAGTCTTCTCTGGTGGCGCATCGATCGCGCGTTGCTTATGTTCCTCAACGATCGATGATTGATTGGGATTACCCGGCGACAGTGTGGGATGTGGTAATGATGGGACGAGTGAAAGCAACGGGATGGTTTCATCGGTTTTCTACTGCGTCTCGTCAGATGGCGTTGGATGCTTTAGCGCGAGTGGAAATGGACACATTGCGCGATCGAGCGATTAAAGACTTATCTGGAGGACAACAACAGCGGGTTTTTATTGCGCGCGCTTTAGCCCAACAAGCGGATATTTTCTTCTTAGATGAACCGTTTATTGGCATTGATCAAAAAACTGAAACTGTCATTTTTGATATCTTCCACCAATTAACAAACGCAGGTAAAACCGTCGTCGTTGTTAATCACGATTTAGGCGCAACGATTACGAACTTTGATGATTTAATTCTCCTCAATAAAACATTAATTGCGGCTGGGAAAAGACAACAAGTTTTAACCCAAAAAAACTTAAATCGCGCTTATAGTGGCAAGGTTTTTTTCTTCTCAGAATCTATTTAGATAAACCGTAGGTTGGGTGGAGGGAAGCGAAACCCAACACCAATAAATTAATTATCCAAATGAATTATCATCTCTTAATTGATCCGTTGCAATATAGTTTTATGCAACGTGCTTTATTAATTGCCATTTTTGTGGGAATTATTTGCTCTTTAGTGGGAAGTTATCTCATGGTACAACGTTTAGCTTTACTGGGAGATGCGATTAGTCATTCCATGTTACCTGGACTTGTAATTGCTTTTATGCTCGGTGTTAATATGTATTTAGGGGCATTTATTGCGGGTGTTTTTAGTACCCTCATTATTGCGGTGATTCGATCGCGATCGCCTTTAAAAGAAGATGCAGCTATGGGAATTGTTTTCTCGGCTTTTTTTGCGTTGGGTGTTATTTTAATTACCCTCATTCAAAAAGATAATAAAATTGACCTCAATCATTTTTTATTTGGGAATATCCTCGGCGTTACGTTCACGGAAGTTAAAGACACTTTTTTGATTACCTTATTCGTGATTGCTGTGATTATTCTAATTTATAAAGAACTGCTGTTTTATACCTTTGATCCTGAAGGATCACAAGCGGTTGGACTTCCCGTTAACTTGCTAAACTTTGGCTTAATGCTATTAATTGCATTGACGATCGTCGCGAGTTTAAAAACCGTCGGTGTCATCCTTGTTTTAGCCTTACTGATTACCCCAAGTGCGACTGCTTATCTCTTATTTAAACGCCTTCATCAAGTTATGTTTTTCGGTGCAATTTTTGGCGTTATTGCTAGTATTACAGGGATGTATATTAGCTATTACTTTAACATCCCCTCTGGACCGGCGATTGTGATGGTTGCGGTTCTTCTGTTTTCGATCGCCCTTTTATTTAGCCCTCGACATGGTATTCTCACCCAAACTTATTCCTCTCATCAGCAAGGGAAAATCTGGCAAGAAATTAAGGGACTATTTCACTAAAAGCAATGCTATAATTGCCAACTAAACACCCTTATCTGTTCAATTCATGGAAGACACCAACCTCTTTACTATCATTGGTTTAGCCGCCGGTACGTTAACCACGATCGCCTTCCTCCCACAAGTGATTAAAACTTGGCAATCGAAATCAGCAAAAGACATTTCTTTAGGAATGTTTTCTACTTTTTGCACTGGCGTTTTTTTATGGATCGTTTATGGTTTCAATATCGGTGATTTACCGATTTTATTGGCTAACATTATTACCTTTATCCTCGCTTTTACCATCTTAATTTTTAAGTTTCGATATGGATAGAATCCTCAAAAAAAATAATCGTTAATTTCCTTCACTTTGTCGCTACTCCTTGATAAAGGTAGCCGATAATTTCGGGTTCAGTTTCTAATTTAAACTTTTCTAATTGAATCTGCGGAAAATATCGAGAGATTAACGCCTCCATATTACGATTAAGATGACAACCATCACCAATCATTTTTTGCAAGGGAGTGAGACGATTTTGCCAAACCTGTACTTGTGGATTATCACTTAAACCATGTTCGATAAAGAAAAACTTTCCTTCTGGTTTTAGCACTCGATAAACTTGTTTTAAAGCCTGATCAATGTTGGTAATACTACATAACGTCCAAGTGCTAACGACACTATCGAAACACTGATCCGCAAACGGTAAAGTGTCTCCATTAAGGACATTGCAACTCACAGGAAAGGACGCTTCTTTAATGCGTTTTTTCGCCAACTGATTCATCCCCGCGTTCACATCAACGGTTGTTAAATGGGTGATTGTTTCTGGATAGTAAGCTAGATTTAATCCCGTTCCAAAACCAATTTCTAACACCTCTCCTGTTACTTCTTGTAACAGTTGTTTGCGATATTTGCTCATCGTTGAACTTGCCATTGTCCAATCTAAAAGACGAGGAAAAATATATTGAGAGTAAATTTTCATTTGACCCTAAGCTCACTGACTCACTATCTGCTAGTCTAGTATTGTAAAATAAATCAGGAAAGGAAAATTATGTCTGGTGCAATTGCTTACCTCGGTATTTTAATCGGTTATACAGTTCTCGCTTTAGGACTTTACTTTGGATTACGTGCGGCGAAAGTTCTCTAAAACTTCGTCATTTTACTTTGGAAACTGTTCTGGTCGGGGTCAGTTGCTGTTGACCTCGATCAGGTTATTGCTCGATTAGATGCGATCGCGCAACTTACAGAGCTTGCTTTTGCTAATAGTTTAGCATTGCTTTGACCATTACATTAGCTTGTTTGATTGCTTCTTTTTCGTTAGTTTTTGCTATCTCAATAATCGCGATGCCCAAAGGGCGGTGGCTTTGCCACATCGCGTCGGATTCTAAGACTTGCTCAAACTGCGCGATCGTGGGACAATCTTAGTGATCGCTGTTATAGCGTTGAGCAACATTAATTAATACCATTTTGGAAAAGTCAAGTTACCTTAAAGCCCCCCAACCCCCCAAGTTTGGGGGGCTTAAGTCGTCGATACTGTAGCGCCAATTCTCCAAAATGGTATAACATTCTCAAAGCAGAATTAACCGCATTTGAGTTTGATTGCTTTTTAAACTCTAAATACTCGGCAAATTGTTCCAAGTCTTTAGCACTAATTTTTTGCTCGTGATTCGTCTTTAGCAACTGCTTTCCTCGTTCTGTAATTTTAAATTTACCTCTAGCGGTACTTTCAATTAATTTAGCTTTTTTTAGATAAGTTCTCGCCCAACCCATACGATTGGCGAAGCGTGTTTGTTTTCCACTGGGAAGCAATTCATTTTTTTCAGTAGCAGTTAGTTGGAATTGAATGGCTAAAGCATCGATCGCTTCTTGTGCGTTGTGTTCATTTGAATCATTGCAAAAAGCGAGAAGGGGAAACATTAAACTTTGATAGTCAGGAACAGTCATTGGTTAACTTTTGTATTGGGCGCGATCGCGCAAATTTAAAAAGTAGTCGCTATCTTTGACAGTATCTAAATCATAATCCATCTGCAATCCTAGCCAAAAATGTGGCGACATCTTGAAGAAATAAGCTAGCGGTTTAACATTCGCAACTTTCGCAGGGCTACTTGCTGAATTTCTAAAGGAAGTTTTCGCGATCAAGTACGTTCAAAGATTTTTTCAGTTTCTTGATCTTTAAAGTTATGGTATTATAAAAATAAGTACAATTATCTTTGCTAATTGCAAAAAATATGGCACAACTTATTTTAGATAAAATTCCTCCTCATTTATGGGCAAGATTAGAAAAATTAGCCACGCAAAATAATCGTAGCGTAGAAGCAGAAGCAACAGAACTTTTAGCATAAACATTACAGGAAAAAGACATAGAAGTTCAACAGGAAGGATGGCTACCGAATTTTTTTGAAGAAGTGATTGGTGGTTGGGAGGGTGAACCTCTGGTGCGAGAACCTCAACCAGAAGATCAAGAACGCGAACCGTTGTTATGACTTATCTTTTAGATACTAATGTTTGTGTTAAGTTACTAAATGGCAGTAGTGAGAGAGTTATTAGACGACTTGCTCAAATTAATCCTAAGCAAATTTACGTTTGTACTGTTGTTGAATTTGAACTATATTATGGTGCATATCGGAGTCGCAAAACTGAGGAAAATCTTAATAAATTAAAGCGTTTTTTTTAAACAATTTTCTAGCTTTGGATTTAATAGCGAAGCGGCTAAAATAGCAGGTTATTGGCGCGATCAGCTTAATCAGAAAGGAACTCCAATTGGTGTCTATGACTTGCAAATTGCTTCAATTGCAATTGTTAATAATTTAACATTAGTAACTCATAATGTTAGAGAATTTAGTCGCATTGAGGAGTTAGCTTATGAAGATTGGGAATTGCCATGATCTTTTTTGGTAGCACGATTAGGCTACACCTATACTGCTAATAGTTTAAAATTACTTTGACCATTGCATCAGCTTGTTTGATTGCTTCTTTTTCCTTAGTTTTTGCTATCTCAATAATCGCGATCGCGCAACTTAACTTTAAAAAGTAGTCGCTTGCTTAAAAAGTTAGGTTTTGCTTTGTTATTGATAATAGAGTTAGTGTTAGACCCATTTGCGGGATCGGGTTCAACTGGTATCGCAGCAGTGGGATTAGGAAGGATTTTCTTAGGGTTTGAGATCAGACGTGATTATTGTGATATAGCTGTAAAAAGATTTGAGGATTTTCTCCAAGAAAGAGAAAACTTTTTCGAGTTTTAATTTTCAAAAACTGTAATTTCTTCTTTCAACTTTTTTCCTACCTGATCTTTGACAGTATCTAAATCATAATCCATCTGCAATCCTAGCCAAAAATGTGGCGACATCTTGAAGAAATAAGCTAAACGTAGAGCCAAATCTGCGGTGATTGCTTTTTTGCCATTAATAATGTCATGGATCTGTTGGGTTGGTACTTTTAAAGACGAAGCAATTTGATTGATCTCAAGATTCATTGGTTTAATAAATTCTTCTAACAATCGGGTAAGGTTCGAGAGTCGCCTCTCTCCCCTCCCCTAAGAACCGTACGTGACAGTTTCCCATCATACGGCTGAGGCTCTTACTTCCAGCCTTTGTCTTGGATTTTGAACTGTGTACCTGCTTATGACACGCTTTGTGCAAGTGGATTAAATTCTCAGCGTCGTCTGAGCCACCGTATTTCACAGGTACTATGTGATGGGTCTCGATTTCTTCTCCGTTATAGAGGCTTTCACCACAGACAGGACATTTATGTTCTTGTGTATTGGCTACTTGTTCGTATTTACTACCTTTCGCCCATCTTTGTTTTCCTATCTTGAGGTTACGTTTTTGCCAATAATCCCGAAGTGAGGGGTCATCAGGGCTTGATTTCCCTTTGACTTTTATATGCCTTACTATGGGTGTACTACTGATTTCATAAAGAACAAAGAGTTTATCTTTACCTCCACGACCAGTCCCTTTGCACATAAAAGTCCAACGATTCCCTTTATACGAACCGAAGTATTTGTTAGCTACCCAGTTTTTGGATTTATTTGAGTGTCGCCGACAACACCACTTCCAGAGGTAGTGCCACACGCGATTTTCGATGTAACTAAAGGTTTCTTTGCTAACCACCCCTCTGTAGTAGTTAGCAAAACCTCGGAGAAGTGGATTTAGGACTTTAATGACTTCTTCCTGAGTACAGGCTTTCATTTTGCTTAGAGTTTCCCCAATCTTTTTACAGAAGGCAAGTACCTTCTTTTTCTGGGGCTTAATCAATAGTTTGCCACCGTAGTGACGTAAGTTGAACCCAAGAAAGTCAAAACCTTCTTCCATCGAGACGATTCTCGTCTTCTCCGCGCTGATTTCCAGACCTCGTTCGAACATCCACTGCTTTATCTGGTTAAGTATATGTTCTAGGCTTTCCTTATCCTTTGAGGTAACCACGAAATCATCCGCATAACGAATAACTCCGAGCTTAGAGTTGACTGACTTGATGAAGTCCTCCAATCCGTGTAACCCAATGTTAGCTAACAGAGGGCTAATCACCCCACCTTGTGGTGTTCCCATGTCGGACGGATTCAGTACACCTTTATCAAGATAACCAGCTTTTAACCATCCTTCAATTAAATCCCCATATGGTACGGACTCGATTGCTTTCAGAATGGATTCATGGGCAATGTTGTCGAAGAAGCCCTTAATGTCAGCGTCTAGAACCCAGAGGTGTCCACCTGCTTTGCAAGAACTCAACTTGTTAAAGCATTGTCCTATGGCATCGTGGCAACTCCGCCCGCATCTAAACCCATAGGAGTTAGGCTCAAATACCGCTTCCCATTCGGGTTCTAGTATATTTTTAATTATTGCTTGTGCGACTCTATCCCGAACGGTAGGGATTCCGAGGGGACGTTTCTTCCCGTTAGGTTTGGGTAAGTAGACTCGTCGTGTTGGGTTAGCTTTAGGCATCTCCCAACTGTTCACAAGTTTCACTCGCTCGTCTGGGGTATTGATTACCTCCTTATCTACCCCTGCGGTACGCTTTCCTAGATTAACTTGAGTGATTTGTCGCACTGATAAAAGCAAATTAGCACGGCTTCGTAACAAAAGTTTCTGCAACCGACGAAGTTGCTTCCACTTACCAAGACTTCTAGCGCGAAAGATACGACCACGTAGATTCTTAACAATCTTCCGAGCTTTTCGCCAGTTAATCTGACTCCAGTCGGTCAACTGTCCATCGACTCCATTTATCAAACTAGGGCTTGACATCTAACTTCTGTCTCCGTTTAGTTTCCTTGTTGTTTTCTCTTTCGTATAAGACCCAAGACAAGTCTGCTATTGCTTTCGCTCAAGGGCAAATCTTGAACCCCTATCCATCCCATTACAGGCTGGCATTCGCTTTTTGTCTCATCTTCTACCTTCCAAGGGATTCCGTCTCCGTTACCTTCGACCTACTGCCAGTTCGACCTCTGACAGACCTTGTAGGGCTTACCCTGTTGTATCGATTGAACATACGAATTGGCTAGGATGGTTGACTTTTCTGCGGAGGGGATGAGTTTCCACGTTTATATGGCAGTACAACATATAAACCACCCTCTTACCATTTTGGTGATAGCCTATCAGGGGTAATTTGGCTATTTCCAGGGTCACGCAGTTTATTCATCAACTTAGGCTATGTTCATCCTTCCAACTCTCCTTCTAGCGCGGAAACCAGTTAACCCTACTAGCAACCGTTACGTTTGGGGCGTGCATTCCACTGAGTTCATTACTTACTACCAGTGTCGCCACTCTCCAAAAAGAGAGCTTTCCATGAAGGACAGGGGTGGAAATCCCTGTGGTGTAAGGGTTACACCGATTCAACCGACCTTTTCAGGTCGCACGTACCTCTCCTGGGTGAATGGGATTTAACTTATCTTCTTTCATTGGCTCACCTCAATGATAATCAACAATCTCGACATCTATAGCATTGCCTTCTTCCCATTTAAAGCAAATCCGCCATTGGTTGTTAACTCGAATGCTGTATTGTCCTTCTCTGTCACCAGTCAAACGTTCTAAACGATTCGGGGAGTGGGACTCTAAGGTCTTGGAGGGTTTCTGCGCGGTTTAACATTCGTAACTTTCGCAGGGCTACTTGCTGAATTTCTGAAGGAAGTTTTCGCGATCGAGTACGTTCAAAGATTTTTTCAGTTTCTTTATCTTTAAAGTTTCGGATCACTTTTTCGTTGGATCGCTTGAACAGTTCTATTCTAACTTTTGCAGCTGCGATTAGGCTACGCCTGTGCTTCGCTTTCCGCGCAGTCGCGCAGTGAGTTTTGGATTTATTAAAGGCGCGATCGCGCCATTTAGGGGAAACATTAAACTTTGATAGTCGGGAACAGTCACTAGCTTGTCTAAGATCGCGCTATTTGATAGAGTTGGCTTTTGCTAATAGTTTAGTATCACTTTGACCATTGCATCAGCTTGTTTGATTGCTTCTTTTTCGTTAGTTTTTGCTATTTCAATAATCTCGATCGCGTCTGATTCTAATACTTGCTCAAACTGCGCGATCGTGGGACAATTCCCTTCATTAAGGTCTCTCGGCTCAAATTTATCTAAATTATTGCCATATTGTCGCTTATTTGTCATTAATATTTTCTGTCCTAAATCGCTAATTAAATAAACAAATAAACGGTTTAGATATCGATCACCGAATAAATTAGGGTAGAAACCATGAAAACAGGTAAAGTTAATCGCATTAGTAAAATTTCTAATAACTTTCAATCTTCCTCGATTAAAAACACCAGCCAGAATCGGTGCTGGTAAGCGATGCTCTAACTTATACCAAGGTTTTCTTTGTTTGGTTAAATATCTGCTATTAAATCCTTGACTGACACCATATTCTAAGTATTTTTTGATGTTTTGATTATCGGGTTCTTGAACATTGAGACACATCACAGGATAACCAAGTTCTAAAAGATTTTTATAATCCTTTTCGCAAAAAACGAATTGTCTAACTTGCGAACTTTTCGTTAAACACTTGAGCAGATTATTAGAATTAATTTCTAGATCATTGACTTGCTTTTGGTTTAAGGCGAAAAACTCATTTGCTCCTGTGGCTATTCCTCTGACAAATTTTCCATAATCACTAATTTTAGCGAGTCCTTTGGGAATGATCAATTCTTGGTATCGCGATGAGATAAGATAAGACCATTTTTTCTCATAAGGAAGTTCATCAGGAGAAATTTTATACTGAAAATAGCTGTTGAAGTCTTCAAGTTTATTAATTTGGCTTAGTTCATTTATTTTCCCCACTTTAATTGGTGCTTTTTGACGATCATTTTTACATAAAATTAGACAGATTGTTGTCGTCACCTCGGCAAAAATATCTTTTTCATTTTCAAAAATAACAATTTGTTTGAGAAAGCCCGTTTTTAGCAGTTCTTCTTTTACAATTTTGCCATAGCCAGTATTAAAAAATTCAAAAGGCATCAAGTATGCCATTCTTCCTTCAGGGTTAATTTCTTGCAATGATTTTAATAAGAAAACTGATGCAATGTTTGAGTAACCATTGAATTTAAGATTAAACGTTTTCTCTAGTTCAGGAACAACCTGATGACGATTGACAAAATTCTGAAATTTTAGATAGGGAGGGTTACAAATAATAGCATCATATTTATTTTGTTTTGCTTCTAAATAATCTTCTAGATAGATGGTTAGGTTATTTGTTTTCTTGATGGATAAACTATGAATAATCTTGGGATCAATTTCGTAGCCAAAATAATGTATTTCATTTTTACTTGGAAGAGAGTTTAATGAATCATAAAAAATCCCTAAACCAAAAGCAGGATCAAGAATTGACTGGGGATGATCTTGAATAACCCAATTCAGCATTAAATCAGCAATTTTTCTGGGGGTGAAAAACTGACCGAATTTTTTACGATAACTAAGGGGAGTGTTTTTAGTGTAAGCTAACTCATCCATGAATTAAATCCTTCATAAATATCTCTTGATCTAAGTAGCCTTTTCCGCCATTAAAGGTAACATAAAATAGCAGCCTTCCCCGTGTCAGTTCTTTCATGGCAGAGGTATGATTAGGCATATCAATTTTACCTAAAATTTCTTTCCCTACTTTGACATTCACCTTAATTGTAGTTTTTTGTTGGTTTTTCACATCTCTTTCAATTGAAAAGTTAGTCTCTTCTTCTTCATCATTACTAATTAATTCTAAAATATTTTTGAAGGAAATTAAATATGCTTTATCAAAGAATACTTGCAAGTAGTAGTGTTTTACATTATAGGTCTGTATCCATCTGTTGACTAATGCTATATCTTCAACTTTAGGGGTAATGCTTAAGTAATCCCTTTTGTGAAGTATCTTGATGTTAGATTTTAGTTCTTTAAGGAGTTCTTTGAGTTCTCTTAATTGTTCGGTTACAGACCAAGAAGGAAGCCTAAAGTCTATGTCCCTAAATGTATCTACTGTTGAATTTTTGAGCATTTGAAAGATAGTTTTATTTTTTCTTTCAAGAAGTGAGTAATAGGGTTCTTCCATGATTATAGTTTTGAGACGGAGACATTCAGCAATTGCTTCTTCTTGCCTTTTTCCCATAAACTTATTGTATTGTTCTACTAGAAATGAGCTTGATCTAATTTCTAGCGCAGCAACTGCTTTCTGAATAATGCTCTCATCATTGAGATCAATTTTCTCACGAGGAAAGTCTGATTTCTTAAAAATTAATAGATCAGGTTTCTTCCCAATTCGATTTAACTCTTCTTGGTACTCTAGATAAAACTCTGCAAACCCATCATCTCCCGCAGCAATAGAATCAGAACGTCCGTATTCAACAGCAATATATTCTTTTAAATTTTCATTGATTGCGTGAAGTACAATTTTTTCAGCCCAGTCTCCTTGCTCTTTATTGGTCAAGAATTCTGAGTTAGCCATTGTTGGTGGACGATTATTAAGCTGTATTTCAGTATTTACCTCAACTGGTAATTTGTCTATTAAGTTTTGAATTTCCTCTTTGTACATAGTTTTTTAGATAGTGAGATTCTAATTCTAGAGTTTAATCCCTAAGACTTGCGTATAAGCGCCTCTGGCTTGTGTAACGCCAATGGTTCGCATGGAGGCTTCAATCATGGGGCGACGTAAACTCACCACAATAAACTGCGCTTGTTGCGCTTGCTGTTGAATCATATTCGCTAGGCGTTGGACGTTCGCACCATCTAAAAACATATCCACTTCATCAAACGCATAGAAAGGAGATGGACGATAGCGCTGTAAGGCGAAAATAAAACTCAGCGCGGTTAATGATTTTTCTCCCCCAGACATAGAATGTAACCGTTGGACAGGTTTTCCTTTGGGGTGCGCGATAAGATTTAAGTTGGCGTTGCTGATGTCGTCGGGTTTATCTAGTTGGAGATGACCATCCCCCTGAGAAAGAGTGGCGAAGATGGTTTGGAAGTTTTCGTTGACGGCGTTAAAGGCTTCGTTAAAGGCTTCAATGCGTCGCGTGGTAAAAGTTTCGATGCGAAGGAGGAGTTCGTTGCGTTCCCCTTCTAAGGTGTTCAGTTTTTCCGTCATTTCATCCAGACGCGCTTGGGTTTTTTCGTATTCCTCCAACGCCAGCATATTCACTGGTTCCATGTCCTGGAGGCGTTTTTGCTTATGGCGCAGTGTCTCTTGGAGATGGGCGAGTTGTTCGCTGTAGTTGGCGAAGGTGATGGTTTCGCTGTCGGTTTCTGCGACTAACTCTGGTATCTCTGGAAGGGGTTGGGGAAGACTATTGGCTTTTTCTTGGTGTTGGCTTCGCAGGGTAGCCAGTTTTTCCCGTTGTTCGCTGAGGGTTTCTTGGAGTTTTTGCTGTTTCCAAGTTTGTTTGTCTTGTTGGCGTTGATGGGAACGGAGGGTTTTCTCGGCGCGATCGCGCTCCTCTTTTAATTTACCTAATTTTGCCTGTAATTGAGCAATAATTCCCTCAGTTTCCGCAATTTTATCCGCAATTGCTCCCTGTTGTACCTTGATACTTGCTTTCTGTTCCTCAATCTCCCTGATTTTCCCATCATACTCCCTCAAACGCTGCTCAGAGGTGGTAATCTTTTCCTGTAAGCGTAGCTGTTCGGTTTCTCGTTGCTGCTGTTGCTGTTTCGCTTCATTGAGGGCGGTTTCTGCTTGCTTTAATTCCGCTTCCTGTTGTTTAATAATATGTTGTATCTCCTGCCATTGGCTGTTGCTGTGACTGGCTTCGAGATCAGCTAATTCTGCTTGCAGTTGGATTAATTCTGTTTCTTGTTGGGGAATGCTATTGGCAAGGAGTTCTAAACGTCCCTGTAGTTCCATGAACTCTTGTTCATTCTGACGCAGTTGTTGGCTGAGTTGCTGTTGCTGTTTGCTGAGACGATCGATTTCTTGCTGAGTTTGGTTATAATGCCATTGCTGTTCTTGGTATTGCTGACGGGTTTCGTTGAGTTGTTGGGTAAGATGTTCACTTTGCGCGATCGCGTTTTGGATTTTTGGCTCACAAACTGCTAAGATATCCTCAATCTCCGCTAATCGTGCTTTCAATTCTCGCATTTCCTCCGATTCTGTCTCCGTTGCTGTGCCAAAATGAAGACTAGAGCGAGTGCTGCGACTTCCCCCACTCATCGCGCCACTGCTTTCTAAAATTTCTCCCTCTAAGGTAACGATACGAGTTTTTCCCAGATGCGGACGTGCCTTCTCTAAAGTTTCAAAGACAGCCGTGTTTCCGAAGATAAATGCAAAGATAACTTGATAGCGAGGTTCGCACTCGATTAAGTTTACAGCATAATCAATAAACCCGTTGGCGTAACGCAACGCTGCGGTCATGTTTTGACGTTGCCTTTGAATTTTATTTAACGGGAGAAAAGTTGCTCGTCCTCCCCGTTTCTCTTTCAGGAGTTGAATCGCTTGTGCGCCCACTCTGTCATCTTCAACTATAATGTGAGCAAGTCTTCCCCCGGCTGCGGTTTCTAAAGCGAGTTGATAGCGGGGTTCAACCTGTCCCAGTTGCGCGACTAATCCACAGACACCGTGCAGGTTTGCCTGTAAAATGATTTTAGTGGCATACGTCCCCTGTGCTTGTTGTTCCGCTTCTTGGGTGGCTTCAAGTTTGTCTAACTTCCGTTGTTTGTCTCGTTGTTCCTGTAAGAGACGGGTTTGCGTGGCTTGTTGGAGTTTCTTTTCCTCTTCTGCGTTACTCAAGCGCTGCGCTAACTGTTGGACTTGTTGCTGAAGTTGGTTCACTTCTTGTTCGAGGTGTTGGGAGGTTTGCTGTTTGCTTTCCAGTTCAGGGGTAATGGTAGAAAGAGTCGTTTGTTGTTCTTCGATTTTCTGCTGGAGTTGGGTTTCTCGTTCTTGGAGTTGTGCTTGTTCGGTGCGTTGCGGGTTTAAACTGATTTGGAGTTGATTGATCTGTTGGCTGAGTTGGGTTTGCTGTTGTATCCATTCTTCCGATGCGGACGCGATCGCGTTGGCTTGTTCCCGACTTTCTGCTAATCTAGTCTCAGCAGTATGCTGAGTTTCCTGTAACTGTTGAATCTGTTTCTGGGTTAAGTCTTCCAGTTCTTGCTGCAATGTTTGTAAACGAGTTTGCTGTTCTTGTAATTGGTTGCGAGTCTCTGCTTGGACAGTTTGCGTCTCCTGTAAGGTTTGGTCTAACTCCGTTTCTCGCTGTTGGAGTTGTTCTTGTTGGGCTTTTTGCGTCGCCAGTTTCGAGGTTGCTTCCAACTGTTCATCTTCCCCCAATGCTTTCACTTGGGCGTTCAACTCATCGAGTTTTTGCGTCGCTTCTTGAATTTGGGTTTCGGTGGTTTCTATGGTCTGGTTGAGTTGGGCTAACGTTTCCTCATTCCCTGTTATTTCGCCCTGTAAGCTGTCGATTTGCTGTTGTATTGCCTTCCATTCCAAAACCGTTTCCCATTGCTGTTTCTGTTGAATTTCGGCTTTCAGTTGACGATATTTTTCCGCTTTGTTGCGTTCACTGGCTGCGCGATCGCGTGTTTTAATTAATTCTTGTTGGAGAATGCGACAGCGTTCCTCTTTCTCTTTGACGGTTTCAAGGGTTTCTTTGGCTTTACCAATTTTTCGATCGAACTCCGCCACTCCCGCCAACTCATCAATAATTTCTCGTCGTTCGCGTCCATTCATGCTAATAATACGAGTGACATCCCCTTGTAACACCACGTTATAGCCTTCAGGATAAATTCTCAGTTCTCGCAGTTGTTCATGGAGTTTGCTTTGAGTACAAGTTTCATCATTAATGTAGAAGGTTGACGCATAACTTCCCTCCTTCGTCACTCGCAAGCGACGCGCCACCGACCATTCTGTCTCATCATCCAATTCAAAAGTAACTTTAACGGTTGTCTCCGCCCGTCCTTTGCCGTTATTCTGATTATGGTTGACGAGATCAGGGAGTCGATCGGCACGCATTCCCCGCGAACTGGCTAATCCCAACGCAAATAATAGCGCATCGAGAATGTTTGATTTTCCCGACCCATTGGGGCCCGAAACCACTGTAAACCCAGGTAACAGGGGAATTTGTGTCGTCTGACCAAACGACTTGAACCGCGATAACTCTAGACGTTTTACATGAACCATAACCCATATTTTAACGGGAATTGGAGCGCGTTGTTCGCTTGCGAACCGCCGAAGGCATCGTTCCTTGTAATCGTAGTTTATAGCTTAACAGAGACAAAATGAAATCAAGAGCGAAATCTAAGCACTTGAGTTATACTCCTTCTGTTTGATTTTACGTAAACCAAGTGCTACAATATCCAGATTTAACATATCTCTTTATTACAGGAAAGAATGAAAAATCTAAAATTAGAAGACTTAGAGATAGAAAAAATGCTTACAAATGAACAGCTTGAGGTAAATACTGACTTTTATACTTATTTGAAAGAAATGAATGGGACAAATGGGTTTAGTGCTACTCAACGTCAAAAACTCTTAACAGAGATTATTGTATATCATGAAAATATAGGGACTACTTGGGAATCAACAACTAAAGATATTATAAATTATATTTTAGGTAAAGATTTAAACCTTAATGTTAATAAAAAAGGAGCAATGAATTTGCTGGCACATACAATTAAAACAGAAGAAAGATTTGTGATGTATAAATTTTCTTTAAAATTAATGGAAATAAAAGATTTAATGCTTTCGATAGCTCGTATGAGTGATTATAGTAAACTCTTGAAAAGCAAAGCTCATCCTTTATCGCTAGAGTATGATTTTTACAGCAAAAAATATCCTTTTACCAAAAGAGTAAAGGCTTCTCTGTTAACGTATATTTTTTTTGAAAAATTTGATAATAATAAGCTAACTATGGATTCCGAAGGAACTAAAGAATTTTTAGAAAGCATGAAAAAAGATTATAATAAATTAAAAGAAGCAGGAATTTGTGTTAATCAAATGTTCTCCTTGATTACTACAGAATCAGTAAGTCAATCCATAAAAACAGGTGCAGGTTCTAATTACGAAGATAGGATAAAAAAAGTTCTAGAGTCTCAGAACATTCGTGATTATACAGAACAGACACATGATAAAGAAGATAAATCAACCGAATTTGACTTTCACTTTACTTTAAATGGTAAGACTTACGGTCTAAGTGCTAAACGTACTGTTAGAGAAAGATACAAGCAGTTTATTAAAACATCACAAATGTCACAACTTGATATTATGATAGATGTAACTTTAGGCATAGACATAACAGAGGATAAGCTAAAAAATATTAGACAGCATGGTGTCTATGTATTCGTCGCTGATGAAGTGTATAATGAGAGTCCTTTCATGAAAAAAAATGAAGGTATCTTTCCTGCTACACAATTCACTAAAGAAACCTTATCTAACCTAGAATAACTAAAATAATTGGAAAATGGAGAAAAAACAATTAAAATTCATTGATCTGTTTGCTGGTATTGGTGGAATGCGTATTCCTTTTGAAGAATTAGGTGGAAAGTGTGTTTTCAGTTCAGAGATTGATAAGCATTGTCAAAGAACTTATGAAGCTAATTTTGGCGAAATGCCTACAGGAGATATAACAAAACTATCTGCTGATTCTATTCCATACCATGATCTATTATTAGCAGGATTTCCTTGCCAAGCCTTCTCTCAAGGGGGTCGAAAACAAGGGTTTCAAGATGAAAGAGGTCAATTATTTTTTCAGGTTGCCAAGATTCTCAATGATCATCGACCGCAAGCTATTTTATTAGAAAATGTCAAAGGTTTAAGAGGACATGATAAAGGAAGAACTTTACAAATGATCCTCTATGTATTAGAAAAGCTAAACTATGTTGTTTCTTGGAAGATTATATCAGCGACAGACTTTAATTTACCCCAGAAACGAGAAAGAATTTTTATTGTTGGTTTCCAAGACAAAAACAACAAAAATTTAATCTTTGATTTTCCAAAGCCTATAGAATTAACGGCAAAAGTTGGTGATCTCTTAGAGAAAGAAGTTGATGAGAAGTACACCATAACAGACCGAATGTGGGAGGGACATCAAAATAGAAAGAAAGCACATCGAAAAAGAGGAAATGGTTTTGGTTTTTCATTAGTTAATAGAAACAGTTCCTATACTCGTACAATATCAGCTAGGTATTATAAAGATGGGTCAGAAGTTTTAGTAGAACAAGCCAATAAAAATCCTAGAGTATTAACTCCCAGAGAATGTGCCAGATTGCAAGGTTTTCCTGAATCTTTTGTGATACCAGTTAGTGATTGTCAGGCTTGGAGGCAATTTGGGAATAGTGTTCCAGTGTCTGTCATCAGGGCAATCGCTCAAAAAATGTTGAGCTATATTGATTTAACCGAGCAACAAAAAGAGTTTAAAAAAGTTGATCTTGATCAAGTAATTACTCAAAAGAAAAAACAGTTATATCCTGAAGATTATCAAGAACAATTTATACAAAAGGAATTAGCGCTACTATAGTATTTTTTCTGAAAGCTAGAAAGGTAAACTAGCTAATCGCTGTTTGGGAAGGAGAGGGAGGCGCGATCGCTGTTTGTGTGAAATGGAGAGGAAAGCGCGATCGCTGTTTGGGAAGGAGGAGGAGGCGCGATCGCTGTTTGGGAAGGAGGAGGAGGCGCGATCGCTGTTTGTCTGGAAGGGGAGGGAAGCTCGATCGTTGTTTTGGGGAAGAGGAGAGAAGCGCGATCGCTGTTTTGGGGAAGGGAGAGGAGAGCGCGATCGCTGTTTGGGAAGGAGAGGGAAGCGCGATCGCTGTTTGTGTGAAATGGAGAGGAAAGCGCGATCGCTGTTTTGAGAAAGGAGAGGAGGCGCGATCGTTGTTTGTGGGAAGGGAGAGGAGAGCGCGATCGTTGTTTTGGAAAAGGGGAGGAAGCGCGATCGCGTTTAGAATTCAGACGTGAGTGCACCTAGAGACGGTTGAAACTGTGATATTCTTAAACTGTTGAGTGACCCTCTGATATCTACTAGCACTGACTCATGAAGCCAACACCTGCACAGATTGAGCAACTTTATGAAGTAACCCACTGGCTTACAGAATATCTCAAAGAACCAATCACTATTGTTAGAATAGACGAGAGACCGCCACACCATTTATATGTCCAATTTGGTGTTGAAGACGAACGCTTTTTTTTAATTACTGCAAAAGGAGACGTGCTATCAGATGGCTAATCCTAAACCTAATATTAAGTCCATGACAAACCAGCAGCTACGAGCCTACTTTCGAGAAACACAGGACGAAGAAGCATTTCGCGAAATCTTAAGCCGAGGACTTGACGAAAACGATAAAGCTGCTGCTCGTGCTTTCAAAGCCTGGCGAGAAAGCGAAATAGAGAATAAAAACATTGATTGATTCCAGACCTTAAAGTCTCTGAATTAATAATTCTAATAACTTTTTCGCCAACCCCAAAAGCGCGTAGGTCTCCAGACTGAGCCGTAGAGCCTCGGTGTTGATGTGGAAGGGAGGAAAGGCGCGATCGCTGTTTGTGTGGAAAGGGGAGGAGGCGCGAGCGCTGTTTTGGAGAAGGGTAGGAAAGCTCGATCGCTGTTTTTGAGAAAGGGAAGGAGAGGAGAGCGCTGTTTTTGAGAAGGAGAGGGAGGCGCGATCGCTGTTTGGAAAGGAGAGGGAAGCGCGATCGCGTGTTTTAATGAAGTCTTGTTGGAGAAGGCGACTAGAAATGATGCCAATAAGCACACATATCTGTTAAACTCAACCTCATGAAGCCTTTCAACTGGAACTCCCAAAAAAATCAGCAACTTATAGAAGACCGTCAGATATCTTTTGAGGATATTTTGTTTAACATACAAAAGGGACGATTGCTGGACGATATTGAACACCCCAACCAAGTTAAATATCCAAGTCAACGGATATTTGTTGTAGAGGTTGATGAATATGCCTATTTAGTCCCATACGTAGAAAATGATGATGAAATCTTTTTAAAAACGGTGATTCCCAGTAGAAAAGCAACCAAACAATACCTTGGAGGCAATTCATGAGTCAAATGAAACTAAATGCGGAAGAAAAAGAGATTCTGCGTGATTTCGAAGCAGGAGAGCTTAAGTCTGTTGTCACGCCACAGCGAAAAGAGGAACTTGCGAAAGCTGCTGAAGAGACATTCAAAAAAGATAAACGCATCAATATTCGCATCTCCTCACGTGATCTAGAAGCCTTACAAAGGCGTGCATTAGAGGAAGGTATCCCCTATCAAACACTTGTATCGAGCATCCTTCATAAGTACGTATCTGGTAGCTTATATGATACTACAGCTAACAAATCGCTTAACCCAGATTAACTGGAAAATCTAGACAAAACTAATTAGTTAAAAGCACATCAGTCTGAGATCGATCTGTAGAGCCTCGCTGTTTGAGAAGAGGAGGAAGGCGCGATCGCTGTTTGGGAAGGGAAGGGAGGCGCGATGCTCGGAGAGCGGTGGCTTCGCCACATCGCTGTTTTGGAGAAGGAGAGGGGAGCGCGATCGTTGTTTGGGAAGGGAAGCGCGATGCTCGGAGAGCGGTGGCTTCGCCACATCGCTGTTTTGGAGAAGGAGGGGGAAGCGAGATTATCGGTTAGGAGTGAATGTTAAACTTGACCTAGAAACATTCGGAGAGTGGTAGCTGTGACTTATATTACAATCGATCTTTCAGACAGCCAATTCCAAAAGCTACAGAATTTAGCAAGAGTGCATGGCATTGCAACTGAAGTGCTTTTGAAGGCAAGCCTAGAGGATTGGCTAAATCTACAAAAAGGCGATTTCGTTAATGCAGCCGATTATGTGTTGGAAAAAAACGCTGAACTATATCGGCGTTTGGCATGATCCGCTATTTGACATTAATTGAGGTATTAGAGCTACATCGCAAAATTCTTGAACAATCTGGTGGAACATTGGGTATCCGAGATCTGGGGTTGTTGGAATCAGCGATTGCCCAGCCTCGAATGACGTTTGGCGGAGAGGATCTGTACCCAAATTTGCTGGAGAAGTCAGTAGCATTAGGGTTTTCAATCATCATGAATCATCCATTTGTAGATGGAAATAAACGTACAGGTCATGCCGCGACGGAGACTTTTCTTGTTCTGAATGGGCTGGAAATTAACGGCTCTGTGGATGAACAAGAGCGTATGGTGTTGGCGATCGCATCGGGCAAATTAGAGCGTGAGGTATTTGTAGAATGGTTGCAGCAGAACACAACTGCCATCTAACTAGCCAATGAAGCGGACGGTTGAGAGATATTGGCGAGGCTGCCAAAGTTGTTTGCTACCGCTTCTCTTGGTCGTTAGCATCCTTTCGTCGTCTAGATAAGGCGCGATGCTCGCACTCGCGGTGGCTTCGCCACATCGCTGTTTGCGGAAGGAGAGAGGCGCGATATGATCAAGAAAAACAAGAGATATTTTTTATAGAAGCGAGAACATGACTAATTTATTAACAGAAGCCTTCAATAAAGCTCAAAATTTACCAGAACATCTTCAAGATGAACTAGCTAAACAAATGATTGAAGATATTAAAAGCGAGCTTCAATGGCAAAAGACGTTATCTCAACGTCAAAGTTCTTCTCTAGATGAATTAGCCCGTCAAGCCTTAAATGATTCTTTCGAGGGGAAAACTAAGGAGATGGGCTTTGATGAACTATGAAGTCCGAACTAACTAATGATTTCGTCCAACGTTTTGCTCAATTACCTGAGAGAGTCAAAAAGACGGCACGGAAGAATTATAAACTCTGGAAGGAAAATCCAACACATCCTAGTTTAGAATTTAAGAAACTCAACACTCAAGAACCTTTGTATTCGATCAGAGTCGGAATTGGTTGGCGTGCGGTAGGAGTGCTGAAAACATCAGATACAATCGTTTGGTTTTGGATTGGCTCACATAGCGAATATGATAAATTGCTGAAAAACTTATAAGGATGGAGTTTATTAAAACCTAGCACTTAAATAGTAACTAATGTGAAGTGAATGGAGGCGATCGCTGTTTGGAGAAGGGTAGGGAAGCGCGATCGCGTGTTTGTGGGAAGAGGAGGAAGCGCGATCGCGTGGTGTTGTTCCCTTGTCCTGTTGCACAATCCATCATTTAAAGGTTAATGGAGTAGTACAATAGAGGGCGTTGAAGTTGAGGGTAACACGATGTCAGTTCGCCAGCGACGTTACAGTAAAAAAGAGTTAGCGAACCGTGGGCAAGAACTTTATGAAAATGGGATTCGGCAGCAGGTGGAGCCGGGAAACGAAGGGAAAATTGTCGCGATCGATATCGAAACTGGAGAGTTTGAGGTTGCGGAAACAGTCATGGCTGCAACCGCTCAATTATATCAACGTCATCCTGACGCTCAACCTTGGGGAATTCGGATCGGGCCCCGTGCCGTTTATCATTTTGGAGCGCGGAGTCTGCAAAAGAATCAATGATTTACGGAGTGGTCAATTTACGTCGTGAAGCCACGCTTCCCCTTGTGGTTAGAAACTCATCTTTGGGAAGAGGAGGAAGGCGCGATCGTTGTTTAGTTCCTGAGCCTGTCGAAGGATTCTCGCCTATTCTGCTAAACCTCCTGATTTTAATTTTACTTAAATTTTATGACATCTGAATCTTCTAAAACCTCAATTTATGCTGCACTGGCTGCGAATATTGGTATTGGAATTGCCAAATTTGTTGGTGCTGCCATCAGTGGCAGTTCTGCTATGCTTTCGGAAGGGATTCATTCTGTTGTCGATTCCACCAATGAAGTCTTGCTTTTATACGGTTTGAAACGAAGCAAAATGGCAGCAGATGAACAACATCCCCTCGGTTACTCCCAAGAGATTTATTTTTGGTCGTTATTGGTCGCTGTGTTAATTTTTGCTTTGGGAGGAGGAGTTTCGATTTATGAGGGAATCAATAGTTTTCAACATTCCCAAGCCTCTCGATCGCCGATGGTGAGTTATATTGTGTTAGGGGTGGCTGCTCTTTTCGAGGGAACGGCTTTATATGTTTCGATTCGAGAATTTAACCAAAATTACCCGCGAAAAAATATCGGACTTTGGAAAGCGATTCGTCAAAGTAAAGACCCCAGTTCTTTTATTGTAATTGTTGAAGATTTTGCCGCTTTAGTGGGACTAGGATTAGCGTTGGCTGGCGTTTTTCTTAGTGAAATCACCCAAAATCCGATTTATGACGGTGTTGCTTCTATTTCGATCGGGATCATTTTAACAATTGTCGCCATCCTTCTTGTCGTAGAAACCAAAGAACTCTTACTCGGAGAAAGTGCTTCACCAGAAATTAGAGAAAGCATTAAAACCATTGTTCAATCCGATCAAGCGGTGTCTAAAATGGAAGCGCCGATTACCTTTCATCTTGGCCCCACTGACATTCTGTTGGCATTAAATATTGAATTTAAGGATGAACTGTCTTCTGATGAAATTGAAGCCGCCACGCGACGGATTGAACAAAAAATTCGCGAATCTCATCAAGAAATTAAACGAATTTTTGTGGAGGCGGCTTCAGTTATTTGATAACTTGCTAAGGTGGGATAAATCTTGATTTTTCCCCAACCTTTGACAACGAGTAGAAGTGACTACTTAAACCCCCTTAATAAGGGGAGTTTGGGGGGATTGATTGTAACTTGTTCCCCCCTTTCAAAGGGGGGTTAGGGGGAATTGATTGTAACTTGTTCCCCCCTTTCAAAGGGCAGGGCTGTTTCATTCTTTTGAAATTAAGGGAGGTAGGGAGATGGGGGAGACAAGGGAGACAAGGGAGATGGGGGAGATTTCAGGACTCTTTTTTCTTATGAATTAGTCAAAAAGTAAGAAAAAGGCTTCGATCGAACGTACAGTAAGAGGTTCAGGCGATCGCCTTCAATTTTGACCCCGAGAATGAAACAGCCCTGCTTTCAAAGGGGGGTTAGGAGGGATTGATTGTAACTTGGCTTGTCGGGTAGGTTAGGGAGATTACTCTCCCCTTCCCCCCTCAGAACCGTGCGTGCGACTTTCACCGCACACGGCTCAAGCAAGAGCAGACCCTAATAGACTGTCTTTGTACTTGTCAAGGTTAGTTAAACCGCTCGCACTTACGTTTACCATATGGTAATCTAACTTTTCGCGCGACTTTTAAGACGTTCCAATTAATCGTTCGAGTTACTGACTCACCCGTGTCCAAGTTAGCTCCCCTTTCAGGTAGGGCAAATTTTGAACCCTTATCCGTCAAGTTATACCCCGAAGGGTTTTCCTCATGCTTTCAAGTTCCTGCTTGTCCAATCCGATTATCGGTTATCCGAAGTCAGGTCGTCGGAGAAGAAACTGCACGGAATCAGCAGACGGCGTTTGCTTTTTGGACTGTCCCATACCCACTGGGGAATTGTGCCTCCCTTACGGTTAGCCTACTGGTAAACCAGACCCCATTGGGCAAACCCACGTTTCACATTTGAGAGATACGCTCAACTTAGGTGGTGTTCTATCCGCCGAGGGTTTATGGTGTGCTAGTCTATCCATGCTTTAGGGATAGACCTCCGAGACTCCATTGGAAGAGGAGACTTCTTACCGTTGCCCTTGACAACCCACTACTTGCTCTCGCTTTCGTGGCTAATCAACCCTATTTTACTACTCGCTCGGCACGCTCACCTTAACTTATAGGGACTACCATTACGACGGCTCATCGAACACTTCACGTTAGTTCACCATATTGAACTTTCCCTAGCACTTATTCCCTTTCTGGCGAGTCATACTTAGGATATAGTTACACTTAACTCCCTGCTTTCCACCCCACCGTTACCAGCGACGCAGTTGGGAGCGGGAATACCCATGCACACTTGGGCAGAGTCTTTCTGAGGGACTCACTCTCTAAATGCAACATCGTGTCGCACTTCCAAAATGGTATTATAATTCTTGTTGGGTTTCGCTACGCTCCACCCAACCTACGTTTTGTCTGGAAATTCTCTTATCTCATCAAGGAAATAAGTCCTAATCACTTGGCGCTTCCAGGCTTACAAACGTTATAATCCTGATGGGACACGACAGCTTCGGGAATGACTTGGCTGCCTTGATCACGACAGATTAAACGATAGTCTCTGTTAACGGGAATACTGATGATAAACCGATTGTGACGCAATCGCTTTCCTTTAAACCGTCGATAGTTACTATCTTGTCTGAGTTGGGAAATGATTCGTCGCGCTTTCACAACTACGTTTTTGGGAAGGGTGGTTAAGTCAATGGGATCGTTTCTGAAACTTTCTTCCCAAGCCTGACGCTGATTTTTCCTTCTGATGCGATCGGTCTCTTTTTGTTCGCATCTATGACAGATTTGTCCGTATCCTTGATGTCCACAAGGAAATTTTTTCTTTCTTCTTGCCATGTTTTGTGCCTCCTATTAATACTAACGACAGAAAGTTCACCCTCTCTGAGAAGACGATTAAAGATGACTTAATGGTTAAAGCCAGCTTTCAGTCGGGGAGAAAGAGTGCTACTCATTTCTTAATCGTAATCTTTAACAGGACACAAAATTGTATGATTTTACGTTTTTCTGAAAAAAAATCGGGAAGAAAACGCTATGATTCAGATTTAGAGGGAAATTAGAGCATTAAGAAAAAGTTAAGGTTGAATATAATGGGCGGCTCGTCGGAGACGATAGGAAGTGCGCTTATTACCGCTTTCTTTAAACAGTTCCGCTGCGGTTTCCAAATCCTCGATCGCCGCGATATAATTTTCTAATTCGGCGTGAGCAAAACCGCGATTCCCAATGGCAGGTGCAAAATCAGGTTTGCGCTCGATCGCCTTCGTAAAATCCTCGATCGCGCTTTCATGGTCTTCGAGACGAGCCTGCACAATCCCTCGATTATAATACACCTCATAGGCTTCAGAATCAACCGCTAAGGCTCGATTATAATCCGCCAGTGCGCCACTATAGTCTTCTGATCGCGATCGCGCTACCCCACGTTGGGTTAAAGCCTGAACATGATTTTTGTCAATCGCAAGAACTTGATCGAACGCCTCGATCGCGCTTTCATAGTTACCAGAAGCCACGTTTTGATTCCCTTGTGTCATTAAAGTCTTGACTTCTTTTTCTTTTTCTGGAGAAAGCGTTTCCGCTTCTTTAACCTTTTCTGGGGAAGAAGAGGAAATTTGTTGATCACAGCCAGTTAAAGTCATAAAAACCAAACCAGCAACTAAAACTGGAAAACGAAGCAAATAAAACATAGTGATTTGACATCAAAATACGACTCTTCTGAGCTTAACAAATCAAACTTCTATCTTAGGAGGGGAGACAAAGGAAACTTAACGCTTCTAAATTGTGGTTGGCGTTATCAATAACATAAACTTAACTGAAACCAACTATGGCACAACTACTGAGCGAAAACGACATTCAAACTCAACTCAACGAACTTTCAGATTGGACACAAGAGGGAAAATTCATTAAATGTACTCGTAAATTTAAAGGCTTTCCCGAAGCCGTAGAATTTGTCAATAAATTAGTTGAACCAGCAGAAAATGCTGGACACCATCCTGATTTAGAAATCTCCTACAATACCGTTATTATTAAAATGACCAGCCATGACGCTGGAGGATTAACCGAAAAAGACTTTAATCTCGCTCGTACCATTTCCGCAATTAATTAGGGTTTGCTGAAAAAGTTCATGTTTTCGGTGTAGTAAGGCAAGAGGCAAGAGGCAAGATGGGGAAGATGGGGGAGATGGGGGAGATGGGGGAGATGGGGGAGATGGGGGAGATGGGGGAGAAAAATCGCTCCCTTGTCTCCCTTGTCTCCCTTGTCTCCCATTTATCCCTTGCACTTTTTCAAAGAATTAAGAGCCTTAAAAGCTGATTGGATAAAGGTTTTAGGTTTATTCAGTAAGCCCTAATTAAATCATCAATTTTGCCCCCAGAATTGGGGGTTGGGGGCGTAAAAAAAAATCAATTTTGCCCCCAGAATTGGGGGTTGGGGGCGTAAAAAAAAATCAATTTTGCCCCCAGAATTGGGGGTTTTGGAGGCGTAAAAACCATTAAATACCAACTTGCAATCACTAACTATAACTATCCTTTTCGCCAACCCTTAAAAACCAGTCATGGAGAATGGAAAATTCGAGAAGGAATCATTATTTCCTTAAAGGATGCTGAGGGAAATATTAGTTATGGAGAAATTGCGCCGCTTCCTAATTTTGGTTCAGAAACTCTCAAGCAAGCTCAAAAATTTTGTTCCCAATACTCACAAGGAATTACTGAAACTGAAATCAATCAGATTCCCGAACAATTCCCCGCTTGTCAGTTTGCTTTTGAGTCCGCATTAGCTGGGTTTTCTGCTGCTAAAATCAATGAAGATCATTTACAGTTAAGCTGTTTACTTCCCCCAGGAAAAGACGCTTTAAAGCAATGGCAAATCGGTTGGGAAAAAGGACACCAGACATTTAAATGGAAAATTGGGGTCTTCTCTTTACAGGAGGAATTATCTTGGTTTGAACAGTTACTGAATTTGCTTCCAGATTCAACCCAAATTCGTCTTGATGCCAATGCAGGTTTAACCTTAGCAGAAGCGAAACAATGGCTAACTTTAGCTGATGCTTGTGGAAAAGTGGAATTTTTAGAGCAACCGCTTCCTCCTCAACAATTCCCAATGATGCTGGAATTGGCGACGACATTTTCCACGCCTTTAGCCTTAGATGAATCAGTGGGAACATTGCGACAATTAGAAACTTGTTATGAAAACGGTTGGCGAGGAATATTTGTGGTAAAGTGTGCGATCGCAGGGTCTCCTCGTTATCTACAGCAATTGTGTGAGCAATATTTCCTTGATTTAGTGTTCTCTTCCGCGATGGAAACTTCGATCGGACGACAAGCTGCTTTACAATTAGCGATGAAACTCTCTTCCCGTCGCGCTTTGGGTTTCGGGGTTGATCACTGGTTTTGAGGAGAAAGCAAAAAAAGTCTCATGGAATATCCTAGAAATTGGCTTTGGGAGCGATTTAACCTCTGTAACGGCGAGGATGCGTGGTTAAATTTAGATATAGACAGACTTCGCACCCATACAGCTTTACTGTACCAAAAAACACAAAAGAACTCAATATTACTTTTAAATGTGAAAAGTTACTATCAGTTTCTAGGGAGTTTTTTCGTTGGAGTCGCCAAAAACTGTCAGATTTTTTTAGGAAATTCTCAATGGAAACCCCAAGAATGGAAGCAAGTTTTAAGTATCGTCAAACCTGACTTAATTATTCACGAAACTGATTTAGAAATCATCTCTTCTTCTCCTTCTTCCCTAGAAACCGAAACAACAATTATGATTCCCACAGGTGGCTCGTCTGGAAACATTCGCTTTGTCAAACATAATTGGAAAACCTTGAGCGCTTCAGTAACAGGATTTTCTCGCCATTTTGAAACGGAAAAAGTCAACTGTTTTTGTCTGCTTCCCCTCTATCATGTTAGTGGACTAATGCAGTTGATGCGAGCTTTATTAACAGGTGGGAATCTGATTGTGTACCCGTATAAAACCATAGAAACTGCATGGCGCAATCAAGACTTAGCCACCCTAGAAAATCTAGAAACCTTTCCCCAACAGGATTATTTTATCTCTCTTGTTCCGACTCAATTACAACGGCTGATTAATTTTGGTGCGGGTCATTGGCTCTCTCAATTTAAATGTGTTTTGCTCGGTGGTGCGCCAGCTTGGGAAAGTCTTTTAGAGACGGGAAGAAAATATAACATTCCAATTGCTTTAACTTATGGCATGACCGAAACAGCCTCGCAAATTGTCACCTTGAAACCTGATGATTTTTTGGCGGGGAATAATAGTGTTGGTAAGGTTTTACCTCATGCCAAAATTTCGATTCGAGGAGAAGCAGGGGAAAGACTGACAAAGGGAAAAGTGGGGAGAATTGCGATCGAAAGTGAGTCTCTGGGTTTAAGTTATTATCCTGATTCTGATTGGAATCGAGAGGAATTTGTTACCGATGACTTAGGATATTTCGACGAAGAGAATTATCTGTATATTGTGGGTCGTAATAGTCGCAAAATTATTACTGGTGGTGAGAATGTTTTTCCAGATGAAGTGGAAGCAATGATATTATCGATCGGGTTAGTAACTGATGTTTATGTAATCGGTTTACCTGATCAAAATTGGGGAGAGGTTATCAGTGCCGTTTATGTTCCCAAAGAAGATTCAATTACGAGCAGTGAAATAGAAACAAAATTAAAACAATATTTGAGTCCTTATAAAATTCCCAAGCAATGGTTAACCGTTAAAGCGCTTCCTCGCAATGAACAGGGAAAAGTCAATCATCGTTTGGTTTTATCCCTCTGGAATAATAGTAGGTTGGGTGGAGAAGACGAAACCCAACACCAATCACCAAAACTGTAGGTTGGGTGGAGAAGACGAAACCCAACACCAATATTCGTTATTCGTTATTCGTTATTCGTTATTTGTTCACTGATTACTGGTCACTGGTCACCGGTCACTGATCACTGATTACTGCTTACTGATCACTGATCACTGGTCACTGTAAAAGGTTGGGTGGAGAAGACGAAACCCAACAAACTACATGGTTGTTCTTTATCTTATGTTCTTTGTCATTTGTGATTAGTAAGAGATCAGTTTTCCTAATGATTAATTGGTGTTGGGTTTCGCTTCGCTTCACCCAACCTACATATAGCAATACTAGGTGATTCGTAAATCGTTTTGCCCCCAAATCCTCACTTCGCTCCGGCCAATAATGGGGGCTTTCATTAATCAATTTTTTACAAATGATTTGGGATTGCTATAGTTGTTCTTATGATTAATTGGTGTTAGGTTTCGCTTCCCTTCACAAGGGGCTACTTTTTATCTTTAATTCTTCTGACCTCCCCAAATCGCGATCGAGCTTCCTAGTAATAAAATAATTGCACCAATTAGAACTAACACACTAGGCACTTCTCCAAACACAAAAAATCCCAAAATACTAGCGCTGACGGGTTCAAATAAAATTGCTAAAGTGACAAACGTCGGAGAAATAAATCGCATTGCCCAATTAAAACTGGTGTGTCCTAAAACTTGGGAAAAAAAAGCCATCCCCAATAAATAGAGATAAATTTCAGAAGGATAACCCCAGTAATTAATTCCAAAGAGAAACGGAAGCGGCATTAGAAATAAAGCCGCAGTGGTGTAAGCGATCGCGCTGTAATTACCAATAGATAAACCTTCATTTTGAGCCTGTTTTCCTAACAAAAAATATAAACTAACAGAAAACGCACCGAGTAAGGCTAAACCATCTCCCAGTAAAGGATTACTTCCCCCAGATAGACTTCCCGCATCACCAATAGCAATGAAAAAACCGCCGATTAATGCAATCGCAATTCCTAAAATTGTTAAGGGTTTCGGTTTTTCTTTTAACCACAGCCAAGAGAGAATTGTCACCCAAATTGGGTTACTGGTAACGATGGTGGTAGAAGCCGCAATGGAGGTAAAAGAGAGAGAAGTAATCCAAGTTGCAAAATGAAAAGACAAGGTAATCCCCGCAACGATCGCGCAAATATAGCCTTTTTTAGAAACAGGAAACTGAGATGGAATCCTGACAAAAGGAAGTAAAACCAACGCCGCGATCGTTAACCGAAAGGTGGCAATTAATAAACTAAAACCTAGCCCACTTTCATCAGCAACCTGTAAACAGAGACGAATAAAAATCGCTGCTGTGGAAACACCGACTACACCGAAAAATAAAACCAGAAAGACTAAGCTCAGTTTATTGTTTTGAACCATTACATGAATCTAAACTTATCTCTCTTTTTCTAAAGGGAGGAGGTTGGGAGAAGCATCTCTTAACGATCGCAAACTTCTTTGGAACAACGCCGTTTTTCTTCTACAATTGTTTTGAGATTCGGTCGTCCCGTAAGTGTTAATCTATAATCTGCCCAAATGCCATAAATCACATCAGCAATTTTTCCTAAAAGCGGTAATTGTGTAATACTATACACCCATCCCATGCCTAATGTTTCGTAAACACGGCGGAACACTTCCACATTTTTAACCACTGTACCATCAGGAAGCACCCCATGAATGCGTCCCATTGCTGTTTCAAAGTCCACACCACCATTGTTTCTTGGATCATAGTCATCAGAAGCAATATCGACAAATTTGACTAAACCGCGACCCGCATCTCGTTTCTGGAGAAAATTGACCTCTCGCACACAAAGGGGACATTCTCCATCATACAAGAGTTTAATTTGCCAGTTAACTTGATTGTTTTGAGACATCAGAAAATCCTTCGCGAAAATGGTACTCCAGTTACCATATTAAGATATATTAAGCTCATCTGGTTAATTCAATACTTATATATTTCCTACCAATTAAATCGGGTTCGTTATCAAGTTAAAAATGCGATCGAGTCTTATCAAATTAACCCCAATTGTCTCCGTTTAGAAGTAATATCAAGTTTGCTCAATCAATGATAAAAAGTAGGCCCTAGTGGAGTGAAACGAAACCCAACACCAATTATAAGCAATTACCCGAACTTGATATAAGAGACGTTCCATGGAACGTCTCCACCCAACCAAGTTTTTGTTAATAGGGCCACTTCCAATTACGGATTTCTGGCAGATCAATGCCGTATTTGGTCACATATTGATGATGTTCGATCAGTTGATCTCGTAACTCTTGTTTCGCATAAGCCGCAGCATATCCTAATTTCGGGACGCGATCGATCACATCTTGCACCAAATGGAAGCGATCTAAGTCATTTCTGACCACCATATCAAAGGGCGTTGTGGTTGTTCCTTCTTCCTTGTAACCGCGCACGTGGAGGTTTTGGTGATTCGTGCGACGATAGGTGAGACGATGAATTAACCAAGGATAGCCATGATAAGCAAACACAACGGGTTTATCAGTGGTAAAGATGGTATTAAATTCTCGATCGGACAGTCCATGGGGATGTTCCGTTTCTGGCTGTAACGTCATCAAATCAACCACATTCACCACTCGCACTTTTAAATCAGGGAATTTTTGACGCAAGATATCCACCGCAGCCAAAGTTTCTAAAGTGGGAGTATCACCAGCGCAAGCCATCACCACATCGGGTTCGCCCCCTTTATCATTACTCGCCCATTCCCAGATACCAATTCCTGCGGTACAGTGTTTGATTGCCGCATCCATATCCAGATATTGTAATTCTGGCTGTTTTCCCGCAACAATGACGTTGACATAATTGCGGCTGCGGAGACAGTGATCCGTTACCGATAACAGAGTATTGGCATCAGGGGGAAGATAAATGCGAACCACATCCGCTTTTTTATTGACCACATGGTCGATGAAACCCGGGTCTTGGTGAGAGAAGCCATTGTGATCTTGTCGCCAAACGTGAGAGGTGAGAAGATAATTGAGAGACGCGATCGGTTGTCGCCAGGGAATCTCATCACGAGTGGTTTTTAACCATTTGGCGTGTTGGTTAAACATGGAATCAATGATATGGATAAACGCTTCATAACAGGAAAAGAACCCATGTCGTCCCGTTAAGAGATATCCTTCTAACCATCCCTGACAGAGATGTTCGCTTAAAACTTCCATCACCCGACCATCAGGAGATAAATTTTCATCCTCTGGGAGACGTTCCGCCATCCAAGCGCGATCGGTGACTTCAAACAACGCACTCAAGCGATTAGAAGCCGTCTCATCCGGTCCCATGACACGGAAAGTTTGGGGATTCATTTTCATCACATCACGGAGAAACTCTCCCGAAATGCGCGTCGCTTGAGCGTAAGTGGTCGCTGGTTTGCTCACTTCCACTGCATAATCCTGAAAATCAGGCATTTTTAACGCCTTCAGCAAAATCCCGCCGTTAGCGTGAGGATTCGCCCCCATGCGTCGTTCCCCTTTTGGGGCTAGTTCTGCTAAATCTTGGCGAAATGTCCCATTTTCATCAAAGAGTTCCTGCGGTTTGTAACTCTTCATCCACTCTTCTAAGAGGGCGATATGTTCTGGGTTGGTTTGCGTATCGGAAAAAGGAACTTGGTGAGAGCGCCAGTAGTCCTCTGTTTTCTTCCCATCCACTTCTTTGGGACCCGTCCATCCTTTCGGAGTCCGCAAGATAATCATCGGCCACTGGGGACGTTTTGTAAAGCCGTTAGTACGCGCTTCCGATTGAATGCTTTTGATTTCCCCTAAAATAGTGTCAAGTGTTCCCGCCATCAATTGGTGCATGGCTTCAGGGTCTGATCCATCTACAAAGTAGGGTTTGTAACCATAGCCGATAAAGAGGTTTTCTAGTTCCTTGTCCCCTAAACGAGCTAAAACCGTGGGATTAGCAATTTTGTAACCGTTGAGGTGTAAAATCGGCAGAACTGCACCATCACGGACAGGATTGAGGAATTTATTAGAATGCCAACTGGTGGCGAGGGGTCCAGTTTCTGCTTCTCCATCTCCAACCACACAAGCGGCGATGAGGTCGGGATTATCAAAAACTGCTCCGTAAGCGTGTGCTAAAGCGTATCCCAGTTCCCCTCCTTCGTGAATTGAACCAGGGGTTTCTGGGGCGACATGAGAGGGAACACCGCCAGGGAAAGAGAATTGGGTAAAGAGTTTTTTCATTCCCCGTTCGTCTTGAGAGATATCTGGGTAATACTCGGTATAAGTTCCCTCAAGATAGGTGTTGGCGACCAGACCCGGCCCCCCGTGACCCGGACCCGCGAGGTAGATGACATTTAAGTCTTGTTGTTTGATGACACGGTTGAGATGAACGTAGATAAAGTTTAAACCAGGGGTTGTTCCCCAATGTCCCAGTAAACGGGGTTTAATGTGTTCCTGTTTGAGCGGTTCTTTCAGGAGGGGATTATCGTAGAGATAGATTTGTCCGACGGAAAGGTAGTTGGTGGCTCGCCAGTAGGCGTGCATTTTTTCCAATTGTTCTTCGGACAGGGGTTTGTTTTGAGCGATAGTTGCAACTGTCATAATTTATCGAGGTGATTACGTTGCGATCATTTTTATTGTGCATGATTACCTAGAGAGAGGGTAGCGTTTCTCAAGTTTTCTTTAGTTTTATCTAAAAAGTAGGTTGGGTGGAGGAAACGAAACCCAACACCATCTCACCCGTAGGTTGGGTGGAGAGAAGCGTAACCCAACATAAATTAGGACAAAAATGTAGGTTGGGTGGAGAGAAGCGTAACCCAACACCAATCACTGACCAATAACTTGAATGAGGAGAAATAATCATGGAAGCAAAATATGATTTTAGTCACGGGAAACGAGGTGCTATTGACCCCACTCCGTCTGGAAAAACTCGGATCACGATTCGACTTGACGATGACGTTTTAGCTTGGTTTCGCCAATCGGTTCATTTAGCTGGGGGTGGAAATTATCAAACCTTGATTAATGAAGCACTACGTCAATATATTCAAGAACAAAACCCTGAATCTCTTGAAGACACTTTACGCCGCGTGGTGAGAGAGGAACTCGATCGCGCTCATTGAACTGATTTGATCTCGATCGAGTCACCGATTTCTAATCCCAATGCTTTCGCTTGTCCTCCCCGTAGTTCAATCACTTGGTCTATAATTACTTCTGGGCTATAAGTGAGACAGGGGTCTTCCTCACAAGGGGGAACATCGTGGGCGATCGCGCGAATTTTTCCCTCTCGCACAAAAATCATATCTAAAGGAATCTCGACATTTTTCATCCAAAATCGTGGTTCTCGTGGCGGATTCATCGGAAATAGCATCCCTTGATCGGCGGGTAATTCCTCTCGATACATCAGCCCGATCGCTTGCTGTTCGGGGGTTTTCGCTACTTCTAATTTAATCGTTTTTCCTCCCATTTGCGCGATCGCAGTGATGGGAAGTTCTTGACCTAGTGATTCAGTGAGCGTCGTTTCCGATTCAGCAACGGAGGGGTCACTGGGAGCGCAGCTAATTAACAATATACAACAAAATAGGGACAGCCAACTTAAACGCAACATTCTTAAAACTCAATAGTTAACTATTAACAATTTACAATAAATCTCTTTGATTGTCTTGGTTCTTTACTGCGCTTTTTATACTGTTTTTAGGCGACAAGGATAAACACAAAAAATCGAACGCATGACTTATTTCTCCCCTAACGTAATCATTGCTAAAGCTAAATTAACTCAATACCTATTAGTTCCTTTACCTAAAGACGATAAATCTAAATATTTAGCCAAAGGGGGCTATTCCCTCGACAACTGGCAACAACTTGAAACAGATATCAGAGAACAAATTTTATCTCAGGAAGCAACGCTAATTGAAACAACAAGATTTGGTCAAAAGTATGAGATACGAGGAAATTTAATCGGACCTAATGGGGTCACTTTACCCGTCCTTACCGTGTGGATGACAACTCCTAAAGAAACAAAATTTGTTACCTTAGTACCAGATCAAAAGCGTCTTTAAATGAGGTAGTTATGACATTTCCCCTATTTACACAAGTAGCTCTCAAAGAAGATATAGTCAAATATAACCTCCAGAAAGGAGATGTTGCTACGATTGTTGAACATTATCCCACGCCAGAAGGCGAAGAAGATGGGTACAGTTTAGAAGGGTTTAATCTTTCACAAATTACGTTGGAGGTCACAGAGTCTCAAATCGAACCGATTTCCAAAAATGAGAATAAAAGTCAAAGGAAACTTTCTCAAAAAAAAAGACACTTCTCACTTTTTAGGGGTTACAGGAAATTAGGGAGAATGAAAAGCTAGAGCTTCAATTAAATATTTTCGTTTTTCTTCTCCAACTTCCCGATAGATATTTAATAATTGTTCAAACGCCGATTCACCACCAATTAAATTCCAAAACTCTTCCCCAATCAAAACCATATCATCAAAAGGCATATAGTTTCTTGCATAAGACCATTTGTAATCCTCCCTTGAGCTACCATAGGGATTATATGACATTGCATAATAACTATTTATTTGAGGTGGAAGTTTTTGTTTAATAGCGTGAATCCTTAGTAAACGTTGTGTTACTTCTAAACATTGTCCTTTATTTGGTTTCGGTGCTTTCATTTCAAAAAAATATTCCTTTCCATCTTGGGAAATCACATATAAATCTACCCGTAAAGTAACCGTTTCCAAATCATTTTTTTTTCCAGCATCAACCACTCGTTTAGCCATCTGGTTAAAAGAGATTTTTTCCGATTTATTTGTCACTAAATGTTCATAGTATTCCTTTTGTTTTTCTGCTTCAGCATAAGCGGAACGGCTAACTTGTGTCGTTAAGTTATATTGTCTTATTGCAGTTTTATGATAATCTAAGGCTAACAAACGGGCGCATTCTTCAAAAGTATTTCCTAATCTAGTGCTTAAACCTCGCTCAAATTCATTAATTAATAGTAATTCTATAGGAATCATTGCTGATTGAAAAGGTTTTAATCTTCCTTGTGAAGAACTTCGTGTTAAATACTCCTTAGCCGTTTCAAACTCTTTTAATTTACGAGCTTTGTATTCTTGAACTAACTCTTCTAAAAACTGATCTAAAAAGTTTTTAATTGCTTGATATGTCTCTTGACTGATTTGTCTCATTTTGTAAAATCACTAATAATAAAGATTGGGTTAGATGAAAAACAACAGGAACAGATACCGCATTTCCAAACTGCTTTTTAGCTGTTCTTTCTTCAGGATGAGGAATAAAATAATCAGGAAATCCTTGTAATTGAGCATAATCTTTTACCGTCAGTGACTTAAAACGTCTTTTGCGGTAAACTTCTTTAATAAAAAGTCGTTTATATTCATCAGGAGTCTGACAAGGAATGGCAATTTTAGAGACAAAAACTTTTGTTCCTGTCGCCGTTAAGGTAGAAATTGCATCAGCATAAGGCATAAAAATCTTAGAAATTCCATTAATTCCAGAAGAGATTTTGGAGTTAACAAACTCATATCCTCTTTCTTTATAATGAATGATGTTTTTCTTGACTAATTTCTCTAACTCTCTAAGTTTTAAGTCTGGAATTAAGGTTAATAAATCAGCAAAACTCAAAGGATTACCGTCTTTATTTCCGTATTTTTTGCTACGTCTATTTTTACGCAAAACCTCACAGATATATTTTTCTCGTTCACTGGTTCTAATTAAATCCCAAGAATGAATGGTAGTATGTCCGCCACGAATATCAGCAAAAATAAAAAAGTCATTGAGTTCATCTATTTTCTGAAACCGTCCTCTTGCTGGTGGGATTTTGTTTTTTCCGCCATATAAAATCTCAGGAGGGAATTTAGTTTTTATCACTTCCTGACAACTAATGTGATTAATTGCATTATAAAGTTTAGGTTTTTGTTTCAATGGTTGCGGAAAATCAAAGAAAATTCTGTCATTATCTAGCGTTTTATTTCCCACAATAAAAACTCTTTGCCGATCTTGAGGGAGTCCAAAATCATAGGAGTTAAGAACTTTCCACTGGACTTGATAACCACTGTTCGTTAAACTTTCTAAAATATAAGAAAAACTCTTTTGATGTCTGGGATCAGTTAATCCTTTAACATTTTCAAAAATAAAGCCTTGTGGTTGATTTAATTCCACAATTCTAATAACATCAAACCATAAACGTCCTCTTGGATCATCAAAACCTCCTGATTTTCCAGCGATCGACCATGGTTGACAAGGAACACCACCAACAATTAAATCAATGCGCCAAGGTAAATGATGAATCTGTTTAACATCTCCTAAATCAATCTCATCAGAATTAACATAATTAATAAAGTTTTTCTGATAAACTTCCCTCGCGTCTCGATCGATTTCTGAGTAACCTAAACATTTTCCCCCTAACTTTTCTAAAGCAATCCGAAAGCCACCAATACCAGCAAATAAATCAATAAAGGTAAACCGATTTTGGCAAAAGGATTTTAAAAGATGAGGATTAAATAATTTTAATTGTTCACCAGAGATAACAGGATTCATAAGTGTTTCATTCACAGGACGGAATTTGATTCAATTACTAATGATATCTTGAATGGAAAATTGGCGTTGTTGTTTCAACAATTCTAACTGTCTTTGTGCTTCGTAAAATTGTTTCATATAATAATCAATTGTTTCTTGATCCGTGTTACCATCTAATTGTTGCCATTGTTGCAGACAATAACGTTTTTGTTTCTCGCAATTCGTTTGTTCTAAAGTGGCGATCGATGCTTTTACCACTAACCCAGGACGTTGTAAGTCTGTGCTAGTGGTTTCTTGTAATTGCAGCACACTTTTTAATGCTTTCTCATATTCTGGAAATTGAGTAATTTCATCTTCTAGTTGAGTTAGAAGTAAGTTTTTTTGTTGATGATCGCCACTAAAATCATAAGTTGCTTCTAGTTCTAAAATTTTTTGCCATAACCAACGATAAGGAGATAAACTAAATAACAATTCCTTCTCTTCTAAAGTCTCAAAAATGCTCGATCGATAGCCTGGACAATGAAGATACACTCGCAATAATAACGCTTCTGCTTGTGCTAAAAGTTGACTCAGTGTTGGAAATGACTGAACATTTTTTTCTGTAGATGAGGTTTGAGAAAGGGACGATTTTTTTCCTTTTTGAGGCTTTTTCAGCGCATTACGAAAACTCTCCAAATAAAGGGGAGTCTGTTGGGAATCTCCTTGACTTAAAATCTCAGCACAATGGCGAATATAATGGGTTCTCAAGGTAACATCTTGAAGACGGTTAACTAATTTCACCATTTCATCGGTCACTTTTTGCACTTGATGCGGCTGATTTAAATCTTGATCTTTAATCAATTGATCAATTTGCCAGTCTATCCAAAATGGCGCTGTTTCTAGTTGTTGACGATATTGTTGCGCTGCGTCAGGATGACTTTTGAGAAACTCATCCGCATCTTTTCCCCCAGGAAGATTTAAAACTCGCAGTTGTACTTGTCCAGAATAAACTAACGGTTCAATTTCTTTAATCCCTCTTTGCGTCGCAGTAATTCCCGCTTGATCCGCATCAAAATTATAAATAATTTGTTTAGATTCGGTGTAACGCAACAGTTGACGAATATGATCTTTACTTAAGGCTGTTCCCAAAGATGCAACCACAGGCTTAATTGCGGCAGCATGGAGGGCGATCGCGTCAAAATATCCTTCGACAATAATTGCTTGATCTTCTTTTCGGATTGCGTCTCTGGCTTGATCCAATGCGAAAAGGGTTTTACTTTTGTCAAATAACGGGGTTTCGGGAGAGTTTAGATACTTGGGTTCATCATCTCCTAAAGTGCGACTGCCAAAGCCGATAATTCGCCCTTGTGGGTCTTTTATGGGAATCATCGCTCGATCGCGGAATCGATCGACATATCCTTTCCCAGACTTTCGCGGCTGGATTAATCCCGCTTGTTCCACCAACCCCACAGGATAGCGTTTCTGTTCCACTAAATAGCGATGGAGGGTTTCCCATCCTTGGGGTGCGTATCCCAACCCCCAAGTTTTAATCGTTTCCTGATCAAAATTGCGTTCGCTTTGCAAATACTCAAGGGCGGTTTTCCCTTCGGGTTGCTGTAGGATGTACTGATAGAAGTTTCCAGCTACCGCTAAAATCTCATACAGTTGTTCCCGTAGGGATAATTCTCGTTGTAATTTTTCCTGTTGTTCGGGTTCAAGGGTTTTAACTTCAATCTGATAGCGTCGCGCTAAGTCTAACACGACTTCACTAAACGACTGTTTTCCCACCTCCATCAAAAACTTAAAAACATTACCCCCAGCACCGCAGCCAAAGCAATAATACAGTTGTTTACTGGGACTAACGGTAAAACTAGGGGTTTTCTCTTCGTGAAAAGGACATAACCCTTGATAGTCTTTTCCCCGTTTCTTTAATACCACCGAGTCGGAGATGACATCTACAATGTCAACTCGATCGCGAATGGTTTCAATGGTATCAGGATGAAAACGAGATGAACTCAAGGGTTTAGTCTCAGCGTTACAGATTTATCGATCGCAACTCCGTGTTTTTGTCAATCGCATCAGTTTTCGTCCCACTCATCAACGAGTAGGAGCTCTTGTACGGGGTCTTGGGTAGAAAAACCAAACTCTAGGAGTTCATTTTTCCAGTAAGACCATTCGTTGCCATAGAGGAGTGCAATTTTCCAGATGCTGTCAGTGGGCTTAAGCAGGTTAGAATCAATCAGTGACTGCACTTGACGTTGCAACTTCACCATTGGGTGAGCGACTTGCTTAGTCATAAATTCAATTTTCTTACGGTAGATTGTTGGTCAAATACTATTTGGGGTTGACTTCTACGGTTCTCATCGGTTAGCTCTCGCAGAGGATATTTGCCGTCTGGAAGTCTCCCTGATCTCTTATAGCGCAATTTAGGGTAGTTTGGCAAGGGGATAAAAAGAACGTTTCTCCCAAGTTGGCACTACGGAAACTGGTATCTTTGATTAATGAGCAAGTGCAACTGGTTTGCATAGAGCTATATCAACTAAAGGAAGTAGAGTTATCGGATTGAGATATACTTGTCTCAGACAACTTAATCTGAGGAGATGAAAAGGATATGATTGCATACAATTACGTTGCTTCACTAATCAATGATCCAAATAATAAGCGTGTTTTCGATCGAGTAGCGGAAAACCGCAGAGTACATTTAGGTGAATTACTAAAACAAGTGAAGACAGACCGAAACGAAACTAAAAGAGCTTTACACCAGTTAGAAAAAGAAAAATTGGTAGCAAAAAAAGGCGCACCAATAGAAGACTACACGATTTATTACATCACATCCAAAGGACTAAAAGTAAAAAGAGAAATAGAAAGAATTGGAAACCCTGCTTTTATTTAATATGGGAAAAAAAACAGGGTATGGGAGTCGTATTAACTTTACTGTCTTCTTTGATCGCTAGTGTTGCTTTAGGTTTTATCAAAGTTAGGCATTCTTCAAAAACTACTTTTAGAGCTTGTTTGACAAGCAGTTTTGCTTTTTATTTATTTATATTAGCCTTTGGCAATATAGCCACAACATTACTGGCAAGAGCGAGTTTAAGTGAATTTTTTTCTAACTCCAGAGAGAGTATAAATTCTACAGATACTACAAATAATGAAATAGATCAAAAGGCTTCTGATTCATCCACCTTTCCCATTGACGAGTATGACTGGTTTTGGTCTGTATTTATTTCACCTAGAATCCATTTAAGGTTTCGATTAGATAAATTGGCATTTGAGGACGATTAATTTGATCGCTGTATTCAGGACTCAAATAGATTTTATATTTGCTTTCGTCAGTGAGATAAGTTTTAAAGAAAGCGGTGCTAAATGCTTTCATGTAATCTTGCGCGATCGAGGGATCAGGACCGATCGCTTCTGTGGGAACAGGGATGCCTTCTTCTGTCCCTTCTGCTAAAGTAGAAAAATGCGTTCCTCGTTTGAGCAAAACTAAATATTTCTCCGAGGTTTCTAACCAATTAAACGGTCGAATTTGTTCTAATAAAGCAGGCGTAACCGTGTCCGCGCTTCCTGTAACTAATAGCGTCGGAACATCAATTTGTTGTAGTCCTTCTTCACCAAAAATCATACTGGTTAAAGGATTAATAGCAAAAACTGCTTTAATTCTAGGGTCATCAAAATTATAATTTTGTTGGGGGAGACGCAATAATTGACATTGCAGTAAAATGGAAAAATTCAAGACAGCAGGAGTGTCTTCATTGGCACAACGTTGGCGGACTTGTTCATAATTGATTTCCGCTCCCGCAACAGCTAAACTGGTATATGCTCCATAAGACTGTCCTAAAATTCCCACCTGATTGAGATTAATTTGACTGTTGTAATTTCTTTCTAAATAGTTCAGTAAAAATTCGATATCTTGAGGACGATTAATTAATTCTGACGGCGGACTGATTTCTGCTTCTAATCCCATGAGTAACGATTGCAGTTGACGAGCATTGCTCCCAGGATGTTCAATGGTAGCAACCGCAAAACCATAGGACGCGAGATGTTTAGCGAGATAACTATACGTGCTGCGATCGGACCCCAGTCCATGAGAAATAATGATTAAGGGAGGACGTTTCGAGGAAGCGGTTTCTGGTAAGTATAAAAAGGTAGGAATTTCTCGTTGGGTAAAAAATCGGTCTCCTTCTTGGAAAATTGGTCGTCTATCAACTAAATCTAGGGTTTGACGATTATAAAGGACAGTTCCAGAAGATTGGAGGTTGAGAGGGAAATCCGTTTCTTCTTCCGTGAGGGTGGCGATCGAGTTTTCTAACGCCTGACGTTCAATTATAGCCACTGCTTGATCGGTTTCTTTAATAAAGCGACTAAGTTGGTTGACTAATTCAAAGCCACGACCCGAATTAATCCGTAATCCGTCTGTAGGAAATTCTTTAATAAAGTTGAGTAGGGTTAACCCCTCTGGATCAGCCGCCGCTAAAATTAACCCCGAACGAATGGCGTAGAATCCTCCTTGTCTTGCTTTCGTATCAATAATTTCCCCAAATTGTCTGAGGATCGTTTCTCCTTGAGGCGAATATAAAAATTGCGAGATCGCGACTGTATCTAATTCTGCAGGAAGGGTGAGAATTTCTTTTAATTTCTCCTTTTGTTCTGCATTAAGATAGCGAGTATAAGACCCCAATTCTGGCGTAATTGTCCCTTCTCTGGCGTATTGTTCCAAAGATTCCACAGACACCGAAATTTCAAGGACACCGAGAGAGACAAACACGGTTTCTGCTGCTTGGCTGGGGAGAGAAAACAAAACAGCACCGATCGTGGAAAACCAAACGGGTAGCAGTTTCTTAAACATTAAGGGTGAGAATGCTAAAACAATATCGAAATGATTTTAACAGGTGAGTTTGACGCTCGATCGAGTCCTTTTTTCCATTTTGTAGTTCCCCCAGAATTGGGGGCTAGGGGGCGATCGGGAGGTCGTTCCCCCAAAATTGGGGGTTAGGGGGCGATCGGGAGGTCGTTCCCCCAAAATTGGGGGTTAGGAGGCGATCGGGAGGTCGTTCCCCCAAAATTGGGGGTTAGGAGGCGATCGGGAGTCGAATTACTCTATTGTACCGCCGCTTGTTCCTTGTACATCTCTTGTAACACCAAACCTGGATCGATGTATTCTCCTGCATATTTTAACCCCCAGTGTAAATGCGATCCCGTTGTCCGTCCTGTCATCCCAATCCGTCCAATACGAGTTCCTGTCGCCACTTGCTGACCTTTTTTGAGGCGAATCCCTCCCTCTCGATCGAGTAACACTAATCCTTCGTTTGTTTTCTGAACACTCCCTTTGAGATGACAATAAATGTGTTCCCATTGTCCCGATCGAACAACGACCATTGTGCCACAAGCCGTGTGATCGGACAAATCAACAATTCTTCCTCCCCACCAATTGCGAATATAACTCCCGATCGGGGCGGCTAAATCTAAACCGCGATGAAACTGAAGTTTTCCCGTTGTCGGTGATTGACGATAACCAAAAGGAGACGTATAGGCTTGAAAATTCTCCACGGGAAAAGACGCATTCAACCATTTTCCAGTAGATTGAGTATTACGAGCAATATTTTGAGCATTCACAGCAGACTGTTTGCATCCTGTATAAAACCCAAACGTACTCAACGCCGCCACAGTCAACAATAAGCATTTCACCCTGAAATCCAGCTTCCACAAAGGACTTTTAGTTGTTTTCACCTTTCCCCACACCCATCACACTCAGAAAATTATGCTCTAAAAATTGCATTTTTCCTTCAATTTGTCAACCCCTAAAACATAACTTCCCCCAATTTTGGGGGTTAGGGGGCAAACTCCTTGTATAGCGCTACAAAATTAGGTTAGGACATTCCAAAATGTTGAAACTCACCTATACCTTACTTTTGCCTTTTGCCTTTTACCTCTTGCATGCAAGCCTAGCGCGTAGCGCTATAGTTCCCCCAAGATTGGGGGTTAGGGGGCAAACATTGATCGAGCGACACAAAAGTTTACAATAGAAACAGTATTTTCTCAGAATTGTAATGGCAAAACAGGTTATTGTAATTGGTGCGGGAATTGGGGGCTTAACTACTGGCGCATTACTCGCCAAACGTGGCTATTCCGTCACCGTCTATGATCAAGCGTATGTGGCTGGTGGCTGTGCTTCCACCTTCAAACGTCACGGTTTTACCTTTGATGTCGGTGCGACCCAAGTCGCTGGCTTAGAAAAAGGTGGCATTCATCAACAAATCTTTACAGAATTAGGAATCGACGTTCCCCCAGCGACTCCTTGCGACCCTGCTTGTGCGGTTTATCTGCCAGGAGAATCAACTCCTGTCAAGGTGTGGCGTGACCCCAAACAATGGCAACAGGAACGACAAAAACAGTTTCCTGGTAGCGAACCCTTTTGGCGATTGATGGAAACCTTATTTGAGGCGAGTTGGCGGTTTCAAGGACGTGATCCTGTGCTTCCGCCTCGTAACCTCTGGGATACCTGGCAGTTAATTTCTGCGGTGCGACCAGATACATTAATTACTTTACCCTTTACCTTTCTCACTGTTGGGGATGCCTTAAAACTGTTTGGACTGTATGACAACAAACGCTTACGAACGTTCCTCGATATGCAGTTGAAACTATACTCCCAAGTGAATGCTGATGAAACCGCCCTTTTGTACGCAGCAACCGCTTTAGGCGTTTCTCAAGCGCCGCAGGGATTATGGCATTTAGAAGGCAGTATGCAGGTTTTAAGCACCCGTTTAGTCAAAGGATTGAGAAAACACGGCGGGAAAATTCGTTTGCGCCATTCTGTGGAAAAAATCCATTGTCTGGAAGGAAAGGTTACTGGGGTGACAGTGCGAAATCAGAAGACTGGCGAAAGTTGGCGAGAAGAAGCAGATGTAGTTGTGGCAAATGCTACGGTGCAGAATTTATTAAAGTTATTAAATGATCCGCATAATTCCTTTGGTGCGTCTGATTTTTTCTTGCGTGGGTATCAAAGACGAGTGGAAAATTTGCCCCCTGCTAACGGTGCATTTGTGCTATATTTAGGGGTCGATCGCGCCGCCATTCCAGAAAACTGTCCGCCCCATCTCCAATTTTTATATGATTATGATGGCATCGTCGGCGAGAAAAACTCTCTTTTTGTTTCTGTGAGTCAACCAAACGATGGACGTGCGCCACAAGGAAAAGCCACCATCACCGCTTCCTCCTTTACTGATGTTAATCAATGGTGGACAGATAGCGCCGAAAGTTATGAACGTTTGAAACAAGATTTTGTCAAAACAGCGATTCAACATCTCAGTCAATACTTTCATCTCACCGCAGAAACTATTATCCATCAAGAAGCCGCCACACCGAGAACTTATGCTCGTTTTACCGATCGCGATCGCGGTTATGTGGGAGGATTAGGACAAAGGGTTTCTACCTTCGGACCGTTCGGGTTTGCCAATCGAACGCCAGTGGGGAACTTGTGGTTAGTCGGTGATTGTACTCATCCAGGAGAGGGAACAGCGGGTGTCAGTTATTCGGCGTTAACAGTTGTCCGTCAGATGGGAAAGAAATGATCTGTGATTAATTGTTTCTTTCTCTGATTAATTCTTCTCGTAATACCCGACGAAGATCATTTTCAGTAAGAGGTTGATCTGAGTTCTTTTTTAGATAATCTTTTAAACTCTGATTGATTAAAGTTTGATATCCAATTCCCTTTTCTTGAGCCAATTCTCGGAAACAGTTTAAAATCTCATCATCCAAATAGATTGTAATCCGAGTTTTCCCTTCTGATGAAATCGCAGCACCACGTTTTCCTTGAGAAAAATCATATTCATCCCTCATAAACCTTAGCCTCCCGACGAGTTGCGCGACGTGCCGAAATTAATCGAAAAATCTCACCACGCATTGTGTAAACAACAACTAATAGAACACCTGAGTTACCCATCCCTAATGCAATAAAACGTTCCTCTGCTAATGAATCAGGATCAATATCATGGATCGATCGCAAGAGGATCAAAAAACACAAACTCTGCTTCCGCAAAGGAAACGCCATGTTTTACCCAATTAATTTGTGCTTTTCTGGGATCGTACTCAAAGTTCATACATATATTGTATGCAAAAAGCAAGAATCAAATAAGAATGATAGTAGGCTTGGGATTTCTCTTGGAAATTTGCTTAGCATCGCTAAATTGATTAAAATCACTAATAATTGCTGATTTTCTTGCTTGTAGTTTATACTTATTTTATAGATGTCAAGTAAAAATACAGCCATGACTACAGCCAAACCAGAAGTGATCTCAATCAACAGAAAGAGTTCTCCTCAGCAACTAACTACTTTAGAAACTAATAACCTGAAAAAAGAAGAAATTATTGATTACTTGCTTCAAGAAATTGGCGGCAGAAAATCATATTATCAGCCCTTAAAAAAAGAGGGATTAAAGGTCATTTTGCAACTGGTTTTAGAAAATCCTGATGGTAAGGAAGCGTTAACGCGATTAGTAAAGAAACAGGCTGAACAAGCTGATATTAATCGCTCTCTGGGAGGAAAAGTTTCCGGTTTAAATAAAAGAATTGATAGTCGTGATCGCACGATCGAAAACTTAATGCAACATCTTAATGCTTTGAAGCAAAAAATTAATCAAGCATCACAGGCAATTAATAAGTCTTTAGAAGAACTCACTTACATTGAAAAAAGTGAAATTATTACTGGAATTAAATATATTCAAACCTGGTTAGACAAGAATTTTACTTACAAAAGTTAAAGGATCAATGATGAAAATATGTTAATTACTCGCAAAGAGATTCAAAATCTTGGGATTAGTCAATATCAAGCACGTGCGCTGACAAAACATTTAAGAATTGTTCAAATAAAAGGAAGGAAATACTTTTATGATCACCAAGATGTCATGGAATCAATTATTGATAGACGAAAAAATAGCAAGATTAGAAGTCGCACTCGTGAACAGCTAATTCAACTGGAAACTAGAATGAGGCATCTTGAGAATAAGCAGGAGAATTATTCAGAAAACTTAGCCAAAATAGACAAAATACTCGAAGAAGGAACAGAAGCAATGATTCGGGTAAGAGATGATTTCGCTAAACTAGATAGGGAACAAGAAAAGTTCCAAAAAAAACGAGAAGTTTATCGAGAGAGAAATAATATTGTCCCTTTTGATTTAAGTGAGGAAGCTAATGTCTAATTTAGAAAATCTTCTGAAGACTTTAGAGGCGGGAACTCCTGTATTAAAAAAGTTGAATCATTATTCAAAACAAGCTCACATTGCTTCTAGGGATACTGCTTTAGATTATTATATCGCTTGGCGAGATAGTGCAGAAGGAAAAGCATGGAAAAAGCAAAAAGAAATTGAGTATAATTATCGTTGTCCTGAGTGTAATTGTAAAACTCCTTTAACGATCGATCATAAAATTCCTCGCAGTAAAGCGCCCTGGTTAGCTTGGGATGTGAGTAATTTATGGCTTTTATGTTATGACTGTAATGAACAGAAAGGAGACAAAAATTGGAGTGAATACCTAAAAACGGTTAAGAAAAAAAGGGGGAATACTGCTTATAAACGCCTTCTCAAATTGAGCAAGTGTTAGAATGTTGAATTGGGAAACATTAAAAGCGAGAAAAGAAATTGCTTTAAATATTGCTGATCAATGTATCAATTTACTAAAAAAAGATTACGGTGCGATCGAGGTAATATTATTTGGTTCTCTGCGAGGTGATTCTCCCTGGCATTGGGATTCTGATCTTGATTTAGCAGTTATTGGGCTATCCGATAAAGATATTTTTGAAGCCTATGGAAAATTAGAAACAGTTACGCCCAATTGGTTAAACGTTGACTTAATTTCTCTAGAAAAGGCAGCCCCAGAAATTCGTTCTCGCATTTTACAAGAAAATCCAATGTCTGATAATAAATACATTAATCTTAAATCTAGAATTGAAGATTAATTAGCATCGATCGAGCGTAATCTAAAACGATTGAAAATAGTTTTAGATCAAATAGATTCAATTCCAGAAATTGCTTCATCGCCAGCGTTAGCAAGCTATATTAATGATTTTTATAAAGGATGCGAACGAATTAGTGAAGTTGTAGCAGTTACTTTAGATGAAAGTTTACCTCAAGGAAAAAATTGGCATCAATTGTTATTAAATCAAGTCGCAAATACAGGTGATGATCGACCTCCTCTTTGGAGTCAATCTTTATTTTTAGAGTTAGATCAATATCGGAAATTTCGTCATTTAGTATTACATACTTATAGCGTTGACTTAGATGCGAAAAGAGTCCAAGAATTGGCTTATAATTTAGAACCAGTTTTCCTTAAAATCAAAGAAGATATTGTTATCTTTAATGCTTGGTTAGCCGATGCTAGTTTTCAAGAATGATTAATTCCCGATATAAAATTAAACCTGATTGACTTTAGTTATAGATTACAATGAAACTTGTTTTCGTAATCCAAGTTTAGGTAATGCTACCCGTTGAAGACGCAGAAAAAATTATATTAAATACGATTCAACCCTTAACTAAAACTGAAACCGTAGGGTTAGAAGCAGTAACGGGAAGGATTCTCGCAACCGCGGTGAGTAGTGAGTTAGACTATCCCCATGAAGATAATTCCGCGATGGATGGATACGCCGCTCGTTCGATCGATCTTTCCGCCGCCACATCCGATCGACCTGTTACCCTTGATATTATAGAAGAAATTCCCGCAGGTGTTCCGCCTCGTCACCGTCTCCAAAGTGGACAAGCTGCAAGGATTTTCACAGGGGGAATTTTACCCTTAGAAGCGGATACCATTGTCATCCAAGAAGACACGCAACGCAACGGAGACAAAGTAAAGATATTTTCCTCTCCTCCCCCTGGACAATTTATTCGTAAACAGGGAAGTTTTTATCAGGCTAAACAGCCCTTGTTACCCTCTGGGATTAAAATTGGTGCGCCAGAAATTGCGATTTTAGCAGCAATGCAATGTCGAGAAATTTCTGTTTATTCACCCCCACAAGTAACGATTTTTTCCAGTGGCAATGAATTAGTTAATCCCCATGAAACCTTGCAACGCGGACAATTAGTTGATTCTAATCAATATGCGTTGAAAGCATTAGTTCAAGCGACAGGGGCGATGCCAGTATCGTTGGGAATTATACGAGATGATAGAAAATTAATCAAGGGCGCGATCGAGGAGGCGATTGCTAACTCTAATTTAGTCATTTCTACAGGAGGCGTTTCCGTCGGCGATTATGATTATATTGAAAGCATCCTCACCGAATTAGGAGGAGAAATTAAAATTAATTCCGTTGCCATTAAACCTGGAAAACCCCTCACCTTTGCCACTTTTCCTAATTGTTATTATTTCGGTTTACCTGGAAATCCTGTTTCCGCTTTAGTCACATTTTGGCGTTTTGTTCTTCCAGCCTTAAAAAAATTATCAGGAGAAACCCAAAATTTAACCCCAACTTTTATTAAAGCTAAAACTGAACAGGAATTAAAAGGAAACGGTAAACGAGAAACCTATCTTTGGGGAAATATTCGCATTGAAGATGGAAACCATTACTTTAATTTAGCAGGAGGAAGTCATAGTTCAGGTAACTTAATTAACTTATCCCAAACTAATGCTTTAGCCGTCATTCCTGTGGGGATTAACTCAATTTCCAGTCAAGAAATCATAGATGTAATGATGATCTAATAAGAAAAAAGCGATCGAAACAATGATGAACCAAACTAATTATAATTCCCTCAAACCCCAACTCAAACGTAGGTTGGGTGGAGGTAACGAAACCCAACAATAATTAGTCATTAGTCATTGGTCATTAGTCATTGGTCATTAGTCATTGGAAAACAAAGGACAAAGGACGAAGGACGAAGGACAAAAACGTAGGTTGGGTGGAGGTAACGAAACCCAACAAAATTAGTCATTGGTCACTGGTCATTAGTCATTAGTTATACCATTTTGATAAACTGGCGCTACACACCAACCCATTGTTCCCCCCTTTCAAAGGGGGGTTAGGGGGGATTTACTGTAACTTGACTTCTCCAAAATGGTATTATCTCTTAGAAATCACTAAGGACAAAGGACAAAGGACAAAGGACAAAAACGTAGGTTATGGAGGTGACAAAACCCCATCCCACCTACGACTCCTGACCCGATTTTTCCAAAGTTCCGTTGGATATAATTAGTGTTGGGTTTCGCTTCGCTTCACCCAACCTACGATTACTGAGCTTGACGAAATAAATGGGAATGTTCAGGATGATAAAGTTGAGATCGCGCCGCGACTTGTTTCCCAGCTAAAGCGGGACTAATTAAATACATGGTGGTGCGAATTAAATCTTCTTCACGAGAAATTTTTGCCATTTCATTGAGAGGAACAACTCTGATTTTTTCATCTTCCCATCCCAAACGGTAGCAAATTGCGACAGGAGTATCAGCAGGATAATGTTCTAATAATTTCGCTTCTGCATTCTCCACATGACGGGCAGCTAAATATAATGCTAAACTGGCTTTATGGGACGCTAGAGACGCTAATTCCTCCGCTTCGGGAACAGAAGACGCACGACCGCTAATTCTCGCTAGAATAATTGTTTGCACTAATCCGGGAACGGTTAATTCGACTCCTAATTTTGCCGCCGCATCTTGAAACGTACTAATACCAGGCACTAATTCCACTGGAATATTTGCTTCTGCTAATGCTTGCATTTGTTCATGGATGGCACTATAAAGGGTTAAATCTCCAGAATGAAGACGCACTACAGAACAATTTTCTCTTACTTTTTGAATCATTAAGGGAATGATATCTTCTAGAGTTTTACTCCCAGTGGGAATTAACTCAGCATCTGGACGAACATCTTTTAAAACTTGTTTCGGAACGAGGGAATTAGCATATAAAATAACATCAGCTTGGTCAAGAATTTTCTTCGCTTTGATGGTGAGTAAATCGGGATCACCTGGCCCCGCACCAACGATATAAACAGCAGGATTGAGCATAATTAATGGTTTATTTCTGGTTTGTTATTTGTTGTTGAGGCACAACATCGGGAAGAGATCGTCTCATCCGATACAGCCAAACTAATCCTAACAAACCGATGATGATTTCTATTAAACTAATTAGTTGCGCCACTTCGATCGAGCCTAACATTAAACTGTCTGTTCGTAAATCTTCAATCCAAATTCGACCAGAACTGTAGGCAGCCATATAAACAAAAACCAATGTTCCCACTCGATATCGTTGCGGATGACGTAATCCCCAGAAAAACAAATAAATTAGTAAGATAAAAACGCCAATATTCCAGACTGATTCATAAAGAAAAGTTGGATGAAAAAAGGCTTCATCAGCATATTGTGGTGGACGATTAGCGGGTGGAATATAAAGTTTCCAGGGTAAATCAGTGGGCGTACCAAACGCTTCGGAATTAAAGAAGTTTCCCCAGCGTCCAATGGCTTGTCCTAAAATCAAAGAAGGACTGACTAAATCGGCTAATTGCCAAAAAGAAACGCGATTAATCCGAGCAAAAATTAACGCTCCAATTACGCCGCCAATAATTGCGCCATGAATGGCAATTCCCCCTTGCCAAATCGCAATAATATCTTGCGGACGTTGGGCATAATTTTCCCATTGAAAAGCAACATAATATAACCGCGCTCCTGGAATTGCAGATAACACTAACCAAATTGATAAATCACTTAATAATTCAGGGTCAACTTGACGACGTTTTGCTAAATTTTGAGACAAAAATAAGCCAATAATAACCGCACTGGCAATTAATAAACCATACCAACGAATACTAATTGATCCAAAGTCAATTAAAATCGGACCGGGGGATTGAAAGCGAAACGCAAGTAAAGAAAGCATTTTATTTGTTATTAATTCCACGACGAAACACCACAGAGAAATTATTCGCTGGCATTGCAATTACATCTTGTAATTCTAATTGATGAACCTTACCTAAAGAAACCACATCCTCTAAATTTCGCACTCCCCATTCTGGATTTTGTTGTTGGAGACTTTCATCAAAGCTAACATTACTTTCTGAGGTGTGGACTCCCTGTTGCTTAAAAGGACCATACAAGTATAAAATTCCCCCTTGCGGAAGTAACGCCTCAGCCCCTTTCATTAACCCTTCACACGCCGCCCAAGGAGCAATATGAATCAGATTAATGCAGACAACAGCGCACAAGTCTTGATGTTTCACTTTCTCCCACCAATTCTCATCCATAACATCGAGATCAAGGGGAGGAGAAAGCACATCTGAGGGAAACTCCTCTCTCCAAGCGAGAATGCTCTCCTGTAAAATCGGATTGGTTTCGGAAGGAAGCCAGTGACGGGGAGATAAACGGGGCGCAAAATATACCGCGTGTTCCCCTGTTCCACTGGCAATTTCGAGGACTGTTCCCGTCGGCGGTAAAATCTGTTTGAGAACCGCTAAAATTGGCTCACGGTTTCTCTCCGTAGCAGGAGCAAATTGTTTTTCTCTCATCGACTAAAATAAACCCTCGCGTTCAAGCCCTCATTTTGCAGGTGACTACTCCAACGATTCGCCTCACCGCGACGAGGGAAGGGTCCCACTGCGACATGATTTCCTCGTGGAGCATTGCGTTGTTCAATTAAATTCTGATTCACTCCTGCTTTTTTCACCTTTTGCGCTGTTGCTGCTAACTTTTCCTCACGAGTGGGAATAACCACATAGTAACCGCTTTCGTCCTCTTCTTCTACTGGTGTTTCTGGTGTGGGAGAAGCAGATTCGACGGCGATCGGAACAAAATCACTATTGCTTGGTTCTGGTGGTTCTGGGGAAGAAGTGGAAGATAGGGAAATATATTCTCTGGGAGAAGAATTCGATCGAGACGAGCGATCCTGTGGTTTACGGATTTTAATAATATCCGCTTCAATGCCTTGTTCGGAAAGGGATTGAACTAATTGAATGGCATTCACCGCATCGGAAAATAATCCCGCTTGAATCGCATCTTTGCCATCACGAACAAACGCATCTGGCTCGACACGACGCACTAAAGACAGTAATTGTTCACTACTTCCACAGATTTGTACCCGAAACAGCGTATTTGCATTAGAAGGGGAACTCTGACGAGGTTTGGGAAGCGGAGAAGGGGAATTTCTGGGGGCTTCAAATTGGTAAACCTCTTGGTTTTGTTCCCTAGTTTCTACCATCGGAGGAGGGGGAGGAACAAATTGGGCGAGACTACTACTAGCAGTGACAAGAACAACAGAGTTAGCGAAAAGGAAAGAACGTCCGAAACAATTGATAGTTTTCAGCATAGTTCAGAATTGGGTGGATTTTAGGCATGGGAATGAGGAGCAGGAAACATCTGAAAGAATAATAACAAGCACTTCGTAAACAGTGCTAGCCTAGGAGAGTGTTGGTTTTATTACTTTGTGATCGGGCTATGAATAAAAAAGTTGTTGTCGGTTTATCGGGAGGCGTTGATAGTTCCACTGCTGCGGCTATTCTACATCATCAAGGCTATGAAGTGGAAGGCTTGACGTTATGGTTGATGAAAGGGAAAGGTCAATGTTGTTCCGAAGGAATGGTGGATGCTGCGTCGATTTGTGAGCAGTTGGGGATTGCTCATCATATTGTCGATAGTCGGGAGCAATTTCAGAGTAATGTGGTAGATTATCTCATCTCAGGGTACGAGTCGGGAATTACTCCTTTACCTTGTTCACAATGTAATAAAACGGTGAAGTTTGCGCCTATGCTCACTTATGCTAGGGAAAAGCTAGGGATTGATTGTGTGGCGACAGGACATTATGCAAGGATTCGCTATGATCAAGAGCGCGATCGATATCAACTTCTGAGAGCGGTCGATCGCGCAAAAGATCAATCCTATTTTCTGTATGATCTTCCCCAAGACCTTCTTGCTCACACGATTTTTCCCCTCGGTGAAAAGGAAAAAAGCGAAACTCGTCAAATTGCCCAAGAATACGCGCTTCACACTGCTGATAAACCCGAAAGCCAAGACTTGTGTTTAGTGGAAGCTCATGGCTCAATGCGGACTTTCTTAGACCAATATATCAACGAAAAACAAGGGGAAATTGTCAACGAAGACGGTAAGGTTTTAGGCTACCATGAGGGCATTCATCACTACACGATCGGACAACGGAAAGGATTAGGCATTTCTGCGCCAGAACCGCTATATGTGATTAAACTGGATGCGGCGATGAATCAAGTGGTGGTGGGAAACCGTGACAGTGGCACTCGTAATGAGTGTACGGTGGGACATATCAACTGGTTGGGGATTCCTGAACCGAAAACGCCCATTCAAGCAGAAGTTCAAATCCGTTATCGATCGCGTCCAGCGAAAGTGAGTGTTATTCCTTTAGAAAGCGGTCGCGTGAAGCTAATGTTTGATGAACCGCAATTCGGCGTTACCCCAGGACAAGCAGCGGTTTTATATGATGGGGAAGTTGTCCTCGGTGGCGGTGTTATTGAACGGTTTTAATGGAAAATCGCCCCCCTGACCCCCCAATTTTGGGGGTAAAAATTAAAGTCCCCCACACTTGGGGGATTTAGGGGGCAATCACTGAAAGCCCTGTACTATCAGATGAAGCAATTAGTCGAGAAAGCATTTATGGAGAACGAGGGCGTTAAACAGTAAATGTCTTCTTATTTAGTAGATACCAACATTTTACTCAGAAGTGCCGATCGATCGCATCCGAGTTCGACAAGCGCAACTAATGCCATAGAGATTTTGCTATTGCCTCTGCTTCCAGAGACTCCTGCCATCTTTGAACAATGGGAAAAACTCGTCAAAACTTATGAAGTCAAGGGAGTTAACGTTCACGATGCTAGGTTATATCAAGTTCGGGTAATTGCTTATAATGGGTGTTGGGTTTCGTTTCTCTCCACCCAACCTACTTTTTATGATCGATTTGTGTCGGTGTCGGAATGTCATTTCTGGGCTGGTTATTTTATCGAGATCACCCAAACCGAAGCGATTAAAACCATTGAATTTTGGAGCGTGACGATCGCGCTTTCCATTCATTCCTTAACCCTCACTGGTATCACGTTTAATTTGGTCGATCTCTTGTTGCAATTATCGGGGTTTGTGGGGATGGCAAATTTAGAGTTATTACCTTGGCGAATTGTAGCGATTCTGGGATTGGGAAGCAGTGGCGGTTTTTTTGCTACCTTAACCACAGTTGCTTTACCGCGTTGATTTGGGCGCACCCATTTAGGGGCGATCGGGGGAATGCAAATGACCAGTTTAGTCGTTGGAAGCGCGATCGGTCCTTCCTTATTGGCTTTATTTAAGGACACATTTGGTTCTTATCAATCAGGTTTATATGCTTGTTCTCTGATGATCCCGATCGCGATCGGTTTAACCTTATTAGCCAGGGAATAGTTACCTGTAGTTACCTGTAGGTTGGGTGGAAACCCAACATCAATCAGTTACCTGTAGGTTGGGTGGAAACCCAACATCAATCATGTAGATGGAGACAAAACCCAACATTAATTAACCGCACCCATTAAAATGTAAGGACAGTATGTTAAACAAACTAAAAAGCAATGACTGATCCAGTTAAACCCATTTATCTCCCCGCGATCGAAAACCCCGAACAAGAAAGAGAATGGCTCAAACAAGGATTAAAACACTGGTTAGATGCGGAATTTATCCCCGAAAAAGTCAACCATGACATTGCTCGACAAGCCGCTCAAATTTTTGTCCGTCAACGCTTAGAAGGAGAAAACGATTTAGGAGCATTAGTCGTCGCCATTATTACCGAAATGCAAGCCTTTGATTTTAGTGAAAGTTTTTATGGAGAATTTGCCATTGCTAACGCCGTCAGTGATCTAATTTTAGACAGTCTCGGTTACGATCGATGCTGTGGACAATAATTAGTGTTATTTACCCCTACCGCGCGATCGACCCTCGATCGGCATCATGCAGCCAAACCAACAAGGCGTTAACGGCTAAAGAAAATCTAAAAGACAAGCGCGATCGCGCCCTATTTACTAAAAATCTAACGTAGGGTCTGCTGAAAAAGTACGCGATCGAGCTTAACGATGCTGGGGAAACCTAATGCTGAAAGCGCAACTACCAGGTCTCAAACAAGATGACATTTATGTCACTGCTACCCGTGACTCAGTAACCATCAGTGGCGAATATCGTCACGAAAGCGATCGCGAACTAAAGCTATGGGTCTGAGTTCCGATATGGTAAGTTCAGTCGTACTATCAGTTTACCAGTGGGAATCAAACAAGATCAGGTAGAAGCGGACTACAGTGATGGCATTCTCAGTCTGCGACTCCCGAAAGTGGAAGACGCAGTTAATCGAAGCGTCAAAATCAATTTAGGCGGTCAATCTAATACCATTTTGGAGAATTGGCGCTACAGTATCGACGACTTAAGCCCCCCAAACTTGGGGGGTTGGGGGGCTTTAAGGTAACTTGACTTTATATTCGGCGATCGCGGTTTCTAAATGTTGGGCATTAGTCTTTTCAGGTAGCATCGATCGGTCTTCACCGAGGCGAATCCTAGAGATGATCTGAGCAAAATTTTACTTGTTCTTAAAAAATCATTAACGAAGCACCGATCGCAAATGTGACATAATGAGCGCGATCGTATTTCGTAAAAATCTTTCTCGGATTTAGAATTATCAAATGGACTCTCTACGTTTCGCCAGCTTTAACGCCTCTCTCAATCGTGACTCCGAAGGAGAATTAATCACCGATTTATCAACTCCTGACAATGAACAAGCGCAAACGATCGCGGAAATTATCCAGCGTAACAATCCTGACGTTATTTTAATCAATGAATTTGATGATGACTCGGAAGGAGAAGCCGCGCAACTTTTCCAAGACAATTATTTAAGTATTCCTCAAAGTGAAGGACTCAATCCTGTTAACTATCCTCATGTTTTTTTCGCCCCCTCCAACACAGGAATCCCCTCGGGTTTCGACTTAGATAATAACGGCGAAATTGGTGGTGGTAATGATGCCTTTGGCTTTGGTAACTTCCCTGGACAATTCGGAATGCTTCTTTTATCAAAACACCCCATTGTAGAAGAAGAAGTCCGCACTTTTCAGAACTTTCTCTGGAAAGATATGCCAGGCGCACTCCTTCCTGATAACCCAGATACCCCCGAACCAAACGACTGGTATTCCGAAGAAGAATTAGAAGCATTTCGTCTTTCCTCTAAAAATCATTGGGATATTCCCATTAACATCAATGGTGAGATTATTCATGCTTTAGCTGCCCATCCCACACCGCCAGTTTTTGACGGAGAAGAGGATCGCAACGGGTTAAGAAATCACGATGAAATTCGTCTTTTTGCTGACTATATTAACCCCAACGAAAGCGATTATATTTATGATGATAACGGCAACTTTGGCGGTTTAGAAGCAGGGGAGAAATTTGTCATTTTAGGGGATTATAACGCTGATCCCTTTGATGGCGATAGTAGCAATGATGCGGCGCTTCAATTGACCGAAAATCCTCTGATTAATAACTCCGTAATTCCCAGTAGCGAAGGCGGAGTGGATGCTTCCCAACGTCAAGGAGAATTAAACGAAACCCATCAGGGAAATCCTGCTTATGATACCGCCGATTTCGGTCCCGATGATCAAACGGGAAACTTAAGAGTAGATTATGCCCTCCCTTCTGCTAATCTTGAGATTCAGGAAGCCTCGGTTTTTTGGCCCGAACAGGGAGAACCTTTGTTTGATCTAGTGGGAAATTTTCCGTTCCCTAGTTCCGATCATCGTCTCGTTTCCGTTGATATCGCTACGAATAATACAAACAAGGAAATTCCCATGCGAAATACAGTTACCGCCATTGAGTTACTAGAAGAAGTGACAATTTCCACTGCAACCACCTTTGAAGAAACCGAAATCGGTGGTTTATCTGGACTGGTTTATGATGCGGCTAATGGCGTTTATTATGCCATATCGGACGATCGCGGTTCCGAAACCAGTAACTCTCGCTTCTACACCCTCGAAATCAATGTGGAAAATGGAGACATCACTTTTACTGATGTCACAACCCTCCTCGATGCTGACGGAAACCCTTTTGCATCAGGAAGCATTGATCCAGAAGGAATTGCTTTAAGCGATAATAACACTCTCTACATTTCCTCAGAAGGAGATGCGAGTCAACAGATTCCCCCGTTTGTAAATGAATTTTCTCTCGATGGAGAACAAATCAGCGAACTTCCTGTTGATGAGAAATACACCCCCAACGCTGAGGGAACTTTTGGTATTCGGAACAATCTCGCCTTTGAAAGTGCTACCATTTCCCCAGATGGACGCTTCCTCTATACGGCAACAGAAAACGCTTTAGCCCAAGATAGTCCCCCCGCAACGCCAGAAAACGAAAGTATTTCTCGTATTATTAAATATGACCTGACGACAGGAGAAGTAGTTGCCGAATTTGGTTACAATGTGGCGGCGGTTCCCGATGTTCCCAACCCTACTGATGGTTTGGCAACGAATGGGTTAGTGGAACTCTTGGCTGTGGATAATAACGGCACGCTGTTGGCGTTAGAACGGGCGTTTTCTCAGGGTGTGGGCAATACCGTTAAACTGTATGAAGTGAAGACGCAAGGGGCGTTAGATGTCAGCAGTGAGGCTGATCTGTTCCGAGAAGAACCGTTTACCGATGATGGGGAAACGGTAGAAGCAGCGCCGTTTGTGATTGATCCCGCAGTGATTAAAACCGAACTTTTAGACTTGGAAGCGGATTTAGGGATCGCGCCAGATAACTTAGAAGCGTTGGCATTTGGGCCGACTTTAGAAGATGGTCGTCAGAGTTTGATCATTGCTAGTGATAATAACTTTAGTGAGGGTCAAACCAACCAATTTATCACCCTTGCTGTTGATTTAGAGGGAACACCGATCGCGCAACCAACAGTAGAAACCCCTCTCACCGAAGACAGCGAAGATGCAGCAACGCCGTTACAGGGAGACTCTGATGATCCAGCGATTTGGGTAAATCCCAATAATCCTGATGATAGCTTAGTGATGGCAACTCTCAAAGATGGCGGTGCGGTTGTCTTTAATCTACAAGGAGAAGTGCAACAAACTATCACCCCCAGTGATGTTGATCCAGAAGCAGGATTTGGGGAGATTCGCTACAACAACGTTGATCTGGTGTATGGCTTTGATTTAGGAGGAGAAAGCGTTGATTTAGCCGTGTTCAGCGATCGCGAAAACGACACCCTAAACATCTTCCAAATCGACCCCAACACAGGAGAATTAAGCGATATTACCGCCGATGGCATCTTAGAAACTATCTTCGGCGTGGATGACGGAGAAGCCACCGCCTACGGGTTAGCCACCTACACCAGCCCCGTTTCTGGTGCGTCTTACGCCTTCGTCACCCAAGCAGACGGTAATTTAGTCGCCCAATTGCAACTTAACGACACGGGAAATGGTACAGTTGACGCAGAAATTGTTCGTACCTTAGAACTTCCTGTTCCCACAGGTGATCCTGAAGATTCGCAATCGGAAGGTTTAGTCATTGACGAAGAACTGGGTTTTGGCTATGTCGCCTTAGAAGAACGAGTGGGGATTCTCAAATTCTCCGCCGAACCCGATACTGGAAATGATCTCCAAGTTATCCAACCCTTAACCGAACCATCAGAACTCACCCCAGAACCGTTCTCCAAATTTGTCACCTTTGGTGATAGTAGCGTTGATGTGGGAAATGTCTTCTTAGGAAACGATCGAACCTTTCCCCCCTCACCGCCTTATTTTGAAGGACGTTTCTCCAACGGGCGAGTTTTTGTGGAACTCATCGCTGAAGAGTTGGGATTATCTGCTTCTACTCCCTCTCTGGCGGGTGGTGATAACTATGCGTTTAGCGGTGCGGAATTAGGTGACGGAACATCTACCGATAATACTCCCAACATCGGAGAACAAATCAATTCCTATTTAGCTGGAAACACTCCCACAGAAGACGATTTAATCTTCATTTCTGCAGGAAGTAACAATAACTTCCAAGATGCGGATAATCTCCCCAACCCTGCTGAGGTCGTGAGTTTATTAACCTCACACCTCACCACTTTAGCCAATGCTGGCGCGGAAAACTTTGCTGTGGCGAATATTCCTCCCCTCGGAAACGCCCCTCTCATTACCTCCCCAGAAGATGCAACCGCAGTTAACAGCGCAATTAGCGAATATAACACGCTGCTTGATACTGAACTCGATACCCTAGAGGACAGTTTAGATGTCGAAATCTATGAACTTGATCTTGATGTGAGTCTCCAAAACATTATTGATGATCCCGCCGCGTTTGAGATTACGAATGTTACAGATCAGGCTTTAAATACAGAAACAGGAGAGGCGGTTGATAATCCCAATGAGTTTTTATTCTGGGATGACATTCACCCCACCGAAAAGGTTGGAGAAATTATCGCCCAAGATGCCTTAGAAGTGATTCCCCAAGGAACAGATCAATTGGTTTCTGGTGAACCGTCTCCCCTTGTTCCTGATATTGAAGGGCTAGACCTCTATTATGGCGCTGATGGTAAAGGGTATCTCTTAGCGAGTTCTCAGGGAGATTCTTCTTATGCGGTTTATAGTCGGGAAGGAAACAATGAGTATCTCGGTAGCTTCGTCATTGGAGATAATGGCGAGATTGATCAAGTCAACGAAAGCGATGGCTTAGATGTAATTAACGTTAACCTCGGTTCCGCTTTCCCCAATGGGTTAGCCGTATTCCAAGATGGGGCAAATGATCCACAAAATGCTGTTCCCGATGAGGAGGAATTAGAAAACAATAGCACGAACTTTAAGTTTGTTCCCTGGGATAATATCGCTAACCGTTTCGAGAATCCTTTAGATATTGATCCGACTAGCTTTGATCCGCGTAACCCTGAAGCCAATACCTTACCCAATGGAATTGCTAGTGGTGATGTTAGCCAAGAAACGGCGATGTTGTGGACAAGAAGCACAGTTCCGGGGGAAGTGACATTTGAACTGGCAACCAGTGCCGAATTTAATACCATTGTTCAAACCTTAACCGCAACGGTTACAGATATCAATCAACCCGTGAAGGTGAAAGCAGAAGCGTTAAACGCTGACACTGAGTATTATTATCGGGTTACTGATGCGGCGGGAACTTCCAAAGTAGGAGAATTTGAAACCGCAGCAGAGTCGGGCAACAATGGTTTAACCTTTGGGGTGTCTGGAGACTGGCGCGGTGAACTCGCCCCCTATCCCGCGATTAATAATGTTCCCGAAGCAAACTTAAAATTCTTTGTGGAACATGGGGACACCATCTATGCGGATGATACTTCTCCCGCATTACTGAATCCTGATGGGACGCAAAAAGAACAAGCGGAAAACCTAGCTGAGTTTCGACTGAAACATCAAGAAGTCTATGGAAACCGCTTTGGGGAAAATACATGGGCTGATTTACGGGAATCTACTTCTGTTTTTGCCACGATTGATGACCATGAAGTCGTTAATGATTTTGCTGGTGGTGCAAGTGCTGACAGTGATTCTCGCTTTGCAGAAACAGAAGGATTGATCAATGATACTCAACTCTTTGAAGATGGATTGCAAGCCTTCCAAGAGTATAATCCCATTGAAGATCGCTTCTACGGGGAAACGGGAGACGAACGCACGGCGAACGAACGGGAGTTGTATCGTTCTCAAACCTACGGCGATGATGCAGCAGTGATGATCTTAGATAACCGTTCTTTCCGCGATGATCAGATTGATGGTGTTACTGATACAACTGATACAGAGGAAGTCGCCCGTTTCTTTAATGAGGCATTTGATCCAACTCGTACCATGTTGGGAGAACCGCAACTAGAAGACTTGAAAGCTGACTTGTTAGAAGCAGAAGAGTCGGGAGTGACTTGGAAGTTTGTGATGGTTCCTGAACCAATCCAAGAGTTAGGTTTGTTTAATGCGGATAGCTATGAGGGATATTTGGCGGAACGGACTGAGATTCTCAAGTTTGTTGAGGATAATGGAATTGATAATGTGGTGTTTGTGGCTGCGGATATTCATGGGACGTTCGTTAATAATTTAACCTATCAGGAAGAACCTTTTGGGGAACGCATTCCTACCAGTACCTTTGAGATTACGACGGGGTCTGTTGCTTATGATCCGCCTTTTGGTGAAGTGGTGATTGATGTGGCAACGCAGACAGGAGTGATTCCTCCTGAACAACGAGCGTTTTATGATTCTTTACCTGTCGCCTCTGACTTAGACAGCGAGGTGAATGATAAGGATGATTTTCTGAAGCAAGCCTTTAATGATGCTGCAATTAGTCCGTTAGGGTTAGACCCCGTCGGTTTAGATGATAATCTGCCTCAAGCGGATGGATTGGTTGATGCGAACCTGATTCAGGGGGATTATGTGGCAGCGCATACGTTTGGCTGGACAGAGTTTGATATTAATCCCAATAGCCAACAACTGACAGTAACCACTTATGGTGTTGATGCTTACACAGAGGAAGAGTTGTTAGCGAATCCCGAAGCGATTACCGATCGCACCCCTGAAATTGTCAGTCAGTTTACGGTTAATCCTGCTAACTTCTCTCAACCTGAAACGCTACCTCAACCGCGTTTTGGCAGTTTGGGCGATGATGAGATTGAACCGACAACCAATGAATTAACTTTTGCTGGTAGCGGTGATGATGTGGTAGATGCGTCTGTCGGTGGCGGTGGTAACCGTCTCTATGGCGGTAGCGATGCTGATGAGTTACTCGTTAGCAGCAACGATCGCGCGTTTGGTGGCGCGGGTAATGATGTTCTCGATGCGTCTGTGGGCAGTGGTGACAATCGTCTCTATGGCGGTAGCGGTGATGATATCCTCCTTGCTGGTAGCAACGATCGCGCGATCGGCGGTGACGGAGATGACCGTTTCTTCACCCCTGAAGGCGGAAACAACGTCTTTACTGGCGGTAACGGTGCAGATCAATTCTGGATTGCCAACGCCCAATTCCCAACAAGCACCAACGAAATTACAGACTTTACCCCTGATGAAGATGTTCTCGGTATCGGTGGGATTGACAGCATCAGTGAGTTTGCCGATTTAACCCTGACTCTTGATGGGGCCGCCACGATCGTTGCTGCTGGTGACAACGAATTAGCGCGGTTGTTGGGGATTAATGAAAGTGACTTAAACGCAAACCAATTTGTGATTCAATCCGAAATAGAAGCCGTATAAAAGTTACAGTTAAGGTGGGCATTAGCCCACCCTACCAAGACTTAGCCAGATGTGATAGGTTAGAATCTTAGAGTGATAACAGATCATAGCTGTCCAAAGCCCCCCTTTCAAAGGGCCGGAGCGAAGTGAGGATTGGGGGGATAACCAATTAGAGCTAATTGAAACCAGCCTTGATGATTAAGAAGGTGAAATAAGATGTTAGAAACTTTTGTATTTGCCACTGTTTTCTGTGGTTTTTTTGGCATCATCTTTAAGAGAAATCTGGTGATGAAAATTATCTCAATGGATATTATGAGTACGGGAGTGATTGCTTACTACGTTCTTGTCGCCTCCCGAAGCGGTTTGTTTACTCCTATTATCACCAATACCAATACCGAAAAAGTTGCTTATGCTGATCCCGTTCCACAAGCGGTTATTTTAACAGCGATTGTTATCGGCTTTTCCATTCAAGCCTTAATGCTGGTGGGGGTAATAAAATTGGCAAAAAATAACCCCACACTGGAAACCAAAGCAATTGAGGAAAGTAATCAACCATGACGCAGACAACCATCGCTTGGATTGCTTTATCCTTTTTTATTGGGTTTTTCAGCTATCTTGTTCCTAAGTTGTCTCGCTGGTTAGCTTTAGGAATTGCTCTCACTTCAGTTGTTTATTCTGGGTTACTATTTCTTGAACCTTCGCCGATCAATATTCAAGTGTTGGATAGTTTCGGCGTGACTTTAATTGCTGATCAACTCAGTAGTTTTTTTATTCTAACCAATGCCCTTGTCACCCTTGCAGTTATTTTTTACTGTTGGCAAAGTGAGAAATCAGCTTTCTTTTTCATGCAGTTAATAATTCTGCATGGGAGTGTCAATTCGACCTTTATTTGTGCTGATTTTATCAGTCTCTATGTGGCGCTAGAGGTGATCAGTATTGCTTCGTTTTTGTTAATTTCTTATCCTCGCACCGATCGCGCGATCTGGGTGGGATTACGCTATCTTTTTGTGAGCAATACGGCTATGCTATTCTACTTAGTAGGGACAGTGCTAGTCTATCAAGTCGATAATTCCTTCAGTTTTGCAAGTTTGCAGGGAGCTCCTCCCGATGCAGTTGCCCTCATTTTCTTGGGACTTTTAGCAAAAGGAGGCATTTTTATCTCTGGGTTATGGCTACCCCTCACCCACTCTGAATCACAAACTCCTGTTTCAGCGATGCTATCGGGAGTAGTGGTAAAAGCAGGGGTATTTCCCCTCGTGCGGTGTGCGCTGATGATCGAGGAACTTGATCCGATTGTTCGCTTTTTTGGCGTGGGAACCGCCCTTTTAGGGGTAGGTTATGCTGTTTTTGAAAAAGACGCGAAACGGATGCTGGCTTTTCATACCATTTCCCAATTAGGTTTTGTTCTCGCAGCGCCAGTGGTCGGCGGATTTTATGCCCTAACTCACGGATTAGTCAAGTCTGCTTTATTTTTAATTACGGGGGGTTTACCCAGTCGTAACTTTAAAGAATTACAGCATCAACCGATTCGTACTGAGATTTGGATAGCGTTAGTGATTGCGAGTTTTTCAATTTCTGGCTTTCCGTTGCTGTCTGGATTTGGGGCGAAAGTTTTAACCAGTAAAAATTTATTACCTTGGCAAGTGGTTGCTATGAATATCGCTGCTTTGGGAACTGCCATTTCTTTCGCCAAATTTATCTTTTTACCCCATCAAAAGACAACGGAGAAACTGCCCTTAAAACTGGGGTTTTGGTCAGCAATGGTCATTTTGCTCGGTGGGTTAGTCGCAGCGAACATTTTTTATTATGAAGCCTATACAATCAATAACATTATTAAACCCCTAGCAACGATTGTTATCGGCTGGTTAGCCTATCTTTTTATATTTAAAAAATTAGCAATTAAGCCATCCCGTGCGATCGAGGAATTTGATCATCTCATCGGGATGATGACCGTGATGTTAATCTTATTATTCTGGAGTGTATGGACGCAATCCCCTATCTGAATATCATTTTACGTCTCACCATTTGGTTTTTGCTCACTGCTGATCTGAGTGTGGCAAATATTATCATTGGCATCAGCATTGCTTTCTTATTACCCCGTCACTTTGCCTCCCCAGAACCTTTGCGAGAGTGGATGCGAGTCTTGTGGGAAATTATTATTGCCATTCCCCAAGCCTATTTAGAAGCAATCCAAATCATGCTGCGTCCCCATGATGAAGAAGAAATCGTCAGAGAAAGAGTTAAACCAAAACGGACACCAGGACTAATTTTTTTGGATATCTTTTTAATTACCTTTACTCCGAAAACGATTGTTTTGAAATATGAGGAACAAGGTTGGTATAAAGTCCACCGCGTTCGACGGAAAATCAGTGATCAGTGATCAGTGACCAGTGACCAGTGACCAGTCAAAAGTAGGTTGGGTGGAGTGAAGCGTAACCCAACACAAATAATAAGTAATTATCTAAACCTGATATAAGGAGGAAAAATGGACTCAATTTTAATTGCTATGGTTGCAGCTTTACTTATTCCGATTTATGAAGCCTGTCAAGATCAAGATATCTGGCAGAAAATGCTTGCTTTTGCCAGTATTGCTACTAAAACTTCGATTATCATGCTGTTGATTTCGGTTTTGCGTGATGATTGGTGGATTGGCGTTGTTGCTGTCATTATCCTCAGTGTTGGTAATGCGGGATTAATGCTTCTTGCTCATTTAATTAAACGGTTGGATAGAGTATGATTGATGGTTTAAGTTATGGCTTGATTGTAGTGGGCATTATTTTCTGGTTTTGGGGAACATTACCCCTAATTGGAAATCGCTCAGTTTTGTTTAAACTGCACAGTCTTTCTGTGGCAGATACCCTAGGCTCAATGAGTATCATTATCGGTTTACTCCTCAAAATTCCCAGTGAATGGACGCTATTACTCCTTGCTATTATTTCTTTAGCAATCTGGAATACTGTATTAGGATATGTTTTAGCGTACTGTTCAAGTGATGAGGAGGAGGAGCAGGATGGATAACTATGTTTATATCATTGTTGCCCTGTTACCCTTAGCCGCTTTAACCTCAGTGTTACAAGCCAATCCCTATCAGGCGTTGGTGTTGCGGGCGATTTTAGGCGCGATCGCCGCCTTAGTCTATGCGGTGTTAGGGGCGGCTGATGTGGCGTTAACAGAAGCCTTAGTGGGGACAATGTTGGCGATTACCCTTTATGTGGTGGCAGTGCGTTCTTCTTTAGTGATGCGTTTGGGAGTGTTGCCAACTGAGACGGAAACCAACGATTCTTTGCAAGAACTCATCGCGCAAATCAGAAAGGTGATTCATCAATATCATTTGCGTTTAGAGATTGTTGAATATCCCCATCTCGAAGCCTTAAAAGGGGCGTTACAGGAAAAAGAAATTCATGCTACCTGTACCACTCACAAAGAAGAAAATCTGTCTCAAAATCAGACTGCGGTTGCTGATCCAGAACCAACTTATCACACTGCGATTCGAGTCTCTCGCCTCTATGAAATTATGGAAAAGGAGTTGGTTTTTCCAGACACAACTGTTACCTATGTCGCTACTGTTAATGAAGGGGAGAAACACTGATGAAATGGGTGTACGCGATCGCTGGGTTTGCTTTGTTGGTTAAAATGGTGGTCTTGCCGAATCCCGCAGCGGATTGGGAAGAAATTGCGATCGTGGAATCCATTGTTGCTGAGAGTGGAGTCTCAAATTCTGTATCTGGAATTATTTTTAGAAATCGCCTTTACGATACGATTTTTGAAGTGGTAGTGTTTACCATTGCCATTTTAGGCGTGCGTTTTCTCTTGGCAAATGAGCAACCAACAGAGACGGTTTATCAGTTTAGCGATCACCCTTCGATCGTGTTAGCACGTCTGGGAGCGACCATTGCTGCTTTAGTGAGTATTGAACTTGCCATTCGCGGTCATTTGAGTCCAGGTGGGGGATTTGCCGCAGGGGTTGCTGGGGGAACAGCGATTGGTTTAATTGCGATTACCTCCAATTCTGAGTGGATGGAGGCGATTTATAAAAAATGGCACGCTGCAATTATAGAAAAAGTCTCGGTGCTAATTTTTATTGCAGTCGCAGTGATGACGTTGGTGGGTTGGGAATTACCTAAAGGGGAGTTGGGAATGTTCTTGAGTGGCGGCGTGATTCCTCTACTTAATACCTTAGTTGCGATTAAAGTTACGCTGGGTTCTTGGGCTGCTATTTTACTTTTTATTCGTTATCGGGGATTGCTTTAAGCTCACATTTCGGTCTCTTGTTATAGCGCTACAAAATCAGGTTAGGACATTCCAAAATGTTGAAACTCACCTATAACTTACTTTTGCCTTTTGCATGCAAGCCTCTTGCCTAGCGCGTAGCGCTATAGCTTTGTGATTAGGATGAGAACGTCTCCACGCGAAACCCAACACCAATTATAAGGAATTACCCGAACCTGATATAAAATGTATGTACAGGAGAGTAATGCTTGAGTTCGACTGGGATAAAGCTAACCTTGATCATATTGCAGAGCATCAGGTGAGTGCTGATGAAGTAGAGCAAATTTTTAGCGATCCAAACCGATTGGAAGCTAAAGCCTACAGTGTAAGAGAAGAGCAAAGATTTGCAACGCTTGGACAAACAGAAGCAGGACGCATACTCACAATCATTTACACTATCCGAAACGGCAAAATCCGAACCATTACAGCTTACAGAGCAACACGAAAAGAACAAAGACGCTATCAGGAGGGATTATGACTCAAGCACAAAACCGAGAAGAAATTACCAATTGGGAGTCTATACCAGAATTTGAAACTGAAGAAGAAGAGCAAGCCTTTTGGGACAATCATTGTTTGGGGGATGATATTTTGGAGCAAATGCAGCCAGTTCAGCATTTCCCTTATAAAAGGTTAGACAAGGAGGGCGAACAGCCGTGAAAGAAAAAATATTACCAGAGTCTCTTGGGAAGAATGGGGGAAAAACAACAGCTCCGTCTGGTCTTTCAGCGCGAAGTTTGTCCAAGCGGTTAGGGGTCGATAGAAAAACCTTAACCCGTTGGAAGGAAAAGGGGAATGAAATTCTGATTGAGAGAACGCGCGATCGGGACCCTGACGGCAAGGCGTGGGTGTTTAATGAAGGAAGTAAAATGTATGTAGAGGAGAGTAATGGAGTTTGAATGGGACGAGGGCAAACGGCAAAGCAACCGCAAAAAACACGATGTTGACTTTGTAGCTGTTACTCGTATCTTTCAACGGGAAACAGTGAAATGGGTTGACGATCGTCAGGATTATGGGGTCAGATCATAATAGACTCAGCTAGGAAAGGGTTATTTAAATAAATCGATCATGAAAATTTTATTTGTAGCGGCGGAAGCGGCGCCCATTGCGAAAGTTGGGGGAATGGGAGATGTGGTGGGAACACTGACCCCAATTTTGCGGAAAATGGGTCACGATGTCAGAATTTTAATGCCTTACTATGGGTTTTTGCCAGATAAGTTGGAAATTCCAGAAAAGTCGGTTTGGCAAGGTAGCGCCATGTTTCAAACCTTTGATATTTTCGAGACAGTTTTACCTGGAACTGATGTGCCGCTTTATTTGTTAGGACACGCTGCCTTTGCACCCCGTCGCATTTATCAGGGGGATGATGAACCATGGCGGTTTACATTTTTTGCCAATGGGGGGGCGCAATTTGCTTTGAATTATTGGCAGCCCAATGTGATTCATTGCCATGATTGGCATACGGGGATGATTCCCGTTTGGATGTACAAAACCCCTGAGATTAAAACGGTGTTTACCATCCATAATCTAGCTTACCAGGGGCCTGCTCGATCGCACGTGGAAGAGATGGCTTGGTGTCCGCCGTATATGCAGGAAAATAATGTTATGGCGGGTGCGATTCAGTTTGCTGACTGTGTTAATACCGTTTCTCCTACTTATGCGAAACAAATTCAAACCCCAGAGTATGGGGAAGCGTTAGACGCACTCTTGGCTTTGAAAAAGGATAAAATTGTTGGTGTGGTTAACGGGATTGATCCCGATCAATATAATCCCGCGACGGATAGCAATTTAGATCAACCGTTTTCGATCGAAACCCTTGATCAGCGAGTAACGAATAAGATCGCCCTACAGAAACAAGTGGGATTAGAAGTGAATAGTGGCGCGTTTTTGGTTAGTATGGTGACGCGGTTGGTGGAACAAAAGGGGTTAGATATTGTCTTACCGATTCTTGAGCAGTATTTAAGCTATACAGGCGATCAGTTCTTAGTTTTAGGCACAGGGGAAGAACGATACGAAACTCAACTGCGAGAGATATCAGAACGGTATCCAGGGCGAATGTCGGTGCAACTGCTTTATAATGATGGACTATCCCGACGCATTTATGGCGGTAGTGATGCCTTTTTAATGCCGTCACGGTTTGAACCTTGTGGGATTAGTCAAATGATGGCGATGCGCTATGGTTGCGTTCCCATTGTTCGTCATACTGGCGGTTTAGTGGATACTGTTTCTCCTCATAATCCCATTGAAAAAACAGGAACGGGATATTGTTTCAATCTTTATGAATCCTTAGATTTATACACCTCTCTGATTCGTGCTTCGGAAAGTTATCTGTATCGAGAGACTTGGAAAGAGTTACAAATCCGAGGAATGTCTCAGGATTTTAGTTGGGAACGATCGGCGCGGAAATATATTCAACTCTATCAAGATATTCTCTCCCCAACTGCGGAAACCTTACCGTCTGTCACCTCTCCAGAATCAAAGTAGGTTGGGTGGAGTTTACGAAACCCAACAGGTGTAGGTTGGGTGAAGTTTACGAAACCCAACAGGTGTAGGTTGGGTGAAGTTTACGAAACCCAACAGGTGTAGGTGGGGTGAAGAACCTGATTGGTGTTGGGTTTCGCTTCGCTACACCCACCCTACTTTTTGTTGATTGTGCCATTGTCTATGGTTAGAATCTGTGAAGATTTGACCCATTGCTGATCAAAGGAACTTAAATGAGTGGTGGTAATTAGGGTTTGAAATCGATCGGCGATCGCGCTTAATAATTGATTTTGTCGATCGAGGTCAAGTTCTGCTAAAACATCATCTAGGAGTAATAACGGCGGTTCTCCGACTACCGTTTCAATTAATTCTAACTCTGCTAATTTTAACGCTAAAACTAAGGTGCGTTGCTGTCCTGATGACCCATAAGACCGCGCGGGTGTTTCATTAATTGTAAACTCGACTTCATCTCGATGGGGTCCGACTACCGTTGTTCCTAAGTTCTCTTCTGCTACTTTTCGTAATTTAATCCGATCTAAAATCGCTTGTTGGACAACTTGCGGATTATCTTCCAACCAATTCACATTCGGCGCATATTCAATGTTTAATTGTTCAGTTTCCTTACTAATTTTACGATGCCATTGTTGCGCGATCGGTGCTAATCTTGCCATTACTCTCGCACGACGACGCATCACCCGTGATCCATTGGCGGCGAGTTGTGAATCCCACAACGCCAATTGTTCCCAAGTGGATTCTTCAGAATTAACTTCACCCTCATCAAGAGATTTACGAATGGTTTTTAAGAGGGCATTTCTTTGGCGTAAAACTTTATTATATTCCTGTAAAATGTAGGCATAAACTGGCTCAATTTGAATTAATAAAGCATCAATCCAATGGCGACGTTTTTCGGGAGAACCGCGCACTAAATCTAAATCTAAACTAGAAAATTCAACGGCGTTTAATCTTCCCAAGAAATCAATTTGTCGCCGTAACGATTCATGGTTAACCGCAACGGTGCGCCGTCCTTTTTGACGTAAGGTTAAAGTTAGCTCAGTTTCACTATACAATCGTTTAACAATGGCTTTTATTTGTCCTACTTCTGCTTTTTGAAAAACCAAATCTTGATCTTTACTTGTCCGATGACTTTTCAAAGTCGCCAAGAGTTCCACTGCTTCTAAAAGATTCGATTTTCCTTGAGCATTATTTCCCAGCAAAATCGTTTTTTGGGTCTCAAATTCGATCAAGCAATTCTGATAATTTCGGAAGCGAGTTAGATGTAATTCTCTTAAATACATTCTTATTGTTGTGATAAACGCTTCACTGCTTCCCCATTAAACGCTTGATGTGCTTCTGCTAAAAGGCTGGGAATTTTAGCAGCGTGAGGACTATTTTTTAAACAGTCTTTTAAGTTTAATGATTCCACATTTTCTGCTTTTTCTCCAGGAAACCAGTGACCTGCTTTTCCTAACAAGTTATAGCGCATTTTGGCATAATCAATTAAGTCATACGATCGAGCGAGATTTTGCAGCCATAAAATGACAGGAATATTAATATTATTGGGCGTTTCTTCCGCGCGAGGTAAACCGAAATGCCAGGTTTGATACCAGTTTTCTCCTAACTGCTCGATCGCGGTTTTTTCTAAACGTTCTAAAATTGGCGGTAAAATCTGATCGGCTTTTTCAATAAGGGATAAAACCTTCAAATGTTCATCAAAATCACTCGGATTAGATGCACCTAAAGATAAAGTATGAACCTGGGGATGACTCAAACAAAATAAGTCATTAAACACCATTGGACTTAACGGTTGACATAATTCTACCAGCTTTTGAGGCGGTTTATAAAGTTGTCCCCCTTTATCAGAAGGACTAATAATAAATACCCCCATATCGTGACGATTTGCGGCTTCGATCGCGCTCCAATTCGCCTGATTGATATAATACCAATGAAGGTTTACATAATCAAATTGATCAGTTTCAATGGTTTTCGTAATGACTTCGGGTGTCCCATGAGTGGAAAAGCCAACAAACCTGACTTTTCCTGCTTTTTGTAATTTTCTCACTTCATCTAAACAACCGCCAGGACGAACCGTTTGTTCTAATAATTCTTCGGTATTAATTCCATGAATCCCCAATAAATCCACATAATCTAAATTGAGAAAATGTAAGGATTGATTAAACTGTCGTCTAAATTCTTTCGGATCATCTTTTGGTGCGACTTTTGTTTGAATAATTAATTGAGATCGATCGAATTTCGGTAAAACTTGACCCAACTGCATTTCCGAACTTCCATATCCTCTCGCGGTTTCAATATGATTAATTCCTAACGCAAGAGAACGTTTAATTGTTGCTTCTAAATTCTGTTGATTTTCATCGGGAACATCCTGAAGCGGAATATCTTGCCATTTGTGTTGATATCGCATTCCTCCACAAGAAAAAACGGGGATTTGTAATTCAGTACGACCAAAACGACGATAAAGCATTTGTTTTCTAAAATTGAATTTATTACAGGGGCGATTCCCCCTACCGATATTTTATAGTAGAATTTTAAAACTATTGATCAGATGCTTGCTTAATTACCTCGGGAATTTGCATCAAAACTTCAGAAGCAATTTCACTGGGAGATTGAGAGCGCTCGATCGAGATTTGTAAATCCGATTGTGCATAACGAGAACGACGTTTCCACCATAAATCGTCTAAAGTTTGTTTCGGATTTTCTGTTTTTAATAAAGGGCGAGTATTATCTTCAGCAAGTCGTTCCATAATTAAATCCGTTTTTGCATCCAACCAAACCACTAATCCTTGTTGTAAAAAACTCCAATTTTCCTTTTTCATAATAATCCCGCCACCCGTCGCAATTACACTCCGAGTACAAACGGATAATTCCTGTAAAACTTTCGTTTCTAACTCTCGAAAATAGGTTTCTCCCTTCTGAGCAAAAATATCAGTGATTGCTTTTCCTTCCACTCGGATAATTAAATCATCTGTATCAAAAAAGCGATAATTTAGTTGTTGAGCAATTTCTTTCCCAACCGCAGTTTTCCCCACTCCCATTAAACCAACCAGATAAATATTTAATCCTTGTAATAAATTAGTCTTTGTCTTCATCATCATTGTTTTCTTCTTTCGATAAATTCCATAAAGGAGGACGAATTACGCGATAATTAGCTTCATAAATTTGAGAGGATTTTGGCGTTGGATTGTCTTCTTCTTCATCATCATCATCTTCCTGATCATAATTCTCCTCTTCTGGATTGTAAAACTCCCGATTCGCCTCTCGATAGCGATAGGAATACACTGATCCCGTTTGAGACGTTTTTTCGGGTTCGCTTTGGATTTCATAAATGCTGTAATCAGAATCACCTTTACGCTGAAAATTGGATGGCGGTGGTTCTTCAATATTCCAGTCATCATCAATCTGATTCCAGTCTTCTCTTCGGGGAGGGGATTCCCAATCAGCTTCTGATTCATCAAAGGATAAATCTTGTTTTCTCCTGTTATTTTCAGTGGTTTCTTGATAACTGGAACGATTTTCTGTAGTAAAACGCTCCCTTGCTTCTTCTTCCGCTTCTGGAAACTCAAAATCGCCTTCTTCCTCATCCCATTCTCGGCGGGGTTTCTTGGGAGAAAAAGACACTCGGAAGAGTAACTGTAATAAAAGACTGGTTAGGAAACCAAAAATTACCCCGATAATTAACCAAAGTGCCACAGGGAGCGCGATCGTCTCACTACCAAAAATGACTAAAGCCACAGTGGGGGAACGATTCTGAGCAAAGAAAATTAGAGCCATCAGGAGAATAATTCCCCCAATGATTAACTTGATTTTGGCATTTCTCATTCAATATCCTCAAATAACGATCGATTTATATCTTTCGAGATGTAAATTATCCCCATAATTTTTTAATTTTCCTAGCCATTTTTCCCAGAGAATGTAAAACTATAAGCAATCCTCTATTCATTGCAGTTAAGAATATGGTTTATCCCTCAGTTCAACTGCCAAAAATTGCTCCAGTTTTTACCTTGTTAGCGGCCTCAAAAATCCCTTTAGAAGTTTACATTTGTCAGCCTACTCCTTTCGTTAAAGAGAATTTGGAGAAAATGCTTCCAGATTGGACGCTCCCCAGTACCTGGGTTGTGATTATTCTCCAAAAAGCACAGTTTCCTTTATCCACTTGCTCAAACATTGTAGAGCAAGAAAAACAAAGGTTGCGAGAACAATTTATGCGCTTTGGGGTAGAAGTTGCGTTTGACTTAAAAGAAAAGGGTGAACTTGCGGATTTAATTGATCCTCGTAGTGGACAACCTTTACTCTCTCATCCAGGTGTACTCAACCATGATGATGTGAAGGTGGTTTCGACTTTACTGGGATTAGAAACGACTCCTGGAGATTGTACCTGTATGATTCATCCGCAATGGGGAGAAGCGGTTTATCCCAGTGTGATGTTATCTTCGGCGCATCCAGAAATGATTAAAGCGGTAATTAAAACAGCAACCTCTCGTTTTCGTTGGCAAATTAGGGTTTGCTGAAAAAGTTCATGTTTTTGGTGTAGTAAGGCAAAAGGCAAGTTGCCTTAGGCAAGAGGTAAGATGGGGAAGAAAAATCGCTCCCTTGTCTCCCTTGTCTCCCTTGCACTTTTTTGAGGAGTTAAGAGCCTTAAAGCCTCATTGGGTAAAGGTTTCAGTTTTATTCAGGAAACCCAAATTAAGCAAAAAAATTAAAAATCCCCCACCGTAGCGGTAGGGGATTGTTCAGTTTAATCTAGCCAGATGACCTTAACCCGCGTCAACCAAACAGAGATGAGGTTGAGGCAATGAGGAAGGCGGCGTAGGTGAGAATATAGCCAACACTGAAGTGAGCTAATCCCACTAAACGTGCTTGCACAATGGAGAGAGCAACGGGCTTGTCTTTCCAACGAACGAGGTTCGCTAGAGGAGTGCGCTCGTGTGCCCAAACAATGGTTTCGATCAATTCTTGCCAGTAACCACGCCAGGAGATGAGGAACATAAATCCAGTCGCCCAGACGAGGTGTCCAAAGAGGAACATCCAAGCCCAAACGGACAAGTTATTCATGCCAAAGGTGTTATAACCGTTGATTAACTGCGCTGAGTTGAGCCACAGATAATCCCGTAACCATCCCATGAGGTAGGTAGAAGATTCGTTGAACTGAGCAACGTTACCTTGCCAGACACCGAGGTGTTTCCAGTGCCAGTAGAAGGTAATCCAGCCTAATGTGTTCAACATCCAGAAGACGGCGAGGTAGAACGCATCCCAAGCTGAGATGTCGCAAGTACCGCCACGACCTGGACCGTCGCAGGGGAAGCTATAACCGAAGTCTTTTTTGTCCGGCATTAATTTAGAACCACGAGCGTCTAATGCACCTTTCACCAGAATTAAGGTTGTAGTGTGCAGTCCGAGCGCGATCGCGTGGTGAACTAAGAAGTCTCCAGGTCCAATGGTGAGGAACAGGGAGTTATCGCCACTGTTGATGGCATCAAGCCAACCCGGGAGCCAAGCGGCTCCTGCGTTAGAGGCAACACTGTCAGCGTTAGATAACAACGCATCCATACCATACAGGGCTTTTCCGTGTGCGCTTTGTACAAATTGAGCGAACACAGGTTCGATGAGAATTTGTTTCTCAGGAGTACCAAAGGCAACTACTACGTCGTTGTGAACATAGAGTCCTAAAGTGTGGAATCCTAAGAACAGAGAAACCCAACTTAAGTGAGAGATAATCGCTTCTTTGTGCTGAAGAACGCGATCGAGTACGTTTCCTTTATTTTGTTCGGGATCGTAGTCACGGATTAAGAAAATCGCACCGTGAGCAAATGCACCCACCATAATGAAGCCCGCAATGTACTGGTGGTGAGTATAAAGCGCCGCTTGCGTGGTGTAATCCCGTGCGATAAACGCATAAGGCGGCAGGGAATACATATGTTGTGCTACCAAAGAGGTAACAGTTCCTAACGCTGCCAGTGCTAATGCTAACTGGAAGTGTAAGGAGTTATTTAAGGTGTCATAAAGCCCTTGGTGAGGCAGGTTAAACTGTCCTTCTACCTTAGAGCCGAAAAGCCCTTCTTTGGCATCGAGCATTTCGCGGATGCTGTGACCAATACCGAAGTTGGTACGGTACATATGACCCGCAATAATGAAGATTACCGCGATCGCGAGGTGGTGGTGAGCCATATCAGTTAACCACAGCGATTCGGTTTGGGGATGGAAGCCACCGAGGAAAGTTAAGATGGCTGATCCAGCGCCTTCGGAAGTGCCAAATATGTGGTTAGCAGTATCAGGATTTTCTGCATACACACCCCAGTTCCCACTAAAGAAAGGTCCTAAACCAGCAGGGTGAGGTTTCACTTGCAGGAAGTTATCCCAACCCACGTGCTGACCCCGAGATTCAGGAATTGCGACGTGAACCAAGTGACCTGCCCAAGCTAAGGAACTCACGCCGAATAAACCTGCTAAGTGGTGGTTTAAACGAGATTCAGCGTTTTTGAACCAAGAAAGACTGGGACGGAACTTCGGTTGTAAGTGTAGCCATCCTGCAAACAGGAACACAGCAGACAGCAATAACAAGAACACTGCGCCTTGGTAAAGTTCACTGTTGGTGGTCATGCCAATGGTGTAGAACCAGTGGTAAACACCAGAGTAAGCAATGTTTACAGGGTTAGAAGCACCAGCTTGCGTAAACGCATCGACCGCAGCTTCGCCAAAGTGAGGGTCCCAAATTGCGTGGGCAATGGGACGGACGTTTAAAGGGTCTTTAATCCACTGTTCAAAATTACCTTGCCAAGCAACGTGGAATAGGGTACCGGAAGTCCACAGGAAGATGATGGCAATGTGTCCAAAGTGAGAGGCAAAAATCTTTTGGTAAAGATTCTCCTCTGTCATCCCATCATGGCTTTCAAAGTCGTGAGCGGTTGCAATCCCGTACCAAATCCGACGAGTTGTTGGATCTTGAGCAAGGTCTTGGCTAAATTTTGGAAATTTGGTTGCCATAGCCTTTGTTGGAAATCCTCTTTACAAATGAATGAATAAATCAGTTTATTCGTTGATTCTTGGAGTGTCTGACCCCTTGAACCGAAGTTTTCGGGGTCAGGGTGGTTTCACTGATTTTTATACCAGTGTTACCGTTTTTCTTGCTTACCGTCAACCGACGGCGATGATTCTGGCGATAAAGAACGCCCAGGTTGTACCAATGCCGCCTAGTAGGAAGTGAGCCACTCCTACTGCACGTCCTTGCACAATGCTGAGAGCGCGGGGTTGGATTGCTGGAGCAACTCTGAGCTTATTATGCGCCCAGACGATCGACTCGATTAATTCTTGCCAGTAGCCACGACCACTGAATAAGAACATCAAGCTAAATGCCCAGACAAAGTGCGCTCCCAAGAAGATTAAACCATAGGCAGACAGAGCCGAACCGTAGGAGTTAATCACGTTCGCGGATTGCCCCCAGAGGAAGTCACGCAACCAACCGTTAATGGTAATCGCGCTGGTGGCAAAGTTACCAGAGGTGATGTGAGAGACCGTGCCATCTGGTGAGACCGTTCCCCAAACGTCCGATTGCATTTTCCAACTGAAGTGGAAGATGACGATCGAGAGGGCGTTATACATCCAGAATAAACCGAGGAACACATGGTCCCAACCGGAAACCTGGCAAGTACCGCCACGACCTGGACCATCACAGGGGAAACGGAATCCGAGTTCTGATTTATCTGGAATCAGACGGGAGTTCCGAGCGTACAAGACCCCTTTCAGGAGGATCAGTACGGTGACGTGAATGGTGAAAGCGTGAATATGATGCACCATAAAGTCCGCCGTGCCGAGTTCAATGGGCATCATGGCGACTTTACCACCGACGGCGATCGTTTCTCCACCGAAGGCGTAACTTGCTGGCTCGATCGCGTTGGGAGCGGTGCCGCCAGGAGCAAGGGTGTGCAGATTTTGTACCCACTGGGCAAAAATCGGCTGTAGTTGAATCGCGCTATCGGAGAACATATCTTGGGGACGACCTAATGCACGCATCGTGTCGTTGTGGACATATAATCCGAAGCTGTGGAAGCCTAAGAAGATGCAAACCCAGTTCAGGTGGGAAATTAACGCATCTCTTTGACGCAAGACCCGATCGAGCAAATTATTCACATTTTTCGCTGGATCATAATCTCGCACCATAAAGATCGCCGCGTGCGCTCCCGCACCGACAACCAAGAAGCCACCGATCCACATATGGTGAGTAAACAGAGACAATTGAGTTGCGTAATCCGTCGCAATGTAAGGATACGGAGGCATCGCGTACATATGCTGCGCCACAATAATTGTCACTGAACCCAACATTGCCAAGTTGATGGCTAACTGAGCGTGCCAAGAAGTTGTGAGGATTTCATAAAGCCCTTTGTGACCTTCACCGGTTAACGGACCTTTATGCGCTTCTAAAATTTCTTTAATGCTGTGACCAATGCGCCAGTTGGTGCGGTACATATGACCAGCAATAATGAACAACACCGCTAATGCTAAGTGGTGGTGAGCCGTATCAGATAACCACAAGCCACCTGTAGTTGGGTTTAATCCCCCTTTGAAGGTCAAGAAGTCCGCGTATTCTCCCCAGTTCAAGGTAAAGAATGGCTTTAAACCTTGTTCAAAACTGGGATAGAGTTCCGCCATCAAACTTCTATCCAAAATAAATTGGTGCGGCAAGGGAATATCTTTCGCAGCTACTCCTGAATCCAAGAGCTTATTCACGGGTAAAGAAACGTGAATTTGGTGACCTGCCCAAGATAAACAGCCTAACCCTAGCAAACCGGCGAGGTGGTGGTTCAACATCGACTCCACATTCTGGAACCATTCCAGTTTCGGAGCGCGTTTGTGATAGTGGAACCAACCTGCAAATAGCATCAGCGCCGCCATGACTAAACCGCCAATGGCAGTGCAATAAAGCTGATAACTATTGGTAAAGCCAGATGCTCGCCAGAGGTAGAAGAATCCAGATGTAATCTGAATCCCTTGGAAACCACCGCCGACATCGGCGTTCAAGATTTCTTGACCAACAATGGGCCAAACCACTTGGGCGCTAGGTTTAATGTTGGTGGGGTCGCCTAACCAAGCCTCATAGTTGGAAAAACGAGCGCCGTGAAAATACATTCCACTTAACCACAAAAAGATAATGGCTAAGTGACCGAAGTGTGCGCTGAAGATTTTGCGCGAAACGTCTTCTAAATTGCCTTGACTATCAAAGTCGTGTGCGTCTGCGTGTAAATTCCAAATCCAAGTTGTGGTTTTGGGTCCTTTGGACAGGGTGCGGTCAAAATGACCAGGTTTGCCCCACTTCTCGAATGAAGTTGGAACCGGGTCTTTATCCACTGCTACCCTGACTTTTTCCTCATTTTCCGGAGGACTTATTGTCATTGGGGATCTCCTCTCTAGACAGGTTTAAGGGCTATTTCCTATTTTGGAATAACCTTTAAAGAACAATCATTTTGTAAATTTATGATCACTATTGTTGTCTTTCGATACAACAATCGATCCTTTTTACGATTCTCTGTTGTACCTTACCTGTCAATAATAGTGGTTGATTTCCACAACTGTTGAGGGGACTTAACAATACTTAAAATATGACTGAAAGTTTCTCAAATCAACAGTAAATTGCCTTTACAGCCTCGCCAAAGTCAAGGATTCTGTTTTTATTTGTTACAAAATGCAATAATACATTAATATTTTGATGACTGATTCCAGACGGCTCTCTTTCCCTTCTTGTAACCGAAGTGAAGTCGTGTCCCAACGCGACAATCGATGCAGCGATCGCGGCGGGAGAGCTTTTCCAACCACTGTGAAACGCGATTTCAGGATGAAGTTGATCAGGGCTTTTGGGAAAGAGCGCGATCGAACGCTAACTGAGAAAATCACGACCAACAGCCTGTCCAGAATTTCGATTTTGTCTTGCTTGTTGACGCGAATGACCAAAATAAAATTGAGTGGTTTTTCCCGCACCAGGTTCATCAATTAATTGGTCACTGATCGATGTTGGGTTTCGCGTGGAGACGTTCCATGGGTGGAGACATTCCATGGGTGGAGACGTTCCATGGAACGTCTCTACGCAACCTACTTTTTAGTGGTAAAAAGCGATCGCGCTTCCCTCGTCTCCCCTAACATCCTCTCGACTTGCTCCCAGTCTTCTTCCTCAATAGCATGGATCATTTTATCCAATTGTTGACGATAGATTCGCAACGATCGCAACACGGCTTTTTGATTAGATTTCGCCATCATTACCCCTAATTCAGGATTCCCTCCCCCGACGCGACTGGTATCTCGAAATCCTGAACTTGCTAATTTTTGTGCTAATGTCACCACCTCGCGATCAGTTTCTTGAACACAGGAAGCGATCAAACTGCTGCTCACAAAAACGGGTAAATGAGAAATCCAAGCCACTGTTTGATCATGGGTTTCAGGTGAACAAGTGATTAATTCTGTGCCTAAATCTTGAACGATCGCGGTTAGGGTTTTTTGCGCTTCTACAGGGGTGTTTTCTGTGGGGGTGAGGACATACTTCGTTCCCGTAAATAAATCCAGTTGCGCGGCTTCTATTCCTTGTTGTGCGGTTCCCGCCATGGGATGTCCGCCGATAAAATTTGACCATAACGGGGTCATCGCTTCCACGATCGGGGCTTTGACTGAACCCACATCCGTCAAAATGGTATCAGGAGATAAAATCGGTTTCAATTGCTCTACAGTGGGGATAATTGCTCCGATCGGGGTACAAATAAAAATTACCTCGACAGCACTCAAAACCGAGAAATCAACACTAGCCTCATCAACGATTCCTTTTTGGATCGCTAGAGCGCAAGTTTCCTCATGGCGGGAAATTCCGATGACATAATGCGATCGCGAACGCAACGCCAATCCTAAAGAACCACCAATTAATCCTAACCCAATAATTCCGAGCTTCATAAATCCTTTTTTATAATGATGGGAGTGTCTCTAAATTAAAACAAAGTGTTCTCGTGACAGTTATTGAAGCAGAAGTCCATACCTATCTCCGTAGTTTTCTCCGCAATCAACCCCATCTCACCTGGCCTCATCATCTCACGATGGCGCGTTTGGTGGCGAGAGCGTTGCGCTTAAAACGCCCAGCCTTGATGCAAACGGGAACTGCGGATGGCTACTGCTTTAGCTATCTGACGCCAGGCTTGTTGTTTGCTCGTCCTGTTATTGTAGTTGCTCCCAAGACGAAACAAAAGCAATTGTTAGACAGTGCGATTCCTCAGTTGAAAGAATGGTTGGATGCTAAGACATCGGTTATGGTTTGGGATCAACTTAAACAGCCAGCTGCTCAGGATTTAGCGGCTTATTCGAGCCTAATTCTCGTTTCTCCTCAAGAATGGTTGCGCGATCGACTTTTACAGCAAGGATGCTTTCCCACAGGGATTCCGACAATTTTTGATGAAGCGGATGATTTAGAAAGTTGGGCGCGAGAAGCGTTGACATTGCGTTTTACTCCCCGTGATTGGAATCAATTACTTAATGATTATCCTCAACAACGGGAAATCATTCGAGATGTGCGCGTTGAGTTGACGAAAATGCTTTATAACCGCCCTCAAAATCCCTATGAGTGTTTATTGTTGAATCAACCCGAACAAGAGATTTTACAGAGATTATTTCGGGTATTACAGAACATTTCACCGCATCATCACTTTTGTCAGTTTTTCCAGCAAACAAAGGAAGCAAATCAATTATTTTGGGCGGATATTCATCGCGAAAGAGGAGAATTTACGATCGCCTCTTCTCCAGTTTCTCTGGCGGAAAAACTCGCTCCGATTTGGCAACAACAGGCGACTGTGTTTATTGGTGGGTTTCTAGACTGGGAAAAAGATGCTCCCGTGTATCGTCAAAAGTTGGGTTTGGGAGAGATGACTTGTTTAAGATTCTCGCCCGATCGCGATCACAATGCAATTCATTTATATATTCCCGATCGCATTCCTATGCCCAATACAGAGCAGTTTCAGCCAGCACTTTTAGAAAAATTACGCCATTTGATTACGGAAGCCGATTTTGAACAAAGTCTCACCGTGATTTTAGTCAGTGATGTGCCATTGAAAACCCAAGTCACAACGGATTTAGCGGGCAAATTTGGCTCACGAGTGCGCTTAGAAACCACTGCGGTTAAAGAAAATGGGATTTTAGTTTGTGGTTGGGAGTTTTGGCGAAAACATCAACAAGACTTAGCAACGCCACAACTGTTAGTAATGACAACAATTCCGCTACCTTCTTTAGAAAATCCTGTGGTTGCGGGACAAGTGGCGTACTATAAACAAAAGCGCCAAGATTGGTTTCGTCTTTATTTGTTACCGACGGCTCTACGAGAATTACAAAGAGCCGTAGAACCTTTACGAAACAATCAAGGGGTGACTGCGTTATTAGATAGCCGTGTCAGTCATCGTAGTTATGGGAAAACGATTCTGGCGGCGTTAGAGCCTTATGCGCGAGTGGGAAATTGGAACGGAGTCTGTCAGTTATTGCGTTTCCACGTTGACGACTCCATTGGGATTGAAGGTGACTTCTAATTCAGCGACGGCTTGCGGTTGAGGGGATTCTCCAGGGGAAGAAAGGGAAAGCAGGTTCGGTAACACTGGGGTTTCGCTCAGGTTGCGATCGCTTCCAGAAAGTTGTTCATAACCGATAATATCACCACTGGGATTGACCCACACGCGATAAGTGAGTGATTGTTCTACTAATCCTCGCTGTTGCCAGTTTTCATCAATGTTGGCTTCGAGGATATCTGCTAAAGATGCTAATTGTTGGGAGTTGGTGATTCTGGGAGTATCCGCTAGAATTCCTGTAATGCCAGAAGGAACTGCTGTGTTATTGGTGCTGGTTTCTTCTTGTTGCGAGTTTTGGGTTTCTGGTTCTCTGATTTCTGGGATGGGAGCAAATAACAGCGCGATCGAAGCGACGGCTAAACTAGCGACACCCACCATCGCGGGTTTTGCTTTTTTCGCTAAGGGTTCATTTTGACCGCGAATTTTCCGAGAACGAGGTTGTAGGCTTAAGGTAAGTTCAGGTAGGGTTGTTCCATCACTTAAAAGTTGATCGATCGCCTCTACTAAATCGAATAACTCAACCGTCGTTAAATCAATCTTGATAATCTCTTCTGTCTTTCCTTCTTCGGTGCGAATAAACTGCAACTGGTGTCGATTCTGCTCTGGAAGGGGCTTAATCGAAAACGATTCTCCCACCCAATCTTGAGTCGGTTGAGCAATAATACCACTTAAAACCGATTGTGCGTAATTATTCACTACTCGCACCAAACTTTCGAGAAAATTTTTGTCTCCTTGTAGTACAGAAGACTGGTGTTTGGGGTCAGTAAAACGACATTCAGCGTTAACCAAAATTGACATCAAAGGTCGCCCATTTCCCCCATCATTCGGATTCGTTTCTCCTGTCCAACCCTCTAGCGTTAAAGAACAATTCGGTAAACTATATTGGCGGCGAATGGTCATCTTACCTCTCCATCAAATAAACTACACCACAAACGTTGAGTTCCTGCGCTTCCTGTAGCGAATAGAAGTTTTCTTAGTAAGGATAAAGCCAACTCGTCTAATTGGTCTAGAGAAGCGAGATATTCAGCGATTCTAGCGCGGCGAGGATTCATGCGACTGCGAAAATGAGTGCGAAATCGTTCGAGATACCAGTTTAGTCGGAAATTCTGTTGTAGCGGCAAGTCTTTTTCTCGCAGTTGTTGTTCTACCAGTAGCAGTTGGCGGATTAAAAAGGTTAGTTGGCGCGATCGATTCGCGGCAATAATTGTGAGAGCCTTTGCTGGTTCTAACTCCAGATACCGTCGCAGATAAGAGCGTCGCCAGGGATTTGTACAACGCAAGCGCCACAAGGCGACTCGATTCGGAATCAAATCAGTTAAATTCAGATTTTTTGCAGTCGCCAACATTTGCTCCGAACTTCCTAATTCCAGTGCTTCCAGAGCCAGCAACAACAGATCAATCTCCTGAGCGGTACGAGATGAACACCCCCGCACAGAAACAGGATAATTGGGAAGATTGTCCCACAACCAGGGTTTCGGAGATTGAGTTGAGGGCGCTTCATTACTCATGACATTTGCCGAGGATTGGCTCATAAATCGCGGAAAAACATACCAAACGCTTCGATTTTCTCATCTACTGTAACGCGAAACCAGTAGAAAATAAATTTTCTCTCGACACTTGCCACCCTTAAAATTATTTGCTACATTAGTAAAGCGCAAAACAAAAGAGCGCGAGCCGGGATAGCTCAGTTGGTAGAGCAGGGGACTGAAAATCCCCGTGTCCGCAGTTCAAATCTGCGTCCTGGCATAAGTTGAAGCCCCTCTTTCTTACAAGGAAGCAAGGGGCTTTAGTCGTTTTTAGTAGAATAAGCGGGAATCCCCCATCCACAATCTTTGTTATGTCTTTTTATGGGCTTTTCTCCATTCCTCAAAACCATGATAGACTACGGGTTCAATCTGCTCTAATTCTTCCTCGGTATAGGGATAGCTGTCTGGATCGTTGAGTGCATTTTGTTCGATTTCTTCCTCGGTCATGTTATGCACTTTTTCCCAGTCAGTTTTGCCCTTCATCTGTTTCCATTCTTCCCAAGAGACTCTGGTAATATTTTCTTCTTTCACGGCTATTTGCCCTCCTTGCGCTAATTAGACGGTATTTTGTATTTCGTTTAGTGTAGGTGACAAAAAATATATCACCTTCAACTTCTCCTAAAACATTAACCCGTTCCTCACCGTAATTTTTGCGATTATCAATCCATTGCACGGGGTCTGTTTCAAATATAGGTGTGATGTCTTCAAAATCTACACCGTGCTTTTGCCAGTTGCTTTCTCGTTTGCCTTCGTCCCATTCAAACTCCATCACTCCCCTCTACAGACATTTTACCTAAATAAGAAGGCGAAGTGATGCGAGTCGCTTTACGAATCGGGTCTCGTCTCACTTGAGCAATGGCAAGTTGAACCGTGAGTTTAATTTTTTCTTGGTAATTTTCTTTACCTTCTTCGGTTTGCTTTGCCATGCCTTCTTTACTCGCAGCATAGAGAGGAGGAAGTCGGTTGAGGGCATAAGTGATCACATCTAACTTGCTGATGTTTTCAATTCTCTTTTGGGGAAAACTTTTGAGTTGTTTTTCCACTTCGATCGCAACTAAGTTTTCCATCACATTCACTGTTGAAATAAATAGGCCATGAGGGGGAATTGTCGATTTTGATGCTCAAACGCCCTGTAAAGCTATTACGAGCGTATTTGCTTAGTTTTGAGAACAGGTGGCGATGGTTTAACGATTGATAATCACTCATACTAATACCATTTTGGAAAAGTAAAGTTACATTTAAGCCCCCCAAACTTGGGGGGTTGGGGGGGCTTAAGTAGTCGATACCGTAGCACCAACTCTTCAAAATGGTATAACAATAGAGGTCTTAAAAATTTGGTGGAAGTTGATACAGAAAATTCTAAAAGTGATTTCTGTCACTTATAAGTTTCCCTACCTCTTTATTCTAAAGTGATCTTGGGTCAAATTACAGCCTGATTGATTAAATTACTTAAGTATTATTTTTGTTATGTCTAATTCTTCTGAAAAGTTAAGATTGATTACTAAACTTGCCTACGGTGCGGGAGATTTGGGTCCGGCGATTACAGCGAATGTTCTAGTCTTTTTCCTACTGTATTTTTTTACTCAAGTGGCGGGACTCCCCCCAGGATTAGCGGGAGGCATTTTGATGATTGGCAAAATTGCTGATGCCATTAATGATCCGATTATTGGCATGTTTAGCGATCGCACGGACAGCCGTTGGGGAAGACGATTGCCTTGGCTCTTTTTCGGCGCGATTCCGTTTGCACTCCTGTTTATTTTACAATGGATTGTTCCTGAATTCAGCACCAACGACACGCTTAATAATTGGTTACTTTTTGGCTATTATGTCCTCATTGGCATTTTATTTAATATTGCTTACACGGCGGTTAATTTACCCTATACAGCACTCACGCCAGAACTGACACAGGATTATAACGAACGCACCAGCTTAAATAGTTTTCGTTTTGCGTTTTCTTTAGGGGGAAGTATTCTCTCTTTAATTCTGGCGGGAATTATTTTTAGTGCTTATCCAGACAATCAACAACAACAGTATTTTATTCTCGGAATTGCCATGGCGATTTTATCAACGATTCCGATTTTTTGGTGTAGTTTAAGCCTCCAAGAGCGCGATCGAAAACCCCTTTTATCTGCAAAAAGAAAACAACAATTCGTCTGGATATTATTCCCGCTTGCGTTAATTTCAGGAGGATATGGCATCTTAAAATTTATTCAAGATAGCAATATTTTCTTCTTCGTGATGGGAGGATTAATCATGGTTTTACTTGCAATATTTGCTATTACTTTAATCGCTCATCGTAAAAAATATCCGATTCCACAATCACCCGTTTCCTTACCGAAACAACAGACAATGGCGCTCCCTTTTCGGGAACAATTAAAAATCGTTTTTAACAACCGTCCTTTTCGGTTTGTGATTGGGATTTATCTTTTTTCTTGGTTAGCGGTACAGCTAACTGCTTCCATTCTTCCCTATTTTGTTGTGAATTGGATGGGCTTACCAGACAGTGATTTTCCGAATGTTGCGTTAGGGGTACAAGGAACAGCATTAGTGATGTTATTTGTTTGGGGAGCAATTAGTAAACGAGTAGAAAAAAAGGTCGTTTATGGTTTAGGAATTGGCATTTGGATGATTGCACAAATTGGTCTAATATTTCTCCAACCTGGTCAGGTGATGGGAATGTATGCGTTGGCAATTTTAGCGGGTTTTGGGGTGTCTGTCGCTTATTTGATTCCTTGGTCGATGGTTCCTGATGTGATTGAATTAGATGAGTTGGAAACTGGACAAAGACGGGAAGGAATTTTTTATGGGTTTATGGTTTTATTACAAAAAATTGGTTTAGCATTGGGTTTATTTTTAGTCGGTCAAAGTTTAGAATGGGCTGGGTTTGTGGAGTCGATTCCAGGTCAAGCGCCGCCACCACAGCCAGATAGTGCGTTACTTGCAATTCGGATCGCGATCGGTCCGCTACCGATGTTAAGTCTGATTGGTGGCTTGATTCTTGCCTATTTTTATCCTCTAACGAAAGACGTTCACCAGCAAATCTGTTTACAACTCTCAGAAAAACGCAATCAGTAATTGGTGCCTCCTGAAAAAGTCCATTGGTTGGTTTAGTAAGGCAAGAGGCAAGTTGCCTTAGGCAAGAGGGTTGATTGATCGGTAAGATTTCAAGGTTTTGATGCAGAAAGAGACAAAGGACAAAAAAGTAGGTTGGGTAGAGACGTTCCATGGAACGTCTCCACGCGAAACCCAACATAAATTAGTCATTAGTCATTAGAAAACAAAGGACGAAGGACGAAAGACAAAGGACAAAAATGATGTTATTAGCGGAGATTTGCCCCCTAGCCCTCATCGTCGCGCGTTCCCTTGCGGAACCCGCGTTCCGCGGGGTCGCTCCTCAATTCTGGGGGAACTGAACCAATAAGAATTATCAATATCTTTATGATTCGATAGCTGAGAGTAATTTTTCTTGAACCGCGATCGGGAATTCTACGAAGATAAATTGATTTTTAGGATAGAGATAATCTTCTCCAGATTCATCAATGATACGGAGACATTCTACTTCATTAGCTTTGGAATCAGGCAAAATGCGATAAAGTTTCCAGAGTTCCAAATCTCCCTCTTCTTCACCTGAAATACAGATTGCAAATTGAACGTTTAACTCTGCTTGATTCATTAACTTTAGTCCAAAATACGCTTCACTTTCATTTTACGCCGACCGATACCCGAAGGGCGGTGGCTTCGCCACATCGAGATGTTTTTCCTACTTTTTGGCTTATTCATAAGAAAAAAGAGTTCTGAAATCTCCCCCATCTCCCTTGTCTCCCTTGTCTCCCCCATCTCCCTACCTCCCTTGATTTCATTCATAATGAAACAGCCCTGCCCAATTCTGGGGGAACTGAGATGTTATTATTAACTTAATAAAGCCTCCGCAAACTCATAACTGGAAAAGGGACGTAAATCTTCAATTCCTTCGCCAGCGCCAACAAAACGAATGGGGAGATTAAGTTGTTTAGAAATCGCTAAAGCCACGCCGCCTCTAGAACTTCCATCCAGTTTCGTCAAGACAACCCCACTCAAACGAGCAACTTTGGTAAAGGCTTCGGCTTGTTTTAGCCCATTTTGTCCTAAACTGGCATCAATCACTAATAAGGATTCTATTTTCGCATCTGGTGCTTTTTTATCAATAACTTTACGGATTTTTCCCAATTCTTCCATTAGGTTTTTCTTGTTCTGTAATCGTCCTGCGGTATCGACTAATAACAGTTCTGTTCCTTTACTTTGGGCTTTGGTAATGGCATCATAAACCACTGCTGCGGGATCGCTGTTTTGACTGGGATTCGCCACAACTTCGGTGTTCGCGCGATCGCCCCAGGTTTTTACTTGTTCCACCGCCGCCGCGCGAAAGGTATCCGCTGCCGCAATTAAACAGCGATAGTCGGACTTTTGACCAAGATGCGCCAGTTTTCCAATTGTAGTGGTTTTTCCCGCTCCATTCACCCCAGTAATTAACCAAATATTCAGTTGATCTTTTTCTGGTGCGAATGTAACTGGCGTATTTTTATCTTGGAAAGGACGTTCTAAAATCTCTTGGACAATTTCTTTTAAGTAGGCGATCGCGCTTTCTAAGGGTAAGGCTTCCTCGCGCATTTTTGCTTGTAAGGTTTCGATGATGTAATCTGTGGCTTCAATCCCCACATCTGCTTGTAACAGCAATGCTTCGATTTCCATCACCGCATCTTCATTAAGCGGACCTTTCCCCACCACAGCTTTTAACTGATTCAGGAAGTTACGGCGGGTTTTTCCTAACCCTCGGCGCAACTGTTTTAACCAACTGATTTCTTCTTCCGAGATTTCCTCTGGTTTTCGTCCTTGATTCGCTAAAACTTGCGCTGACCAAGCGGATTCTTCCTCCTCCTCGCTGGGAGTGACGGTTGCTTCTGGTTCGGGTTCGGGAAGATCATCGATCGCGCTTTCTTTTAATTTATCTAATCCGCTTGATTTTTGCATCCAAGTCGGAGTCACAACTTCCTCTTCTACCGATAGGGTTTCGGGTTGAGTTTCTTCGGTTTCCGATGAAGTTGTTTCTGCGACAACAGGAGTTTCCTCAGTTTTGGTATCAGGAGAAACTTCGGTTTCCGATTGAGTTTCCTCGGTTACGGTGTCGGGGGAAACCCCTGAATCTTGCTTTTCCTCTTTTTCGTTAAATTGACGATGAAACCAGTTAAAAACCATGGTCTTAATTCTTACTTACTTATTGATTGTTAATTGTTTACTAACGCGACGGAGTACGCCATTAAGAAAACGATATCCTTCCTCATCAGAATAGCGTTTCCCTAGTTCCACTGCTTCATTAATGGCAATTTGCAGCGGCGTGTCTAGAAAGACCATCTCCGCGACAGCAATGCGTAACACCGAGCGATCGATTTTTGGTAATCGATCGAAATTCCAATCCACCAAAGAAGCACGAATCAGATCATCAATTTTTTCCCGATGTTCGACAATTGTGGTTAACAACTGCACCGTATAGTCTCGTACTTCCTGCAAGTTGGCAATATAGAGAAACTCTGGTAGCTCGATCGCGTATCCTAAACGATTCATCGCTGTTTCTGTCAATTCTACTGCTTCCGAAACCATTGTTTTCGCACTATTCAAACTGGTAGCACGGGTTTCGCTACTAAGTAAACGTTCTTGTCCTCGTTTTAATTCTTGGGCCGCATTTTCGATCGTCTCTTCTACTTCGTGGGTTAACGTCCGTACCGCCGCCAATACAATCTGATCTAATGCTTGATTTGAGATTTTTTCGGGGTCTTTTCCCATTTGACCTTGACTCAGAAGCACCAATTCACGGGCGACTCGACGCGGTTGTTTTCTTTTCATGGTTAATTCGATGATTAAGGTTATCCCATTTTCAAAAAGTCAGGTAACAGTATATCCCCCCTAACCCCCCTTTGAAAGGGGGGAACAATGGGATGATGTGTAGCGCCAATTATTCACACATGGTATTAGGAATTATCCATGATAGCTTCTAAGATTTGGTTTAGTGTAACCATCCCTTTAATCTGTCCTGATTGATTACAAACTAAAGCGAATTTTTTTTTCGTTTCTTTCAACAACTTTAAAACTTCTAACCCTTATAAACAACACAATAATTGAGATGACTTGCAATGATTTTACGGTGGTTTTCTTCGAGATTTGCATTCAAGTCTAACCCAATCATTTTTGATCGAGGACTCATTAATTGACTGATGCTTTGATCATTCAATTGTAAAACTTTTTGCACCATATCTTGTTCTACCGCTTCGATCGTTCCTGATTCTGTACATTGTTCCACTAAAAAAATTCCAACCAAAGTAATTCCCACTCTTGACGGTAGAAAGAATCCGATTGGGGTTATTCGCTAACTTTAAAGCCATTTTAGCAGCTCGATCGCCTCTGGCGCTAAGTTTTTCTAAATGAGTTTTACGATCGGAAACGATCGTAATTTCTGACATCGCAAAAAGACCATTTAAGATGATGAGTAAAAACAGAAATAAAATTTCACTGAGTACCGATAACATTATCAAAAATCACCAATTTAGGTTGAAATTATAGCGCTATAGCAATCCTAAATGAATTGTAAATTATTCGCCCCCCAATCCTCACCTTCGCTCCGGCCCAATTCTGGGGGGCTTTCGTGAGTCAACTTTTTACAAATGATATGGGATCGCTATATGATAGAATGATAACGTTAATCAGGAAAAGATAATTTTAAATCTCCGCAGAAAACAATAACTGAAGTTAATTCTAAAAAGTAATTATAATGGTATCTCTTGCTCGTAAAAATCTCCTTGAAGATATCCCTCGTTTTATCGTCGCACAAGCAGGAATTTTATTTGCGGTTAGCTTAGTTACCCTACAAACAGGTATTTTTACAGGGTTTAGTTTCTCTACTGTCGCCTTAATTGATAATGCTTCCGCCGCGCTTTGGGTGTCCTCTGATTCCCTTGTACAATTAGAATTAACCTTACCGATTCCTGTTTCCGAATTGATTAAAGCGCGTCAAGTGTCAGGAGTCGATCGCGCGGAGGGGTTACTTTTTTCGGGGGTGCAATGGTATCCTCCAGAAGGACAGATGGCGAGAGCGAGAATTGTTGGTTTTAATCCCAATGGTCAATTATATCGTCCTCCAAAAGTGCTAAAAGGGGATTTAGAGACGCTTCGTGACCCTTACACGGTGATGATCGATCGAACCGATAAAGATAGCCTGAATGTGGAAAAAACAGGGATAGAAGCGCAAATGAACGCTTTACCCGCGAAAGTGGTGGGGATAACGGAGGGAAATGCGTCGATGATTTCTAATCCGTTTGTTTTAACCTCCCTGCAAAATGCCACAGCTTACTTACAAGCAGGAGGAAAATCACAGTTAAACTGTAGTTTACCTCAAGGTTCATCCCAGTTAGAATGTATTAATCGCTTTCAACCGGCGGAGGAAGGAGAACAAGATATTCAGTCGCCAAGTGATCCGAGGGAAGTAGTCGCATCAGATGTAATTACTTTTATTTTAGTGAAGCCAGAAGTGGGGGTGGAACTTTCTACGCTGAAGGAACGTTTGGAACAAGAATTAAATCAAGTCACCGTTTATACTCAGAAAGAATTAAGCCAGAAAACCCAAAATTATTGGCAGCAACGCACGGGAATTGGTTTTATCTTAGGTTTAGGAACAGTGGTGGGAATTATTGTGGGAACAGTGGTAGTGAGTCAGATTTTATATTCTTCGGTTTCTGATCATTTAAAAGAATTTGGTACATTGAAAGCGATGGGCGCTTCGGCAGAGATGATTTATCGTGTGATTATCGAACAAGCGTTATGGATGGCAATTTTAGGCTATCTACCCGCGATGATGATTTGTTTGGGATTAGCTCGTTTAATTAATTCTAATCAAGGGACATTGCTGGTAATTACTCCCGAAAGCGCGATCGCAATCTTTATTATTACGATTATTATGTGTATAGGTTCGGCAATTGTTGCCATTCAAAAAGTTAACCGTGTTGATCCTGCTATTGTCTTTAAGGCCTAGTTTAAAATTTCATTGTGTTATTCAAAACCAGCGCTCGATCGAATCCTTTTCCGCAATCTAATTTATCAATTAATACGTCGATTTGCGCCGAAGACATTACGATGTTTTTCCAGTCAGGACGACAAGAAATTCCCATTCTAAAAGGGATTAATTGGGAAGCAAATAAAGGAAGTATTCAACTATTGATGGGGCCTTCTGGCTCTGGAAAAACCACCTTTATTTCGATTTTGGCAGGATTACTAACGCCCAGTCAAGGAAACGTTTATTTATTAGGACAAGAAATCACCAAACTGTCTCGAAAAAAAAGAACTGCGTTTCGCCGTCGTCACATTGGTTTTATCTTCCAAAACTTTAATCTTTTCCCTGCTTTAACGGCTGCTGAAAATGTAGAAATTATTCTCAATGTGAAAGGAATACAAGGGAAAAAAGCCCGTTATGAAGCACAATTGTTGCTAGAACAAGTGGGCTTAGAATTATATGCTAATCAGAAACCAAGAGACTTATCTGGGGGACAAAAACAGCGAGTTGCTGTCGCTAGAGCTTTAGCGGGAAATCCTCCTTTAATTATGGCAGATGAACCCACCGCCGCTCTCGACTCTAAAAGTGGACATCAGGTAACAGAATTATTGCGACGTTTAGCAAAAGAAAATAGTTGTACGGTTTTAATCGTCACCCATGATCCTAGAATTAGAGATGTTGCGGATCAGATTACTGATCTCGAAGATGGATTAATTAAACCGAAAACTTAAACGCCTCGATCGTCCGCGCTTTCAATTTTGATTTGATTGTTCTAGCCAGTTGATTAAATCATCAAGAGAAGTAAAATCGAGCAATGCTTCAGCTAGGGATTCTGTTTGTTCGAGATTCAATTGTTCAATTTGGGTTTGTGTTGTGGAAGGAATCTCTCCGAAGCGACGAGATAATAATCGTATGACCAGCGATCGCGCTTCCTCTTCAAGACCTTCTTCTCGACCTTCTTGTTTAACTTCTCGATAAAATCTAGTTTGCTTGACAGGGACTAACTCTAACATTCTTCTGACCTCTTCCTTACTTTGTTCTGGGAAAATCCGAGTGATTAACTCTATTAGTAATTCTACAAAATTATCTCGTTGAGAGGGTTCTGATAATTCCTGTTGACTACGCTGTAATAACGCTTTCGCTTTCGTTTCCGCTTCCGTTTGTGGCGTAACAATCAGTTTCAGAATCTCTTGACCTAACGACACCTGTTCTGGAAGTTCATTCAGGTAAAATCGTTGCAGGCGACAAAATGCTAAAATCTGATCCATCTGTGGAATCACCCGTTCTACCGATCGTTCTGGATACAGGACAATCACTCGCCAAGGATTTGGCGGTTGATATTGACGCAGATAAGTGGTTAGTTCGTTTAATATCCGATAATACAACTGTGGGTCAGGTTGCATCTGTGCTTCGAGTAGAATAATCGGGTGATTTGGGTTAGTTGAGCGAGGAAACATTAAACCATCTGTACGAAACCCAAAGGATTTTACTTCCTGAGCGCGAAACTGATACTCACAGGGAGGCGTTTCTCCCATTAACTCAAAGGCTAATCCTGGGGATTTTTGAAAGATTTGATAGAAGATGTCGTCGGTTTTCATGTCTTGAGTGTCTTGTCACCGCTCAACATTATCATTACCTGATTGTTCTAGCCAGTTGGTTAAATCATCAAGAGAAGTAAAATCGAGCAATGCTTCCGCTAAGGATTCGGTTTGTTCGAGATTCAATTGTTCAATTTGGGTTTGTGTTGTGGAAGGAATCTCTCCGAAGCGACGAGATAATAATCGTATGACCAGCGATCGCGTTGCTTCTTCTTGAACCTCTCGATAAAATCTAGTTTGCTTGACAGGGACTAACTCTAACATTCTTTTTACCTCTTCCTTACTTTGTTCTGGGAAAATCCGAGTGATTAACTCTATTAATAATTCTACAAAATTATCTCGTTGAGAGGGTTCTGATAATTCCTGTTGACTACGTTGTAATAATGCTTTAGCCTTTGTTTGTGCTTCGAGAAGAATAATTGGGTGATTCGGGTCGGTCGATCGCGGAAACATTAAACCATCAGTACGAAACCCAAAGGCTTTTACTTCTTGAGCGCGAAACTGGTACTCACAGGGAGGCGTTTCTCCCATTAACTCATACCAATTTAAAAAGTAGATGTTACATCTTGTAGGGTGGGCAATGCCCACCCTACGGTCAATTAAGCATTGCCCACCCTACGGTCAATTAGCTAATTTATGTTAAGTTTCGCTACTCTCCACAGAACCTACTTTTGATGGGTTCAAAAGCGTTTCCTCTTGCTAAAATGAATCAGCCCCCTACTGTGGGGAGATCATTGTCTTGAGACAACGTTATAACCAGTTATTATTATGTCTGAAATCAAAACTGAAGAAATTAAACTCAATGCGGGAGATGTACAAGTCGATGCTCATCTTGCTCAACCGACTACTTCGGGAACTTATCCTGGTGTGATTGTGATTCAGGAAGTGTTTGGCGTTAATGATCATATTAAAGATGTGACTCAACGCTTGGCTAAAGAAGGATACATCGCGATCGCGCCAGCCATTTATCAACGACAAGCCCCAGGTTTCACCGCGGGTTATACCGCCGAAGATTTAGAAATCGGAAGAAAATATAAAGAACAAACCAAAGCCAGCGAACTCCTCAACGACATTCAAAGCGCGATCGACCACTTAAAATCCCTCCCCAACTGTCAAGGAAACGGGTTGGGTTGCATCGGGTTTTGTTTCGGCGGTCATGTGGCGTATCTCGCGGCGACATTAGATGATATTAGCGCCACCGCGTCCTTCTATGGCGCTGGTATTGCCACGGAAACCCCAGGTGGTGGTGAACCGACCATTACTCGCACCAAAGACATTAAGGGAACAATTTACGCCTTTTTTGGTACAGAAGACCCATTGATTCCTTTAGAACAAGTGGATCAAATTGAAGCCGAGCTTAAGAAACAGAACATCCCTCATCGTATCTTTCGCTATGATAGAGCCGATCATGGGTTTTTCTGTGATCAACGAGCCAGTTATCATCCTACTGCTGCTCAAGATGCTTGGGAAAGAGTCAAAGGACTATTTCAAGAGATACTGAAGCAGTAAGCTAGTGAGATAACGATCGGGAAACTCTAGAACCTAATTCTAGTTCTTTCCCATTCCCATTTTTTACGAATACCTTTTAACTTTAAGATGACCTCTGATTTCACCCCCTCTTCCCAATCTCAAGCCAACGTTCCTTTCTCTCAGGACGATTTTGAAAAAGCACTCCCAGAGTATGATTATCACTTCCAGAAAGGTCAGATCGTGCGCGGGAAAGCCATTAACTATGATAGTAATTATGCTTATGTTGATATCGGAGGGAAGTCTCCAGGACTGCTTCCTTTCGCTGAAGCCAATTTAGGATCGATCGCATCTTTCGAGGAAGCAATTCCCCTCGATGAAGAAATCGAACTCTTAGTGATTCGCGAACAAGATGCGGATGGACAAGTTACCCTTTCTCGAAAACAGTTACAGGAACAACGAGTCTGGGAAACCTTAGAAGAATACCAAGCAGATAAAAAACCTGTAGAAATTGTGGTAACAGGAAGTAATCGCGGCGGTGTTAAGGGAGAAATTATGGGGTTACGGGCGTTTGTCCCTCGATCGCATATTCTCGCTTCCGATAATTTAGATGACTTAATCGGTCAAACCGTGACAGGAATCTTGATTGAAGTCAATCCCGAAGACAAACGGCTGGTTTTATCCCAACGGGAAGCGGCGAAAGCTGATGCCATGGGTCAAATTATTGCGGGTAGTCTCATTGAAGGGAAAATCGTTAATCTCAAGCCCTATGGTGCTTTTGTGGAACTCGCCGCTGGCGTAACGGGTTTACTCCATATTAAACAAATCAGTCAAAAACGAGTTGATTCTCTAGAGTCTCTCTTTTCGGTGGGAGAAACTTTGAAAGTGATGATTGTCGATGTGGACGAACATCAAGGACGTATTGCGCTTTCTACAAAGGAATTAGAGCATTATCCAGGTCAAATGTTGGATAGTAAAGCAGAAGTCATGGCAAAAGCTGAGTCACGAGTCCAACAAGCTGGTAACTCCGAGGAATAAAATCACTTGCGGGTGGGTCTCACCCACCCATTCGATGATTTTCCGATGGAAGAAAGGGCGAACGATGGGACTCGAACCCACGAATGGCGGAACCACAAACCGCTGCCTTAACCACTTGGCTACGCTCGCCACGATGTTTTAACACCATAAAATAATATAACATGGGAGACGCAGTAAGCGTCAACCCCGATCGTGCTTTTTTATGAAACTTAGAACTTGGAAAATTAGTGTTATCGTGAGTAGCATCGCTGTTCTTGGTGTCGGAAGTGCGATGGCAATGACAAACCCTCCCCGTAGAGAATACCAAACCTATGCGGCGAAAAGAATGGGGGATTATCTGAAAGAAGAGGTTTGCGCCGACGCACCCGATGCGTTTGGAGGTATTCTACAGAAACAATGCAATAACCTTGTCGATGGCGGAAAAAAACCGATGGCGGATTGGATTGCTCGATCGACCGACAGACAAAATTATATTTTGTTTAGCATCTATAAAACAGAATTATCCCTAACCGCAGGTTTACCCAGTTATGAGTTTAAAACGATCGGGGCTTTTCAAAACTTCTGGACGTATCAGAAAAAAGAAAAGTAGGTTTACTCTTCTCCACTGGTGACGGGATGAGGGGAAGTGGGTAAACCGATTAAACTTTCTTCAATGATCATAATGCGTCCTTGTTGGCGTAATTTCCCCATGAGACGAGTGATTGTGACACGAGTAGAGCCGATCGCGCTGGCGATTTGAGCATGAGTGAGAGAGAAGGGCAAAACATAGCCTTTCGGGTGAGGTTTGCCATGTTCTTCTACGAGAAGGGTAATAAACCCCAAGAGTCGATCGATCGTTTGTCTTTGTCCAAAGGTACTCAACCAAATCAATTTTCGCTGATGTTGAGCGCGGAATGCTTCTAAAACTTCCCAACGAAAATCATGCCAGTTATCCAAATCTTGCCAATAAAGCCAGATGACAGACGTTTTTTCCACATGGGCGTATGCTTCTAAAGTGTAGGGAGATTGAGTAACGATTTCAAACGGTTGACCCGCACTCACAAAACCTAAAAAAGTTTCGATTCCTTCAGAAGCCTTTTTTCCTTTGTTGCGATCGTCTTGCGAGACTCCTCCTAAACGGATCACTCCCTGTTCCACGATATATAATAACCCAGGACGTGCCGGAATGCGCTCATCTTTATTAAACGTGCGTTTCCGATAACGATTTGTTGCCCAATCGGAAACCTGTTGCCAAATTGCAGATGAGCTTGTGATGTTGGAGGTGGGAAGGGAATCCATGAGTGTTGAGTTTAAGTGCTGTGAGTTAGAATAAAATGTGCTTTTGGGGGAACAGTTTTCCGAGAATTTACGGTCATTGATCGCTTGCTCATCTTGATTTCTTTCTTATGATCATGGCTGTTCAGATTACAGAATGCAAGTATAAAAATATACATTAGTAATGAGTGATTCGTCAAGAGAGCAAGACTATTTTATCTCTATCGAGAGGATAATCACCTCAGAAGTGGAGAGCGCCCTGTTTCAACTGGATGGGAAAAGCTCAACTCGGAGTGATGTCATTCCGTTAACGTTTCGCTTCTTAGATCATCAACTCACTTATCGGAGTGCGATCGCGCTCTCTATTGCGGGAAAACAGCCTAATCTGGCACAAAACCGAGCGAAACAACTTATTGATTGCTTAAAAGAGCAAATTTCCTCTGATTTTGCCGAAATTGAATTAATTTCCCCAGCTTGGATTCAGTTTCACCTGAGAGAAGCTGCCATTCAGGGATGGTTACAGGGGTGGGTTAATCGCTTAACAACCGTGTGTTTTCCTTCTGAATTGGAAACCGAATTAAACTCTAGATCTCTTTCTCGATATGTGCGCGATCGATGCTGTACAATTTGGGAATTAGGAAGCGAAGAAAACATTATTTCTGACAATAGACAGTGGCATGATTTATCTAATTTTTCCCTGAATATTCTAGCAGCCAAAGACTGGGAATTTATGTATCAACTGATAGCGACAACTGATGCTTTAGAAAAAGTTTCCCCTTCCCAAGAATTAGAAAAGAGCGCGAATCGTCTCAGCAAAGAATTTCTAGAATTTCATCGCCACTGCCAAATATTCGACCGAAAACAGCCTAATTTTCCAGATATTGCAATTATTCGTCTGCTTTTAATCGCCATTACTGAAGCCATCCTCAAAGAGGTGGATCAGGTTAGGATTAGATTATAAATTGCTATTTGATGACGCGCGATCGAACTTAAACTAATGAATCGAATTATTTCCCCCATTCGCTGGACAATCCACGATTTAGACGCCTTACCTGAAAACAAATGAATTCGTCGTGAAATTATCGCAGGAGAATTATTTGTGACTCGCGCCCCTCATTGGAATTGTAGAAGTGCTTTCCTCTGGAGAAAAAAACATTTATCGGGATAAACAAGCCAAATTAAAACTCTATTCTCAAGGTGGGGTGCAAGAATACTGGATTGTCGATCGTTTTCGCAAAGAATTAGAAATTTATCGCCCAGAAAAGGGACAATTGATGTTAGTTGAAACGCTAACCGATCGCGATCTCGCAACTTCCCCCTTATTACCCAATTTCTCTTTATCTATTGCCGAAAAAAGTAGGTTGGGTGTAGAGAAGCGAAACCCAACACTATTGCCGAAAAAAGTAGGTTGGGTGTAGAGAAGCGAAACCCAACACTATTGCCGAAATTTTTAGCAAAGTAGGTTGGGTGTAGAGAAGCGAAACCCAACACTAATCAGTGACCAGTTAAGCAGTGACCAGTGACCAGTAGTTTTCCAACTTAATTAGTAATACCATGCGTGAACAATTAGTGCTACAAATTGACTACTTAGATTATTAATTCACTGATCATTGGTCACTGATCACTGGTCACTGATCACTGAAAAGAGGGAAGCGAAACCCAACACCATCTTATACCATTTTGGAAAAGTAAAGTTACAGTAATAAGCGCAAAGTTACTTGATGGTGGGCGATGCCCACCCTACAATGTAGTTGGTTGAAGTTATAGAATTGGTTAATGTTTAAACTTAACCCCAAAAGCCTTTACCCCTTTTTCTTTGCAAATAAATCAGAAATGGACAACTCTAATTCAGGAAATAAAGGATCAGTAAGAGATTTTTCCTTTGTCAAGGTATTAAACCCTTCCTCTTTTCGGAAAACAGTTACCGTTTGCGCTTGCGGATCAACAATCCAAACCCGATCGATCCCATTTTTCATGTAATTCTCGGCTTTTTCCGTTAATTCGCCAAATGTTTGTCCTGGAGAGATAATTTCAATCACCAATTCAGGAATAACAGGACACATTGCATCCTCATCCCATTCTGCAGCAAGGCGTTGATAAGAAACATAAGTTAAATCTGGAATTGGCACCCAATCGGTGTTATTACGCTTTAAGATCATCCCCCATTCTGGCAAAACCTGACCGATTTGTTGTTCTTCACACCAGTTATGTAGAAGTCGATACAAGTAACCTTGAGTTTGTGCGTGTTTAAATTTTGGTGACACTTTCGGCTTTAAAGTTCCATTAACCAGTTCACAACGGTCTTCTGGTCGCTTGAGAAATTCATCGAGGCTGATTGGTTTGGTGAAACTTAGATTCATTAGCGATTTTGAAATTCGGTTAACAACCATGCGCTGACTTTGCCATGATTCATAAGGCGAGTGCGTTGAAATGCTTGTTCTAGCAAGGAAATCTCTAATTCTGGTAGAACTTGTGATTGTCTAATACGACGACTCCCTTTATTTTCCACAGTAAACGCTAGGACTTCCACATTTTGCACATCAACAATCCAATATTCATCTACCCCTAATTCTTCGTAGAGTAAGCGTTTAGCACCTTTATCATCTTCTAGAGAGGTATTGGCGACTTCAATCACCAAGTTAGGAGGCGGATACTGATCTAAATTGACAATTCCTGTTCCCCAAGGAATGGTTTCGGCGATTTTTCCAATATAAAAAGAGACATCGGGTTGTACGTCTTTTGTTCCGACGCGGCGATAGGTACAATTATCTTGACCGTTTAAGTCAATTCCATGAATACCAGCAAATAAATGAATGGCATGAATGATAATAGAGTGATCTCGTGAATGATCATTTCCAATGGGTGACATTTCAATTCTCAACTGACCGTTATTGTAGTAGGTTTTCGCTTTTTCACCGATGTGATTATCTAGCACTTTTAGATACTCATCCCAGCTTGCGGAAACCCAAGTTTCTGTAGGGAGTTGCGTGTTGTTTAAGCGTTTCATTCAGACACCTCCTCAAATGAGGTCAACTTCTACTTATTATAATCTTTATTATGATGATTTCATCAACGCGATCGTTTGCTTACAAGAACGGACTTTTTTCGGGAAACTTATCTCATCTCGATTAATGGATAATGTTACGATTAAATTATTAATTCCTATTTAATGACGCGCGATCGAGCTTAAACTAATGAATCCCATTATTTTCCCAATTCGCTGGACAATCCACGATTTAGACGCCTTACCTGAAAATGAATGGATTCGTCGTGAAATTATCGCAGGAGAATTATTTGTGAGTAGCGTTCCTCATTGGAAAAATCAAGATATTATCGCTAACTTGACCACAGAACTAAAAATTTGGTCAAGAAATAATTTTGGTAGAGTTTTTTCATCACCTAGTACACTAAGGCGGAAATAAAGGACGTATTCTATTATTTTCAAGTAACTTGGTAGTAGAGTGAAAAACGTTTCTGACTCTTGAATCAACGTTTTTGGTTCACTAACTTGACCAAATTGTTCGTTCAGTGCTTCAATCACGGGAACTTTCTCTTCTTGTTCCCAGTCTTTTTTATCTAAAGCAATCATCACCATTGATCGAACGTTAACGGAGAGGGGGAGATTCGAACTCCCGGAGCCTTTCGGCTCAGCCGATTTCAAGTCGGCCGCAATCGACCACTCTGCCACCTCTCCAAGACCAAAAACTATGATAACAATTTATTCGCATTTTGTCCCATTGGAGCAACGAAAATTTGATCCTTAACGATCGCCCATGCTTCTCCTACCCAATAACTACAGATTTCAGTCACCCCGTAAGGAGAAAGAGAAACTAAGAAAAAGTGACGCCAGGTTTGCTCTTCGGTTTTGAGGATGCGAGGGACAAGAGCCGCATTAAAATAAACGGTATCGTATTCGTCGATGACAATTGCCGTTCGTTGATAGTTATTGGTATGGCGGAGGCGGTGGTGCATATGACCAAAGGTGACAAGAGGAATCTGTTTTCCTAATTGGCGCGTTTGCTCAATCGCGCTCGTCAGATCAGGATCACCGTAATCTCCCCCTGCGGGTTTCCAATCCCGTCCGCAAATATCGTGAGGATTTCCCCCCAAGCCTTTTGGTCCATTATGTGCTAAAAAAATAGTAGTCGGATAGCGAGTGGTCGCCACTGCACTTAAAATCCGTTCCGTAGAAGCCTCAAACCCACTCACACCAAAGCGTTGTTGATAAAACTCCTTATTGCGCCATTTTGATCCCCCCCAACTAAACGGACGACTTCCCACCACCGAAAGCCCCAGAAAATCAAAATCTTGTTTAGAGTAGCCCACATGACTCTCACCGAGATCATCCAGTTGTTGTTGCACGCGATCTTCGATCGTCCGATCATAGGGACACTTTTTCCGTCCTCGTTTAGACGCACTGTAATGAGCATCATGGTTGCCCAAAATTACGGCTTTTGGTAAGTTTAACGCCGCCACTCGTTTCACCAGCGCGATCGCTTCATTGCCAAAATCACCAACAAAGAGTGCTAAATCCGCTCCCAAAACCGATAAACAAATATGATCTTGCCAATCCCATTGATCATGAACATCTCCCACCACTGCAATTGTGCAGTTTTTTTGTTGTTGTGTCGCTTTCATCCTTAACTTATGGTTCGTCAAAATGTGGTTTGAATTACAGATAACATTGCGACATCAAGCAAAAATTGAAATCCAATGAATCCCCCTTAAAATAGGAGAAAAATCAAGATTAATCGTAAAATTCCTCCCTAGGGTTACGGCTATTCCCATTGTGAATGCTTAACAATAAAGGATAAAGTGTAACTAATAGATAAGAAAAGTTAAGAAAGCAGTCAATCAATCCAGTCTAACTATGTTTGAATATTTTACAGATAAAGCGATTAAAGCAGTGGTTCTCGCACAAGAGGAAGCTCGTCGTATGAAACAAAACCTAGTGGGAAGCGAACAAGTGCTATTAGGTTTAATTGCGGAAGCAAGCAGCGACGCAGCAAAACTGCTAAATCAAATGGGAGTCAAGCTGAAAGATGCTCGTCAAGTGGTAGAAGGATTAGTGGGATCAGGATCAGGGAATGTTCCCTCGAATATCCCTTTCACCCCACGCGCCAAACGAATTTTTGAGCAAGCGCTGGAAATTGCTCGTCAACGCTCCCATGAGTCAATTTTACCCGAACACATTTTGCTTGCCATGACTCGTGAAGAGGGAGTCGCCACCAAAGTTTTAAGCCAGCTTGGGGTTGATCCGAAACAGGTGGCGAATGGTTTAGAGGAATCTCTCGATAATCCCAGTTCTGGAGATGATGAACCCGCCGCACCCGCAACCGCTAGTATGGGAGAACGTCGTCAACGTGGATTTGGCTTCAATCCTCAGCAACAGGGAGAAGGAGGCTTAAAATCCTATGCGGTGAATCTCACCGATCGCGCTCAAAATGACGAAATCGACCCCATTATCGGACGGGATCAAGAAGTAGAGCGTACCATCCAAATTTTAGGTCGTCGCACCAAAAATAATCCTGTATTGGTGGGAGAACCGGGGGTGGGAAAAACCGCGATCGCGGAAGGATTAGCACAACGAATCGCACGGAAAGACGTTCCAGAAACCCTACACGACAAGCAAGTTTACAGCTTAGACATGGGGTTATTAATTGCGGGGACTCGTTTCCGAGGCGAATTTGAAGAACGCCTCAAAGGCATTGTCAAAGAAGTCCAAGAAGCAGGGAATATCATCTTGGTTATTGATGAAATTCACACCCTGATCGGCGGTGGCGCAATGGAAGGCGGTATGGATGCCGCTAACTTGCTAAAACCTGCTTTAGCTCGTGGGGAATTACAATGTGTGGGAACAACCACCATGGATGAGTATCGTCAATACATTGAAAAAGATGCGGCGTTAGAGCGACGGTTTCAACCCGTGATGGTCGATGAACCCTCCGTAGAACAGACGATCGAGATTTTAGAGGGCATCCGCAAGCCTTATGAGGAGTACCACAAAGTAACCATCTCCCCAGAAGCGTTAGAAGCGGCGGCGAAACTTTCCGATCGATACATTAACGATCGACAGCTTCCCGACAAAGCCATTGATTTAATTGATGAAGCCGGATCAAGATTACACTTAAATCACTCCCTAGCGGAAAAATCCAGTGATGAAACCGAAAAAGCCAAACTCAGCGCCGAAACCCCTGTTGTCGGATTAGAAGAAGTGGCGGCGATCGTGTCTTCTTGGACAGGCGTTCCCGTCACGAAAATGACCCAAGCTGAGTCAGAAGTGCTGTTAAATCTAGAGGGAACGCTCCATGAACGGATTATTGGACAAAGTGAAGCAGTGAGTGCGGTTTCACGAGCAATTCGTCGCGCTCGTGTGGGAATGAAAGATCGCGATCGCCCGATCGCCAGCTTTATCTTTTCCGGTCCCACAGGAGTCGGAAAAACGGAATTAACCAAGGCTCTAGCTCAATATCTCTTCGGCGACGAAGAAGCCATGATTCGTCTCGATATGTCCGAATATATGGACCCCCAAAGTGTCTCGAAGTTAATCGGTTCGCCACCAGGATTTGTTGGCTACGAGGAAGGCGGACAACTCACGGAACAAATCCGCCGTCGTCCTTATACAGTGGTACTGTTTGATGAGATTGAAAAAGCTCATCCTGATGTGTTTAACTCCATGCTGCAGATTTTGGATGAAGGTCATCTTACCGATGCGAAAGGGCGACAAGTTGACTTCAAAAATACCTTGCTCATTATGACCTCTAACATCGGTTCTAAAGCGATCGAAAAAGGTGGCGGTGGACTTGGTTTTGAGTTAAACGAAGAAGGAGAAGGAAGCTATACTCGCATCCGAAACCGTGTCCAAGAAGAAATGAAGAACTATTTCCGTCCTGAGTTTCTCAATCGAGTGGATGAAGTGATTGTCTTCCGTCAATTACAGAAAGAAGAAGTGGGCGAAATCGCCGATTTACTCCTGAAAGAAATTTCCACTCGTCTCCAAGATCAGCAAGGTGTCGAGTTAAAAGTCAGTGATGGCTTTAAAGATCGCGTCATTAATGAAGGCTATGATGCCAGTTATGGCGCTCGTCCCCTCAGACGAGTCTTAATGCGTCTTTTAGAGGATAACTTAGCACAGGCGATTCTCTCTGGAGAACTCAGTGAAGGCGATACCGCCTATGTGGATACGGATGAAGACGGTAACATTCTGATCACTGACGCGGCGAAGAAAAAACAATTGCAACCCGTCGGTTAGCAAGACAGAGTAGGTTGGGTGAAGTGATAACGTAACCCAACATTTCCTTCTAAAAACCGTAGATTATATCAGGTTCAGGTAATTCCTTATAATTGATGTTGGATTTCGCGTGGAGACGTGCCATGGAACGTCTCTACCTAATGACTGATTGATGTTGGGTTTCGCTTCCCTCCACCCAACCTACATTTTTGTCCTTATGACTGATTGATGTTGGGTTTCGCTTCCCTCCACCCAACCTACATTTTTGTCCTTATGACTGATTGGTGTTGGGTTTCGCTTCCCTCCACCCAACCTACATTTTTGTCCTTATGACTGATTGGTGTTGGGTTTCGCTTCCCTCCACCCAACCTACATTTTTGTCCTTATGACTGATTGGTGTTGGGTTTCGCTTCCCTCCACCCAACCTACATTTTTGTCCTAATGACTGATTGATGTTGGGTTTCGCTTCCCTCCACCCAACCTACATGGTTTTTTAAGGGAAATTTTGACACTGAAGCAAAGCAGACCAATAATAGGATAGTCAACTGTTAACGATTTATGATTGCAATATGAATGCCTATGTGATTGGATTGGGACGTTCTGGAATCGCTGCCGCCCGTTTATTAAAACAACAGGGTTGGGAGGTGGTGATCAGCGATCGAGGCACATCTCCAGAATTAGAAAACCATCAACGTTCCCTGAGTGAAGAAGGAATTACGGTGATATTAGAAGATACACCGAGTTTAGATGTTCTGAAAACGGTTGATGTGGTTATTGTTAGCCCTGGTGTGCCTTGGGATGTTCCGATTTTAGTCCGCGCCAGAGAAAATAAGATTCCCATGTATGGAGAAATCGAACTCGCTTGGCGCACTTTACAAGAAACGCCCTGGCTGGGAATTACAGGAACGAATGGCAAAACGACAACAACCGCCTTATGTGAGGCTTTATTTCAAGGTGCGGGTTTAAATGCGCCTGCTTGTGGGAATATTGGTAAGGCAGCTTGTGAGTTAGGTTTGAAAACAGAACGGTTAGATTGGATTATCGCCGAGATTAGTAGTTATCAGATCGAATCTTCACAAAAACTCGCCCCAGAAATTGGGATTTGGACAACATTTAGTCCCGATCATCTCGAACGTCACTACACTTTAGAAAATTATTTTCAGATTAAAAAGTCGCTGCTCGATCGCTCGCAATTAAAAATTATTAATGGTGATGATCCTTATCTACGCAGTTTAGGAGAGATCAACTGGTCACAAGTCCATTGGACTAGCATTAAAGGAAAGAGTCAACTGTTAGGAAAACCCAGCGCTGGAATTTATATTGAGGATGAAGAAATTATTGCATTTGGCGAAAAAGTGCTGTCAGTAAAACATTTTCCGATGGTGGGAGAACACAATCTGCAAAATCTTTTATTAGCAGTCGGGGCGGCGCGTTTAGCAGGTGTCGAAAAAAGCTCGATCGAGCAAAGTTTAATCAACTTTAAAGGAGTTCCTCATCGTCTCGAACCCGTTTGTGAAATCAACGGTATCCCCTTTATTAATGATAGTAAAGCCACCAATTACGAAGCAGCATGGGTGGGATTATCATCAGTTTCTAGTCCAGTGATTTTAATTGCAGGGGGACAAGGAAAAACAGGAAATGATCAGAATTGGTTACAATTGATTAAAGAAAAAGCCAGTTGGGTTTTATTAATTGGAGAAGCTGCGCCGAAATTTGCTCAACGGTTAAAAGAAATCGGTTTTCAATCTTATAAAATTGTAGAAACAATGGAAAACGCTGTTACCGCATCGATCGAAGCAACGAAGAAACAAGAAGCAAAAACTGTTTTATTGTCTCCAGCTTGCGCTAGTTTTGATCAATACGATAACTTTGAACAGCGCGGCGATCATTTCCGTGAATTATGTTTAAGAGAAACTGCTTAATTGTTTACTGGTTGCGGGTAAAGCTGGACGAACACAAAAATAAGTTAATGTTCCTAAAATTGGCAGCCAAATTAGAGTTTGAAAAAATCTTGATTCAGCAATTTTCCGCCGCTTTAAATCATCCCTTAAAATTGCGGGAAATAATAAGACCAACATACAGAAATCTAAACTCATCACATGAATAAAACGACTGTTTTGCCACTTTAAAACAAAATCATTCCAGTTTCCTGTTTGCAATCCAGAAATAAAAAGTAATAAGAAAAGACCCGTGATAAAAATACCAAAAACACGAGAATCTAAAACTTTAAGTAACCAACTTTTTTCGCCCTTAAACTCTAATTGTGGTTCTCGAAAAGCAAAATAAGGCAAAAGCGCAAATGCTCCCACAGCAAACGATAAAATCACAAAAGGAAACGCAACCAGTTTTTGTCCTTTGCCATCAATTAATAATAACGGAGCATACATTAAAGGTAAGACTCCCATTAAATTAAATAGGGAAACAATTAAAGGATTGATTCCTTCGATTTCAAATGCAGATAACTTTTGAATCAGATTAAAAGTATTGGGGTCTTCAGGAGGAGCAAAAATAAATCCGTAGGAAAGAAATCCTAACCAAAGCAGAATAAAGCCAATTTTTTGAGTCATAAGGTCAAAGTTATTTTTATCAAACCAGCAAGGGGATTACCTAACCTAAATATAACGTTTTCCAACCTTGATCTTCGGAATCATCCGTGTTTCATAGTGAAAGGTTAAGTTTTCCTTAACTCATCAGAAGTGATTAAGTGGATTATGCTATCACTAATTTAGGTAAACAAATAAAAATTACTGTCAATAATGAAGAGATGCTTTATAGAGCGGCTTCAATACCTAGAGCAATCACCTGAGCCAGTAAAGCATTCTAAATCAAAGGTAAAAAGTTAATAATGGCTAACCAACCGCACCATCGACAACGACGACACCGTCATCACCACCGACAGCAAAACCAGCATTGCGATCGCGCGATCATGCCACTGGCGAAAGCGCAAGTGGGGGAACAGCTTTGGATTGCAGGCTATGAAAGCAAAGATGGGGTGAATCGCCTAGTGGGGATGGGGTTAGCCCCTGGCATGAAAATTCAAATCTTACAGAATCTGGCGGGAAATATGGTCGTTGGAGTTGGAGACACCCGTATTGCCATTGATGGTGGCATGGCAAAACGGATTCTCATCTCAGATCAACCCTTTGATTATCTCGTAGAAGTACAAGAGGTAAATGATATGCAGTCGCAAAAAACAACATTAAAAGATTTGCAGGTTCATCAGCAAGGCAAAGTGGCTCGCTTTGAACAAATGGATGATGCAACCAAGAAAGCCTACAAAAAGAAATTATTGGCAATGGGACTCACCCCAGGCACAGAGTTTACCGTGACTCATGTTGCCCCTCTGGGTGATCCCGTAGAAATTCTGGTGCGAGGCTTTAAATTAAGTCTGCGAAAAGATGAAGCCGCAGCGCTGATCGTCGAAGCATTGTCTCAAGAAGCTGGATAGAATGTCTTTATTTGATTATTAACTACATGACTAAGGAATAAAACCATGAACCAACAAACCATTGCCTTAATTGGTAATCCCAATTGCGGCAAAACCACTCTCTTTAACGATCTCACAGGTACGAACCAGCGGACTGGCAATTGGCCAGGGGTCACTGTTGACCGCAAAGAAGGGAAATATGAATATGATGGCGCGGAAGTGACTGTCATTGATTTACCAGGGGTTTATGCTCTCGATGGCGAAGACGAAGGCTCTGGACTCGATGAGATGATCGCCCGAGATTATCTCATGTCGGGAGAAGCGGATTTGGTGATTAATATTGTTGATGCGTCGAACTTAGAACGGAATCTTTATCTAACGACGCAGATTATGGAAATGCGCGTTCCGATGGTCATCTCCCTGAATATGATGGATGTAGCGCGCGATCGCGAACTCGATATTGATACAGACATTCTTTCCCAACGGTTAGGCTGTTATGTCATTCCCATCAGTGCCTTTTTAGGAGAAGGAATTAATCTCCTCAGAAGTCGGATTAACGAGTTCGTCGATAATCCAGGAAACTTACCCACTGTGGTCGCTTACCCGGCTGTCATTGAAGATACCCTCAACCAAATCGAGCCGTTAGTGGAAGCAAAAGGAAAAAATCGTAAGATTTCTACACGCTGGGTCGCGCTGAATCTTTTAGAATACGAAGATCGGGTCGCCCCAGAACTCAAAGGCAAAGAACTGGATCAAATTGTCGTTGAAAATCGACGCAAGATTCACCGACTCTTACACGAAGACATCGACATCATTGTTGCTGATAGTCGCTATGGCTTTATTCGCAGTTTAATTCAAAATGCGGTGAAACAGAAACGGCAGGTCAGTAATACCAAATCGGATCAAATTGACCAATTTGTGCTTAACCGTTGGATTGGCATTCCTTTGTTTTTAGTGGTGATGTATTTAATGTTTTTCATTGCCATTAATATCGGGGGGACGTTTATTGATTTCTTTGATATTTCCGTGGGAACAGTCTTTGTGGATGCGCCGCAAGCCTGGTTAGAAGGTCTCGGTGCGCCTGGTTTGCTCATTGGCTTTGTTACCGCTTTCGGGGGTGGTGTGCAAACGGTAGCAACATTTATCCCCCAAATTGGCTTACTCTTTGTCATTCTTTCCATTTTGGAAGACTCGGGCTATATGGCAAGAGCCGCGTTTGTGATGGATAAGTTAATGCGTTTTGTCGGTTTACCAGGGAAAGCGTTTGTGCCGATGTTAGTCGGATTCGGCTGTAATGTTCCCGCAATTATGGCAACCCGAACCTTAGAAAATAAGCGCGATCGGTTGATGACGATTATGATGAACCCGTTTATGTCTTGTGGCGCAAGATTGCCAGTGTATGCGCTATTTGCTGCTGCCTTCTTCCCTCGTAACGGACAAAATCTGGTGTTTGGTCTTTATCTCATTGGGATTGCAGCAGCGGTCTTTACGGGGCTGGTAATGAAAAATACGATTATGCAAGGGGAAGCTGCGCCCTTTGTCATGGAATTACCCCCTTATCACATTCCGAAGCCAAAAGGGGTAATGATCCGCGCTTGGGATAGACTGAAAGGATTTTTGGTGAGAGCGGGTAAAGTGATTGTGCTGATGGTGCTGGTTTTGAGCTTCTTAAATTCCGTTGGCACTGATGGCTCTTTTGGTCAACAAGATAGTAAAGATTCTGTTCTCTCCGCCACTAGCCAAGCTGTCACCCCGATCTTTTCTCCCATGGGCGTTACTCAAGAAAATTGGCCCGCAACCGTTGGCATTTTTACAGGGGTATTTGCGAAAGAAGCCATGGTGGGTTCTCTTGATTCCCTGTATGGTCAGCTTGCACAAGAAGAGGCAGCAGCATCAGAAACCGCCGAAGAGCCTTTTCGCTTCTGGGCTGGAATTGGTGCAGCTTTTGCCAGTATTCCTGCTAATTTAGCGGATTTGGGCAATCAATTGCTTGATCCTTTGGGTTTAAGTGTCGGTGAAGTTCAAGATTCCACCACGGCTGCTGCTGAACAAGGAATCGCAGTGAGAACGTTTGGACAAATGTCACAACGTTTTAATACGAATGCTGCGGCTTTTGCTTATTTACTGTTTGTGTTGATGTACTTCCCTTGTGTGGCGGCAACAGGCGCAATCTACCGTGAAACGAACCTCGGTTGGACGCTTTTAGCTGCTGGTTGGACAACGGGTTTAGGCTACTGGGTGGCGAGTATGTTTTATCAAATTGCTACCTTTTCTCAGCATCCTGGTTTTTCTCTAGCTTGGATCATCGGTGGTGTTGTTGTCATGGGAGGAGCAATTTTCTTACTGAAAATATCACGAAATTCTCACCTAGCGCGATCGCGTTCTCAACCAAAAACTCAAACCACTACTCGTGCTTAAGTGGTTGGAATGTGGGAGAAGCATTTAAAAATTGTTGCTAATTTAGAGTAGGCTAGACTAATGATTTTAAAGGAACTACAAAATTTTGTCCTCAAACATCATCGGGTTTCTTTGGCAGAAATTGAATTGCATTTTCAGATGGATGGAGATGCGCTGCGACAAATGCTGATGAAATTAGTCCAAAAAGGAAGAGTCCGCCAGTTACCGATTCCAGAACATTGTGAGGGCTGTAGCTTCTGCAATCTCCATGCAATTGAGTTCTATGAATGGATTGATGAACCTTCCCAAAAAGTGCAAGGGAGAAATGGGAGACAAGGGAGCAATGGGAGACAAGGGAGACAAGGGAGACAAGGGAGACAAGGGGGACAAGGGAGACAAGGGAGACAAGGGGGACAAGGGAGCGATTTTTCTCCCCCATCTTCCCCATCTTCCCCCATCTTCCCCCATCTTCCCCATCTTGCCTCTTGCCTTTTGCCTCTTGCCTTACTTAACCAACCAATGGACTTTTTCAGCAACCCCTATTTACTACTAAGGAATTTCTCAGAATTGAAAACTAATCACACGATCGCGCCCCTGTTTTTTCGCTAAATATAAAGCGCGATCGGCTTCCCTTAACAAATCATTAGGATTATCGCATGGTCGGGGAATCACACTTGCGATTCCAATACTTAAAGTCACTCGATTTTGATCAGGATTTCTCTCATGAGGAATGGCACGATGAAAAAGCCGTTTCCGAATATTTTCTGCTAAGTTTTTAGCATTGTCTGCATTGATTCCCGCACAAATAATCACAAACTCTTCTCCGCCATATCGAGCAGGAAAATCTTCGGCTCGTTTGCAGTTTTCCTTAATAATCAAGGCGACTTTCTGCAAACAATCATCTCCTGCTTGGTGTCCGTAATAATCATTATATTTTTTGAAATAATCAACATCACAGAAAAGAATACTCAAGGGAAGAGATTCTCTGTAAGCGCGATTCCATTCTTCTTGTAAATGTTTGTCAAATGTTCTACGATTCGCTAGTTGGGTTAACCCATCAACGGTTGCTAATTGTTCGAGGTCTTGATTCGCTTTTTTTAATTCTAATTCCAGTTGCTTGCGATCGCTGATATCGGTAATCAGAGCATAATATCCTAAAACCTGATTCTTCGCATCCAATTTTGGCGTTAACACCGCAGACACATGGCGAGTTTTTCCCCCTTGATAAGTCAATTCTTTCTCATAAGTAACGGTTTCCCCTGCTAACACTCGCTGAATATCGGGTAAGGCTTTTTGGTAGGCTTCTGCACCAATCACTTCCTCAACGGTACGCCCGATCATGTCTTCTTTGCGACAATTAAACCACACTTCATAGGTGTGATTCACAAACTGATAACGCAGAGACGAATCAATAAAAGAAATACAGCCAGAGATAGAATCTGTAATCAGTTGTAATTCAGCATAACTTTCTGATAAAGCAAGGGTTTTTTCTGTTACTTCTTGTTCTAATTTTGCTTGATAATGATCGCGAAACTGTTCCGCTTCTTGTAACGATCGCGCCATTTGAGAAAATGATTCCGATAAGGTATCCACTTCTCGGATGCGACTGGTGGAAAAAGAGTCGTTAAACTTACCTTGTGCAACACTTTTGCTCGCTTGAGACAAACGAAGCAGCGATCGCGCAATCCGTCGAGAAGTCCACCACCCTAACCCCAATGATGCTAATAATGCGACTCCAGATAAAGCAATAGTTCGTCGGACATTTGCCTCAATCGCCCCCGTAAACTCAGATTTTGGCACAACCGTTACAACGAGCCAATCTAACCCATAATCATCCTGATAGGAAAACACCCGCAAAAAATAGGGGTCTTTTTTGCCAGCTTCCATGGCAAACTCGATGAATTGCGGTGATTGAATTGTATTGAGATCATTAAACTCTTCCGTTAAGGCTGCTGTCGCTTTGGCAATCACCTGATTAGAACTTTTTTGAGCAGGAATCCGACGAAATTCAACCTTGCCAGGTTCGAGAATTTTACCCTTTTGACGACGAGAAGTCCGATAGGGGAGTTCACCCGCCGAGTTAGCAACTAACAAGCCATTCCGTTCTATAATAAACACCTCTCCCGCCTTACTCCGTAGTGTTAGATTTGCGAGAAAGTGATTCAGGGCTTCTAAACTCAAATTAATCGAGAAAACCCCTTCCAACTCTTGGGATGCGTTGTAAAAAGGAGCATAAGCATTAATTGCTAATACATTACCTGTCCCAATCTGAAACAAATCACTCCAGCCTGAAGTTTGGGTTGTCACGGCGCGACGATACCAAGGACGCTCACGAACATCAACATTTTTAATCGTCTTGAAATAGCAACCAATTGTTCCCCCTACATTAAGGGCGTAAAGATTGATTCGACTTGGATTATCAAGATCAAAACGTCCCACCTCAACCTGTAACTCTTGGGCTGCTGTGTTACCTTTTGGAAGCTCAGTATCGTTAACGAATAAAAACGCCCCTTGCGGATTACCAAAAAGAACACTGGTAACTTGTGGAAATTTTTGATGTTCTGCAATCAGATAGTTATGGAGTTGGTCTAAATTCTCTAAATCGATGACCCCAGACTCAACCATCGCGATATTAAACTGATTGATTTCATGGGGGAGACTGAGGTGATGATCAAGCTCTTGGACGACTTGGTTTTCTGTTTTTACCAGTAATTGATCCGTTAAGTCTTGTACGGTTTGCTGTCCGCTACGATAAGACAAATAACCCACTAACCCGACAATGCCAAGAACTTGTAAGGTAAAAGGGGTAGTCCTGCATAGTAATGATCAATGTTGCAGGCTTGCCTTGTAGTAATGTATAAAGTCCCAAATAGCCCCTAAATGATTCTGGAATTTTTTAGAGAAAGAAAGACTCTTTCTAACTAATCTACCAACTCGTTGTCTAAGTGTATTATTAAATCTTTCTATATGATTAGTCTGACCAGTTTCTTTGCCAACTGCTTGATGTCTCTTAGTCGGTAAAATTCCTTGATAGGCTTCCCAAAAATCTGTATAACAAGTTGCACATTGACGGTAAACTGGTGGCAAAGAATCCCATAATTTTCGGGCGGCGGCGCGATCGCGATCGCGCTTCTTAAACACCGACAATTTATGCAAGTTAAACTATCAATAGCTAACCAAATCCATACTTTATTTCGCTTAGAACCAACGAATGACCACATTTCATCAATTTCAAGAATTAACCTTCCTCTTTTTTTTTCAGTAATTTTAGCTTCTTTAGGAGTCAGATAATATTTTTGATTAACATAGTCTTGCAACCAACGCTCTGAAACCTCAGCAACTCGCGCGATCGCTGCTAAAGCTAAGCGTTCCTTTAACAATTTATCAATTAAATCACGCTTGTCTTGGGAAATCGGTTGACGAGAAGGATTATTAACAAATTGTCGCCCACAATGTTGACAGCGAAAGCGCTGTTTTCCATAATGCGTATGTCCATTTTTGACAAATTTGGAAGAGTGACATTTTGGGCAATTCATTACTCATGTTTTTCGTTAACTTCAATCTCTCAATATATTGTATCATTACTATTCAGCACTACCATAGTGAAGATCGCCTAAGTCGAATCGAAAAGCTGATTGAATCTAATGCCAAGTCGATTGAAGCCTTAAGTGAAGATCGCAGAGAAAGTGAACGCGATCGCGCTCGTCTTTATCAAGAAATGGCGAATCTCTCCAACTCAATGGCAAATCTTTCTACCTCAATTGCCAATTTAAGCAACGCTCAAGCTGACTTTTACCGACGCATGGAGAACTTTTCTCGCCGTCAGGGTGATATTGTCGAAATTCTCAAACTATTACAGCAAAGGGAGAATTAGAGCTTCAATAGCATAGTTTTTCTGTAGTGGTGTTCATAATCCAGAATAATAGGAAACTCTGCTACTGTTTCAAAAAGCAAAAATGGACTGCTAGAAGTTGATGTCGATATTGCTTCTAACTCATGGACAAGCGTTTGATCCACAACGAGTTGATACTAAAATTTCTCTTGATACGGTGGAAGATTGGGAAATTATTAATACGGGAATGATGGATCATCCGTTTCATTTACACACGAATCGGTTTCAAGTGGTGAGTAAAAATGGAAAACCAGTTAGTAATCCAACTTGGAAAGATACGGTTTTAGTTCCCAGAGGAGAAAGCGTTCGCCTTCGGATTCCGTTTCGAGATTTTGCAGGAAAAACCGTCTATCATTGCCACATTTTAGACCATAAAGAGTTAGGAATGATGGGACTGATTTTGATGGGGAGTTAGAAAATTAAACGTATGGCAAAATGTCAACGTCTTCTAGTTTTTCAGTAGCCGTAAGCCATTCAGTGTCACCAGCAAGGTTGAACCTTCATGTCCAAAAACCCCAGCAGGAAGGGTTAATTCTCCGAGAAAGTTGGCAATCATTAATAAGCTGATCGAGGTTAAAGCAAGGGTGATATTTTGCGTGGTGATACGCTGTGATTTTTTTCCAATGCGAATCGCTTGCTCTAATTTTCCTAATCGATCCGCCATCAGCACAATATCGGCAGTTTCTAGGGCAACATCACTGCCAATTCCGCCCATAGCAATGCCTACATCTGCTTGCGCTAAGGCGGGTGCGTCGTTAATGCCATCACCAACCATCGCAACGGTATAATGATTTTGCAATTCCTTGACCATCTCCACTTTATCTTCTGGCAGAAGATTCGCATTGACTCGATCGAGGCAAAGACTAGCAGCAACGGTTTGTGCAGTGGTGCTTTGATCGCCAGTGAGCATAATTGTTTCCTTAATCCCCATCTCTTTGAGCTTTGCTAGTAACTGTTGCGCTTGGGGATGAATTTGATCGGCAACAGCTAAGATGCCCAAAAGTTGATGTTCTTGAACCACCCAAACGATACTACAACCTTGATCGGCTAACTGTTCACTTTTTGCCTCGCAGTCTTGATCGATCGCTATTTCTTCGGTCAAGACAAATTGTTTTTTGCCCACTGTGACTGATTTCCCCGCAATCTGACCAATAATTCCTTGTCCTACTTTGGCAAGAACCTCGATGTCGCGAAGCGACCGCCCTTCGGGCATCGCGCCCAGTAAAGATAAATTCTCAGCTTCAGCAGCTTGTAAAATTGCATCGCCAATGGGATGTTCTGAGTAGGCTTCTAAAGAAGCAGCAATCTGCAACAGTTCTGCTTTGGTCGTATTTGAGGAAGGAATGACCTGTTTCAGTTGCAATTGACCTGTGGTGAGCGTTCCTGTCTTATCAAACGCGATCGCGCTGATTTTGCCGATCGTTTCTAATTGTGCGCCATCTTTGAATAAAATGCCATCTCTTGCCCCACGAGCAATCCCAGAGAGTAAAGTGGGCATAATCGCCGCCATCAACGCACAGGGGGAAGCAACCACCAGAAACACTAACGCCCGATAAATAGTTGTTTCCCAATCCCAAGCGAAAACCAAAGGCGGAAGCGTTGCCAAACCCACACCCACAAAGATAATGACTCGGGCATAACGACGCTCAAATTGTTCGAGAAACTGCTGGGAAGGAGGCTGAGAGGTTTTTGCTTCTTCCACTAATTGAATCACACGCTGAATCAGACTGCTTTCGGGGGGTTTATGCAGTTCAATGGTTAGCGCCCCATTGCCATTAATTGTTCCTGCGAAGACTTCATCAGTAACTTGTTTTTCTACAGGAATGGATTCTCCTGTAATCGGCGCTTGGTTCACTGTACTAAACCCTTGTTGAATAATGCCATCAGTGGGAAACATTTCTCCAGGTTTGACTAAAACGCGATCGCCGATTTGCAACTGTTCGGTGGGAACAATCATTTCCCGTCCTTCCTTAAACAGTCTGGCATTATCAGGGGTGAGTTCCATCAAACTGCGAATATTGCGCTCAGTGCGCTGCATGGCAATGTGTTCTAAAGCGCCACTGGTGGCAAAAATTAAAATGAGAACTGCCCCATCCACTAAAAGATAATAATCCTCTTGCCACAGCCCCAAAATGGCAGCCCCTAAAGCAGCAATAATCATCAGCAAGTCCACATCCAGTTCATGTTCTTGCCAAAGGGTTGTTACCCCTTCACGGGCGTTTTCGTAACCGCCAATAATATACGCTGCTACCAATAACCAAACCCCTAATCCGAGGAGATTGCCACTGAAAGCCAGCCAACCGAGGAACGTCAAGACAGCACAAGCCACAGGCGCGATCGCTTCGGGATAATTTTTAATCCAATTTGGGAGTTTTCTTGTTTCTATTAACTCACTAACCATTTTTAATCACTCACTAACCATTTTTAATAGGAAATGCCAACAAGTCTGCTGCATAGGGATCCCCCCAACCCCCCTTATTAAGGGGGGCTAGGGGGGATCGTTAAACCAGTCATTTGTAGCAATCATTTACAGATTTCATATAAGATCAGTCTTCATTAGCTTATTTATGATAAACTTTGACATTGATGTGAAGGTCAAGTGCTTATGGCAATATGATCGGGTTTGTAAAAAGTAGATTAATTTTTGATCCCGTCTATCTCCCCTTATTAATGTGATCCCCCCTATCCCCCCTTATTAAGGGGGGGATCAAATGGCAGAAAATTTAGGACTGCTATACCAGTTCTATATCTTATGTAAAAAGTTGATTAACCGTTCCCCCCGATCATTGGGGGGCGATCCCCCCTATCCCCCCTTATTAAGGGGGGAAAAGAAGGGGGGATCATTTAGGACTGCTATACCAATGCTGACCATTAAACAACTCACCGCAGCCGTGGGCGATCGCGCGACTCCACGTATGGTTCGCCACTATCACCAAATTGGTTTAATGCCCTCTCCTCAACGTTCTGCGAGCAATTATCGCCTCTACACAGAAGCGGATGTGCAACGGTTGCAGCGCATTATTGCCCTGAAAGAACAGGGATTCCAACTTTCTCACATTAAACAGATTTTGGAAGAAGATGCTGATCCAGACTCGGATTCTCTATTGCAGAAGTTACAGCAACAATATCAGACGGTTTTACAGCAACTGGTGAAATGGCGCAAAACCGCGATCGCGCTGGAGGGATTATTAGGGAGAGACAGCGCTTGTCAATCGCACCAGGGAGAAGCTCTAGCCCAACTGCGACGTTTGCAAGCGGAAACGGAAACCGCGCGATCGTTAAGCGAAGCCCTCTGGGAAAACTTAGATGCAACGGTTTATGACCATCCTGAGAATTTTCAGCAGGCTTTGCAATATTTGTTACCTGATCTGTCTCAGCGATGCTCCTCTGGAGCCGGCGCGGAGCGCCTATCGGAAATCGAAGTCGATATCTTATCTCATTTAGTCTTAGCTTGCGGGGATGTCAGTTTAGCTGCGTTTATTCGTCTCAGCCCCGATCTGATTAAAGCAGCCAGAGAAAGCCTCAGCGCTGGCTGTAAAATTGTTACGGATGTTCCTGCTGTTCTCAATACGATCGATCAGACTCGCTTGACTCATTTGGGCTGTGAATGGGTTTCTTTAATGGACGATCCTCATCTGGATAGTGCTGCTGATGCAGAAACAGAGTTTTGGCAAAATCAAAATTGGCAACAACATCTCGCCGAACAAGTTGAAGGGAACATTTGGGTAATTGGTTACGCGCCCTCTGTGTTGCTCAAACTCTGTGAATTTGTAGAAACGCACAATTGTCAACCTGCTCTGGTGATTGGACTGCCCATTGGCTTTAGTCATGCCCCAGCAGCGAAACGGCGACTGATGCAGCTACCAATTCCCTATCTTACCAGTGAAAGCGCTCTTGGCGGGGGGTTACTCGCAGCCGTTGCCCTAAATCGACTCGCAGCCTCTCTCCTAGAAAAGCCCAATTGTCACTGCTATCTGGAAGGACTATAATCTAAGTTTATTCAGTAAGCCCTATAAGTCCTTATCCTAACTTTAAAATGAATGTAGAAAATGAGTGATATTAGCTACCAAAATATAATTACAATTGAACCAGGAAAGCGCAGTGGCAAGCCTTGTATTCGAGGAATGCGAATTACAGTATCTGACATTCTAGAATATTTAGCAGGTGGAATGACTGAAGAAGAAATCTTAGAAGATTTTTCTGAATTAAATTCCGAAGATATTAAAGCCTGTCTTGCTTTTGCTGCCGATCGCGAGAAAAAGTTATTTGTGACTTCTGTGTGAAACTTCTACTAGACGAAAACCTCTCTGATCGAATGATTAACAGGATTATTGATCTCTATCCTGATTCTACTCATGTCAAAACTCTTGGTTTAACAAATACTGATGATGCAATTATCTGGGAATATGCAAAAGCAAATAATTTTGTGATTGTTTCCAAAGATTCCGACTTCTATCAACGGAGTTTACTTTATGGTCATCCTCCTAAGTTTATTTATCTTCGCATTGGTAATAGCCCAACATCCAGCATAATTCAGATTCTCAGAGAGAAATTTGATCTGATTACTCAATTTAGCGAGAGTGAAACAGAAAGTATTTTGGTACTGATTGACTGACAAAAGATTCAAAACGTAGGTTGGGCCCTTGGTTACGAAACCCAACACCAGCAAGTTTTTTAGGTTACACGATCGCGCTTCCCAAACTAGAATAGGACTTTCAGAAGTAGGCAAGGCAAACCCTACAATGTAGTTACTTTCCCCCCCTTATTTAAGCAGGGCTGTTTCATTCTCGGGGTCAAAATTGAAGGCGATTGCGCTCCGCGCACCGATGCGAAGCATCGATCGCCTGAACCTCTTACGGTACGTTCGATCAAAGTAAGGCTTGTAATTTTCCTTAACTCTACCCCCCCCCCGAAATTTTTGTAAAGCCCAGTTTTGAGGAATTTTCAGCCAATTTAAGATAAAAAACAAATTAATGCTCTTATTTACTTTTATTTTCACATTTTTACTCGCGATCGCGCCTTCTCATGTAATCTTTAGTAGGCGATGTTTACCCGACCAGGGTTTCAGTCAACAGCGCGATCGCGGCTAGCTTGAAGTTTTCTAAACTAGAAGAGTGGTAGGGTTTGCCTTGCCCACCCTACAATGTAGTTACTGCAATCATGCTACGCTTAGAATGAAGTCTTTTCAGCCTGACTCAAATGCGTCCCGAAGACATCCGAGAGTTCACTCGCAGACAACCATTTGAACCTTACCGCATTCATCTCACAGGCGGTCAAACTTATGATGTCATTCACCCAGACCAAGTAATTGTTCTAAGGTCTCGTATTATTGTTGGGGTAGGTGGAGAAAATGGAGTTCCTGAACACGCTGAACATATTGCGCTGATTCATATTGTGCGAATTGAAGAGTTAGCAACCCAGATGCAGTAGGGTGGGCAAGGCAAACCCTACAATGTAGTTACTTTTTGAAAAATGGTATTACTAAAATGTTTCTGATATAAAGAAAAAATTAAAAGATAACTGTGCTTTTTATTTGTGTGTTATAATCATCGCCATTCAGGTTAGTTATCATTATGCAGTTAGCAGGTTTAATCATTGCCATTTGATTTCCACCTTTATCGCCTATAGCTTGTATGATTGCTGGTGAAGCAGACAAAGGTTTGCGGTTAATTCTTTGGTTTCTTTTAGGCATAGCTTTATTATTTTTAGGTCAATTATCACCAATTTTTGCTTTTTTTGGTGTTTTTATTTTTCCGTATATTTGGATAAGAGCTATTGTTATTACAGCTTCAGCTTTACAAAATCCTAGCGAGAGAAATACAAATAACCGTTGGGATGAATCAGGAGGCGCACCTAGATAAAAATTATTATCTACAGTCTTGTTTTGTTAAGTTTACGCTGATCATCTATTAGACCTTTACAAAGTTCCTATAAAACCTTAGTTCTGTGAAAAGTAAGTATTTACTATATTCAGCTTGTATATTGTTGGGGTTAGCTTACTTTGTTATTCTGTCTAAGTTTTGTATTGAATTTACACTAAAACTTTACCCGACTATATTACCTATACAATTGTTCTTGTTAAGCGGTGTGGTTTATTATTTAAAGAAGTCTAAAATGTAGTCCTTTTTTTTAAAAGTGGTGAATAACTTCTACTAGACGAAAACCTCTCCGATCGAATGATTAACAATTTACGAGTTATTTGGGATTGCTATACTTGGTAAGAATAACATCAATTGCCTTTTTCGTTAATGTGCAACAGGAGTAAAACCAGTAGTTTCGTAGGGTTTGCCTTGCCCACCCTACCGTCAATGTTGTCACCCAACCTACTTTGAGCTGCTGATGTTAGGTTGTCACCCAACCTACTTTTATTGGTTGTCACCCAACCTACTTTGATCTTGAAATTTTTGACTATCTTCTACAGATAAATTCACTTCTATTTTTTGCTGATTGATTTGATGACTAGCATAAGTTTGATAACGTTTAATTTCTTGGGATAGATTTTCAACGCTTTTCCATTCTTCTTTTTCAACACTTTCTAAGATTTCTTTTTCTTCAGAATTCAGACCATTCATAATATTGAGAATATTTCCTTGTTCAATAGTTTCGTAGGGTGGGCAAGGCAAACCCTACCCTCAATTCAGATTTTATTACTGTAACTTGACTTTTCAAAAATGGAGGGGTGAATGCTGGTTCACCCCAGTAATTAATCCGTTGCGATTTTATTCGTAAATCCAGGTTTTCAACGCGGCTTCCCAACTGGAAAGTTCCGTTTCTTCAAACCAGAGAGAAATCTCTCGTTGTGCGGTTTCTACCGCATCAGACCCATGAATTAAATTCCGTCCAATACTAATTCCATAATCGCCACGAATGGTTCCAGGTTCAGCACTCAGGGGGTTAGTTGCGCCGATAATTTTTCTGGCGGAAGCGACGACCCCTTCTCCTTCCCAAACCATCGCTACCACTGGCGCGGAAATAATAAATTCAACTAAGTTCCCAAAAAAAGGTTTGTCACGGTGAACGTCGTAGTGTTTTTCTGCGAGTTCCCGCGAAACACTCATCATCTTCATTCCGATGAGGTTAAACCCTTTTTGTTCTAGGCGTTTGATGATTTCTCCAGTTAAGCCTCGTTGTACGCCGTCAGGCTTGATCATAATAAATGTGCGTTCCAAGATAATCTCCTTGATGTCTTCACAAAACGATACACCAAAGACAGGTTATATCATTTTGGGAGGTTGTGGTTAGTTAGTTCTTGGAGTTTTTTTGTCCATTGGGCGGCGAGGGAGGTTTGAGTAAAAGGAATTTCTACTTTTTCCCCATTCCTAAACCGAAAACAAATGTTGGCTTTTCCTTGAGGAGGTGATGCTTCTACGGAAACGGGTTTTTGATCAATTTCTAATTGAATCTCGGAAACATCTTTTAAGGAAAAGGTTTGTATCTCTTTCGGTTCGCTGCGAGTGGGTTTTCCCCAGACGATCGTATCGTCTTTTTGACCTAAGACGGCGTAAACATCATATTTTGCTCGATCGAAGCCTTCGGCCCAACGGCGATAGGATTCTACTTTTTGATATTCATTCCAACCGGCATAAGCCAAACCAATAAATAACCCCAACAGGGGAAGCCAGATTAATCCTCTTTCCATCGGTTACTGTTTCAACTCTGAGCGCAGTTTTTCTAATTCTTGATCCACTTCAGCTTGTTGTGCTTCGGTACGTTCTTTTTGTTGCGATCGACTCTGGGATTGCTGTTTCATCTGGTTTAACTCCGCATCAACACTTCCCCCCTGTTCTAAGGATGCAAATTGCTGTTCGATGTCATCTTGTCGCATTTCTGCGGTGGCTTCGGCGGAGGCTTCCATTTCCGTTACTTTTTCTTCCATTTGTTCAAAGGCACTGAGAGAACTTCCTGTGTTTACCCCCTGCATAAACTCGCTGACTCTCTGAGTGGCTTCTGCTGACCGCGCTCTGGCGATATACATATCTTTTTTGTTTTTTGCCTCGGAAATTTTACTTTCTAATTTCCGCATATCGGCTTTTAATTTGTCGATGACTTGGTTTTGTTGTTCCAGTTGTTCTCCCAAACTATCCGCCGTTTGTTGGTAGTTTTGGCGGCGAGTTAATGCTTCTCTCGCCAGTTCCTCATTTCCTTTTTCTAAAGCCAGTTGAGCGCGTTTTTTCCATTCTTCTGCGGTGTTTTTCGCTTGGTTGGCTTGGCGTTCGGTGCGTTTTTGGGACGCGATCGCCTGAGCAACTGCTTGTCTGAGTTTCACCAAATCTTCCTGCATATCGGAAACCGCTTGTTCCAGAATTTTTTCTGGGTCTTCGGTTTTTTGCAGGACACTGTTGATGTTAGCTTTAATGATGCGCCAGAGACGTTGTAAAAAACCCATTGTTTGTTAGTTGTTAAGTCGTTCCTTTAAAAATGATGATAACTTAAAATAGCAAAACTCCCCTTGAGGTGGCTAATCGCAGGGGAGTCATGACTTGGTTTCCAAGATGATTTAATAAGCAAGGGTTTCTAAGGTTTCTCGTAGATAAGTGCGAACTTGCTCGTCAATGTTTTCTTGAGATTCGGTGGGATTGAGTTCGTTTTCGAGTTGCCAACTGCTAAAGCCGGAACTGGCTGCGATCGCGCTTCGTAGGTTTTCCCAGATCGCTTCATCTTCAGAAAATTCTTGTTTTTCGATGGTTGTACTTGCCATAGGACTTCTGCTTTTTTGCATTAATAACTATCTCCACCTCTACCTTAACTCAAATGCTTGGAAAGTTTATGCAACCCACGATACAGGATTAACCGCCTTTCCCACGGTATCAAACCGCAACTTATTTTGAGCCATTGATGCAAAAAATGTATGTTCAGATACAGAAAAGATGAAGCAAAAAATACAAAATTTGAGTCATTCCGGTGATTAAATCGAATCAATAGAGATTATTATTAGATGTGTTACCCATCCTCATTAGGAAAGTTAAGGAATGATGTCTCAATCAAAATCTAAACCTAAAAAAACAACCCTTTGGGATTTACCCCTGTTAAAACCGTTACGAGTGATTACCCGCTCTTTTTCTCCTTACTGGCTTGCTTGTATTCCCTTAACAGCAGTTATTGTGGTAGTTTGGGAAAGCGCCGCCCAAGCCCAAGGTTTTGGCGCACCGGAAACGGTGGAAGAGTTACGAGCCGTACTCGATTCTATTTTCCTGCTATTTGCATCTGTGCTAGTCATTTTTATGAATGCAGGGTTCGGAATGCTAGAAACGGGATTCTGTCGCCGAAAAAATGCGGTTAATATTCTGTCCAAGAATTTGATTGTCTTTGCTGTGGCGACGATCGCATACTGGGCGATCGGGTTTGCTTTCATGTACGGCAACGGCAACGCTTTCATCGGGACATCGGGATTTTTCTTTAGCAATGATCCCACTCCCTATGGAGACGCAGCCTATCCCGATGGAGTTCCCGTTGCGATTTCGTTTTTATTCCAAGTTGCTTTTGCTGCTACAGCGGCGACCATTGTTTCTGGTGCGGTCGCAGAAAGGGTTAAATTTGATGCGTTTTTAATTTTCAGCTTTCTGTTAGTCGCTATTTCCTATCCCATTAGCGGACGTTGGACGTGGGATGGCACCTGGTTAGGTGCAATGGGATTTAATGACTTCGCTGGCTCAACCATTGTCCATTCCGTTGGCGGTTGGGCGGCTTTAGTCGGTGCGATCTTTGTCGGTCCCCGTACTGGAAAATATCGGGAAGATGGAGGTAGTAGCGCCATCCCTGGTCACAATATGAGTCTTGCGACTCTCGGTTGTTTAATTCTATGGATCGGTTGGTTTGGCTTTAACCCTGGTTCGGAGTTGGCAGCGACAGCGAATGTTCCCTATATTGCCTTAACCACTAATTTATCGGCGGCTGCTGGTGGTGTGGCGGCAACAGCGACGGCTTGGATCAAAGATGGTAAGCCTGATTTATCTATGATTATTAATGGTATTCTTGCTGGTTTGGTGGGAATTACTGCTGGCTGTGCGTCAGTGAATTACATCTCTGCGGTGATTATCGGCGCGATCGCGGGCGTGATTGTCGTGTTTGCGGTGACATTCTTCGACAAAATGAAGGTTGATGATCCTGTGGGTGCGATTTCGGTTCACTTAGTCTGCGGTGTTTGGGGAACTCTCGCTGTGGGCATCTTTCATGGTGAAACCAGTATCATTACGCAACTGATTGGAATCCTCGCGATTGGTGGCTTTACGGTTGTCTTTAGTGCCATTGTTTGGGGCGTTTTGAAAGCAACGATCGGGATTCGTGTCAGCATGGAAGAAGAAGTGCAAGGACTCGATATTGGCGAACACGCCATGGAAGCATACAGTGGCTTTGTGAAGGAAGCTGATGTGTTAACGGGTGGTCGCACGGCTTCTATGGGAAGCAAAGGGGGAGAAGTTCCTCGTAGTTCCGAAACTTAATCTCAATCTAGGTGGGCGGCTCCCACAAGCGTAAGAATACGTTAATATACGATATGCAGGCGATCGCCTGCTTTTTTTTTGTTGTTTGATGCACTTTGGAACGAGTTTAAACCATGACCTCTACTGCACCTCGCCGTTATCACATTACAACCTTTGGCTGTCAGATGAATAAAGCTGACTCGGAACGCATGGCTGGCATTTTAGATGCGATGGGTTATCAAGCTGAGGAAGACCCCTATTTAGCTGATTTAGTGGTTTACAACACTTGCACGATTCGGGATAATGCCGAGCAAAAGGTTTATTCTTATTTAGGACGACAGGCAAAGCGGAAACAGAAATCTGCTGATTTAACGTTAGTGGTTGCGGGTTGTGTGGCGCAACAAGAAGGGGAAAAGCTATTACGACGAGTTCCCGAATTAGATTTGGTGATGGGTCCTCAACACGCGAACCGTTTGGGCGATCTTCTCGAACAAGTCCAAGAGGGAAATCAAGTGGTTGCCACTGAACCAATTTATATCATGGAAGATATCACGAAACCTCGTCGCGATAGTGATATTAGTGCATGGGTAAATGTGATTTATGGTTGTAATGAACGCTGCAGTTATTGTGTTGTTCCCAATGTGCGCGGCGTAGAACAATCTCGCACCCCAGAAGCAATTCGGGAGGAAATGGAAACTTTAGCGGCGCAAGGATATCAGGAAGTAACGCTTTTAGGACAGAATATTGATGCCTATGGGCGCGATTTGCCAGGATCAACCCCAGAGGGACGACATAAACACACCTTTACGGATTTACTGTATTATGTCCATGATGTGCCAGGGATTGAACGGATTCGGTTTGCGACCAGTCATCCCCGTTACTTTACGGAACGTTTGATTAAAGCCTGTGCTGAGTTACCCAAAGTTTGTGAACATTTTCATATTCCCTTTCAATCGGGAGATAATGAGATTCTGAAAGCAATGTCTCGCGGTTACACCCATGAGAAGTATCGGCGGATTGTGGATAAAATTCGTCACTATCTCCCTGATGCGGCGATTAGTGCTGATGCGATCGTTGCTTTTCCTGGAGAGACGGAAGAACAGTTTCAGAATACGTTAAAACTGGTAGATGATGTGGAGTTTGATCAGTTGAACACTGCTGCTTATTCGCCGCGTCCCGGAACACCGGCGGCAAACTGGGAAGATCAACTCAGTGATGAGGTGAAAAGCGATCGCTTACAACGGTTGAATCATTTAGTTTCAACCAGTGCGGCGGCTCGATCGCAGCGTTATCTCGATCGAGTTGAGGAAGTGTTAGTGGAAGGACAAAACCCCAAAGATCAGTCACAAGTAATGGGGCGTACTCGCACCAACCGTTTAACCTTCTTTAACGGCGACATTGAACAGTTGTATGGAAAACAAGTGTCGGTGAAAATTACAGACGTGAGGGCTTTTAGTCTTACGGGTGAGAAGGTGTAACGGTGGTTTCTTCTTGGAGGAAATTGATCACTCTTTTCTCGATTTGTTCCGAAGCACAGGCGATCGCGTCATGTCCACAGTTTTCGAGGATTTCTAAACGGGAATTGGGGAGATGATGTTGGAGTTTTTCCCCATGAGAAAGGGGAAACCACCGATCGCGATCGCCCCATAAAATTAAAGTCGGACAGGTAACATCTTTAAGATGATTTTGAACATAAGTAATTAGGTTCGGCTGTTGTTTTTCGATACAATCAATTTCCAGCGCCGCTTGTTGTAAGGTTTGGGTAAAATGCGCGATCGCCCCTGGGTTTTCAATAAAGGGATAGGTTAGCGCGTAAACATCCTCATAGCGACTCATTTCGGGATTTGTCACCACTTCCCGACGGGCGAAACGAACTATTTCTCGCACCACAGGGGCTAACGGTTTAACTAACCGTGAGTGATCAAATTCTCTGACTATTCCCAACGGAACTTGTGCTAAAAAACGCATTCCCACACTGGGTAATTCCTCTGGAAAAACCGCAGCATTGACTAATACCAAACGAGACAAATATTGAGGATCATCGATCGCTGTTGCTAAACTTACTAATCCTCCTAAAGATTGTGCAATTACTGTCGCTGGTTCATCACACAAAGCATCAATAATCTGCGATAATTCCTGCTGTAATTGTGTAATATTCCATCGAGAAGGTTTATCAGAAAAACCATGTCCCGTTGCATCAAAGGCAATTACACGATACTGTTGGGCTAAAATCGGAATCAGTCTGCGCCAACTATAACTCCAGCTTCCGATTCCATGTAAGAAAATAATCGGATGTCCCTCTCCTTTTTCCCCATAAGCGAGGTGATGAACTTCACCTTCGGGGCTGTGAACAGGTAACATTTTGAGTCCTTCTGGAAAAGTATTTTGCCACCAGCTTTTCATCTTTATTAACCTCACCCATTCTAGCAATAGAGAATTGATCTAATTAATCAGTTTGAATTAATCGCAAGTTTAATATAACAAAAAAAAGTACATCTCCCAATTGTCTTAACTTTTTCCTATACGAAAGATAACGTTTTTATAACTTGATTCTAAACTGAAAAGGAATTGTTACAATGACGATATTTGATACGCTATAGCAAGGCGATAAGACTTGTAGATTAATCCCCCCTAACCCCCCTTTGAAAGGGGGGGACAATTCATCTTGAAAGGGGGGGGGCAATTCATCTTGAAAAGGAGGGGAAATTAATCAATTTTTTACATTATTTTTAGAAAAACAAGATGATTTGAGTGATTAAAAAATGAACAAATTTTTATTTATTAGTGATCTTGATAATACTCTAGTTGGCGACGATCGAGCGTTAGAAAAACTAAATCAGATTTTAGATCAGCATCGTCTTGAATACGGAACAAAAATTGTTTATGCCACAGGGCGATCGCTGTTTTTATATCAAAAATTAACCCAAGAAAAATCTCTTTTACAACCAGATGCACTCATCGCAGCCGTAGGAACTGAAGTTTATTTTCATCCTGAAACTGGAGAACTCGATCGAGAATGGGCGAGTTTATTATCTCAAAATTGGCAGCGAAATCAAGTCCTAGAAATTACAGCTAAATTTTCGGAAATAAGACCACAACCAGACTCAGAACAGGGACAATTTAAAGTGAGTTTTAATCTCAATCCAGAAACAGCAGAACCGATAATAAATCAATTAAAAACAGCCTTTCAACAAGAGAACTTAGACGTTAAACTAATTTATAGCGGTAGTAAAGACTTAGATATTTTACCACAAGTCGCCGATAAAGGATTAGCCGTACAATTTTTACAAAATAAATTAGGAATGGACGATGCAAAAACAGTGGTTTGTGGAGATTCGGGTAATGATATCGCTTTATTTAAGACAGGAACACCCAGAGGAATTTTAGTGGGAAATGCTAAACCTGAACTGCGAAAATGGTACGAACAAAATCAGACCAACTACCGTTATTTAGCAAACAATAATTATGCGGAAGGAATTATCGAGGGATTAAGTTATTTCCAATTTATTTAAAAATCTAATAAAATCGGAGCGAATGGTGTTTCGCAGTGACCAGAAAACGTCGTTAAGGTAAGCCTAAAAGTAATGAATTCACCATTAATTGAACTAAAAGGGATTTCTAAAACCTTTGGAAAAACAACAATTTTGAATGAAGTTGATTTAACAATTTATGAAGGAGAAGCACTGGTTATTATTGGCCCTTCAGGAACTGGAAAGTCAACAATTCTCAGAATTATTGCTGGATTATTAGCGCCCGATCGAGGCAAAATTTATATTAGAGGAGAAGAAAGAAAAGGATTAATTGAAGAACATAAAGACGCGATGAATATTAGCATGGTTTTTCAACAATCTGCCTTATTTGATTCCTTAACCGTTGATGAAAACGTCGGCTTTTCTCTTTATCAACGATCGCGCATTTCCCGTGATAAAATTCGTAAATTAGTAGAAGAAAACTTAGAAAAAGTTGGCTTACCCGGAACGGCTGATTTATCGCCAGCGCAATTATCAGGAGGGATGAAAAAACGAGTCAGTTTTGCGCGGGCGATCATGTCTGATCCTGATGATCCAAGTAGTTGTCCGGCTGCAATTTTATATGATGAACCGACCGCGGGACTCGATCCGATCGCCTCAACTGTGATTGAAGATTTAGTCCGTCAATTACAGGATTCTAGTAACACAGGATGTGGCACTTATATCATGGTTAGCCACCAAGATAGCACCATTCGCCGCACCGCCGATCGCGTTATATTTCTCTATGGGGGTAAAGTACAGTGGGAGGGAAAAGTGGATGAAATTGATCTCACTGATCATCCGATGGTCAGACAATTTTTTAGTGCTAGTGTAGAAGGCCCCATTCGTGTTATTGGTAGTTAAAACAAACATTATTAAATAGGGAAATAAATATGCGATCGCGCACCATTCGAGAAGGATCAGTTGGCTTACTAATCATCTTTGGTTTCCTGTTATTTGGGGGAATTTTTATTTGGTTAAGAGGGTTTAGACTGGGACAAGAGAGTTACAAAATTACAGTTACTTTTAACAATGCAAATCGCGTCATAGCAGGTTCACCCGTGCGTTATCGCGGTGTTAATGTCGGAGAAGTTGTTGGAATTAATCCCAATGCGAATGGAGTTGCTATTGATATCAAAATTAATCGCGTTGATCTCAGTCTTCCCCGCGAAGGTTTATTAGTAGAAGCGAATCAATCTGGATTAATTGGGGAAACTTCAATTGATATTTATCCACAAGTTAAATTAGCTTCCGAACAATCTAACATTGACCCGATTAGCGAAGATTGTAACTCACAAATTGTTGTTTGTGAAGGGGATACGATTCCAGGGGAAGTGGGAGCAAGTATTGATTTATTAATCCGAAATACCTCTCAAGCAGCGGAATTAATTAGTGATCCTGAATTATTTAATAATATTAAGGCATTAACTGCAAGTGCGAAGGAAGCAACAGATGGCATTGCGGAAGTGAGTGAAAAATTAGCAGAAATTTCGGGAACTGTCACCGAACAATTAAAAGTTTTAACCGCAACTACCGAACAAACTGGAGAACAATTAGCTTCAACCGCAGAACAAGCGGAGACTTTAATTAATAATCTCGATCGCGTCGTGGTGCAAAACCAAGATAACATTGAAACAGCACTTTTAGAAGTGAGCAAAACCAGTCAAGAATTAAATAATTTAGTCCAAACCCTTTCCCCGACATTGATTAGTATTAATGATGGTTTAGAAGAAGCAGATATTGAAAAAATGGTTAGTGATCTAGAAAGTTTAACCGCTAACGCTGCTGAGGCTTCCCAAAACTTAGAAAGTGCTTCAGAAACCTTGAATAGTGAAGAAAATTTAGTCTTATTACAACAAACCTTAGATTCGGCGAGAGCAACTTTTGAAAACACTCAAAAAATTACATCTGATCTTGATCAGTTAACGGGGAATCCTGAGTTTAGGAAAAATTTAGAAGATTTAGTGGAAGGATTAAGTGAGTTACTCTCTTCAACGGAAGATTTAGAGGAGGAATTAGCGTTAAAAAATGAAAAATCTCAAGATAAGTAGAATAAGGCAAAAGGCAAAAGGCAAAAGGCAAAAGGCAAAAGGCAAAAGGCAAAAGGCAAGAGGCAAAAGGCAAGAGGCAAAAGGCAAGAGGACTGCTATAATTAGAACTGCTTTTATTAGAAATAGTAATTCATGGCAACTCAATTTACAGCAATTCTGAAAAAAGATGGCGATTGGTGGATTGGATGGATCGAGGAAGTGAAAGGGGTTAATGCTCACCGAAGCGACTAAAGAGGAACTGATTGAAAGTTTACGAGAAGCTCTACAAGACATTCTGGAATTAAATCGCGAGGAGGCTCGTAGAGAAGCAATGGACAACTATGAAGAAGTTTTCATTACTACATGAAACGAAACGATCTGATCCGTTTTTACCTAAAAATTTCAGCAACAGATAAAGAAAAATTTGGTAATAAAGGCGAAGTTGCATGATCGCGAGGTGACAAAATCCAACAGAATTTGTAATTTTACTGATTACGGTTAACTGTGATAATATCCCAATTCCCATCAGGGTTAGCTTCAAACGCAATGATCGATCCATCAGCGCTAATCGTAGGATTGCGAACTTGTGCGGCTAAATCAGGGGTGAGATTACGCAACGATCGAGTCTCGCGGTTATAAAGATAAATATCGGTTTGTCCCTGACGAGTTTTCGTAAAAGCAATTAAACGCCCATCTTCAGATACACTGGGATCAGATGCCATTTCATCTAAAGCATTGAGTCCAGGCAGGGAAATTAAAGCTCGATCGCGCCGATCATAAAGATAAACATCCTGAGAACCGTTACGATCGGAAACGAACGCCACATACTGATCCGCAAGGTGAGGGTGAAACTCAGAAGCAGGGCTATTTAACGCCTCTCCCCCTTGAGAAAAAGGGACTTTCACCACCTCTGGATAACCGCCACAACTGGCGAGTAACTGACTCAATATTAATCCTGCGAACCAATTTAAGCTACGGCGTGCCATAAATCCTTGTTCCATCCACAATATCGGGTTCTACATCGGGACCGCGATCGAAAACTTCGATATCCCATTGACCGCGACGAGCGGTTTCAAACACAACATAACGTCCATCAAGGCTAATATTGGGATTTCGCACCCAATGGGGATAAGAATCCGTTAAAATCTCTGTCTCCTCAATAATGCGGTCATAGAGAGCAATTTCTGGGCGACCGTCACGACTGACCAAATAAACTAAATAACGTCCCGTGCGGCTTAAACTGGGGCTTTCTGTGATGACTTTTTCTGAGTTGAGACTTGGTAACGGGAGAAACCGCTCACGAGATAAATCATAAAATAAAATTTGATGCCGACCTTGACGATTCGACACCCAAGCTAAATAACGTCCATTTCCACTCAAAGTCGGTTGCTGATCATTGAAACGACTATTGATTCCTGTGGATTCTTTGGGGAGATCAGGAGAACCACAAGCCGCAAGGAAAGTGAGTAAACCGAGACTGACGGTATAACTCAAACATTGTCGGAGCGCTTTTTTCCTCCTAATAATCAAATTGATCGCTGTCGTTGGGGTCATCCTCATCTTCTAGAGAATCAATGGGTCGATAGTCCACATAATCTTCTTTCGGAGGGGAAGGACGACGAGAAGGGGGTCGAGAGGGAGTCCGTCGTTTTTTGCTTCCTGTGGTGCTGGGACGAGTGCGCGGTTTGCGGGAACGGGGAGGGCTTTCTTCTTCACGGGAACGCGGGGGGAGATAGCCTTCGCTTTCCTCTGGTTCTCGATCGCGTCTCAAAGAGCGATCGCGCTCAGGATAGCGCTCGATCGGTTCATCGTCATAATAATCGTAATCAGGTGTCGAACGACGACTAGAACTCGCAGAAGGTTTCCGTCGGGTGCGACGAGAACTGCTACTTGTGGGACGGGGATTCTCCTCCTCATATCGATCGTTGCGAGGGGGACGTTCGCTCGTTGTTCCCCGTAACCGTCGCCGAGTGTCCGTCGGTTCTTCGTCTTCAAAATAGGGGTCTAAATCGTCAATTTCCGCACGATAGACGCGACTGGTACGCCGCTCTCGATCGACTGTGGGAGCGCTTCGTTTCGCTTGTTCTGTTGTCGCTCCTCGTAAGCGAATCGTCTCCACCCCAAACGCCACCGCCATCCCAGTCAGAAGGAACTGACCGAACTGTAAAATCGGGTCAAGTCGCCAGCCCTGGAACAGTAAAATAAAGCCACAGAGTAACCCCACGGCAGCGAAAAAGATATCTTGATCTCTAGAGAGTTCTGGGCGAAACGAACGCATAAAATATAAAGAAGCCCCTGCAATTGCCAGAAAAATGCCGAGGATACTGGCTGAGTTCAGCCCGAAGTTTACCATTGCTCTGCTCCTTGCTTGGTTTTAGCTTGTGCTGGTCTAGTGTTCTAATAGCTTAATTTTGAAACAATTCGGAGTTTATTGCCATAAACTAGAACGAGTAAGCATACCCATCGTTTCGGTGCATGAAACGAATTAAATATTCCATCTTTTGAGAAACTCTACAGCCATCAATTTTTACCTCAAACCCTTTAGGAGTTGGCGTTTTTACTCTTCCTTTATAAATTCCAGCTCTTACTGTTTTTCGGTTTTTTTCTAGACGAAATTTAATCATGTCACCTGCTTCACAATGAGTATATTTAGTTTTTGGTTTGATCGGTTGATTATCCTTATTTAAAGCGGGAAATCCTTGTTGATTGGCTCTTCTGGCTTGTTTAGTACCATGTCCTTTGGATTCTACAATCAATGGTTGACTGACTAAAAGTTTAATCTTTGAACCAGATTCTCCAACACAAGCTGCATCAATGCTATGAGACTTAGGTAATTCTTGATTGACTCGATTATACTTAGTTCTTCCTCCAGTCCAACATTTAACATGATCACAAAGATTCTTAGCCATCTCGACAATAGCGTACCGAGTAGAGTTGACAGCACTACCAGAATCTAATGGCTTTGGAGCTTCTGCTAGAACTCTTTTTAGTAGGTCTGGCTTTCCAGAAAGAAAATCTTCAACATCCTGATTTCCTTTATTTTGATTACACTCTGGACAAGACAAAGTTAAATTTCCAATTCGGTTCGACCCCCCTTTAGATTTAGGTTTAATGTGTTCTATCTGAAGAGGAGTATCTTGTTTTTCACAGTACACACACTGGCGACCCCACTTTTCAAGGAGATACTCTCTAATCTCATAACCTTGCAATTCTCCTTGTTGGTATTGAACACCACTTATTTCTGGGTTTTCCAGCTTCTGTAAATCAAATCTTACCTGTTCGATTTCAATACAGGTAATGGGGCAGAGCTTCAGAAACTTTTTCACCCAAGTTTCTACCGTTTGTAAGCGGTGACGAAGACTAGGAGCAAGCCACCCTTCAGGCTTTTTGCGGTTAAACCTTTTCTTCCGATAACGGAGATTTCTTGAACGGCGACCTTTTCTGAAATCTGCTCGTTGTTCTAAAGACTTTTTAATTAATCCCCCACGATGTTTGAGTTCCATTCGGAAGATAATTTCTTCTCCACATTGAATCGCAAAACCAGTCCATGTAGCACCAGGATCAATCTTTAGAATATAACTTTTAGTGTTTGGACTCTTTACAGAGATATTCCGAATAATCGTATAAGGGTACATACGAAAAGTAGCTGCTTTCCCTTGACTTTGAAGTCTTCTGGCTTTAGCTGGGTGAATCATATCTAAGGGTTGCTTGTTGGAATCTAGTTGAAAAATATAGTTTTGCATTTCTGCGATCTATCCATAAGGACGTTAAGTCTGCTTTGACAATGCTCACAAGCTTGTTAGTAACCTTTGGTGTTCCACCTGCTAACGGGCGATGTTCCTTGGCTGGAGCTTGAGTTAACCTAAGCCAAGAGCTCGCCCTCTTGACTCGGCTTCGGAACGGCACGTGATAGTTTCCTATCATACCGCTCCTCTCCAAACTACGCTGTATTAACAGAACTTCCCTGTCTAGTTTCCGATTTACGATTTTTCTTGGTTTTCTTTTGGGTTTTCTTTTGCCCCTGATTATCCATTTGTCGTTGTCGGTCTTCTACAGTTTTCTGATGGTGACAATGACGATGGAGTAATTGTAAGTTCTTGTAGTCATCTCTACCCCCTTCGGCTTTGGGGATGATGTGGTCAACTTCTTCTACATCTCCATCCTTAAAGTAAAGTCCACAACGGGTACATTTGCCTTTCTGACGCTTTACCAGAGTAGCAACCCGTTTATATATACCAGGGTATTCCCCCCGACGTTTACTCCAATACCGCCAAGCTCCATCGTAGGGAGTCCTCGTACCCTCGATTTTTATATGTCTTTCAATTGGTGTCCATGCGTGCTTGCGTAATTCATGCTTGCCTGCAACAGGAGAATTTGGTATATCAGAAGGAGTTGAAAAGACCCATCTATCTTCTCTCTTGTCTCCGTTTAACTTATTCTCCTTAGTCAAATGAAAGTATCTTTCTTCACACCATTTGAGGGTTTTATTAGGATGACGGCGTTTAATCCAGCGACGTAATTTGTTATAGACTAAATCATCTATATCGTTAAATGTTTCTTTTGAACAGACTGTTTTGTGATAGTTGCACCATCCCCTGATTATGGGATTAAGTTTATCAATGATTACCTCTTGGGATTTACCTTTCATAGAATCTAACACTGACCTGATAAGAGAAATCGAATTCCGATTATTTTTCTTTCTTCCCTTCCAAGTTTCAGCCCATTGTTTAATGTACTCCTCAAGTCCATGCAGGGCGATGTTTGCCAATAGAGGACTTATCACCCCTCCTTGTGGTGTTCCCTCATTTGTTGGAAACCATTCGCCTCTATCCAAGACCCCCGATTTCAACCAAGCTCGAATTTGTCGAGCCATAATCGGGGTTGTATTCAATTTTTGTAAAAGAACATCATGGTTTATACGGTCAAAGCATTTTGATATGTCAGCATCTAAAACCCATTTGGATTTGCACCGAATTGAACTGAATATTGCTTGTTCCGCATCATGGCAAGAGCGTCCTGGTCTGAATCCGTACGAATTAGGTTCAAATTTAGCTTCCCATTCTGGCTCTAAAGCCAATTTTAGGAGTGCCTGCCTCGCACGGTCTTCCATTACTGGAATACCCAAGCCGCGTTTCTCTTTCCGACCTGGTTTTGGAATCCAGACCCGTCTTAAGGATTCACCTTTCCCTGTTAGGGTTAGGTTTTCAGCAAGGCTTAACCGTTGTTTAGGACTCAGGCTTTTAATCCCATCTATCCCTGCGGTGTTTTTACCCTGGTTATCCTGCGAAATGCGCCGTACTGCTAGGAGTTTAGCGCACCAAGACTTCAACAATAATCTTTGGAGTTTGTGAACTTTAGCCACGTCACCACTTAGAGAAGCTCGATAAATCCGTTTTTGGAGCTTAAACACCCGTATTTCAACCTCTTTCCAGTCAATCTGACTCCATTCCGTCTCAGCCATGAGATTAAACCCAAAGCCTAACCAGAGCATTAAGAAGGTTTTTGTCCGAGCATCACATTTATACTTCAATGAGTCCATAACATTACTCTACTTTCACGTATTATCTTCGTAATCTACAGTGGATACGTCTGCCTATCCTTTACAATCTTTTCATAGTGCGTTTTAACACTTTTGTCGCTAGGTTTGATTATTGTTTTGAATCCGAGCAACTCGCCCTTCGTACTTTTTCCCGTGTGGTTCTTCCCGACTTTATATTGTCGGACGTTCCACCCCAGGAAATCGAACCCTGCTTTTGTTTCATCCGTATCATTCAAGGTGTGGCAAATCCTCGTCTTGCTCTCACTTAATTCTAAGCCTAAGCCATGTAACCATTGTTCAATTAGCGTTTTCGCTTGTTGGATGACGGATTTATCCTTGTGAAGAACAACGAAGTCATCTGCGTACCTGATTATGGAGATACTCCAACGGTTGTCCCGTTTACCTCCCTTCCAAGTTTCAGCCCATTGTTTTATGTACTCCTCAAGTCCATGCAGTGCGATGTTTGCCAATAGAGGACTTATCACCCCTCCTTGCGGTGTTCCCTCATTTGTTGGCATCCAATCACCTCTATCCAAGACCCCCGATTTCAACCAAGCTCGAATTTGTCGAGCAATCGTCGGGGTTGTATTTAATTTTCTTAAGAGAACATCGTGATTTATACGGTCGAAGCATTTACTAATATCCGCATCTAGTACCCATTTCGATTTTTGTTTAACGCTTAAATAGATTGCTTTTCCCGCATCATGGCAAGAACGTCCTGGTCTGAACCCGTACGAGTTCGGTTCGAATTTTGCTTCCCATTCTGGCTCCATAGCCAATTTGAGAACTGCTTGCCTTGCTCTATCTTCCATAACAGGAATTCCCAAGCCGCGTTTTTCCGCTTTACCTGGTTTCGGAATATACACTCGTCTTAAGGCTTTACCCTTCCCTGTAAGAGTTAGGTTTTCAGCAAGTTTTAACCGTTGTGAAGGGTTTAGGCTTTTAACTCCATCCACCCCTGCGGTATTTTTACCTTGGTTATCCTGCGAGATTCTCCGCACTGCTAGGAGTCGGGCATTCCAGGACCGCAACAATAATCTCTGGAGTTTGTGAACTTTAGCCACGTCACCACTTCGAGAAGCTCGATAAATTCGTTTTTGGAGCTTAAACACATTAACTTCCACTTTCCCCCAATCAATTTCACTCCATTTGGAATTCTCCATAAGAAGAAGTCCGAAGCTCAACCAACACATGAGGAAGGTTCTTATTTCTGCGCTACATTCATACTTCTTTGAGTTCATAACTTCTACACTCTACTTCATTTCATTATCTTTGTAATCGAAAGTGGCCACGTCTGCATATCCTTCTCGTTAAAGAAGGCATTTGCTTCTTGACCAATCCTACCCTCGTTCTACCCGACAAATGCGTCAGAGATTGCGTCCCGACAGACTACTTGAAGTATCGACCAACCCCAAGAGTATAGACGAGGGTTACTTCGTTCCTAATTTCCATTGTTCGAAACCTTAGCCCCCTACTATCCACCGAGCAAATTTGGAGATGTGATGTAATTCATAGCATAATTACATCCTCTTGCTATGAGCATATTTCGCTCCCTGCGAACAGCCTTTACGCAGGTTGCTAATTACGATGATTCATACATAGGTTCGTTTACTAGGCATAGCCTCTTGCTAGGGATTTACCAGTTTAGGCTTCCAGCAGTGACCCCTTTTAACCCTGCTTCATCCTCAAATAGTCAATTCTATAGATGAGGGTTATGCTGTCCTCTCACACCCTGAGAGGGATGGACTTGAATTAACGGGTTTAATTACCCTACCTGTTTCTTAGCAGTTGCTCCACAGGCTCTCACCAACATGGAAATCAAGTTGTCAAGGTTTAATACCCCGAAGGGTTCTAACCATGCTTTGGCTTATACTCCTGAGTTCAAGGGAACTCCAGCGATTTCACCAAAAACGAATCGCACACTAAGGTTTAGCACTCACTCACACCTTGATTTTAATCGTTGCTTCAAAAATACAAAAGCAGCCCAGAGGAGTGCTTCCCCCGGACTTGCATTAATGATCACAGAAGGAATTGTCGTTTTAGGAACGACGAACGCGGTCTTTTACACTAATGAAAACCAGTGCGACAGTCGCTGGAATCACAACGATTAAAGTTCCCGCGAGTAAGCTATAGAAAAAGTTTGCTAAAGATGGTGTCATGGTTATGATTATTCTATGGTTGAATCTAATTGCTTAGGGAAATCATCCCTATGCTACCCTACTACGATAGCAAAACCAGATCATTAGTCCGTTTTCGCTCGATCGAGCAGTAGCATTCGCATTTATTAATAATTTTAATAATTTAAAAATGGAAACATCAACAGTCATCAATTGGAGTTTAGGAATATTTCTCGCCGTAATGACGGTTTTATTCATTTTCCGAATCGTTCTCACTTGGTATCCCCAAATCAACTTAAAACAATTCCCCTATAGTCTCGTCGCCTTCCCCACAGAGCCATTTTTAGCTCCCTTACGGAAAGTGATTCCTCCCATCGGCGGGGTTGATATTACTCCCATCATTTGGGTCGGTATTTTTACCTTAATTCGGGAATTGTTACTAGGACAACAAGGACTCCTCACCTAGGGTCTGTTGAAAAAGTCCATTGGTTGGTTTAGTAAGGCAAGAGGCAAGAGGCAAGAGGCTTGCATGCAAGAGGCAAGAGGCAAGAGGCAAGAGGCAAGAGGCTTGCATGCAAGAGGCAAGAGGCAAGAGGCAAGAGGCAAGAGGCTTGCATGCAAGAGGCAAGAGGCAAGAGGCAAGAGGCTTGCATGCAAGAGGCAAGAGGCAAGAGGCTTGCATGCAAGGTGCGTGACGATTGAACAATCAATGAACTTGCATTTTTACCTGAACTTAATCGCCTCAAATCCTTATTTGGTAAAACTTTCAGTTTCCCAACAGCAAACCCTCACCTAGACAAATTCCCCCCTTTCAAAGGGGGGTTAGGGGGGATAACAGAGAAAAACTGATTGGTGTTGGGTTTCGTAAACTCCACCCAACCTACTTTTTATTTAATCCAACAAGGTCAGAGAACGTTGAACAAAATTCTCCGCCGTTAAGCCATTAATTGCCATCACTGCGCCAGCACTGGCTGCGGTTTCTCCTCGTTTCCAAGCAAACGTATCTCGCGGACAATGGCTGCGTAACATCACGGGTTCCAACATCGCACTCGAACCACCTGTCACCGCAATTAACGCTTCACCGCCAAATAACTGCTGAAATGTAGCCTCATCCGCAAAACCGCCATCGGCTTCAGCGCAGCTTTCCCAAGCCGTATCTGTGGGACGATAGAGACGACGAGGACTGATTACAGCGACCACTTTTGAACCAATGCCTTGTTTTTCTAATTCTGCGGCTGCTTCTAAAACAGGCATTAACGTCATATCACCAATGACCGCAAAAACAACCGTTTTTTCCCCTGGGGTTTCTTGTAAAACAAACGCCCCTTTCTCTAACGCCTCCTCCGTTTGTTGGAAGGTACTTCGCACGGGTAAAGGTGATTTAGAAGCTGTAATTGTCACCCCTTTATTTTTCGTTCCTAACGCCCATTCATAACAAACTTGAATACTATTGGCATCACAAGGAAAAAGCGGGAAAATGTTTCCATTTCGCATCATCCCAGCAAAATAGTTTTCAATTTCAGGACGTTGATGCGTCCAACCATTACGCCCTTGTTCTAATGCCCCTGCTGTGAATAAAGTAATGGTAGAAGGGGTGGGACGGCGTAATTCTGCCATCGCTTGCGTAACCGTTTGCCATATCGGCAGCCCATTCACGGCAAAAGATTCATAAGAACACCATAAAGACCGTCCTCCCATCAAGCAACTCGCCGCTGCTAACCCAGCACAAGCATCTTCACTCAAAGGTTCATAAACTTGTCCTTGGGGTTGTTGGAAATAAGTTTCGTCTGCGGTAGGGTGAATAATTTTTAGTGCTTCATTGATGTTATTAATTCCAGAGGCGGCATTCCCATCGGCATTGGAAACGATAAAGTTCGCTTCTTGTTTCCCCACGTGAGCCACTAATGTTCCCATTGCAGTAGTTGCAACTTTTTTGTCTCCTCCCACTGGATATTCTGATTTGGGTAACGTTCCTAAGTCTGCTACGGGTAATACTTTCTCCGTGACAACGGTTTTCGAGGCGGCTCCGCCTCCCGCGCGGCTGTAGTTGGTGCGAACTAATTCCCATGCTTCTGGGGTTAATGCTCGTTCTTTTAAGGCGTTGACAATATAATCTTTCTCCACAGTATCCCCTGGATAAAGGTTATGAGATTTTGCCCCTCGTTTGTGAACTCCTGTTCCTTTTAGTTGTTTAATGATTAATATGGTTAGTTTCCCATTGAGTGCTGATTGGGCGGCTTGGGCAGTGTTTTCTAAAACCGCTTCAGTAAAGGCAAGACGTTGTTTAAAAGAGAAGAGACTACTATCGACATAATCCCCAGTTTGGTTTGCATCATCATAGTCTTTGGCATCGACTAGGATGATTTCTTGGAAGTCATTCCCTTTGAAATATGCGATCATCTCCTCGTTACTTTTGGTGGAGATCATGCTGTGATGTTCTTGGGAGTAACCATTCCAAACTAAAATCGGAAGGAAGTTGGTGACATTGGGATAAGCGGTGTGGAAGTGTCCAATGCTAGACATGATATAAGGTTCGCCTAATCCCCCATCACCAATGGTTACAGGGAAAAGAGTGCCAGGGTTGAGTTTTGCCCCTGCCATGGCGAAATGTTGTCCTTGTCCTAAGGGGCCAGCAGGGCTGAGGAGTCCTGGAATTTGTCCAGAAAGGTGTCCCAGTAGTCCGTGAGTTTCTCGGAATCGATCGCGCAACTGTTGGACGGTTTCGATTCCCATCTCCTCTAGGGATCGATCGAGGAAAACATTACTATAAAACCCAGGGGCATGATGTCCGACTTCTGTAACAATATTTTTATATCCCAACATCACCAACGCTGCGATTCCTTCCGCGACACTGGCAAAACCCCCCGGATGTCCTGATGATTTGGATGCGGTGATTTGTAACGTTAAGTAACGGAGAGCATCCGCTGCTAACAAAGTTTGATAAACTGCCCTCGGATCATTGGGAGACTTGATTTTTGTTTCTCCCGCTTCGATCGCTGCCTCTTTGCCATAGGTTTCAAATTCTGGAAGTGTGTCTGCAAAATGTTGGATTCCTTGACAAAATGTCGGAATTGCGTTAGCAACTGTCATTTTTATTAAACCCTTTCTTATCTTTATCAATGGTGAGCGTTGAGTTGATCTTACAGTTTTCTGGAACAAAATTGACCAAGCTCTGTTCAACGGAACTTATATTGATTAGATAGAGTTAATTCTATCAGTGACCAGTGACCAGTGACCAGTGACCAGTGACCAGTGACCAGTGACCAGTGACCAGTGACCAGTGACCAGTGACCAGTAGTTTTCAAATTTAATTAGTAAGTAAAAGTAAATGCTCGATCACTTATTACCTTACTGATCACTGTGAAAAAATAAAACAAATGTTTTCTAATTTTATAAATAATAATTAAAATGAAGTTTCTAATACCCTCGATTTTAATTAGCGGTTGTACTTTCCTATTTTCTCCCTCGGTTGTTGCTCAAAATTTATCACCGTTAGCAAAGCAAAATATTAATCGGGAACAAGAACTTTTAAACATCGTTTCCAATATGGAAAAGACTTGGGAGGAACAATATCGAAATCATCTCGATCGAGATTTTTATACCTCAATTGTCACCCCAGAAAAAGTAGAAACCAGTTTACAAAAAGCCGAAGCGAGAACAGGAAGTAAAAAGGAAGATCATTTTTAAATCAAGATTTTACTTTACAAAATCTATCGACTCAAATGGTAAATCAACCCTTTCCGATCGTTCATTTTGCCACCCACGCCAAAATAGAGTCTGGAAAACCAAACCACTCTTATATTCAACTTTGGGATGAACAACTAAACCTCAATCAATTTGCGAACTATCGATCGCCCTACAACAAGCGCAACTGGCGCTATTAAATAAACAAGTACGCATTGAAGGCGCAACCTGATCGAATCTTCGTAGTAGTGATCCGCTTCCTAATAGTTTACTTTCCACACCTGAAACTAATTTTTCTCATCCTTATTACTGGTCAACCTTTACCGTTATTGGCAATCCTTGGTAATTTAAACCCAAAATGAGACTAAAATGTATCGAATTAATCAAAAATTACGGTAAGATAGTAACCCTGTGATGTTTCAATCAAAATAGTCCCGATGGTAGTATCAAAAACGACTCCTGATTCTTTATCAGACCTTGCTCAAAAAACTCAAAAGGCGTCGCAAAAACTGGCGGTTTTATCTACAAAACAACGGAATGAGGCTTTAAGCGCGATCGCAGCCGCCCTTTCCACTCACAACGAACAAATTGTCGCAGCGAACCAGAAAGACTGTGAGGAAGCGAAAAAAGAGGGGATTCCGCAAGCATTACAAGCAAGGTTAAAACTAGATCAGACAAAATTGCAAAGCGCGATCGCAGGGGTGCAAGATGTCGTTAAACTTGATGATCCCATCGGTGCTGTTCAAATTCATCGCGAATTAGATACAGGATTAATCTTAAAACGCCTCACTTGTCCGTTAGGCGTGTTAGGAGTGATTTTTGAAGCGCGACCCGATGCTCTAATTCAGATTACCAGTTTAGCGATTAAATCGGGTAATGGTGTAATTTTGAAAGGGGGAAAAGAGGCACTTAATTCCTGTCAAGCGTTAATTAAGGTCATTCATAACGCCTTATCTAAAACCGATGTTCCTCCCGAGGCGGTACAACTTCTCACCACTCGCGCTGAGATTCAGGAATTGTTATCCTTAGATCAATATGTGGATTTGATTATTCCGAGAGGGTCTAATTCCTTTGTGCGCTACATTCAGGAAAACACCAACATTCCAGTTTTAGGTCATGCGGATGGGATTTGTCATCTCTATGTTGATGAAACGGCTGATCTCAAACAAGCAGTGACGATCGCGGTTGATTCTAAAACTCAGTATCCCGCAGCTTGTAACGCAGTGGAAACCTTATTAGTTAATCGTACCATTGCGGGGGAGTTTCTACCGTTGTTAGCCCCAGCAATGGCTGAAAAAGGAGTGACCTTACGGGGAGATACAGAAACTCGCCAGATTTTGCCTCAAATTGAGGAAGCTACGGAAACCGATTGGTCAACGGAATATGGGGGATTAGTCTTAGCCGTGAAAGTAGTGGCTGATCTGGAAAGCGCGATCGCACATATTAAGAGTTATGGGTCAAAACATACCGAGGCGATCGTCACTGAAAATAATGACCACGCTCAAGCATTTTTGAACCAGGTAGATGCGGCGGGAGTTTTTCATAATTGTTCCACTCGTTTTTCTGATGGTTTCCGTTATGGTTTCGGTGCTGAAGTGGGAATCAGCACTCAAAAAATGCCGCCGAGAGGTCCGGTGGGATTAGAAGGATTAGTCACCTATAAATATCAGTTAACTGGAAACGGACACATTGCAGCCAGCTATAGTGGGGAAAATCCTAAACCCTTCACTCGCAAAGACAAAATCCGGACACAGTGACTAGCGCGTATAGAATTGTTGTTGAGTTAACTTAATGATCGGGTTGAGATTGAGAGTGGTTGTCGTCATAATGGCTGCTCGATCGGATGAGATAAACAGTAGGTTGGGTAGAGACGTGCCATGGAACGTCTGTACACGAAACCCAACACCAATTCTAAGCAATTACCCGAACTTGATATAACCTAGAATTTCAAGAGATGAAAGTTTCCCTGCTACCAATTCCTTTAAATAGGGTTAGCTATCATTACAATGCAGGATGAGCTATCGAAGATCATTAATTGGTCAGTTGATCTCAGAACTCCTAACGATTTAAGTCATTATTTTCGAGACGAGGTAATACAAGAGGCTTTCGTTATCTATGAGCAAAATTGATAATTTAACTCGTCATCAATCTTTTCCAATCAATACAGATGAGTTAGATACAATAGTAGGTCGATTGGTAGAAACACTAAATCCTGAGCAAATTATTTTGTTTGGCTCTTATGCCTATGGTGTTCCTAATCAAGATAGTGACTTTGATTTATTAGTGATTATTTCTGAGTCTGATCAACCTCGATATCGGCGATCGCGTGTTGCTTATTCGGCTTTGCGAGGAATTTCTTTTCCTACGGATGTCATTGTGATGACTCGCGAAGAAGTTAACAAAAAATTGACGGTTCGCAGTTCTCTAGTCAGACAGGCTTTAGATCAAGGACAAGTGCTTTATGGATGAGGAAAAAAAGCAGGAGGTTCAACAATGGTTAACTAGGGCTTGCTGAAAAAGTCCATTGGTTGGTTTAGTAAGGCAAAAGGCAAGTTGCCTTAGGCAAGAGGGTTGATTAATCGGTAAGATTTCAAAGTTTTGATGCAGGGTTTTCACTATTGAGCGTTCAATTTCCTTGCACTTTTTTGAGGGGTTAAGAGCCTTAAACCCACATTCCGCACCCTCAACTGTCACATTGTCCGTTTGGCGACCGTATCAAGGGAAATTGATTGACTCCACCATCAAACTTTGGGGGAGAATCAGGGTGAATTCTTCTTCCATCTCATTAACTAAGAATAATTGAGAATGCACAAGCCTAAAATTACAGAAGCTCTCAACTGACTTCATCTTTGATTTTCACTCCTTCGGGGAAACTTCCCTTACACTAATAAATAATATTGTTGGCAAGGTTTGGGAAACAATTGTAGTAAATTTAATCTCTCATCCGTGAGATTAGAAACTTGGTTTTCTCCTCTATTTTTTAACAAGTGAACCGCTTGAAATTGTTGAAAAATCCAACGCAAGGTAGGGGAATTGGTTTCTTTCCCTAATTGATTTTTAACCATTTCCCCTCGTCTAACTAAAGCCGAGCGCAGTTCTCTTTGCCCCAAGTTATAAACCAGCAGACATAATCCCATAATTAAAGCCATACCCTGAATCCGTTCCGGAGATTTGAGAAAAATACGATCGGCTAAAAACATGGGGTCTTTTAAGAACCTAAATCCTCTTTCCGTTGACTGTTGTTCTTTATATTCAATGAGCATTTTCTCAGGAGATAGCTCGGCTTCATCTAAAACATTGGTGGCAAGAATAAAGCGTCCTGCTAGTTGTTTTTCTTCTTCAATCAAAGTCAAATTTTCTTCTAAATTTGCTCGAATTTTAATCTGAGCTTGGTCGGGATTATTGTCTGGTTCTTCACGGGCTTCAATTTGGCTGATTTGATGATACTTAAATTTCTTTTCTAGTTTTTTGACGGCTTGGAGCGCATCAGGAACACAAGCATAAGTTTGACGGTATAATTCCCGCAATTGTTTTTCGGCTTCGAGTCTATCTTTCTCGATTTTTTTCTCGATACGTTTTTGGTCGGATTTTTGTCTTTCTTCACTTTCTACTACTAACCATCGCTGTTCAATTCCGCCATAAGTTCGTGTGTGAATTGAGTAACGATATCCAGGCCCCATACTGGGAATCATTTCTGAGGATTTAACTTGTCTAGCAAGAGCTTGAGCCGGTTTGAGTCGAAATGGGACTCGGGTCAGCCATTTCAAATCTTGCATTTGTTTCAGATTTTCGGCGGTGTATAGTGCCCTATCTGCTACCATCAATGAATCGAAATTAACTTGATTTCGGAATTGCTTAAAGATTTCAGGAAATACTTTCTGATCAGATTCATTTCCACTTCCTGTTCTTAAAAAAACTGGTATATCCCCATCACCACTACAAATTAAATCAACCATGAACTGTTTCAAGTCGGGACGTTTATCCCGAGAATAACCATAGGTAATTTGAATCGGTTGAGGAGGATTTAGCTTTTCTCCTAGTTCTGAATTAACTTCTACTTTGTCTTCTTCAATTAAAGTATTTTCGTATTCTCCTTCGACACTTAAAGAGCTTGAATCCAGATGAAGACTTTCTACACCAATCGAAAATTGTTTAATGACTTTTAAGGCGATGCTGAGAAATATATCTTCTAATCCCGTTAAATATAATTTGTCTAAGACTCGTCCTAATCGATCATCATTTAAGTGTTCTGCTTGAATTCCTTCTCCAATTAAATGTTCGGTTGGGAGCGCTTCAAAGAATTTGGGAAATAGGTATAAGGGAGATGAAAATAGTCCTAAGCCATTGAGAATCATCGCTTTCACTGCATGACCTGGGCTTACTTTTTCCCCGGGTTGTTCTACTACTAATTCATTGATTTGTTCGACCAGTCCGATTTCATCAATTAAGCCAGCAACGATTCCTAAATGGTCTAAATTTGTTACTTCGATCGATGATAAGTTATTTGATACACTAACCATTACTCATATTCCCCAGAAACCAAATTGGGAGCTTGTGAACTACCCTCTTCTAATTGCTAACGCAATGTAGAAGGAGCTTCCTACCCAAAAGAATGCTTTTCCATAATCTCCAAATAGACTATTTCCAAGTCTTACATCCGGCGATAGGCTTTTTCAGCCTTGGCGAACCAAGCTGTCATCCCGTGTCCCACAGGCAATAATTCGTAGTCCTTCGTCTCTGATATTCTTAGCAGCGTTAATGTCTCTATCATGTTCTGTTCCACAGTTTGAGCATTTCCAACTGCGAACATCTAGTGGCAGACTATCAACTTGATTTAAGCAGACGTTGCAAGTCTTTGAACTAGGGAAAAAGCGGTCAACCTCAACATAGGTTTTACCGTCTTGTTCAGCTTTGTACTTCAGCATAGTACAGAACTGTCCCCAACCAACTTGACTAATGGCTTTAGCCAGATTATGGTTCTTCATCATGTTCTTAACTGCTAGATTCTCTACACAAATGACTTGGTTTTCGTCAACTAAGCTACGACTTAGTTTGTGTAGAAAATCTTCCCTGCTGTTAGAAACCTTTTTATGAACTCTGGCTACTTGATGACGAGCTTTATTTCTGTTATGAGAACCTTTTTGCTTCCGAGATAATTGCTGTTGTTTAATCTTAAGGTTTTTCTCATGCTTATCCATCCAACGAGGATTATTAAATTTATTACCATCGCTAGTGATAGCATAATGATTTAACCCTAAGTCAATTCCAACCGCTTTTCCTTCTGAAGAAGGTTTTGGTTTTTCCTTCCCGTCTTCAACCAAAATAGAAGCATAATACTCTCCACAAGTATTTTTGCTAATAGTCACAGTCTTAACCGAACCTTTGATGGGTCGATGTAAGACTGCCTTAATTTCTCCTAGTTTAGGAAACTTTAAGCAATCTTCTCTCACCTCTACATTTTGAGGATTCTGTTCCTTGTTTCCAAAAATCTGAGGGTGAAAGGAGTTCGATGACAAAATCAGGACACAGTGGTAAAAAGCCCCTTTTTTCCTCTAAAGTGAGTGCGTTCCACTTTTCGAGAGGAATCCAAGCCGCATCGGGCGATCGCTGTGCGCCATTGGGTAGGGAAAATCCCCCCAGAAGAATCAAAAGTTTGTCCTAACCCCGTTTGTTCATTCCAATTCACTAAAGCCGCAATGAGTTTAGAATTCCAAGCGCTGGTTTCGCCGCCAGTGGGGGACATAACAATTAATTCTCCGTTAGCATTAAGTTCTAGTTTGGTGTTGGGGTTAGTCGCACATAGCGTATAAAATTGTTGTTGAGTTAACTTAATGATCGGGTTGAGATTGAGAGTGGTTGTCGTCATAATGGCTGACTGATTAAATGGTAAGGGGCGATAGCTGGAAAAATAAGTTCACTGGAACTGCTGTTTTTAAGATTTCGTCACGGCGAATCCAATTTTGACTACATTCAATTCCTCTTTTTTCAATCAAATCCACCGATCGCCCGACAATGTTCTCTAATTCTAGTTCCATTCTCACCAGATCGAGAAGCGCAGACTTTGCATCTTCAGCAAAAGTCACTAAAACATCAAGATCACTATCAGCCCCAAAGTCTTCTCTGAGGAAAGAATAGAACGGAGAAATAATTGCACTTTGTTATAATTTTATCCTAATGGGGTGAATTAATACCATTTAAAACAATTGGCGCTACATTAGCGATCGACTAAGCCCCCCTTTCAAAGGGGGGTTTGGGGGGATTGGCTGTAACCTAACTTTTTTAAAATGGTATAAATTGACAACATCAGTATTCACCGATAAATCTCATGAGTAAAAAAGTCTATCAGCTTTCCTTAGATTTTGACCAAATCTTAAAATTAGTGGAACAGTTATCTGAATCAGAAAAAATTAAACTAAGTAAAGAATTAGAAAAAAAGTTGCGAGAACAAAAACTAACAGAATTACTTCAAGCATTTGAAACCGATGACTTGTCTCTAGAAGAGATTACTGAAGAAGTAGAGACAGTCAGATTTGATTGGAAAACAAATGACTAGCCTTAAGGAACTGATTATCAGCCCCTTTTTTCCTCTAAAGTGAGTGCGTTCTACTTTTCGAGAGGAATCCAAGCCGCATCGGGCGATCGCTGTGCGCCATTGGGTAGGGAAAAGCCGCCAGAAGAATCAAAAGTTTTTCCCAAGCCAGTTTGACGATTCCAGATGACTAAATCAGCATTTATACTGATCATACTGCTTTGACATCCGTAAGCGCACCGACTCACTATGAGAATGTAATCCCTCTGCTTGCGCTAAGGTTTGAATCGCTTGGGATACGTCATCCAACGCGGTATGAGAATACTCAATTAAACTAGAATGCTTCATAAAGGTTTCCACTCCTAACGCCGAAGCATAACGCGCCGCGCCAGAGGTGGGAAGGGTATGATTGGGTCCGGCGAGATAATCTCCCACTGCTTCTGGGGTGGAATGACCCATAAAAATTGCGCCCGCGTGTCGGATTAAGTTCAGCATTTCCCAGGGGTCTTCGACTTCTAATTCTAAATGTTCTGGTGCAAACAAGTTTGATAGTTTTGCCGCTTCGGTGAGGGATTTAACCACGACGGCTACTCCATAATGGGCGATCGCCTTCTCGGTGAGTGTGCGACGGGGATGATTCTCTAATTGGACTTCTACTTGCTTTTGTACTTCTTGCGCTAATTTTTCCTCTGTCGTCAGCAGAATCGCCGCCGCCATCGGATCGTGTTCTGCCTGCGCTAACAAGTCCGCAGCGACATAAACGGGATTTGCATTGTGATCCGCAATGATTAAAACTTCCGAGGGTCCCGCTAAAGAGTCAATTCCCACTGTCCCATAAACCATTTTTTTCGCCAGGGTGACGTAAATGTTGCCAGGACCGGTGATGACATCAACTTTGGGGATGGTTTCTGTCCCATAGGCTAACGCACCGATCGCGTGCGCCCCTCCCACGCGATAAATTTCCTCAATTCCCGCTTCTTGTGCTGCCACCAACACCGCCGAGTTGACTTTTCCATCAGCCCCAGGGGGCGTAACCATCACTCGTCGGGAAACCCCAGCGACTGTCGCGGGGACAGCATTCATTAAAACCGTGCTGGGATAGGAGGCGCGTCCGCCAGGGACATATAATCCCGCTCGATCGACCGCAGTATAGCGTTTCCCTAATACGGTTTGATTGTCACCAAACTCCACCCATGATTTTGGCGTGCGTTGGCGATGAAACGCCTCAATTTTTTTCCTGGCAAGGGCGATCGCATCAATTAATTCCTTAGACACTTGTTGATAAGCCGCATCCAGTTCTGACCCTGTCACCCGCAACTGGTCAACTGTTAAGGTCAGTTGGTCAAACTTTTCGGTATAGTCAAGCAGTGCTTGATCCCCCTCGGTTTGTACCGTCTTCAAAATCTCCCGTACCGCCACCTCTTTCCCTTCTGTTTGTTGGTTGTGAGTGCGATCGGAAATCCGTTGTAGTTCTGTTGTTGCTTCCGCGATTTGAGTTATAATCCGCAGCATGGAGTCGAAATACCCCTCTAAGCGACTACCCTCGTTTACCGTTCTACCCTAAATCGCTTCGACTTTCAGCGTAAACGATCAGGGGCTGGGAAAGCCGATTAAACGATGGTATGATTTTAATTGCCCAGCTTTTCCTTTCTAGCTTAACCTGAATTTTTCAGAACCTCCTCCCTCCATTGTCATTTCTCTTGAAAATTTCTCCTTTCCTTCTTGCCAACTGAAAAAAAAATCTGCAAGCACTTAACAAGTTTAGAAATAAGGTGCTACAATAATAGTTCCCTTAATCTTGATTCAAGAGCGGGGGGATAAAATAAACCAATAAAGTAATTTATTCTTTGAAGGATAACCGTGGCAAATATTAAATCCGCAAAGAAGCGTATCCAAATCGCAGAGCGCAATCGTCTCCAAAATAAATCCTATAAGTCGGCTGTGAAAACGCTGATGAAAAAATACTTTGCTGTGGTTGATGACTACGCCAGCAACCCCGACAGCGAAAAAGAACAACAAGTGCAAAAAGCCATGGCGGCTGCTTACAGTAAAATTGATAAGGCAGTTAAAGTCAATGCTCTCCATAAAAATAATGGGGCAAGAAAAAAAGCTCGTTTAGCAAAAGCTCTGAAAAAAGTAACTTCTGCTTAGTCTCGATTCGATCGATCGTTAACCCGAAAATTAGCATCAGAACACAAACCAATAGGTTGAAGGAGCAGCGGTTAGTAATGCAGCTAATTGATACCCATGTTCACATCAACTTTGATGTTTTTGAGGCGGAATTGGCAGAATTAAAAACCCGTTGGCAAGAACAAGGAGTGGTGCAACTCGTTCACTCCTGCGTTGAGCCCAAAGAGTATGCCCAAATCAGCGCGATCGCGCAGCAGTTTCCAGAAGTCTCCTTTGCAGTTGGCTTACATCCCCTAGAAGCGCGAAAATGGAAACCTGAACTCGCCCAAGAAACCGAGCAGTTAGCCCAGTCTGATCCCCGTGTGGTTGCCATTGGGGAAACTGGGTTAGACTTGTATAAAGCCGAAAACGTCCAAGAACAAAGAAACGCATTTTGGAATCAACTCTCGATCGCGCAACGCCTCAACAAACCCGTCATCATCCACTGTCGAGACGCAACGACAGAATTAGTCGAATTGGTGAGCAAATTTCAAACCGAAAAAGGAGCAGTCAAAGGAGTAATGCACTGTTGGGCGGGTTCTCCCGAAGAAACAGAAATCTGTCTCAACTTGGGATTTTACATCAGCTTCAGTGGCTTAGTCACATTTAAAAATGCTAAAACTGTCCAGTCCTCAGCGCAAATCGTCCCCGACGATCGACTCTTAGTAGAAACAGACTGTCCTTTCCTCGCCCCAGTTCCCAAACGGGGCAAACGCAACGAACCAAGTTACGTGCGCTATGTTGCCGAAACCGTCGCCAACTTAAGAAACACCCCCTTAGAAACCCTAGCTGAAACCACCACCCGTAACGCTCGTGAATTATTTTCTCTACCCTCAATCAGCGAATTTAATTAAAATCAAGAGTTAATTCCCGCTCTTGAATCACAAAAAAGTATTAACCAGACTCACCAACGCAACACCAAGAAAAGATTAATCAATGAGTAATCTAGCCACCAATCTGTTACCGGATTTAATTGAAATTCAACGCGCCAGCTTCCGTTGGTTTTTAGAAAAGGGATTAATTGAGGAGTTAGATAGCTTCTCCCCAATTTCCGACTATACAGGAAAATTGGAACTACGTTTTGTCGCCGAAAACTTCCGACTGAAACCGCCAAAATATGAGGTAGATGAAGCGAAACGCCGTGACAGTAGCTATTCCGTACAGATGTACGTTCCCACCTGTCTCATCAATAAAGAAACTGGAGAAATTCAAGAGCAAGAAGTCTTTATCGGTGAGTTACCGTTAATGACAGAACGGGGAACATTTGTGATTAATGGTGCAGAACGGATTATTGTTAACCAAATTGTTCGTTCTCCTGGGGTTTATTATAAACCCGAAACCGATAAAAATAACCGTCGGACTTATTCTGCGTCCTTAATTCCCAACCGAGGGGCTTGGTTAAAATTTGAAACCGACAAAAACGATTTAGTTTGGGTTCGCATTGATAAAACTCGTAAACTCAGCGCCCAAGTTCTCCTCAAAGCCATTGGACTCCAGGATAACGAAATTAATGATGGGTTACGCAACGCAGACTATTTCCAAAAAACCCTAGATAAAGAAGGGAATCCCACCGAAGAAGAAGCACTCTTAGAACTTTATCGGAAACTGCGTCCTGGTGAACCGCCAACGGTTTCAGGAGGTCAACAATTATTAGATTCTCGTTTCTTTGACCCCAAACGTTATGATTTAGGACGAGTCGGTCGTCACAAACTGAATCGGAAGTTAAATCTTACCACTCCCGAAACAACACGAGTATTGACCCAACAGGATATTTTAGCGGCGATCGATTATTTAATCAATTTAGAATTTGACCTCGGAACGACCGATGATATTGACCACTTGGGAAATCGTCGAGTGCGTTCCGTTGGCGAACTCTTACAGAACCAAGTGCGAGTAGGATTAAATCGCTTAGAACGGATTATTCGGGAACGGATGACGGTTTCGGAGGCGAACACCCTCACTCCGACATCTTTGGTGAATCCAAAACCCTTGGTGGCGGCGATTAAAGAGTTTTTTGGCTCATCGCAATTGTCCCAATTTATGGATCAGACGAATCCTTTAGCAGAGTTGACTCACAAACGGCGGATTAGTGCATTGGGACCGGGAGGATTAAGTCGAGAACGGGCTGGGTTTGCGGTGCGTGATATTCATCCCTCCCACTATGGACGGATTTGTCCAGTAGAAACGCCAGAAGGTCCCAATGCGGGTTTAATTGGGTCTTTGGCAACTTGTGCGCGAGTGAATCATTTTGGCTTTATTGCCACTCCCTATTATCCAGTGGAAGATGGGCGTGTGTTGCGTGATCAAGACCCGATTTATCTCACCGCCGACGAAGAAGACGACAAACGAGTTGCCCCTGGAGATATTGCGACAGATGAAGAAGGGTATATTTTAGGGAATACAGTGGCGGTGCGCTATCGTCAAGAGTTTACCACCACTAGCCCGAAAGAAGTGGATTATGTCGCCATTTCTCCCCTACAGATTGTGTCGGTGGCAACTTCCCTGATTCCGTTCTTGGAACATGATGACGCAAACCGCGCTCTCATGGGGTCAAATATGCAGCGTCAAGCAGTGCCTTTATTGCGTCCCGAACGTCCTTTAGTGGGAACAGGATTAGAAGCACAATCTGCTCGTGATTCTGGGATGGTAGTGGTGTCTCGGACTTATGGGACAGTGGATTATGTGGATGCAACGATTGTCCGAGTAAAAGTCAGTACCCCCCCGCAAGAACAACCGCAATTGGAGGGAGAAACTTCGGAAGAAGAAGCATCAGAACCACAATTTCTTGAATATCCTCTACAAAAATATCAGCGTTCTAACCAGGACACTTGTTTAAACCAACGTCCTCTCGTGTTTGCGGGCGAGGAAGTAGTGCCAGGACAGGTGTTAGCGGATGGTTCGGCAACGGAAGGGGGCGAAATTGCTCTCGGTCAAAATGTTCTGATTGCTTATATGCCCTGGGAGGGATATAACTATGAAGATGCGATTTTAGTCAGTGAGCGTCTGGTACAGGATGACGTTTACACCAGTATCCACGTTGAGAAATACGAAATCGAAGCTCGTCAGACGAAACTCGGACCGGAAGAAGTGACTCGTGAGATTCCCAACGTGGGCGAAGATGCGTTGCGGCAATTGGATGAACGTGGCATTATTCGGGTTGGTGCTTGGGTAGAAGCAGGGGATATCCTTGTCGGAAAAGTTACCCCGAAAGGAGAGTCGGATCAACCGCCAGAAGAAAAGCTCCTCCGTGCTATTTTTGGGGAAAAAGCGCGCGATGTTCGTGATAACTCGCTACGAGTTCCCAATGGGGAAAAAGGTCGCATTGTCGATGTGCGCGTGTTTACCCGTGAACAAGGAGACGAACTCCCCCCAGGGGCAAATATGGTGGTGCGCTGCTATGTCGCCCTGAAACGGAAAATTCAAGTGGGAGATAAAATGGCAGGACGACACGGGAATAAAGGGATTATTTCTCGGATTCTCCCCATTGAAGATATGCCTTACCTCCCTGATGGTCGTCCCCTTGATGTGGCGTTAAATCCTCTCGGTGTTCCCTCACGGATGAATGTGGGACAAGTGTTTGAGTGTCTCTTGGGTTGGGCTGCAGAAAATCTGAATGCTCGCTTTAAGTTGACTCCGTTTGATGAAATGTATGGGGAACAGGCTTCCCGTGACACGGTGGATGCGAAGTTGAAAGAAGCCGCCAGTCGTCCTGGTAAAGAGTGGGCATTTGATGAAAATAATCCAGGGAAAATGACTCTTTATGATGGACGGACAGGAGAGCCTTTCGATCGACCAATCACTGTCGGACAAGCCTATATGCTGAAACTGGTTCACTTGGTTGATGATAAGATTCACGCTCGATCGACCGGTCCTTATTCTTTAGTGACGCAACAACCATTAGGCGGAAAAGCGCAACAAGGAGGACAACGATTTGGAGAAATGGAAGTTTGGGCGTTAGAGGCTTACGGCGCGGCTTACACCTTGCAAGAATTGTTAACGGTGAAATCAGACGATATGCAGGGGCGTAACGAAGCCTTGAATGCCATTGTGAAAGGAAAACCGATTCCTCGCCCTGGCACGCCAGAATCCTTTAAGGTACTGATGCGGGAATTACAGTCTTTAGGATTAGATATTTCTGTCCATCGGGTAGATACCAATGACGATGGGACCAGTGAAGATTTAGAAGTGGATTTGATGGCGGACAGCGAACGTCGTCGCACGCCTTCGCGCCCCACTTATGAGTCTTTATCTCGGAAAGACATTGTTCCCGCAGAGGCCCTCGCCGCAGAAGAAGCCGAAACCGAAGAAGTGGAATCATAAGTTTTGGGGAAGTGTGACTTGTTATTCACTGGTGAGGAATGACAAGTCACCTTTGAGGTCGTTATTTTACAAGTGAGCAGAGCAGAAATATGGCACAGTCAAAGCAAGAGTTTGATTACGTTAAAATTAATATCGCAGCGCCCGATCGCATCCGTGAATGGGGAGAGCGCAACCTCCCGAACGGTCAAGTAGTGGGAGAAGTAACCAAACCCGAAACCATTAACTATCGCACCCTGAAACCAGAAATGGACGGGTTGTTTTGCGAGCGCATCTTCGGTCCGGCGAAAGATTGGGAATGTCACTGCGGCAAATATAAACGAGTGCGTCATCGTGGGATTGTTTGCGAACGCTGTGGGGTAGAAGTTACCGAGTCGAGAGTGCGTCGTCATCGCATGGGATATATTAAGCTGGCAGCGGCGGTAACTCATGTTTGGTACTTAAAAGGGATTCCCAGTTATTTGAGCATCCTTTTAGACATGGCGTTACGGGATGTGGAGCAAATTGTTTACTTTAACTCCTATGTGGTGTTAGAACCGGGCAATGCGGGGAATTTAAGCTATAAACAACTGTTGACCGAAGAACAGTGGATGGAAATTGAAGATCAACTCTATGCTGAAGATACAGAGTTGATGGGAGTGGAAGTTGGCATTGGCGCTGAAGCCATCCAACGTTTATTAGAAGACCTCAATTTGGAGGAAGAAGCAGAAAAACTACGGGAAGAAGTTTCTAATGCCAAAGGACAAAAACGAGCGAAACTGATTAAACGGTTACGCATTATCGACCATTTTATCGCCACTGGGTCTTCTCCAGACTGGATGATTTTAACCTATATCCCCGTGATTCCCCCAGATTTACGTCCGATGGTGCAATTAGACGGTGGACGCTTTGCGACTTCTGACCTCAATGATCTCTATCGACGGGTGATTAATCGCAATAATCGTCTTGCCCGTTTACAGGATATTCTCGCGCCAGAGATCATCGTTCGGAATGAGAAACGGATGTTACAAGAAGCCGTAGATGCGTTAATTGATAACGGTCGTCGCGGCCGAATGGTTGTGGGCGCAAATAATCGTCCCTTGAAGTCTTTGTCGGATATTATTGAAGGGAAACAAGGTCGGTTCCGACAAAACCTGTTAGGAAAACGGGTGGATTATTCGGGAAGAAGCGTGATTGTCGTTGGTCCGAACTTGAAAATCTATCAGTGTGGCTTACCACGAGAAATGGCGATCGAGCTTTTCCAGCCTTTTGTGATTCACCGCTTGATCCGTAATGGAGTGGTTAGCAACATTAAATCAGCAAAGAAAAAGATTCAACACAACGATCCAGAAATCTGGGAAGTGTTGGAAGAAGTGATCACGGGACATCCCGTTATGCTGAACCGCGCTCCCACCTTGCACCGTTTAGGGATTCAAGCCTTTGAACCGATTTTAGTGGAAGGACGAGCGATTCAATTGCATCCCCTAGTTTGTCCAGCATTTAACGCCGACTTTGATGGCGACCAGATGGCGGTTCATGTTCCCCTCTCCCTAGAATCGCAATCAGAAGCGCGACTATTGATGTTAGCGAGCCATAACATCTTGTCTCCCGCAACGGGAACGCCCATTGTTGCGCCGTCTCAAGATATGGTTTTAGGAACGTATTATCTAACGGCGGAAAATGCCACGGTAGAGCCTCAAGATAAACGATATTTCTCTAATTTAGAGGATGTAATTTGTGCCTACCAGCAAGGACACTTAAATCTTCATGCTTATATTTGGGTGCGCTTTGAAGGAGAAGTGAGAGACCCTGTAGAAGCAGAACCGGTCGAAGAAGAAACTCGTGAGGATGGCACTGTGCTGAAAGTGTATCCCAATCGACGGGTGAAAGAAAATGCAGACGGAGAAGTAGTAGCGCAATATATTCGCACCACCGCCGGGCGTGTGATCTATAACAAAACAATCCACGATGCTTTATTAGGTAGTTCTGTAGTTAACGTTTAATTCCCCCGAATCACCAATCGCAAATAATCAATCACCAATAAACCATGACTGATAAGAAGCAACCCAAAACAATCTTCTGGAACCAAGTTGTTGATAAAAAGCAACTGAAAAAACTCATTCATTGGGCTTTCATTAATTATGGCAGTGCCAGTTGTTCAGCAATGGCGGACGCACTAAAAGATATGGGGTTTCATTACGCCACGAAAGCGGGTGTGTCCATTAGTGTGGAAGACTTACAAGTGCCTCCCAGTAAACGGGAGATGCTGGACTCCGCAGAAACCACGATCGCAGAAACCGAAGAACGTTATCGCATTGGTAAAATTACGGAAGTGGAACGTTTTCAAAAGGTGGTGGATACTTGGAACGTGACCTCGGAAGCGTTGAAAGATGAAGTAGTGCGGAATTTCCAAGCCACTGATCCCCTTAATTCCGTTTATATGATGTCACAGTCGGGGGCAAGAGGAAACTTGTCTCAGGTGCGTCAGTTGGTGGGAATGCGCGGCTTAATGGCTGATCCGCAAGGGGAAATTATTGACCTCCCGATTAAAACCAATTTCCGAGAAGGCTTGACAGTTACGGAATATATTATTTCCTCTTACGGGGCGCGTAAAGGGTTGGTTGATACCGCGTTACGGACGGCTGACTCGGGTTATTTGACCCGTCGTTTGGTGGATGTGTCCCAAGATTTGATTGTTCGGGAAGATGATTGTGGAACGGAACGGGGAATTACTGTCACCAGCATGACGGATGGGGAACGAGTTTTGATTCCCCTTGAGGAACGTTTGTTTGGTCGGACGCTTGCGGAAAATGTAGTTGATCCAGAAACAGGTGAAGTGATCGCAGAACGGAATCAGGAAGTGGATCAACCCCTTGCTGAACGCATTGGGAAAACGGTGAAAACGGTGAAGGTGCGATCGCCCTTGACTTGTGAGTCAGCGCGATCGGTGTGTAAGTGTTGCTATGGCTGGAGTTTAGCTCATGGGAAACCCGTCGATCGCGGAGAAGCCGTAGGCATTATTGCCGCGCAATCGATCGGCGAACCAGGAACCCAGTTAACCATGCGGACATTCCACACTGGGGGCGTATTTACAGGAGATATTGCCCAACAAGTGACCGCCCCCGAACAAGGAACAGTGATTGTCCCCAAAAAGCTCAAAACTCGTAAAGTGCGAACTCGTCACGGAGAAGAACGAGAACAAGTAGAAGTGGCGGGAGAGATTTCTGTTCAACTGGCTAACGGTGAACAAAAAACGATCGCCGTGACTCCAGGTTCGTTGTTAATGGCTAATAACAACGAAACCGTAGAAGCGGGACAATTAATCGTGGAAGTCGCCACCCCGAAAAAACGATCGACCGAGAAAGCGACAAAAGATGTTTCCTCCGACTTAGCAGGAGAAGTCTTATTCCAGGACTTAATTCCCGAAGAAAAAACCGATCGTCAGGGGAACATGACACGCACCGCTCAACGGGGGGGACTATTATGGGTGCTATCAGGAGAAGTGTATAACCTCCTGCCTGGGGCAGAACCCGTCGTCAGCAACGGCTCAAAAGTTGAATCGGGAGACATTCTTGCGGAAACCAAACTAATCACCAGCAAAGGCGGTGTGGTTCGTCTCGGTACTGGAAAACGGGAAATCGAAATCATCACCGCTTCCATCCAATTAGATCAGGCTTACATTCGTCGTTCCAGCATCGGGAGTGGTGAACAATATATTATCCACTCTGCTAATGATCAACGCTTTGCCTTAAAAGCCACCCCTGGCAGCAAAGTCAAACATGGCGATGTGATTGCCGAATTAATGGATGATACTTATCGCACAGAAACGGGCGGTATGGTGAAATATGCAGGGGTAGAAATTGATAAGCGCGGCAAAGCGAAAAATGGCTATGAAGTGACCCAAGGCGGAACGCTGCTTTGGATTCCTGAAGAATGCCACGAAATCAATAAAGATATCGGCTTACTCCGTGTGGAAGATGGAGAATATGTTGAGGCTGGTGTGGAGATTGTAGAAAATATGTTCTGTCAATCTTCGGGAATTGTAGAAGTCATCCAGAAAAATGAAATCCTGCGGGAAATCATTATTAAATCGGGAGAGGTTCATCTGAGTGAACAAGAACCCCTTTGTGGTACGGATCAATTGGTACATCCAGGAGAAGCGATTACCCCTGATTTAACGGCGGATTCTCTGCGTTATGTGCAGTATGTGGAAACCCCAGAAGGAAACGCAATTCTGTTGCGTCCTGTGGTGGAATATACCATTCCCGATGAACCTGATATTCCCTCTCAAAGTTCGATGAATGAATTGGGGAATATACAAATTGAACTGAAAGCCTCCCAACGCTTGTTTTATAAAGACGGAGAACGGGTGAAGTCGGTTAATGGTATAGAATTGATGCGAACTCAATTGGTTCTCAATATCAATGATGAAGATGAGCCAGCAGCGAGTAAAGATTCGCTACCGATTAGTGTTGATATTGAATTGATGGAGCGTGAAGAGGAAGAAGACGCTTATTTCTTACAGATGGTGATTCTCGAATCTTTAGCGATTCGTCGAGAAAATGAAGGGGATGCGTTTAGTGGTAGCCCTCAAACTCGCATTTTGGTAAAAGATGGACAAGAGATTCCCCCAGGGGAAATTGTCGCTCGAACCGAAATCCAATGTCGAGAAGCAGGTGAGGTGCGAGGAATCCGTGAAGGGGGCGAGGCGATTCGTCGGGTGTTAGTGGCGCGAGATGCTGATTTAACGATCGTTCCGATTACAGGGAAAGCACAAGTGGAAGAAGGGGATTTAGTGGTAGCAAATTCTCCTCTCACTAAAAAAGTGGTTGCCCCAGAGTCTGGACAGGTGATTGCTGTCAAAAAAGACGCGATCGTGCTGCGAAATGCCCGTCCTTATCGGGTGTCTAGTGGTGCGGTGTTGCACGTGGATAATGGCAGTTTAGTGCAACGAGGAGATAACCTCGTCTTACTGATTTATGAACGAACCAAAACGGGGGATATTATTCAAGGATTACCTCGGATTGAGGAACTGTTGGAGGCGCGGAAGCCACGAGAGGCTTGTGTTCTCGCCGCCCGTTCGGGAACAGCGCAAGTGGAATATAAGGATGATGAAACCGTTGACGTGAAGATTATTGAACCCGATGGGGTGATCAGTAATTATGCCATTGGTGCGGGACAAAGTATGTTGATTGCTGATGGACAAACGGTTGAGGCTGGTGATCCCTTGACCGATGGCCCAGCAAATCCCCACGAGATTCTAGAAGTCTTCTTTCAACATTACACAGATCAAGAAATGGGGACTTATGAAGCCGCACTTCGCAGTTTGCAAAAAGTTCAACAGTTTTTAGTGGATGAAGTCCAACGGGTTTATCAGTCTCAAGGGATTGATATTTCTGATAAACATATTGAGGTGATTGTCCGTCAGATGACTTCTAAGGTGAAGGTAGAAGATGGTGGCGATACGATTCGCTTACCTGGAGAGTTGGCAGAATTACGGGATGTGCATAAGGATAACGAAACTATGTCGATTATTGGTGGCGCACCAGTGGACTATAAACCCAATTTATTGGGGATTACGAAAGCCTCTCTCAATACCGATAGCTTTATCAGTGCGGCAAGTTTCCAAGAGACAACTCGCGTCTTGACCGAAGCCGCGATCGAGGGCAAATCTGACTGGTTACGTGGCTTAAAAGAAAATGTGATCATTGGACGTTTAATTCCAGCAGGTACTGGGTTTAGTGTCCATGAGGATTCGTTGGGATATGCTTTAACTGAGGAAGAAAATTCTCTCAGTCAGAATACAATTTATCCGATTCCTCCTGATGTTGCTGAAATTCAAAGCAATGGCGATCTCGTTGACGACCAAACGGCGCGTAATTATCAGTTGTCTGATGAGGAGTTGGATCAGGAGTAACAGGTTAATCCCCCCAAACCCCCCGATGATTGGGGGGCTTAGTAGATCAAACGTAGGTTGGGTGAAGAGAAGCGAAACCCAACACAAATTAGCTGACATCAAACGTAGGTTCGGTGAAGAGAAGCGAAACCCAACACAAATTAGCTGACATCAAACGTAGGTTCGGTGAAGAGAAGCGAAACCCAACACAGAATTACCCGACCACCCTCTAGGGTTTGTTGAAAAAGTTCATATATCGGTGAATACCGTCATTTGTTATTTGGTATTGGCGCGATCGTTGAAGGGTTAAAACCTTATTGGTTGAGAGTTTGAGTTTGAGTCGGCAGACCCTAACTAGAGGTGGTTATTCAGGTTAAAATAAAATAAAAAATCAATATTATCAATAGTGATGGAGATTGATAAAGCGATTAAAGAACTAGAAAATGAGAAAAATATTAGATTTAATCGTTTAATGACAATCACTGAAAAATTTTTCGGCAAGCCAAGAAATCAAAGCTCAAGTCATTATCCATTTAAAGTGCCTTGGCAAGGAGAACCAAGAATTAATCTTCAAAAAGGAAAGGATGGCAAAGCCAAGCCCTACCAAGTTAAACAAGTTAGATTAGCTTTAATCAAACTAAAGAAAATTCAGCAAGAACAAAGCAATGATTGATATTAATGAGTATCTGAAAAACTATTCTTATCTTATTAAATATTCTCCAGAAGATGAAGCCTATTTAGCTAAATGTATAGAATTGGGTCTTCTTGCCCATGGAGATAGCCAAGAGGACGCAATTAAGGAAATTAAAGAAGCAGTTAGAGTTCATCTATTAATGCTATTAGAAGATGGTGACGAAATTCCAAAACCTAAATCAATTCTAGTTAGCAAGTTACAATAAATCCCCCCCCTTCGACAAGCTCAGGGTAAAACCTAGCCCCCCGATGATTGGGAGGGACAAGAAAGAGGTGGGTTTGGTATGAGGTTCGATCAATTTTTATCCCGTAAAATTAGTTAATTAATGCTGTTTCTTTTTAAGCTATTCTGTGACTCGTCATCCTTTTGATCAACTAGCCAAACAACTCCTAGAACAACTACTCACCCCTTGCGGAAAAGTAGAAATCTCCAAAGAAGTGCCAGGAGAACCCCGCTTCATTGATCTCTACTTTTCCCCGGAAGCTAACGTCACTCCTAATCAAGCCACCTTGGGAATTTTAGCAGCAATGGTTCAATCTCCAGGTTTATTTGAGCCGTTTCGGAATCCTCCCACCCTAGAAGAAATAGAAAGTTGTTTGCTCAAACGACTCTGGTTAGTTTCCGATTTACGTCGCCGTCAAGCCCTTAGTGCTACTAATGCTCCTGTTCTCTGGATTATTGCTCCCACCCTGAGCCAGAATTTACTCACCCGTTTGGGAGCGGTGAAAAAAGAAAATTGGCTGGAAGGGGTGTATGAATTAGCCCCAGCCTTTCAAACCGTGGTAATTGTCGTCCATCAACTGCCAAAAACCCCAGAAACCCTCTGGTTAAGACTGCTGGGAAAAGGAAGCGTTCAACAACAAGCCGTGGCGGAAGTAATCGCCCTACCAGAAGGAGATACTAGACGAACCGAAGCGTTAAGATTATTATCAGTATGGAAAATTATCGTCGAAGCTAATCCAGAACTCCCAGAAGGGGAGGAGGTAACTATGCCCTTGCCACAAGCGTTTATAGAATGGGAACAACAAGTTGAAGAGCGCGGGAAAAAAGAAGGGAAAAAAGAGGGAAGAAAAGAGGGAAGAAAAGCAGAAGCTCGATCGCTAGTCTGGCGACAACTCTCACGGCGCTTTGGAGACATTCCTTCCTCCGTTCAAAACCCAGATTGAGGAGTTAGAGATTGAGGAAACGGAAGCCCTTGCTGAAGCTCTGTTGGATTTTACCTCGATCGCTGATCTTCAGCGTTGGTTACAACAGAATGAGGGAGGAACAGAAGAATAATTATTCCCTTGATTAAAAATGGTTAGATCGAGCATCGATCGATTTTATCCCTTTCAAAGGGGGGACAAGAAAGAGGTGGGTGTAGTGTGAAATTCGATCGATGGTTGATCCCGTAAAATTAGTTAATTAATCCTTTTTCTTTTTAAGCTATTCTGTGACTCGTCATCCTTTTGATCAACTAGCCAAACAACTCCTAGAACAACTACTCACCCCTTGCGGAAAAGTAGAAATCTCCAAAGAAGTGCCAGGAGAACCCCGCTTCATTGATCTCTACTTTTCCCCGGAAGCTAACGTCACTCCTAATCAAGCCACCTTGGGAATTTTAGCAGCAATGGTTCAATCTCCAGGTTTATTTGAGCCGTTTCGGAATCCTCCCACCCTAGAAGAAATAGAAAGTTGTTTGCTCAAACGACTTTGGTTAGTTTCCGATTTACGTCGCCGTCAAGCCCTTAGTGCTACTAATGCTCCTGTTCTCTGGATTATTGCTCCCACCCTGAGCCAGAATTTACTCACCCGTTTGGGAGCGGTGAAAAAAGAAAATTGGCTGGAAGGGGTGTATGAATTAGCCCCAGCCTTTCAAACCGTGGTAATTGTCGTCCATCAACTGCCAAAAACCCCAGAAACCCTCTGGTTAAGACTGCTGGGAAAAGGAAGCGTTCAACAACAAGCCGTGGCGGAAGTAATCGCCCTACCAGAAGGAGATACTAGACGAACGGAAGCGTTAAGATTGTTATCAGTATGGAAAATTATCGTCGAAGCTAATCCAGAACTCCCAGAAGGGGAGGAGGTAACTATGCCCTTGCCACAAGCGTTTATAGAATGGGAACAACAAGTTGAAGAGCGCGGGAAAAAAGAAGGGAAAAAAGAGGGAAGAAAAGAGGGAAGAAAAGAGGGAAGAAAAGCAGAAGCCCAATCGCTAGTCTGGCGACAACTCTCACGGCGCTTTGGAGACATTCCTTCCTCCGTTCAAACCCAGATTGAGGAGTTAGAGATTGAGGAAACGGAAGCCCTTGCTGAAGCTCTGTTGGATTTTACCTCGATCGATGATCTTCAGCGTTGGTTACAACAGAATGAGGGAGGAACAGAAGAATAATTATTCCCTTGATTAAAAATGGTTAGATCGAGCATCGATCGATTTTATCCCTTGGCAAGGGGGGGACAAGAAAGAGGTGGGTGTAGTGTGAAATTCGATCGATGGTTGATCCCGTAAAATTAGTTAATTAATCCTTTTTCTTTTTAAGCTATTCTGTGACTCGTCATCCTTTTGATCAACTAGCCAAACAACTCCTAGAACAACTACTCACCCCTTGCGGACAAGTAGAAATCTCCAAAGAAGTGCCAGGAGAACCCCGCTTCATTGATCTCTACTTTTCCCCGGAAGCTAACGTCACTCCTAATCAAGCCACCTTGGGAATTTTAGCAGCAATGGTTCAATCTCCAGGTTTATTTGAGCCGTTTCGGAATCCTCCCACCCTAGAAGAAATAGAAAGTTGTTTGCTCAAACGACTTTGGTTAGTTTCCGATTTACGTCGCCGTCAAGCCCTTAGTGCTACTAATGCTCCTGTTCTCTGGATTATTGCTCCCACCCTGAGCCAGAATTCACTCACCCGTTTGGGAGCGGTGAAAAAAGAAAATTGGCTGGAAGGGGTGTATGAATTAGCCCCAGCCTTTCAAACCGTGGTAATTGTCGTCCATCAACTGCCAAAAACCCCAGAAACCCTCTGGTTAAGACTGCTGGGAAAAGGAAGCGTTCAACAACAAGCCGTGGCGGAAGTAATCGCCCTACCAGAAGGAGATACTAGACGAACGGAAGCGTTAAGATTGTTATCAGTATGGAAAATTATCGTCGAAGCTAATCCAGAACTCCCAGAAGGGGAGGAGGTAACTATGCCCTTGCCACAAGCCTTTTTAGAATGGGAACAACAAGTTGAAGAGCGCGGGAAAAAAGAAGGGAAAAAAGAAGGAAGAAAAGCAGAAGCCCAATCGCTAGTCTGGCGACTAATTTCACGGCGCTTTGGAGACATTCCTTCCTCCATTCAAACCCAGATTGAGGAGTTAGAGATCGAGGAAACGGAAGCCCTTGCTGAAGCTCTGTTGGATTTTACCTCGATCGCTGATCTTCAGCGTTGGTTACAACAGAATGAGGGAGGAACAGAAGAATAATTATTCCCTTGATTAAAAATGGTTAGATCGAGCATCGATCGATTTTATCCCTTTCAAAGGGGGGAACAAGAGGTGGGTGTGGTGTGAAATTTGATCGATGGTTGATCCCGTAAAATTAGTTAATTAATGCTGTTTCTTTTTAAGCTATTCTGTGACTCGTCATCCTTTTGATCAACTAGCCAAACAACTCCTAGAACAACTACTCACCCCTTGCGGACAAGTAGAAATCTCCAAAGAAGTGCCAGGAGAACCCCGCTTCATTGATCTCTACTTTTCCCCGGAAGCTAACGTCACTCCTAATCAAGCCACCTTGGGAATTTTAGCAGCAATGGTTCAATCTCCAGGTTTATTTGAGCCGTTTCGGAATCCTCCCACCCTAGAAGAAATAGAAAGTTGTTTGCTCAAACGACTCTGGTTAGTTTCCGATTTACGTCGCCGTCAAGCCCTTAGTGCTACTAATGCTCCTGTTCTCTGGATTATTGCTCCCACCCTGAGCCAGAATTTACTCACCCGTTTGGGAGCGGTGAAAAAAGAAAATTGGCTGGAAGGGGTGTATGAATTAGCCCCAGCCTTTCAAACCGTAGTAATTGTTGTCCATCAACTGCCAAAAACCCCAGAAACCCTCTGGTTAAGACTGCTGGGAAAAGGAAGCGTTCAACAGCAGGCTGTGGCGGAAGTAATCGCCCTACCAGAAGGAGATACTAGACGAACCGAAGCGTTAAGATTGTTATCAGTATGGAAAATTATTGTCGAAGCGAATCCAGAACTCCCAGAAGGGGAGGAGGTAACTATGCCCTTGCCACAAGCCTTTTTAGAATGGGAACAACAAGTTGAAGAACGTGGGAAAAAAGCAGAAGCTCGATCGCTAGTCTGGCGACAACTCTCACGGCGCTTTGGAGACATTCCTTCCTCCGTTCAAACCCAGATTGAGGAGTTAGAGATTGAGGAAACTGAAGCCCTTGCTGAAGCTCTGTTAGATTTTACCTCGATCGATGATCTTCAGCGTTGGTTACAACAGAATGAGGGAGGAACAGAAGAATAATTATTCCCTTGATTAAAGATGGTTAGATCGAGCATCAATCGATTTTATCCCCCCCTTCAACAAGCTCAGGGTAAAACCTAACCAGCCTTTGAAAGGGGGAACTCGGATTCACTATTCCCACAATCTCCGTCGGGGAGAGCCATTTAAGCGCTGATGGGTGTCTTCTAACAGACGGGGAATGTCTAAGTTTTCGGGACAACGAGGGAGACAATCACCGCATTCAGTACAACGGTTTCCCTTGTTTCCCCAAAACCAATGACCAGCATTTTCAAACATTCCATAGCGATATTGACCGAAATTTTCCATTTCATACGCAACCGCTAGATTTCGTAACCGTAAGATTTCAGGAATATTGATCACTTCTGGACAGGGTAAACATTCATAACATTGACTACATTTTTCCGTTCCCAAAGCGGTTTCTAACTGGTTTTCTAAACGAGTCAATACGGTTTTTTCTTCTGTGGTGAGAGGAAAAGTCTGATCCGCAACTGCTAAAGCTGGGGATAATTCTGAAGGATTCGCCGCCCCTAAACTCAGAGTTGTGATTCGTGGATCACTGAGGAGAAAGCGATAGTTTAAGGTTTGTGGGGAAAAAGGGGCGCACAGGTGTTGT